>JAFXTO010000003.1 GCA_017535725.1 Bacteroidaceae bacterium
CGCGACGCTTGACCCTTCAAGAACTCTACACACTAAACTCTAAACTAATTCAGCGCCAGCCCTCCGCGTATTCTGCATCGAATGAACCCTGGCGCTTACGCCGTTCATTCACCTCCTGCGTCCTCACGCGACAGCGTCAACAGCTATGCATTTCTGTGTCCTCTTCACTTGCAGAACCTCTGCGGCTTTGCGATTCTGCGTTGAAAAATCAAGCGCAAACCGGAGGCTGTTACAAGGGGAATGAGATCTTTTTTTTTTCTTAAAAACGATACTTCAATGGATTTTAGTTGAGAATTATGGATGATTTACGTTCATTGATGACCCGCAGACCATGTTTCTGGGGCCTGAATCTGTTAAAATGCAGAAAAGCGGGGGTGGATTGAAAAAAAAGTGGGAGAAATGAGACAATCTCAAAACTTTTTGCCTATATTTGCACCGCAATTACGCCAAAATTGCACCTTATTTGCTCAATTTCTCGGTCGAACTACCACCTCGAAAAGAGAATATAACGAGCAATATCTATACATTGTTGAAGCTACGCTAGCGTAGACTTCTCCATAAATGTATAGAGGCTGTGGTAGGCCTGACCGAGAATATGGCAGGTCTGCGCTTTTTCTGTGTCCATACCTCTGGACTGCCCTCGGGCAAAGGTTAGTGCCGACCGACCAATTGATTTGAAGAAAAGAACTAACTAAATTATAACCTAACAAACTAAACAACAAATGAAAATGAGAAAACTACTACTTTTAATTACGGCTCTGCTGACACTGGGTGTTAGTGGGGCGTGGGCAACAACGTACACAGTTGTAAACGGATCAGACTTGCCTAGTTCTTTAGGCACGTTCTCACTTTCTGGAAGCGGCTATTATTCCTCGTATTCGTCCAATGCCCTTTCGGGATTAACCATCACCTCGGATGGATACCTGATGAAAGAAGGCAGTAGCAATAATGCCGATTATGGAAAGTGTTTCGTTGTTTCTTCTAGCCCAGTCAAAACAGCCCAAATATCTATTAATGCACCCGCAGGCTATACTATTGCAGGCTATACTATTAGAGGAAAAGGTGGCAATGGTGGTGTGACCTTTTCCATAAAAGGCTCCGATGGAACAACTCAGGATTTGAGTGCATTGACATATGGCGGTATTACTGTTTCAGGACTATGCTCCACAACAGAGGCAATAACAATAACTTCAAATACAGCAAACAAGGAAATTTGGTTTAACACATTAACTGTAGACCTTGTGGAAGGAACTCCATTGTCGGTTACATATAAAGTTCGATACAATAACGCTACTGTACATACTACATCTGCCGTTTCTACATGTGTTGGTACAAAGCCTCTTTTGCCAGCTTTAGACACCCGAGGTTATTGTACATATAAATATTATAGCGACGAGGCCTGTGAATCCGAAATAACGACATTAGCGGCAGGAAACACCACCGTATATGCAAAATGTACCTTGTCAGAGGCACCTTTTGTTTTTGCGACTTCTGTAGAGGATGCAAACACCAATAATAAGTGGAAAGAATTTAAATTAGCGGACAATACTCATTATGTATATTACAATGGATCCACATTGAAATATGACGCAACGGATTTATCCACAACCGATGGATATCAGTGGGCGCTAATTGGAAATCCATATGGATATAAAATCTATAATAAAGGTGCTGAGCAATACCTTAAAGCATCAGAACCCACCACTAATAATGCTACAACTAATGACTTCTCCTTTGATGATGAAGGCTTGACATTTGAATTGTATCGTTATTATTCGACAACAAATAACAATCATTTTGTCTCTGTGGTTGCTGAGACTAATACAAACGTAAGTACGGCAACAGTTCTTAACTATGCTGGTAACGAGTGGAAAATATGGTGTGGAAAAGATAACACCGCTGGTTTTTATTGTAATAATGGCAGAATGAATGGACTAAGCCAATCCTTCCTTTTACCCTTTGATGTTCCATCCACCTTTACAGTTGCGTATAACGTAAATAACTATGCAGGCACTCAGGTAGCAACAGCCAACATTGAAGTAGCGGCTGGTGATACTGGCGATGACGCTGCCAATCACTTGCCCTCGGCTCTCAGAAAAGATGGTTGCACATACACCTACTCGCCAACGACAGTTAGCGAGTCAAATAATGTCATCACTGTCACCTATACTTACGCTCCCGGCTATGGTTTTGATGTATACAATGACTATGCAAGCATCAGTGAATGGCGTTTTTTGAAGCTCAACGATGCAAATTATATAGTATATAACAGTGAAAACAGTCCCAATGTGCAGCGTACCACCACCCTATCAGATGTCAACAATGCAAGTTGGGCATTTGTGGGTAATCCTTATGAGGGTATCAAGATCTATAACAAGGGGGCAGGTAATACTGTATGGCTGACCTCTTCCACACCAGATGTAAATGACGGAACTACAGGCGGCGGCGGTAATACCTCTGTTACACTTGCTTCTTCCGGAGACAAACAAGTGTGGTATCTAAGCACTAGCACCTATTTTACGAATGGTTTCTTCCTTGGTAACAATGATGGCTATAAACTGAATGGCCGTGCAGGTTCTACTAATGTGTCATATTGGATGGGTGGTGCCGACGGTGGTTCTACCTTTGTGGCTATAGGAAATGTGTCTGAGCAATTTGCTGCTCTCAAGGCAGCAACGAAGTTTGACATTCTTGAAGGTTCTACTGTGATGGGTCCTACCGAGTTCGCATCCCCAACCCAAATCAATGCTGCCATTGATGCTGCGCAGAATGTTGATGATAACGATGCTGCCAAGCTGACATTCATCGATAGTGATAATGGCAAGAAGATACAGAACTATCTCGATCAGGTAGCTGCTCATGGAGCCCTTGCTAATATTCAGTTTACCATGAACAAGGAATATGGAACGATGATTCTACCTTGTCCTTGCAAACGCATTACTGGTCTGGACATCTATTCTTGCAGTGCACAGGAAAATGGTGTTTTGACGCTTACACCTGTTGCCGGTAATTATAGCGAAAATGTTCCTTATATCATCCATGCTGAAGCAGGAAGCAAATATACTATAATCGGTTGGGATAGGGGAAGTACTGCAACTCATACTTCTGGTTGGCTGACGGGCGTACTGAATTCAGACACCGATATCCCCAGTGGTTCTTATATGCTTGCTACGAATAAGAGCACGGGTGTTCAGGCATTCTATCAAGTATCAGGTTCTGGCGTGAAATGCGCTATCAACAAGTGTTATCTGACTGTTCCTTCTGGTGGCGTCAAGGCCTTCTACTTCGATGAAGATGGCATGACTACTGCAATCGAAGAAATCTTTGGTGGTGAGACAGAACAAGGTGTCATCTATAACCTCGCTGGTCAGCGTATCCAAAAACCTCAGAAGGGAATTAATATTATTAACGGTAAAAAGATTATCAAGTAATTATGAAAAAGAAGTATACAGCGCCTGCAATTCTCTGTGTAGAGTTGCACGCAAAAAAAATGATGGCTCTCTCGCTTAATGATTATGAATCGATTGACTCTTCAAACATGAGCGAGTACCAACAGGACGTCAAGGTAAACAGTTCCCGCTACAACGTCTGGGACGACGACTGGAGTAATTAATAATCCTCACATTACCCCAACCATTTCGGTTCGGGAGATAATCTAAAGGTGTGTTCACCTCAAACGAAGAACCCGCTCGGAATCACTTCCGTGCGGGTTCGAGTTATAAATTAGTTAATAAATAATTTTTGCTTTTTCTAAAATTCAGTCACTTGCGGACTGCTTGATGTTTGTGTCTATCAGCTCAGACGACTGCTGAAAACAGATGCATTACTGATGATTGCGGCAATTGCTACAATTGCGAAGGCAATAGATGTTGTTACTGTCATGATTGTTTCCTTTCTCAGTTTTTTAGTTGTGTTATCCTATTAAATTGTTGATTAATGTGGCCACGCTTGGCCTTGTGTTATCCTTTTGACGCTGCAAAGGTACGCACTTTATCTGGAATATGCACTAAAACTATGCCATAAAACATAAAAAACGGCCTTTTTGTTGACTGCTATCAATAAAACCATGTTATTTAGCATGTTTTTTGGGCGTAAAGTCGGCTCCTGGAACCTCGGCATGAGAATCAGTTTAGGGCTAAAAAACGACAAAAACATACGAGCCTCTTGTTTTTTTTCCCCATTTCCTTGGAACGTCACGCCTTTTTCACTATCTTCGCACCCGAAATCGACCTACGCGCGCGTAACGCGCGTACCTTAAATAAAATAATCCGACTTTCGGTAGTTGATATAATGGAGAAAAAAACAGTAAAAACACCACTCATGATGGCTTTGGCCTTCGGCCAATCGTCCAGTTCTTCTGGCCTTACGCCAAAGAGCAAGCTCTTGCGTAATCCAGAAGCCCAGTACGGTTTTGTGCCAACGCTCGGCGCTCTGCGACGCTTGACCCTTCAAGAACACAGCCATCATGGTGGCAAAAACACCGTTACGCTACGCTCCACTGAAAAAAGGCTGCGCATTGTAAGGAATCGGTTTTTCAGCCCGAAGGGCGGTGTTTTTGCCTCTGAAGATGTTTAACGTTGCATAGCAATGTGTGATGATGTCGTGGCTGGTGCGGGAGCTTGCTCACAGGCACAAAGCCATGAGAACGGCACAGAAGCTCGAAGAGCTAAAACATCGAAAGAGGTGTTTTTAAGGTTTTTGTCCGCTCGGCTCTGCCGCTTCACTTGAAGAACAATCGAAACTTAATTTAAATAATTGAATGGGAAAAGTACTGATTATTGGAGCCGGAGGCGTTGCCACGGTTGCCGCACACAAGGTGGCACAGAACCCCGATGTGTTCACAGAAATCATGATAGCCTCGCGCACCCTGTCCAAGTGCGAGCGTCTGGCTGCTGCCGTAGAGAAAGCTACTGGCTACAAGGGCATTAAGACCGCACGGGTGGATGCCGACAATGTACCGGAACTCGTGGAGCTCCTTGCAGCCTACAAGCCGGATATCGTTGTCAACCTCGCGCTGCCCTACCAGGACCTCACCATCATGGAGGCTTGTCTGCAGACAGGTTGTAATTACCTCGACACGGCGAACTACGAGCCCAAGGACGAAGCACACTTCGAATATTCCTGGCAGTGGGCCTACCGCGAGCGCTTCGAGCAGGCCGGACTCACCGCCATCCTCGGATGCGGCTTTGACCCGGGTGTCACCTCTATCTATACCGCATACGCTGCCAAGCACCACTTCCGGGAAATTCAGTACTTGGACATTGTGGACTGCAACGCCGGTGACCACCACAAGGCATTCGCCACCAACTTCAACCCGGAAATCAATATCCGCGAGATTACCCAGAAGGGCCTCTACTGGGAAGATGGGAAGTGGGTGGAGACCGAACCCCTGGAGATTCATAAGGACTTGACTTATCCCGAGATAGGTCCGCGAGATAGCTATCTCCTGCACCACGAGGAGATAGAGTCGCTGGTCATCAATTATCCCACCATTCGTCGCGCTCGCTTCTGGATGACTTTCGGCCAACAGTATCTGAAACACCTCGAAGTCATTCAGAATATAGGCATGAGCCGCATCGATGAGATTGAATACGAGGCTCCTCTGGCCGACGGTAGCGGGACTGCCAAGGTGAAGATTGTTCCCCTGCAATTCCTCAAGGCCGTGCTGCCCAACCCTCAGGACCTCGGAGAGAACTACGAGGGACAGACCTCCATCGGTTGCCGCATCCGTGGCATCGGAAACGATGGGCAGGAGCATACCTACTACGTCTATAACAACTGCTCCCACCGTGCCGCCTACGAGGAGACAGGCATGCAGGGTGTCAGCTACACCACCGGTGTTCCCGCCATGATTGGCGCCATGATGTTCCTCACGGGGAAATGGGTGAAACCGGGTGTACACAATGTCGAGGAATTCGACCCGGACCCCTTCATGGAGCAACTCAATACGCAGGGACTACCTTGGCATGAACTCCACGACATAGACCTGGAACTGTAAACTCATAAGTAACTATTCAACTTTCGGAAGTTGATATAATGAAGAAAAAAACAGTAAAAACACCACTCATGATGGCTTTGGCCTTCGGCCAATCGTCCTGTTCTTCTGGCCTTACGCCTAAGAGCAAGCTCTTGCGCAATCCAGAAGCCCAGTACGGTTTTGTTCCAAAACACAGCCATCATGGTGGCAAAAACACCGTTACGCTACGCTCCACTGAAAAAAGGCTGCGCATTGTAAGGAATCGGTTTTTCAGCCCGAAGGGCGGTGTTTTTGCCTCTGAAGATGTTTAACGTTGCGTAGCAATGTGTGATGATGTCGTGACTTGTGCGGGAGCTTGCTCACAGGCATAAAGCCATGACAGCGGCACAGAAGCTCGAAGAGCTAAAACATCGGAAGAGGGGTTTTTAAGGTTTTTGTCCGCCCGGCTCTGCCGCTTCACACTTGAAGAATAACCGAAACTAAATTATTATTTTGTAAACTAATATGGCAAAGAAAGAAGAACAACCCGTAGACGAGCGCGCAGCACGTCTGCAAGCCCTGCAAATGGCCACGGCCAAGATAGAGAAAGACTTTGGTAAGGGAAGCATCATGCGACTCGGTGGCCAGGTCACCGAGAAAATCGACGTCATACCCACCGGCAGCATCGCCCTGAACCATGCACTGGGTGTCGGAGGCTATCCCCGCGGTCGTATCATCGAGATTTACGGCCCCGAGTCCTCCGGAAAGACCACCCTCACCATTCACGCCATCGCTGAGGCCCAGAAAGCAGGAGGTATCGCAGCGTTCATCGATGCAGAACATGCCTTTGATCCCGTCTACGCTCGCAAGCTCGGCGTCAACCTCGATGAACTCTGGATCTCACAGCCTGACAACGGAGAGCAGGCACTGGCCATCGCAGACCAGCTCATCAGCTCTGCTGCCGTGGACCTCGTGGTCATCGACTCTGTGGCGGCACTCACCCCCAAGGCTGAAATTGAAGGCGATATGGGCGACAATAAGGTAGGCCTGCAGGCACGTCTCATGAGTCAGGCTCTGCGCAAGCTCACCGCCACCATCTCACGTACCAAGACCTGCTGCATCTTCATCAACCAGCTGCGCGAGAAAATCGGTGTCATGTTCGGAAATCCCGAGACGACGACTGGCGGCAATGCCCTGAAGTTCTATGCCAGTGTGCGACTGGACATCCGCAAGATTGGAAACGTCAAGGACGGCGATGAGATTCTGGGTAACCAAGTCCGCGTGAAGGTCGTCAAGAACAAGGTCGCCCCCCCCTTCCGCAAGGCAGAATTTGAAATCGCATTCGGCGAGGGCATCTCACGGACAGGTGAACTCGTGGACCTCGGAGTGGAATACGACATCATCAAGAAGTCCGGGTCGTGGTTTAGCTACAACGACAGCAAAATAGGACAAGGACGAGATGCTGTGAAGAAAGTACTGCTCGACAACCCTGAGCTGGCTGAAAAAATCGAAGCACAGATCTACGAGGTGCTGAGCCAGAAGGGCGAATAGGCATCAACTTTAGGACACAGAGGTATCATATAAATGAATAATGAAAGAATGAAAAATGAAAAATGTAAGGATGACAAAGAAAAAATTAAAAAAGAAAAATATATGATACCTCTGTGTCTTTGTGTACTTGTTATGAGAAGTTGCCATGTTTGAAAGAAATTGGCGATAAGGATTCATCTTCAAACTGACATGGAAAGGTGAGTTTTTGGAACGTAATCCAAAAAATCATTGACTTTTTCGGATTATAATCCAAAAAGTTTGCATGTCTTGAGAAAAATAGCTATCTTTGCGGCCAAAACAAAAGGGTCGTTATGTTTAAGAGAGCATTACAACAGGAAATCCTTGACAGGTGTTTCAAGCAGAAAGCCATCATCCTGCTTGGAGCCCGGCAGGTCGGCAAGACCACCTTACTTCAAAACATCCTTCAAGAACAAAAGGAAAAGACGCTTTATCTGAACTGTGACGAGCCTCAGACGGTTTCTATCCTTACCAACCGTAATCTAAAAGAGTTGCAACTGCTGGTTGGCGTAAGTAAATTGGTTGTTATTGATGAGGCTCAGAAAGTAGATAATATAGGTATTACTCTCAAGCTTATTGTAGATAATATGCCGGATGTGCAGGTTATAGCCACGGGATCGTCTGCTTTTGAGCTACGCAATCGACTGAATGAGCCTCTTACAGGAAGGAAATATGAATATCAGATGTTTCCCATTTCCACAGCTGAGATTTACCAGACGGACGGCTATTTGGAAGTCAGCAAGCAATTGGAGTCAAGGCTTATTTATGGTTCTTATCCTGATGTGCTCAATCAAGGGAGTAGTCCGAGAGAGCTCTTGCAGATGCTTGCGGACAGCTATTTGTATAAAGACATTTTGGCAGCAGACAATCTGCGGAAACCAGACATGTTGGACAAGTTGCTGCGTGCCTTATCTTTCCAAGTCGGTTCAGAAGTATCATACAATGAGATAGCCCAGACAATAGGAAGTGACAGCAAGACGGTGGAAAGGTATATTGAACTATTAGAGAAATGTTTCGTGATCTTCCGCTTGAACGGTTTAAGCCGTAATCTCCGCAACGAACTGAAAAAGGCGAAAAAAATCTATTTCTACGACAATGGTATCCGCAATGCCGTCATTCAGCAGTTCGCCCCTGCCGATATGCGTAATGATATGGGGGCGTTATGGGAGAATTTCTTCATTTCCGAACGATTGAAGTTTAATCATTATCGACATCACTATTGCAATATCTATTTCTGGCGGACAAAGAGCCAGCAGGAGATAGACTACATAGAAGAGGCCGATGGGGTTTTTAATGTCTTTGAGATGAAGTGGAGCCCCAAGAAGTCAGACACCAACATTCCGAAATCCTTCCTTGCGGCGTATCCTGTTGCTTCAACGGCCATTGTAACGCCAGAGAACTACATGGATTACCTATTACCTGATTAATGTTTCGGAAGTTATGCTACAGCAGTATATAAGTGGCCTGAAAGGCCATCAAGCACTTAGCCCAGGGCATCGCCCTGGGGATAAATGCAGCGGTATATGCGCCCTGAAAGGGCAAAAGCTTTCTGGTGTCAGCGCTTTTGCCCTTACAGGGCGAAGTTTCCATTACGCCACACAATACCCAGGGCGATGCCCTGGGCTGTTGGCTTTTTTGGCCTTTCAGGCCATATCTACACACGTGCATCAAGAGTTCCCGAAACTTGAATAAAATAATTTCCACAAAGCCCAAAAAGTCCATTAGACCCACAAAGCCCATAAGACCCATTAACCCCATTAACCCCCATTAATCCCCATCTCTCCCCACCTCCCCATTAACCCCATCACCCCATTATTTTCCCCCCAGAACAATAAAAGCACCCCTCCGCGCGTTATTACTATGCACAACGCGCACAAAAACCTATGATAGAATATATCCGCGGCGTCATTGCCGACATCAATCCCACGGACGTGGTACTCGAAGCCAATGGCGTGGGCTATGGCCTGAGTATCAGCCTGAACACCTACACCGCCATCCAAGGTCTGCACGGCGACGTGAAGCTCTTCGTCTATGAGTCCATCCGCGAGGACGCCTACCAGTTGTGGGGTTTTTCCACGAAGCTGGAGCGCGCCCTCTTCCTCTTGTTGACCACCGTCAGCGGCGTGGGACCCGCCAGCGCTCGTGTGATACTCTCCTCCATGACCCCTGCTGAGCTCTGCGACGCCATCTCCCGTTCCGACGAACGTCTGTTGAAGTCCGCCAAGGGCGTCGGAGGCAAGACGGCTCAGCGCATCATCGTGGAGTTGAAGGACAAAATCGTCGCCCTCGGATCCGACGTCGCCTTCTCCTCTGCTGCATCTGGTCAGCAAGCCTCCACACCCGCCAACAAGGAAGTGCTCGACGAGGCCGTAGCCGCCCTCACCGCCCTCGGCTTCTCCCCCGCCCCATCCCAGAAAGCCGCCCTCGCAATACTCAGGGCAGAGCCTGATGCAACGGTGGAGAGGGTGATTAAGTTGGCGCTGAAGATGCTGTAGACCCACCCCTCACCCTCCCTCAGAGGGAGGGAGTGGTCACCAAACAAGAGCGGGGGGATTTTTAATCAAGAATAGAGAATAAACGCTTTGAAGAGATATTTTGCATATAGGTTTGGATTGCTGATTGCCATATTAATGGTGACCAGCAACCTTGTTCTGTCTGCAAATGTATCCACTCTCCCCCTTGAGGGGGAGCGGGGAGGGGGTCTCCTATCTGCAAAAGTGACCACTCTCCCCCTTGAGGGGGAGCGGGGAGGGGGTCTCCTGTCTGCAAATGTAACCACTCTCCCCCTTGAGGGGGAGCGGGGAGGGGGTCTTCCTGTGGAGCGGGGAGGGGGTCTTCCTGTGGAGCGGGGAGGTGGTCTTCCTGTGGAGCGGGGAGGGGGTCTCCTATCTGCAAATGTAACCGCTCCCTCCCTAACAGGGAGGGCGGGGGGAGAGTCTTCCCGGGGTCTTGATTCTCTCCGCACCACCCCCCAGAAGACCATCCCAGAGACCATTGAGGACTTGGATACGGCGGCGGTGAGCATACGGAGGCCAGACAACCTCCAGCAGGTCGAAGAGATGGACTCCCTGACGGGTGACTACCGCGTCGGCATGAAGTTAGGAACGGGCAAGCTGGGAACAGGAGGATGGCTCAATACCCCTATCCTCATGTCCCCCAACGAGTACCAGCAATGGAGCCTGCAACGCTCCATGCAGCAGTTCTACCGCCAGAAGAACCGCGAGTCCTACGAGACCAGTGGCAAGAAGAGTAAGTTCGACTTCACGGACATGAAGTTCGACCTCGGACCCGCCGAGAAGATTTTCGGCCCCGGAGGCGTACAAATCAAGACACAGGGCGACGCACAGGTGAAGCTCGGAGGCACGCACAAGAACGTCAAGAACCCCTCCCTTGCCGCCAACAGGAGGAAGACGTTCAGCTTCGACTTCGACATGAAAATCAACCTCAGCGTCAATGGTAAGGTCGGTGACAAAATCAACATGAACATCAACTACAACACCGAAGCAACCTTTGACTACGATGCCCAGCAACTGAAACTCAAATACGACGGCAAGGAGGACGAAATCATCAAGCTCGTGGAGGCAGGTAACGTCAGCATGCCCTCCAACTCCACCCTCATCCACGGCGTGAGTAGCCTCTTCGGTCTTCGCACAGACCTGCAGTTCGGAAAACTCAAGCTACAGACCGTGGTCAGCCAGAAGAAATCCGCCTCCAAGAGCGTCAGCAGCAAGGGCGGCTCGCAGACCACCAACTTCGAGATTTCCGCCGTGGACTACGAGGAGAACCGCCACTTCTGGCTCGCACACTATTTCCGCGACAACTACGACCGATGGATGAAGACGTTGCCCACCATCGCCAGCGGCGTCACCCTCAAGCGCGTGGAGCTATGGGTGACCAACAAGAACGCATCCGTACAGAACAACCGCAACATCATCGCCTTCACCGACTTGGGCGAGACCAACCACATCACCAACCGCCTCTGGAAGACCACCGGAACAGCCGCCTTCCCCTACAACAGAGCCAATGACCTCTACGACAAAATCATACAGAACCACCCCGATGCACGCGACATCAGTCTGGTTACCAACGAGCTGGACGGCATCGACCCCACCTTCAACGGCGGCAAGGACTACGAGAAGCTACAGAGCGCACGTCTGCTCTCCAGCTCCGAGTACACCTTGAACTATGCCCTGGGATATGTCACCCTGAACTTCCAGCTGCAACCCGACGAGGTGCTGGCGGCAGCTTTCGAATACACCCTCAACGGACAGACCTATCAGGTCGGTGAGTTCGCCTCTGACCTCACGGACAACACCCAGTGCCTCTTCGTCAAGGCCATCAAGTCCACCACCAGCTCCCCGCGCATGGGCAACTGGCCCCTGATGATGAAGAACGTCTATGCCCTCGGAGCAACGTCCACCCAGCGCGAGAAGTTCCGCCTCGACGTCAAGTACCAGAACGACACCGCCGGCGTCTATCAGACCTACTTGCCTGAGAGCAAGCTGAAATCCATCCCCCTGCTTCGTGCCGTGAACCTCGACCGCCTGGACAACAACAACCGCTCGAACTCCGACGGACAATTTGACTACGTGGAGGGCTACACCATCTCCAAGGGGCGCATCTTTTTCCCCGTGGCTGAACCCTTCGGCGACCACCTGCGCCAATGGATAGGTGACGATGCGCTGGCCGACAAGTACTGCTTCGACGCCCTCTACGACAGCACCAAGACCATCGCCAAGCAGATTGCCGAACAGAACAAGTTCCAGCTGGCAGGACGATACAAGGGCACCAACGGGGCAGAGATAGACCTCGGAGCCACTAACATCACACCTGGAAGCGTCGTGGTCACCGCCGGAGGTGTCACCCTCACCGAGAACGTGGACTACCGCGTGGACTACTCCATGGGCATGGTCACCATCCTCAACCAGAGCATCATCGACGCCGGCACCAAGATAGACGCCCACGTGGAGTCCGATGACACCTACGGCATGCAGCGCAAGACCTTCCTCGGAGTCAACTGGGACTACGAGTTCTCCAAGAACTTCGTCATCGGAGGTACCCTCCAGTTCCTCAACGAGCAACCCCTGACCACCAAGGTCACGATGGGCGCAGAACCCCTGAAGAACACCCTCTGGGGATTGCACATGGACTGGAAGAAGGAGAGCCAATGGCTCACCAACGCCCTCAACGCCATACCGTTGCTGAACTTCACCGTGCCCTCGCAGATAGCCTTCAGCGCCGACTTCGCACAACTTATAGCCGGACAGAACCATCGGGTACAGGGAGCCGCCTCCTACATGGATGACTTCGAGAACACCAAGACACGATGGAGCATCTCCACCCCCACCGCCTGGATGATGTCCAGCGTCCCCACGCCCATCGAAGGCTCCAAGCTGACCAACGACGTACGGAGCGGGTACCAGCGTGCCCTGCTCTCGTGGTACTACATCGACCCCATTTTCACCCGACGGAGCAGTTCACTCACGCCTGGACACATCAAGAGCGACCTCAACCAGCTCTCGGACAGCTACGTACGCGAAGTCTACGAGCGCGACCTCTACCCCAACCGCCGACAAAACAGCTATAGCGAGGCCGCTTCCCTGAACGTGCTCAACCTGGCCTACTACCCCACGGAGCGAGGAGCCTACAACCTCAACCCCGACCTCGACGCACAGGGACGACTCACACGACCCGCCGAGAACTGGGGAGGCATGATGCGCAAGGTGGACAACCCGGACTTCGAGGCGCAGAACTACGAATACATCGAGTTCTGGTTGCTCGACCCATTCCTCTACACGGGCTCTGACCCCTCCTACGGAGGCGAGCTCTACTTCAACCTCGGTGAGATTTCCGAGGACGTGCTCAAGGACGGCAAGAAGTTCTACGAGAGCGGACTACCCATAGACGACAACCAGCAATATTTCGAGGAAACCGTATGGGGACGAGTGCCCACCAGCACCAGCGTGACCTACGCCTTTAATAATGAAGGAGGCGCGCGCGCACGTCAGGACATCGGTCTCAACGGACTCAACAGCACTCAGGAACGTACCTTCGGAATCTACAAGGACTACCTCGCCGCTATCCAGGGGAAGGTATCGCCAGCCGTCTATGATAGCATCGCCGCAGACCCCGCAGGAGATGACTACCACTACTACCGCGGAACGGACTTCGACCGCGACCAGGTAAGCATCCTCGAACGATACAAACGCATCAACCTGCCCGAAGGCAACTCCCCCGACACCAATAACTCGCCCGAGAGCTACGAGACCGCCTACAAGACAACGCCCGACGTGGAGGACATCAATCAGGACTACACCCTCAACGAGTACGAGAAATACTTCCAGTACCACGTCAGCCTCCACCCGCAGGACACCCTCATCGGACGCAACTACATCTCAGACATACGTCGCGTCACCGCCACCCTCCGCAATGGCGAGAAGCGTGTGGAACGCTGGTTCCAGTTCCGAATCCCCCTGGAGGAATACGAGCGTGCCGTAGGAGGCATCACCGACTTCACCAGCATCCGATTCATCCGTATCTACCTGACGGGATTCCAGAAACCCATCATCCTGCGTTTCGCTACTCTCGACCTCGTGCAGGCCGACTGGAGAAGCTATGAGCAGGCTCTCTACAACGGAAAGGCACCGGCCGTCAGCGCCAGCCTCGAAGTAGGTGCCGTGAACATCGAGGAGAACAACGAGAAGCTACCCGTGAACTACGTCCTGCCCCCTGGAATCAGCCGAGTCACAGACCCCGCACAGACCCAGCTCGTGGAAGAGAACGAACAGGCACTCTCGCTCATCGCCAAGAACCTCTCCCCGGGTGACGCACGTGCCGTATTCAAGAACTGCAACTACGACATGCGGCAATACAAGCACTTGCAGCTCTTCGTCCACGCCAACGCCCTGGCCAACGACATCACCGACCTGCGCGATGGCGAGACCAGCATATTCCTCCGCGTGGGAAGTGACTATAAGTCAAACTTCTACGAGTACGAAGTACCCCTCCAGCTGACACCCGAAGGACGATACGACCAATACAGCGGAGCCGATTGCCGCAAGGTCTGGCCGGCCGAGAACATGATTGACATCGAACTCGAAAAATTCACGGAACTCAAGCGCGACCGCAACCGCGAGAAGAGCCTCGGCAACACCAGCTACAACCAGGAGTTCAGCAAGTTCGATGATGACCGACCCAGCAATAAGATAACCGTGATGGGTAATCCGACCCTGGGAGAGGTGAAGACCATCATGATAGGTATCCGCAACAACGGACGGACGGTCAAGAGCGTGGAAGTGTGGGCCAACGAGATGCGATTACAGGAGTTCTCCAACGAAGGAGGATGGGCCGCACAAGCCGCCCTGAACATCCAGCTCTCCGACCTCGGAAGCGTGAACCTGCAGGGACACTACGAGAAAGCAGGATTCGGAGGCATCGAGCAGAGTGTGAGCGAACGTAGCAACGACAACACCTTCGACTACACCATCACCACCCAGCTGGATTTCGGAAAGCTCCTGCCCCCGAAGGCCAAGGTCAACGTACCCTTCTACTACAGCTACGCCAAGGAAACCGTAAGCCCCAAGTACAACCCGCTGGACACGGATATGGAGCTCTCCGACGCACTCGACGCCACCACCTCCAAGCACGAGCGCGATAGCATCAGCGACCTCACGACCAAGAAGCAGACGACCAAGAACCTCTCGCTATCTGGAGTGAAGGTGAATATCCAGTCACGGAAGCACCCCATGCCCTACGACCCCGCGAACTTCACCTTCAACTATAGCCATAGCCACTCCTATAGCAGCGGAGAGACCACCGCCTACGAGCACGAGAAGTCCTGGCGAGGTGGCATGAACTACAACTGGACACCCAACTGGAAGGCGTGGGAGCCTTTCAAGAACATCAAGTCCAAGTCCAAGTGGCTGGATCTGCTGAAAGCACAGAACTTCAGCTTCGCACCCCAGAGCCTCTCCTTCAACACGGACATCGTCCGTACCTATTATGAGATTCAGGAGCGCGACATGGAGAACCTCGAGTCACCCACGGCCATACCCGTCAGATGGACACCCTCCTTCCTCTGGAACCGCGAGTTCAACCTCCGATGGGACTTGACCCGTGCGCTGCACTTCACCTTCCAGAGCGGCACACAAGCCGAAATCGAAGAACCCTACACACCCGTCAACAAAGACCTGTACTTCGATAGCTACTCTGCATGGAAAGATAGCGTCCTGCATAGCATCAAGGGATTCGGAACGCCCTTGGACTACAACCAGAACGCCCAGCTATCCTACAAGGTGCCCTTCGAGAAACTACCCCTGACCGACTGGATTCAAGCCGACGGAACCTACCAGGCTACCTACTCCTGGAAACGAGGAGCAGAGATGGAGGACGGAAGCACCCTGGGGAACAGAATCAACACCCAGCGCTCCGTGAATATCAACGGACGCCTGAACCTCGAGACCCTGTACAACCACTCCGGTTTCCTGGCCGATGCCAACAAGCGTTTCACCGCCTCCACCGTCAAGAGCGAGGCCAAGAAGAAAGACCAGGCGAAGAAGAAGGAACAGGAAGCCAAGAAGAAAGAGGAGGAAGCAGCCGCCAGAAAGCGTGCAGAGGCCGAGAAGAAAGCCGCAGCAGGTGACTCAACCGCCCTGAAAGCACTCCAAGACCCCAACGCTGGACCACAATCGAACGCCAAGGGCAAGAGTGCCCAGAAGGAAAAGGAATTCAAGGGATTCGCCGGTGAAGTGACCCTGAATCCTGACTCTGCCGTGGAACTGAAACACGGACAGAAGAGCAACCGCATACGCGTCACCGCCAAGGACGAGAAGGGCAAGACCTACGAAATCAAGTACAAGCGCGTGGACGAGAACACCATCCGCATCATGCCTCCAAAGGAACTGAAGAAATACAGAGGACAACAGGCGGAAAAGGAACGCCAACGGCAACTTATAGCAGAAGCGGACTCCCTGACCGCACTCTTAGACTCCATCGGAAGGACTCTCGCGGCTCTGGACGCCATCATCGTAGATTCCACCAGCGTGGATTCGACCGACGTAGCTTCTGCCGTCGTGGATTCCACCGACGTGGATTCCCAAGGCAAGGAGGCAAAAGGCGTGAAGTCCAAAGGCAAGAAGTCTGCCGACGCAGATTCTAAAGACAAGGATTCCGAAGGCAAGGATTCCAAAGACAAGGATTCCGAAGGCAAGAAGAAAGCGTTGACAAAGCAAGAGAACCGAATCAGGAAACAACTCGATAAGTTGACCGCCCAGATCAAGAAGGATAGCATAGCGGCCAACGAGGAAAAGGCCGAGAAGGACGTTGCACGCAAGAACAATAAGGGAGGCTCAGGTAATGACGCCAACGACGATGCCCTCAAGGAGATGAAGCTACGAGTGAATGTCGTGGCACTACCGAAAGTCGAAGACCAAAAGTGGTACCAATGGGCTCAGGCTGGGGCACGTTTCCTGATGATGCTCCGCAACGTCAGCGTCAGCTACCGCAACACCTATGCCCTCGGTCTGCCTGGCTTCATGCCCAATGTGGGCGACATGCTCGGACAACGCAAGATGGGAGGACTGATGTCACCAGGTCTGGACTTCGCATTCGGACTTGTAGGAGATAGTTACATCGACCGCGCTCAGGAGAACCACTGGTTGCTGAATAGCGATAGCCTCTCCGAAGCCGCCACCACCAACGGAACGGAAGACATACAGATCAAGGCCACCGTGGAACCCATTCCAGACCTCAAGATTGACCTCAACGCAAGCCGGACGAAGAACAACACGAAGAGCATCCAGTACATGTTCGCAGGTAACCCCACCACACAGACGGGAACCTTCAACATGACCACCATCTCCATCGCCACCGCCTTCAAGAGTCGAGGCAACGTAGGCAATGGCTACTCCAGCACGACCTTCGATGAATTCCAGCGTAACCTGGACATCATGCAGCAACGAGTGGAACAACGCTACGTGGGTACACAATACCCGAAAGGAGTGGGCAATAGCGGAGACTTCGACCCCGCCAACGGAACCGTGGACAAGTACAGTTCCGACGTGATGGTACCCGCATTCCTCGCGGCCTACACAGGACGCAATGCCGCCTCCACACCACTTGACATCTTCCCCGCATTGACTCAGATTCTACCCAACTGGAGCCTCAGCTACAAGGGATTGTCCAACCTCCCCTGGATTCGTGACCACCTGAAGAGCGTCACCCTCAACCACACCTACAAGAGCATCTATAGCGTGGGCTCCTACAATACCTATTCTTCATGGGTAGAGTACATGCATGGCTCCGACCTCGGCTACGTCCAGAACACCACCACGGGCACCTACATTCCCTCCTCGATGTACGACATCTCCACCGTCAGCATCAACGAGGGCTTCACGCCGCTCATAGGACTGAACGTCACCCTCCAGAACAACATGACCTTGAAGGCAGAGTACCGCAAGACACGTGTGCTCACCCTCTCGATGACCTCCGCACAAATCAATGAGGCATCCTCCGCAGACCTCGTCTTCGGATGGGGCTACAAGATTGATGACTTCAAGATTGGAAGCCTCTTCAGCAAGAGCAGAAGCCAGAAAGCTTCGTCCAAGAACAGCAAGAACAACCAGAAAGGAAACGGCAACGAGGATGCAGGCAATGCAGGCCAGCGCAACAACCGGAACAACAACAATAACCGAAGCAGTAACCGAAGTAACTTCGCACACGCCCTGAACCTGAGATTCGACTTCTCCATCCGTAACCAGGACGCCATCACGCGAAACATACAGACCAACCTCTCGGAAGTCACCAGCGGCAACAACGTGCTCAAGGCCAGCTTTGCAGCGGACTACTCCATGAGCCGATGGGTCACCTTCTCACTCTACTATGACCTCCAGCGCAACGAACCGCTACTGTCCACCTCTTCCTACCCCACTATTACGCAGGACTTTGGATTCAATCTCAAGTTTACGCTCACCAGACAGTAGGATATACCATTTAGTAACCATTAAGCCCAAAGGTCATTAGGCCGATTTGGGTTTAACGGTTACTTAGGACAAAAAACAACATTTCTTAGGCACTTACACATCATTTTAAGCCGAAAATATTTGGATTTATCCACTCCTTAGACTAATTTTGCGCCGCTTTTCGAGAGAAAAAGCCAGGTAATGACCATCTGAGCCCCCAAAAAAGACTATCTAAGTCCCCAAAAGGAAACATATTTCAGACAGGAAACATAAGAAGACAACAAAGCTTTTTTGCTATGGAACTAAACGCACTTACGGCCATATCGCCCATTGATGGCCGCTATCGTTCTAAGACTGAAACATTAGACCGTTATTTTTCTGAATTTGCTCTCATACGCTACCGTGTGAGGGTCGAAATTGAATACTTCTTGTTCCTTTGCGAACTGCCCTTGCCCCAACTGAAGGACTTCCCCAAGGAACTTTTCCCAGAACTTAGAGCCATCTACGAGAACTTCTCACAGGAAGACGCCCTGCGCGTGAAGGAAATCGAGAGCGTGACCAACCACGACGTCAAGGCCGTGGAGTACTTCATCAAGGAACAACTGGATCTGTTGTCAACTCGACAAGCCGCCAACGCATCCACGTCCCCACTCACCAACTTATCTTCTTATAAGGAATTCATCCACTTCGGGCTCACCTCGCAGGACATCAACAACACCGCTACTCCACTCAGCATCAAGGAAGCCCTGGACGATATCTTCTTCCCCTTAGCCGAAAAGTTGCTGAGTCAGCTCGAAGCCTTCGCCGAGGAATGGATGGAAATACCTATGCTGGCCAAGACCCACGGTCAGCCGGCTTCCCCCACTCGTCTGGGCAAGGAATTCATGGTCTTCGCCTACCGCCTACGCCGACAACTCGACCTGTTACGTGCTTGTCCCCTGACCGCCAAGTTCGGCGGAGCCACAGGTAACTTCAACGCACACCACGTTGCTTACCCCGATATCGACTGGAGAGCCCAGGCCAACCGCTTCGTGAGCGAACACCTCGGACTGGAACGCGAGCAATGGACGACCCAGATATCCAACTACGATTGCCTCGGAGCACTCTTCGATGCCCTCCGTCGCATCTCGACCATCATCATTGACCTCGACCGCGACATCTGGCAATACATCTCCATGGGCTACTTCCGCCAGAAAGTGAAGGCGGGAGAAGTGGGCTCCAGCGCCATGCCTCACAAAGTAAACCCCATCGACTTCGAGAACTCAGAAGGTAACCTCGGAATGGCCAATGCCATCTTCGTCCATCTCGCTCAGAAGCTACCTGTAAGCCGACTCCAGCGAGATCTCACGGACAGCACCGTACTGCGCAACGTCGGAGTACCCCTCGGACACATGGTCATCGCCATACAAAGCACCCTCAAGGGCTTGGGCAAGCTCCTGCTGAACGAAGAAGCCATTAGCCAAGACCTCGTGCAGAACTGGGCGGTGGTCGCAGAAGCCATACAGACCATACTCCGCAGGGAGGGATATCCCAACCCCTACGAAGCCCTGAAGCAGCTCACACGAACGGGAGCAGCCATCAATCCGCAAAGCATCGCAGAATTCATCGAGGGGCTGGAAGTCAGCGAAGCAGTCAAGGCTGAACTCCGACAGATAACTCCCAGCAACTACACGGGCATTTAAGGAGCTTTCTTATTAATAAGGAGCCTATCCCAATAAAAGGAGCTTTCCCAATAAAAGGAGCTTATCCCAAAAAGTTTTTATCTAACACCCCATTTTACTCATTTATATTTATTATTGTAAAAACGTCTATGGAAAACAACGACGAACAGTGGCGTGAGCAATTCAACGCCAAGGAGGGTCACAACGAACACCGCGAAGGTTTCAACCCTACAAACAGAGAACAGAATCAAAGCTATGGAACAGGGCGCACTCCACGCCCACGCATCCAGCGCCCCGTCTACGGTAGCAATGCCGAGGGAGAACGACGCACCTACCGTCCGCGCTACGATGCCAATGGTAATGCCATGGAAGAAGGTCAACAGGAACGTCCAGCACGTCCGCAGGGCTATCAGCCACGCGGTGGATACCAGCCTCGCGGAGGTTTCCAGCCACGCGAAGGAGGATATCAGCCACGCGGTGGATACCAGCAGCGCGAAGGTGGATACCAGCCACGCGGAGGTTACCAGCCCAGAGGAGGATACCAACAGAGGGGTGGTTACCAGCCACACGGAGGCTATCAGCCACAAGATGGCGGCTTCCAGCCCCAGGAAGGTGGATTCCAGCCCAGAGGTGGATTCCAGCCCAGAGGTGGTTTCCAACCCAGAGGTGGATTCCAACCCAAGGGAGGATTCCAGCAGAGAGGTGGCTATCAGCAGAGAGGTGGTGGATACCAACCGCGCGGCTACCAGCAAGGAGGTGGCTACGGCCAGCAACGTCCTGGATATGGCCCACGCAGACAGCAACGTCCCGGATATGACCCAAAATATAGCTTCAAGAAACGCATCGAATACTCCGAGGCTCACATCGACCCCGAAGAACCCATCCGCCTGAACAAATACCTGGCCAACGCCGGAGTGTGCTCGCGCCGCGAGGCTGACACCTTCATCGAGGCAGGTGTCGTCAGCGTCAATGGTGTTGTGGTCACGGAACTCGGTACCAAGGTCAAACGCTCGGACGAAGTGAAGTTCCACGACCAGACCGTGAACATCGAGAAGAAAGTCTATGTCCTACTCAACAAACCCAAAGATTACGTTACCACCAGCGATGACCCCCAGAACCGCAAGACCGTCATGGAACTGGTCAAGGGAGCTTGCCCTGAACGCATCTACCCCGTTGGACGACTGGACCGCAACACCACGGGTGTGCTCCTGCTCACGAACGATGGAGAGCTGGCCAGCAAACTCACTCATCCCCAGTTCCTCAAAAAGAAAGTCTATCATGTCCACACGGACAAGGCCGTGACGGCAGCAGACATGCGCCAGATAGCCGAAGGCATCCAGCTCGACGACGGCGAAATCCATGCCGACGCTATCGAGTATGCATCCGAGACGGACAAGAAGCAGATAGGCATCGAAATTCATAGCGGACGCAACCGCATCGTACGCCGTATCTTCGAGCACCTGGGCTACAAGGTCACCAAGCTCGACCGCACCTATTTCGCAGGTCTCACCAAGAAGAACCTCAAGCGCGGCGACTGGCGTTTTCTCACCGAGCAGGAAGTCACCATGCTTCGCATGGGAGCCTTTGAGTAAGGTCCATAAAAGGCCCATTAACCCCATAAGGCCCATTTGACCCATAAACCCCATTATCCCCATTAACCCCATTAAAATGAAAAGAACTAAGATAATCGACCTCCTTGCCTCCCAACCGGGGGGCGAGGTCTGTGCCAAAGGTTGGGTACGCTCCCACCGCGGCTCCAAGAACGTTGACTTCATTGCCCTCAACGACGGCAGCACCATCCGTAACATTCAGGTGGTGGCCGACCCCACAAAATTCGACGAGGAACTCCTGAAGCTCATCACCACCGGTGCGTGCCTCAGTGTCGAAGGACAGCTCGTGGAGAGCGTAGGAAGCGGACAGGCCGTGGAGATTCAGGCCACGAAGATCGAGGTTCTGGGCACCTGTGGAGCGGACTATCCCATGCAGAAGAAGGGACAGACCTTTGAATATATGCGTCAGCACGCCCACATGCGCTTGCGTACCAACACCTTCGGCGCCGTGATGCGTATTCGCCACAACATGGCCATGGCCATCCACACCTACTTCCACGACCACGGCTTCTTCTACTTCCACACACCCCTCATCACCGCCTCCGATTGCGAGGGCGCAGGAAATATGTTCCAGGTCACGACCAAGAACCTCTACGACCTGCAAAAGGACGAGAACGGGCAGATCAGCTACGACGATGACTTCTTCGGCGAGCAGACGGCACTCACCGTCAGCGGACAGCTCGAAGGCGAACTCGGAGCCACCGCACTCGGAGCCATCTACACCTTCGGACCCACCTTCCGCGCAGAAAACAGCAACACGCCCCGTCACCTGGCTGAGTTCTGGATGATTGAGCCCGAAGTGGCCTTCCTGGACCAGGAAGAGCTCATGGATCTCGAAGAAGATTTCATTAAGTACTGCGTCCGCTGGGCGCTGGACCATTGTCAGGACGACCTCGAGTTCCTGAACAAGATGATTGACAAGACCCTCATCGAGCGCCTGCAGGGCGTTCTCAAGGAGACCTTCGTCCGCCTGACCTACACCGAGGGCATCAACATCCTGCAGGAAGCCATCAAGAACGGCCGCAAGTTCGAATTCCCCTGCAACTGGGGTGATGACCTCGCCAGCGAACATGAGCGCTACCTCGTCGAGGAGCACTTCAAAAAGCCCGTCATCATGACCGACTATCCGCGTGCCTTCAAGTCGTTCTATATGAAGCAGAACACACCCGTCGACGCCAACAACCCCGAAGGTGCCTCTGTCGGTTACCGCGGCTCTGTGGCTCCTGGTCCTACCATGCAGGGCACCGACGTTCTCTTCCCCGCTATCGGTGAAATCATTGGCGGAAGTGTCCGTGAGGAGGACTACAACAAGCTCATGGGTGAGATTGACCGTCGCCAGATGGACAAGACACACCTCTGGTGGTATGTCGACACCCGCCGATGGGGTAGCTGCCCCCACGCTGGTTTCGGCCTCGGCTTCGAACGACTCATCCTCTTCGTCACAGGTATGCAGAATATCCGCGACGTCATTCCCTTCCCACGTACCCCAAAGAGTGCCGCCTTCTAATAGGCGGCCTCTTTTTCTACGCCTCATCCTTTCCTCGACTCGTCAACTTGTCTACTCGTTAACTCGTCAACTTGTAAACTTGTCTACTTGTCTACTCGTCAACTTGTCTACTCGTCAACTTGTAAACTCGTCAACTTGTTAACTTGTTTACTCGTCAACTCGTTAACTTTCCCCCTTTCAACCTTTCAATATTTCAATATTTCAATTTTTCAACCTTTCAACTTCCTTTCCATGCTTGCGAAGATTCACAGTGCCACCGTCGACGGCATTACCGCCATACCCGTCACCATTGAAGTGGACATCGCTCCTGGCACCAAGGAGATGACGATGATGCGAATGGTCATTGTCGGATTGCCGGACAACAGTGTCAGGGAGAGCTACAGCCGCATCAATTCCGCACTCGCCAACAGTGGTATCAAGATTCCACCACTGAACGTCACCGTGAATCTGGCTCCTGGCGATATTCGCAAGGAAGGCACGGGCTTCGACCTCCCCATTGCTACCGGAATCCTGATGGCGAATGGTTTCATTTCCAACAGAAGTGAACCTCGCTACATGGTACTCGGAGAACTCTCCCTCGACGGTTCCCTCCAGCCCGTACGTGGGGCACTGCCCATCGCCATCAAGGCAAGAGAACTCGGCTACGACGGGCTCATCGTCCCAGAACAGAACGTCCACGAGGCGGCCGTGGTCAACCGGTTGAAAGTCTATGGTGCAAAGAATCTGCAACAAGTCATCGAACTACTGAACGGTATTGAAAACACCATTCAGCCCACCATCATCGACACCCGCGCCGAATTCTTTGCGCACCAGAACGACTACGAGCTGGACTTCGCGGACGTCAAAGGCCAGGAGAGCGTCAAGCGCGCTTTCGAGATAGCGGCTGCTGGCGGCCATAACCTCATCATGGTAGGGCCTCCTGGAGCAGGCAAGAGTATGATGGCACGTCGCCTGCCCAGTATTCTCCCACCTCTCACGCTCTCCGAGAGTCTGGAGACCACGCAGATACATAGTGTCGCGGGTCAGCTCAAGGGCGGCACGGGCCTCATCACCGAACGTCCTTTTCGCTCACCCCATCATACGGTGTCCCAAGTCGCCCTTGTTGGCGGCGGCGCTAACCCGATGCCTGGAGAAATCAGCCTCGCCCACAACGGCGTCCTCTTCCTCGACGAGCTTCCGGAATTCCCGCGTGCCGCCCTCGAAGTGCTACGCCAACCGCTCGAAGACCGCAAGATTACCGTCACTCGAGCCAAGTACAGCATCGAATACCCCTGCAACTTCATGTTCATCGCCTCGATGAACCCTTGTCCTTGCGGCTACTACAACCACCCCACCAAGCATTGTCAGTGTACGCCCGGACAAATCCACAAATACCTGAACAAGATCAGCGGCCCCCTACTCGACCGCATCGACATTCAAATCGAGATAGCTCCCCTGAGTTTCGACGAGCTCAGCCGCACCCAACCGGGCGAGCCTTCTTCCGTCATCCGCGAGCGCGTCATTGCCGCACGCCGTATTCAGGAAGAACGCTACCGCGAACATCCCGGCATCCATTGTAATGCCCAGATGAACTCCGCCCTGATGCGGCAATATGCGACTCCCGCCCCACAGGATATGTCCATGCTTCGTGAGGTCATCAACCGCCTGAAACTCAGCGCCCGCGCCTACGACCGCATCCTCCGCCTCGCTCGTACCATCGCAGACCTCGAAGGAGCAGAAAACATCCAGACACACCACCTCGCCGAAGCCGTAGGCTACCGCAACCTCGACCGCGAGTCATGGGGAGAATGACGCAGGAGGTTGCGGCATTACGCTCATTCGCTCAGATAATGCTCACGTAAGGGTTTATGCACGGGAGCACCGTTGAGGGTCACCGTTTCCTGCAACTTGATTTCAGTGGAACTGCTGCCCACCTTAATTATATACTGTCCCGGCACCACATTCCATTGCCTCTGCCCCTCGTTGCTGTAGAAACCAAATTGCTCCACATACAACTTCACCTGTATCGTCTTGCTCTCGCCTGGCTGCAGTGATACTCGCGCAAAGCCCTGCAACTGGATAGGACGGATGGGCAGACCTTCGCTCTGGGGGGAGAGGTAGATTTGTGCCACCTCGTCACCTGCCGCCTGGCCGGTATTCCGCACCTCAAAGCTAAGGTTGATGCTCTCGTCCTCCGTCCGGGCTTCATTCAGCACGTTTAGGTTGCTATATTCAAAAGTAGTATAGCTCAGTCCGTAGCCGAACGGCCACTGGATGCGTGCATCTTTCTCCACACTACGGTTATAGCAAATGGGTTCGTCCAACTCCGTATTGGGATAGCTGATAGACAGCTTTGCCGACGGCGACACCTTACCATAGAGGATATCGGCCACCGCATTACCGCCCTCCTCACCAGGGTACCAGGCCTGAATGACAGCAGCACACCGTTCTGCGAGACCAGAGACCACCTGAGCCCGACCGCCGAACATCACGAGCACCACCGGCTTACCCGTCCCTATCAGCTCTTCGACAAACTGCTCCTGTTTACCGGGCAGACGCAGGCTGGTTCGGTCGCGGTTCTCACCGCACAACATCACATTCTCTCCCACGGCTACCACAATGACATCGGCCTGCGACGCCATCGCCATCGCTTCTTCACGATTGGCCTCCTCCCCAGCGTTCACCTTACGATGCAGCAGAGCATACTCCCACGCACGCTCGTCACCCAATTCGCCGTACTTCGTCTCGATTTCCTCCGTCCAGTCGCATCCTCGTGAATAAAGGATATTCACTCCTGCAGGCTTCCGCTCCTTCATGCCCTCCAACAACGTGACGATGTGCGGATTGTCCGAATCGGCTATCGTCTCCAACTTCTTCCAGAAGTAAGACATGGCGGGATAGGTATAGTCGCCGCACATAGCCCAGATGGAATTTGCATTGGGTCCTGTCAGCAGTATATTCAAGTTCTCATGTGCCGCCCCTGATGCTTCACCGTCCCCGTTTCGCTGGTCATTTCCCACCGGCAGAACGCCGTTGTTCTCTAACAGAACCACCGACTGGGTGGCGATATCATAGGCCGTCTGCCGTTCCTCCGGGCTATCCAGCACTATCTGCTTCTCCGTACTATACAAATAGGCATCCTTGTCGAGAAGCCCCGCACGGAACTTATGTCGCAGCACATTCTTCACCGCCCGCTCCAGCGTTTGCGGCGCTACCAGTCCCAGATCCATCGCTTCCTGGAGGTACTTATAATTTTCGCCATACGGAAAATCCACATCGTTACCACCGTTGATGGCGGCCGCGGCCTTCAGCACCTCCGTGAATTCCCCATCTTCCAATCCTAATTTTTCATTTTTCATTCCCTCATTTTTCATTTCTTCCACCGGCAACTGGTCGATGGCGGTATAATCACTTACCACCATACCGTCGAATCCGATATAGTCCCGAAGGATATCCTGGAGAATCTCCGCATTCGCCACGCACTTCGTACCATGAACAGCATGATAGCCCGGCATGACACATTTGCTACCCGCCAACCTGATCATCGCCTCGTGCGGCAGCAGAATTTCCTCCATCAGCTCCTTCTCCTCGGCATCGCCTCCGCCTCCATAGCCCAGGTAGTGCTTGGAGCACGCACCAATTCCCTTCCTCAGGTCGCCTTGCTGCAGTCCGCGTACGAAAGCCACACCCATGACCGCCGACAGATAGCCGTCCTCCCCGTACGACTCCTCCAGCCGGTTGAAGGAGGGCGTCCGGCACACATCCACCATAGGCGACAGGGCCAACTGACCACCCAGCTTGCGCAACACCGTGGCCGTCTGCTGCGTCTTCAGCTCCGCCAATGCAGGATTGAACGAACAGGCCTGACCTATCTGTTGCGGATAGATGGTGGAACCCAACGTGTTGACACCAGAAAGCACCTCTTCATGCAGGAGGGCCGGGATGCCATTGGGGGTATGATGTATGAGCCAGTCCTGAATCGCCGCGGCACGGGCACGCAACTCATCAGCTCCTCTGGGATGCTGCATGCAGAACTGGGAGAAGTGCCCGATGCCGTAGGGTATCATCTCCCGGCAGAGCGCGGTGTCCAAGGTTCCCTGCTCTGTGAACAGGGTGTCCATATACATACTCCTCAGCTGCACGATGCGCTCTTCCTGAGACATCTTATTGTAGAGCTCATCCACGCGCTGTTCTATGTCCGTAGCGGTGTTGCATCCTACAATCATTGCTGTCAGTCCTGTCATCACCAAGCAGGACATCTCCTTTCTGAATTCTCTAACCATAGTAATCTAATTAAAGGGAAGTGTTACTGTACTTGGGCCTCATACCGCTTTGGCCATTTCGTGTTCTTGTTTAGGCAATCGACTTTCGGCGAGTTCAAGGTCTTCTTGCTCCCAGCGTTCGATTTCCTCTTCCCATTCGCGCATCACCTCTTCGTGAGGCGTTCCTTTCCCCGCTGCAGGTCGAAGGCTTTCAATGGCCGAGCGTGAGCAGCTTCGCAGCCTTTCGGCTGCAAAGGTACGATAATTATCCGACAATCCTCTTTTTTTCACACTAATTTTCATTAATTGCCCACGAATTACACCTATATTATAATTAACCTAAATTCCGCAGCACTTTAGTTTAACATTCTTTATAAATACCTGAACAACAAAAAGTTCTTGCTGGGGCAAGCGGCAGAGCCGAGCGGCTCAGGATTTGGTCATGTCAGAAATTTCACTTACCTTAGTGCTGCAAATCAAGACAAGCAAAATCATCAATGACGTGGCAAAGATACAACAAAAATCTGAGAAAATCAGCGCTTTTGGCGAAATGTTTTTCGTTTTGGACAAATTTGACCGTATTCTGTCCTCTGTTATAGACTCACACTTAGGACTTCGTAGCACACAGACAGGCTATCAGTACAGCGAGATAACACGGGCCGTCTTCTCCGTTTTCTGCTGTGGCGGCGACTGCATGGAAGACCTC
>JAFXTO010000035.1 GCA_017535725.1 Bacteroidaceae bacterium
ACTTAAACCAGCCCACATCAAGCAGCCGCAGATGGCAAACTGCCACCTGTATTCCTTTGTTTTGTCATACATGCAGAATTATTAACTTGAGATGCCCTCAAGAGGGTGTTTCGCAATAAATATTTTCGAATGAAAGAAAAACAAGATGCAAAAGTAACCGCTCCCTCCCTCACAGGGAGGGCAGGGGGTGGGTCTTTTAAATACTTTCCCCATACCGAAGAAGACCTGCAGGAGATGCTGAAGGTGACAGGTGTTTCCTCTGTCCACGACCTCTTTGCCGATGTCCCCGAGGCGGCTCGCTTCAAGCGCGACTACAACCTGCTTCCTGCCCTTTCAGAGTCCGACCTCCGTCTCTTCTTCGAGCAACTGACGCACCCGCTGAATACCCAGCAGCTCATCTGTTTTGCAGGTGCTGGCTGCTATGACCATTATGCCCCCAGCGTCGTGCAGAACCTCATTGAGCGCAGCGAGTTCCTGACCTCCTACACCCCTTATCAAGCTGAGATTTCTCAGGGCACGCTGCACTATATCTTTGAATATCAGTCGATGATTGCCGAGCTGACAGGCTTGGATATCAGCAACGCCTCCATGTACGACGGTGCCACCGCTACCGCAGAAGCCATGATGATGGCGTGGGGCAACGCCAAGAAGGCTACCCGCGTGCTGGTCGCAGAGACGGTTGATCCCAAGGTGCGTCGCGTGGTTGACACCTATGCCCACTATCACGGCGTTCCTCTCCAGCTCATCCCCACTAAGAACGGTGCCCTTGACCGCGAAGCCCTTGACAAAGAACTGGCAGAAGGCGGCGTAGCAGGTGTCATCGTACAGCAGCCGAACTACTATGGTATTGTGGAGGATTACACGGGTATCGCCGACCAGGTACACGAGCAGAAAGGCATTTTCGTCATCAACGCCAATCCCTCTGACCTCGCCATCCTAAAGACTCCTGGTGAGTGGGGAGCAGACGTTGCGGTAGGTGACGGCCAAAGCCTTGGAATCCCCATGACCTTTGGTGGCCCTGGCGTTGGATTCATGGCTTGCACAGAGAAGCTGATTCGCAAGCTCCCCGGTCGCATCGTCGGTCAGACGCTGGACAACCGTGGACAGCGTGCCTTTGTCCTGACGCTTCAGGCCCGTGAGCAGCACATCCGTCGCCAGAAAGCCACTTCCAACATCTGTTCCAACCAGAGTCTCATGGCGCTTTACGTGACCATCTACCTCGCCCTCATGGGCAAGGAAGGCTTGCGCGAAGTCGCCGAGATATCCTACGCTGGAGCCCACAGCCTCCGCGACAAGCTTCTTGCAACGGGACGCTTTAAGGAAACCTTCCCAGGCCAGCCTTTCTTCAACGAGTTCTGCCTCGACTACGACGGCGACCTCGATTCGTTGCTGGCAGAAGCTACCGAGTGCGGCTATCTCGCTGGCATCAAGGTCGGCGAGAAGACACTCATGCTTGCCGTCACGGAGCAACGTACGCCCGAAGAGATTGATGAACTGGTTGAAATAATAAAAGAATGTAAAAATTAAAGAATACGACGATTATATTAATTCTTATATTTTTTAATTCTTAATTTACAGATGGATTCGCTGATTAGCTTTGCAAAGAATAACTTCGACTTAATAACCCTTCTCGTGGGCGTGTTAGGCGTTGTGATAAGTATTATATCCGTTGTCTATGAGGTTAAAAAGCGAAAACGCAACAGCAAGAAACAATGAACAGAACATTATATGGAAACCTGATTTTCGAGCTCTCGAAGAAAGGTCGCAGAGGCTACTCTCTGCCGCAGGACTATGACCGCACACACACCACTACAGAACTACCCGAGGCACTGCGCCGCAAGGAACCAGCCCGTCTGCCGGAGTGCGACGAACTGACCGTTGTGCGTCACTACACGAATCTCAGTCACAATAACTTCGGCGTGAACGATGGCTTCTATCCCCTCGGCTCCTGCACGATGAAGTACAATCCTATCATCAACGAGGAGATTGCTGCCATGAAGGCCTTCGCCAACCTGCATCCCCTGCAACCTGCCGAGACCTGTCAAGGTGCCCTCGAAGTTTACTACAATCTCCAGCGCTCCCTCGCCGAACTGGCAGGCCTTTCTGAGTTCACCCTCAATCCTTGTGCTGGTGCTCATGGCGAACTGACAGGCCTCATGGTCATCCGTGCCTATCACGAAGCCCAAGCCGCCCAAGCCCCTGTGCCCTCAGCGTCAGCTGAGGGTCTAACTGAGGGTCTCCGCACCAAAGTCCTTATCCCCGACTCCGCCCATGGCACCAACCCCGCTTCTGCCGCTGTCTGTGGTCTGGAAGTGGTGGAAGTGAAGAGCCTGCCCGATGGGACTGTCGATGTAGATCACCTGCGCCAACTCCTCGACGAGATGGGCCCGCAAGTGGCTGCGATGATGATGACCAATCCCAACACCCTCGGTATCTTCGAGCCTCGTGTGCTGGAAATCACAGAGATGGTTCACAACGCAGGCGGCCTAATGTACTACGATGGTGCCAACCTCAACGCTCTCCTCGGCGAGTGTCGTCCTGGTGATATGGGCTTCGATGTGATGCACATCAACCTCCATAAGACCTTCTCCACTCCCCACGGAGGTGGTGGTCCTGGCAGCGGCCCCGTAGGTGTACGCAAGGGTCTGGAGCAGTTCCTGCCTACGCCCCGAGTGGTCATGGAGAAATCAAAAAATGAAAAGGTGAAAGAATTAAAGTCGTCCCCAGAGAACGATGGTCTTCCCTATTTCCGTGTGATAACCTCTTCTGAGATTTCTAATCCTTCTAATCTTTCATCTTCTAATTCTTCTCTTGGCTCTGTCGGTTCCTTCTTTGGCAACTTCGGCGTTATGCTGAAAGCCTACGCTTATATCCTCTCCCTCGGTCGCGAGAACGTGAAAATGGTTGGGCCGCTCGCTACGCTAAACGCCAACTATATTAAGGAACGTCTGCGTGACGTGTATCTGCTGCCCATCAGCGGGCTCTGCAAGCACGAAGTGGTCTTCGACGGCCTTGTGGACAAGAGCACGGGCGTCACCACGATGGATGTCGCCAAGCGTCTCCTGGACTACGGTTACCACGCTCCCACCATCTACTTCCCGCTCCTCTTCCACGAGTCTCTGATGATTGAGCCGACGGAAAACGAGTCGAAGGAGACTATCGACGCCTTTATCGATGTGATGCGTCGCATTGCCGAGGAAGCCAAGAACGACCCTGAGTTGGTGAAGGCAGCACCACATAACACCCCTATTGGTCGTGTTGATGATGTGTTGGCAGCCAAGCAACCTGTAACAACGTACTGGAAAAGCATAGAAGCATGACAGATCTCCTTATTATCGGCGCGGGGCCAGGCGGCTATAAAGCCGCGGTCCACGCCGCCAACCTCGGCCTCCACGTCACCATCTTCGAAGAGGAACACGTTGGAGGAACTTGCCTCAACGTGGGTTGCATCCCCACCAAGACCTATGTCCACGCAGCCTCCTTCGCAGAAGCGGTGGAGCGGCAGCAACAAGTGGTGGAGCAGTTGAGGGGTGGGGTAGAGACCCTACTCTCTCATCCGAATATCACCCTCGTTCGTGAACGGGCTTCCTTTGTGGATGCCCACACAGTCTGTACTCCAAGTGGTCAGACGTTTACGGCTGACAACATCATCATCGCTACGGGCAGCAGCGCCAAACTTCTGCCCATTCCCGGTACCGACAGCTCCCAAGTGGTCACCTCTACCGAACTGCTTCAGCTCCGCGAGTTGCCCCGTCGCCTCTGCATTATTGGTGCTGGCGTCATCGGTATGGAATTTGCCAGCGTCTTCCAGCGCTTCGGCTCGGAAGTTACGGTAATCGAGTACCTGAAGGAATGTCTGCCCATGCTGGACAGCGACATCGCCAAGCGTCTGCGCAAGCAACTGGAGAAGCGTGGCGCCACTTTCTACATGGGTGCTGGCGTCAAGGAAATAAGACAATTAAAAAATGAAGAAATTGGAGATGTCGAATCTTCAAATCCTTCCGTGTCCGTCCTCTTTGAACAGAAAGGCAAGGAGCGCGCCGTGGAAGCCGATGTTATCTTGATGGCCACAGGCCGCAAGCCCAACATCTCACCTGACTTCGCCAATGCCGGCATCTCCTTTGATGAACGTCGTGGCATCTCTGTCAACGATGATTTCGAAGTCCCTGTTTCCGATGGTTCGTCCGTCGGAACCCCTCCTCGCTCCCGCATTTTCGCTATCGGCGATGTCAATGGTCGCCAGATGCTCGCTCATGCCGCAGAGATGCAAGGCATCCATGTGGTGAACCACATCCTTGGCCGTGAGGACGGCATCCGTTTCGATATCATGCCCGCCGCCATCTTCACCAATCCGGAAGCCGCTTGTGTAGGCCCTTCCGAGGAGCAGTTGAAGGAAGCCGACACGCCCTACGAATGCCACAAGGCCTTCTACCGCGCCAACGGAAAAGCATTGGCCATGAATGAGTCAGAGGGCATGGTCAAACTCTGCACCGCACCCGACGAAGGCCGCATCCTCAGTGCTCATGTCTACGGCGCCCATGCCGCCGACCTAGTTCAGGAAGTCACGGCCTACATCACCCTCGGAGCCACCCTCAGACAATTGCGCGACACGGTGCATATCCATCCCACGCTTTCTGAGGTGCTCATCGAGGTCAACTGATTGTCTATTAAGTAAAATGACGCGTGACGAAGGGTGATTACAGCTTCACACTCACCTTTTTACCCGTGTAGCTGACGGTCTTCACGTCTCCATTTGGAGTATGTACGCGGAATTGGCGGGACTGCAGCATTCCGGAGTATTGACCCTTTCGGGGTAAGATGGTGAGGGTGTGGCTGCGGTCATTCCAGGTCATAGGGATTTCGGTGTAGAAGCCGCGTTCGTAGTTGTAGTTGTCACCCTCGTCCTCATAGAGGGTAAAGTTACCGTTGTTGCCCGGATAAACTATGATTTCGAGGTCGTTCCACGGCTTCTCTGCTGCGTATTGCACATCGGGGCCAATGGGCAGAATGCTGCCTGCACGTACGTAGAGCGGGCTGTAGTCCAGAGGAATGGTAGCCTGAATGGTCTGTCCGCCTGCGAGACGCTGTCCTGTCCAGTAGTCGTACCACTCGGTACCTGCGGGGAGATAGGCTTCGTAGGTACGGGGTTGCGTCCAGTCGACAGCTGGATAACCGTTGCGCTTTTCGCCGCTGTTCTCGTTCTTGTCCCAGCCAGACATTTCATTGGTGCGGACAATTTTTTCCTCGGTGTAGAGCGGATGAGTGACAGGTACGGAGAGGAGCGAGCGGCCAAACATGTATTCGGAATTCATGTCCCATACCTTCTTGTCCTGCGGGAAATCCATGACGAGGGCACGCATGAAGCTGTCGTCGTTCTTGGAGACCTGCCAAGAGGTGCTATATATATAAGGTAAGAGACGGTAGCGGAGGCGGAGGGCGCTGACAAGGGCATCGTAGACGGGTTCCCCAGGCTTGCCGTAGTAGTAGAGTTCGCGGTAGACGTCTGTGCCGTGGCTACGCATCATGGGGCAAAGGGCGCCGAACTGCATCCAGCGGACGTAGAGCTCCTGGAACTGCGGGTTGCGTGTAGCGGAGTTGTGGCCCTGTGTGTTGTAGGAACCGGCGAAGAAGCCGCCGATATCGGTATTCACCTGTGGGTTGCCGGTCAGGGTGTAGTTCAGACAGATAGGCACTTGCTTACGCAGACTTTCCCAGCTGGAACCGATGTCGCCGCTCCAGGTGTTTGCACCTGTACGTTGCTGGCCTGCGAAGTAACTGCGGGTAAGGATAAACACGCGCTTGTCGGTATCCACGGCACGCTGGTTGTCGTACACGCCCTCCACGGTAGCGAGTGGGAACGCATTGCGGACGCTGCGGTAGCTGCCGCGCTTTCCGTCGGAGGTGGTGATTACCTCGTCGAGGTCGCTGTCCTTGAAACTGTGGTGGTCGGGGTCGGTGCTGTCCATCCACCATGCGTCGATACCCATCTTATGCAGACGCGAGAGGTTCTCCCAATAAATTTTGCGGGCCTCGGTGCTGTAAGGTGCATAGACCCGTACACCGCTGGGATAGTCCATTCGTGGGGGCCAGAAGGGGAGTCCGCTCTGGGGCCATGTCTCGAAGGCCATCAGGTAGCCTTTCTCGTCCATCTGCTTGTAGCCCTTCGTGTAAGGTCCAAAGCTGGCCCAGATGCTGATGCTCATGTGGGCATTGTACTTCTTGTGGACGTCGTCAATCATGCGCTGTGCGCCCTGGAACTCTTCATTCAGAAACTCCATTGCGTTCCAGTTGTAGTTGCTGCCCCAATACTGCCAGTCCTGTATGATGCCGTCGAAGGGCACGCAGAGGTCGCGGTAGTTCTGAACCACCTCCAGTAGTTCGGCTTGTGTCTTGTAGCGTTCGCGGCTCTGATGGAAACCGTAGGTCCAGAGGGGAAGCATCGGAGCCTGACCTGTCAGGTGGCGCAGCTCGCGGATGACGCCATCGGCCGAACCTCCGTACATGAAGTAATAGTCCACGCCCTCGCCGACTTGGGATTCCAAGGTGAGGTCTTCGCGTGAGTCGAGTTCCGTGGGCGAATAGTTGTCCCAGTAGATACCGTAGCCCTTCTGGCTTTGGAAGACATTGGCGAAATCCTCAAGGTTCGATTGGGTCATCAGTCGCTTCTCACCGCGCTGGCTCATCTTGCCGTTCTGCAGGAGACCTACTCCATAGAGAGGTTCGTCGGCTGCCAAAGCCCACGACTGACGGACGCGGTAGCTACCCTTGTCGGGGCCTTCGGTGATGGGAGTCAGGGCCATTCCACCCTCGCTAACGAGCAAGTCACCATTGGGCTTGGCGAAGGACACCTGATGCGAACGGGTATTGACGGTCACGGTGAGTGCCGATGAGCTGTAGGTGGTGATGTCGCCCTTGGTGGTCGTCTTGACCTTCACGGCTTCGGGCTTTGCCTTGACGACGAAATCATACGTCTTCTTGGGGGCCTCAGTATCCGCAGCTTTCTGAATACGAACGGTCTGCGGGGTGTAAAAAGTAATCACTTGTGCCGACAAAAGCGAAGCCGACAGCATTGCCCATACGAGCGAGAGGAGTCGATGATTCATACCTAAATTTTTGTTAGTTTTACCTTTATCGAGCGCAAAGATATAGGTAATTATCGACCGAGCCAAGTCTATGGTTCTTAAAAATCCCTAAAATCAGACCTCAAGCAGCATTTCGTCAATATTAGCACCTGGAGGTGTCATGGGGAGCACGTTGTCTTCCTCAAGGACTGCACATTGAAGGAGATAGGGGCCAGGGGTGGAAAGCATCTCGCTGACAGCAGAGGCGAGGTCTGCGCGGTCGACGACAGTACGGGCTGGGATTCCGTAGGCACGGGCAATAAACTCGTAGTTAGGATTCTTCATCGGAGTGAAGGAATAGCGATGCTGCCAGAACATGGCTTGCCACTGACGGACATTACCCAGGTAGTTGTTGTTCAGGAGAATGATTTTGACGGGAGCACCCTGCTCCATGATTGTTCCAAGCTCCTGAAGAGTCATCTGCAGACCTCCGTCGCCAAGGAAGAGACATACGGTGCGGTCGGGAGCGCCGAAAGTGGCTCCGATGGCAGCAGGCAGGCCGAAACCCATGGTGCCGAGGCCACCGCTGGTGACGATACTACGGGGACGGGAATACTGAAAATAACGGGCTGCAAACATCTGATTCTGCCCCACGTCAGTTACCAGAATAGCTTCGTGGTGAGATGCTTCGCTGACGGCTCGCACAACTTCTCCCATGAGCAGGGGACCCTCGGTGGGATGGATGGCACGGCGGATGACCTTATTATATTCGCGTTCGTAGTAAGGAGCGAAGCCGCTAATCCAATTCTGATGGGTGTTTTCCTCGATGAGGGGCAACAGGGCAGCAAGGGTCTGTCGGCAGTCGCCCAGAACCTTGCAGTCGGGACGGACAAGCTTGCCTATTTCCGAAGGGTCGATATCGAAGTGGATAACCTTGGCTTGACGTGCATAGGTTTTCAGATTTCCTGTCACACGGTCGTCAAAGCGCATACCGATAGCAATAAGCAGGTCGCATTGATTGGTCATCACATTCGGAGCAAGGTTGCCGTGCATCCCAAGCATGCCCATATTCAACGGATGGTCTGAAGGTAGAGCCGAAAGTCCGAGGAGGGTACACGCAGCAGGCAACTGGGCTTTTTCAAGTAGAGCCTGTAGCTCTTGCTGAGCACCAGCGAGTTCTACGCCCTGTCCGACGAGCACAAGGGGTTTCACAGACTTGTTGATGAGGTCGGCGGCTGCACGAATAATCTCCATATCGGGCTTAGGAACTGGAACATAGCTGCGGATGAAATCCACCTTGGCGGGTTCGTAGTCCACTTCGCCGACCTGGGCATTACGCGTGAAATCGAGCACAACAGGCCCCGGCCGTCCGCTGCGAGCGATGAAGAATGCCCGGCTGACTGCCCATGCAACATCTTCAGCTCGGCGAATTTGGTAATTCCACTTGGAGATGGGCTGCGTCATGCCCACCACGTCGATTTCCTGAAAAGCATCGGTTCCGAGCATTGCAGTTCCCACTTGTCCGCAGATAACGACAATCGGGGTGGAGTCAATCATGGCGTCGGCCACACCCGTCACGGTATTTGTGGCACCTGGGCCACTGGTGACGACAGCCACGCCTACCTTGCCGCTGACCCGGGCGTAACCCTGTGCAGCATGCACAGCACCCTGTTCATGGCGGACGAGAATATGGTTGAGTTCCTTGGTATAGTCATAGAGCGCATCGTAAACGGGCATGATTTGTCCTCCTGGATAGCCGAACAAGGTTTCTACCCCTTCATCCATGAGCGAGCGCATCAATGCCTCTGCTCCCGTTATTTTTTCTTTCATCTTTGCTGTTTATTACACATTTTGGGCGCAAAGGTACAAAAATGTTGTAAGAAAGTGCCTCCCAAAGAGAAGATTATTGTAAAAAACGATGCTGTTTCCTTAATTTTCACTACCTTTGCCCGAAAATTGGAAACAAAGAACCATTTTGTGATATGAAGATAGCCAGATCTGGCCAATTGAAAAAGTCCTTGCAGGGCACATTAGACATCATGGAACAGCAAGACGCGAGACTGATTCGGAGCATCACCCTTCCAAATGACACTCAGACGATTCCGCAACTGGCAGAGTTCGTCGATGGGGTCTGCGAAGAGTTGGATTTGGATATGGGGACAGCTATGCAGCTGAATCTGGCGTTGGAAGAAGCGGTGGTTAACGTGATGGACTACGCTTACCCCGCCGGTACCCGTGGCGACATCCTCATCGAGGCACAGGCGAATGATGTACGCTTGATATTCACCATTATAGACAAGGGATTCCCCTTCGACCCCACAGCAAAAGAGGACGCCGACGTGACCCTTTCTGCAGAGGAGAGACCAATCGGAGGACTGGGCATTTATCTTGTTCGACAAATCATGGACTCCATCAACTATGAACGTGTCGATGACCAGAATGTGCTGACCCTTTGCAAGCAACTGAAAAGCGTAACGGCTGGTGAAGCATAACGGCTGATGAAGAATCATGGTATCACAGCATCATAGATAACATCATCACAGAATAATACAACATCACAAAAATATTATAAAAAGCAATGAAAACAACCATTACAGAACAAGACGGCAACCTTGTAGCCAAATTCGAGGGCCGCTTAGACACTGCCGCCGCACCGCAGACGGAGCAAGAATTGCAACCACTCAAGAACTGTCAGGGACACAATATCATTCTCGACTGTTCGGAACTTGCATATATCTCTTCCAGTGGGCTGCGCCTCTTCCTGACCGTGCTGAAAAACGCCAAGCCACTGGGAAGCCACGTGTACATCTCTGGAATGAACCAGGAACTGCGCAACGTCTTCACCATGACGGGATTCATAAACCTTTTTGAGTTCAAATAAAGAACGGATACAAATAAGGAACGGATAAAAAAGTAGGAAGGGGCGTGTCGCAAGTGGATACGCCCCCTCCTTTTCAAATATCAACAGTCCCGATTATTCCATCACGAGAGCTGTGCGAGCCACCTCAATGGGCGTTGCTGCCTCGGCGATTTCCTCCTTCAGTTCAGCAACTGTAGTAGCGTTGATGACGTCCAGGGGTTGCAGCACCTTGGCTACAAGTTCCAGCTCGGGATCGTATTCGGCGAGACGCTTGATGGCTTCCTGAATGATGATGATGCGAATAGACACATTGGATGCAGTTTCGTCATCGAAAGCTGTCAAGAATTTGTCGGTGTCGTGGGAGATGATGTAAAGCTGCTCTACCAGAGCTGAAGCTACAATCTGCCAGTAGTAGTTGATACGACCATTCTGGTTCATGGCATCATAGAGAGCCTGACTGCCTTCCACGATGTTGGAAGACTCATTCATCACCTCGAAGGAGGGATCGTTGATATCCACGAGCAGCTTGGCAATCTGGCTGTCATAATCCTGTGTGGACATGTCATAGAGTTTTGCAATTTCGCAGTCTACCTGCAGGGCGCTGAGTACGCGGTACTTGTCAGAGAGTCCTGTAGCAGACTCTGCAACAGCGGGATTGAGTAAGTAGTCGGGCTTGACCTGGCGCTCTTCCTCTGTCAGCACAATTTTCCCATTCTTTTCGGTGATGGGTAGTTGCTTGAGCTTGGCGACCTCAGCAGCCAGACTGTCGAAATTCTGCTTGATGCTGGCTTCAAGCTGTTCCTGTTCAAAGGACTTCTCAGCAGCTTGTTCCTCTGTGGTTTGGGCTGCTTTCTTCCCTCCGCATGCGGCGAAGAGTACTGCTGCAATAGCTACAGCTAAGAAAGATAATTTTCTCATAGTCTTGTCGTTTGGTTTTTTATTAGGGTAATTACTATTTAATTTATCATTTTTATCATTTGTCGTTGAGAAAGAGGACGAAAGCCACGCCCGCACACATCAGCAACAATATGCCGACGTTGAACCATAAGGTTTTGATGTGCCAAGCGCCAAGTATTTTCTCACTGCTGTAGAAGGGAGCTTGCCCGATGATACTGCGGGGTGTCAGGAAGATGGTGCTCATTCGTGGAACAGCGTGTCCGTCCACGATATCGAGCAGTCGTCCTTGGTCGGCTCCCATCACGAACTCCTCAAGTTTTAGGTTGTAATTCTCGCGTTTCAGCTTCAGCAGGGCTTCCTTGCTGTTGTCACGGATGTAAGCTGTGATGAGTCGGTCGCGGGTCAGGGTGGCCTTGTTGCCTCGGCGAACCAGCAGTTGCTTGGCATCTGCAAGGTATTGGTGTAGCGAGGTGTAATCGTAGTCACCCTGATAGGGCTGCATACCGCAGTATGCCGTCAGTTCTGGCAGGTTGGTCTGGATGATTTTGGTACGGTCTATGGAAGGCGTCTTGCCGCGCTGTTGCTCGTCGCGTTGCGTCTCCAACTGTGACTGCAATTCGTAGAGGAGTCCAGAGAGGTAGTACTGGTTTTCGTACTTCGCCTTGTCGGCATCGAAGAAGAGACGCTCGTAACGATTGTCTGCGAAGGAAGTCACGGCCAGTGCCTCATAGGCCCAGCGCGAGGGGATAATGTTTCCAATAAGCGGTGTGTTGCCCGTAGTGCTCTTCGGCGTCAGATCCGAGAAGTTCACGACCAGTCCACATAGCAAAATCTGGGGTATTAGCAACAAGGGAATACTTATGTAAATGGCCACGACGGAACTGAGGTACTTCGAAAGCAGCAGACCCACCAGGTTCGAGAGGAAAGCTGTCACGAACAGGATAAGCCACCAAGTCCAGAAAAGACCGTGGAGTCCCATGACGGCATTGCCCACCACAATGAACAGCAGGGTTTGTAGCAGCGAGACGCCCGCCATAAAGATCACCTTGGACCAGATATAGCTAATGTAAGACAGATGCAGGAACTTTTCGCGCTTGAGGAGTGCGCGGTCGCGGATGATTTCCTCGGCACTACCACTCATACCAATGAAAGTGGCTACGATAACAGCCATGAAGAAGTAGCTGACCAGGTTCTTATTGTCCTGAATGCTGTAACCTTCGGGGGGCGCAAAGCGGGTGAGGTAGGCGCAGACCAAGGCGAGCAGCGGTGCCTCTAAAAGGGTGATGCAGAGGTATTGCACGTTGGTGACCTTGGTCTTCAAGTTGCGGCTGAGGAAGATGGCAAACTGCTTCAGGGGATTGGGTCTTCGCTGATCCGAGGGGGGGACGTCCGTTACCGCAGGCTCTTCCTGTTGGGGACGTCGCTGTAAGTAGAGCTCGTGCCACTCCTGGGGCGACATCTTACGCTCGTCGGAGAATTCTCCGCTACTGGTGAGCGCCCGTTCATCGATGATATTCAGCACGATTTCGGGATTCACGTTTCCACAGGTGGGACAGGCGCTGGTCTCTGCATCGGCGTAGTTAGCAGCTTCCTTGAAATAGGTGATGGCATCGATGGGATTGCCGTCAAATACAGGGTACCCGCCCTTGTCCAGCAACCACAGTCGGTCAAATAGCTTGTAGACGTCGCTGGAGGGTTGATGGATGTTCACGACAATCAATTTGCCGCGGAAGGTCTGTTCCTTCAGCAGATTGATGACCTTCTCTGTGTCGGCCGACGAGAGGCCCGAGGTGGGTTCGTCCAAAAAGAGAACTGCCGGTTCGCGAATCAGTTCGAGGGCAATATTCAGTCGTTTGCGCTGGCCACCGGAGATGAATTTGTTTATGGGTGAGCCGACTTTGAGGTCGCGGGCTGCGTCCAATCCCAGATCCTTCAGGGTTTTCATGACTCGCTCATGGAGTTCCTCTTCCGCCATACCTTCGAAGCAGAGTCGTGCGGTGTACCAGAGGTTCTCGTATACCGTGAGCTCTTCGATGAGAAGGTCATCCTGCGGCACGTAGCCGATGAGGTTTCTGGCGGCGGGTTCTGAGATGGAGTGTCCGTTGATGGTGATGGTTCCCGACTGGGGTACGAGGCTTCCGTTCAGGAGACTTAGCAGGGTTGATTTTCCTGTTCCCGAACCTCCCATGATGGCTAACAGTTCGCCGCTGTGAAGGGTGAAGCTCAGGTCGTGCATACCATTATCGCTGTTGGGAAAGCGGAAGTTGATATCGCGGCCGCAGAACTCCACAGTGGGCATTGCCTCTGCTTCTCCTGTACGCTCGTAAGCCCGAATGATCGTTGAGTAGTAAACGGGATGACCCTGATGCCCTTTGAGGACACTGCTTTGCAGCCACACTTGATAACAGCCGGGCAGTACGGGTACGTCGTTGAGCAACACGGTGTCTGTGCCCATATAGGTGAACACGAGCTGGCCGGTAGTGGGATTCAGCAGGGTCTTCAATTCCCCGTCGAAGCCCTCTAAGTGATGCATTCTCACATGCTCGGATTCATGTCCATCTACGAAGTCGCGGTAGTCGTTGACCTCTGCCTCCGTGACGCCAAAGGCCTCGGCCATCACCTGAAAGATGCGGTCTCCACTACCACTGCCTCCTTGTGCGAATTCCATCAAGCGAAGGAGCAGGAGTGAAGCTTCGTTGGTTTGCACTCTTCCGCGCAGATTCTTGCAAATGGTGGCCACGGTGTCCTGCACGTCGAGGTCGTCGGACATCTCATAGACGCCTCGCATGTCAGTATAGAGGTCGAGGTAGCTGTCTATATTGCGGATTCCAAAGTGATGACGAAGGTAGTTCACGAGCATTGCTTTTGCCCGAGTTTCATCGACCTGCTCTTCTTTGCCGAACAAAGCAAAGAGGCTCAGGAAAGCGGAAAGAATGATATCCGTCATGTTTGACTACACTATTTGCGGTGCAAATTTACACATTTGTCGCGACTAAGTTCCCAGCGAGATTGTTAAAAAGCATTAAACGGTGTCAAATTATGCTTGTTTATCACTTCAACTCGTCGTTTTTCTTGAATTTATTAATACAATCGATGTAGGCTTCCACCGATGCGGTGACGATATCGGTGTTCGCGCCAAATCCGTAGTAGAGGTGTCCGTCGTACTCCACCTGCATGTGTACTTTTCCCACATCGTCAGAGCCTTTGGAGATGGCCTGAATAGTGAACTCCTTGAGTGTCATCTTGCGGCGTATGATGCACTTGAGGGCCTTGATGGCTGCATCCACTGGGCCGTTTCCGCTGGCCGATGCTTCGAAGCTTTCACCGCTGATATTCAGCCCAATGGCTGCTACACTGCGTACACCCTTTCCGGTTGTGACCTGCAGGTATTCGAGCTTGATGGTATGTGTTGCCGTGCGGTCTGCTCCAGCGAGCATGAGAATTTCGTCATCGGTAATTTCTTTCTTTTGGTCAGCCAGCTTGAGGAATGCTTCGTAGGTCTTGTCCAAAGCCTCCTGCTGTAGCTCCACTCCGAGGGCCTGCAGGCGATGCTTCAGGGCGGCGTGTCCGCTGCGTGCGGTGAGGACAATGGAGTTGTCGTCGATGCCCACATCCTTCGGATCCATGATTTCATAGGTGTCCACATTCTTTAGCACACCGTCCTGGTGAATACCGCTGCTGTGGGCGAAAGCGTTGCGCCCGACGATAGCCTTATTGGGCTGTACGGGCATATTCATCAGCGACGAGACGAGACGAGAGGTGGGATAGATGCGCTGTGTGTTGATATTCGTGTCGATACCTATTCCGCGGTGGCAACGTAGAATCATTACGACCTCCTCCAAGGAGGTGTTGCCCGCGCGCTCTCCAACTCCATTGATGGTAACCTCCACCTGCCGTGCTCCGTTCAGGATGCCCTCCATGGTGTTCGCGGTGGCCATCCCAAGGTCGTTGTGACAGTGGGTGCTGAGGATGCACTTCCCGTTACTGAGCCCGTCGACATGCTCCATTAAGTACTTGATTTTCGCCCCGAACTCTCCAGGCAGGCAGTAGCCGGTGGTATCTGGGATGTTGCATACGGTGGCTCCCGCCTTGACTACCGCTTCGATGACGCGAGCCAGGTACTCGTTGTCCGTGCGACCGGCGTCCTCTGCGTAGAACTCCACGTCCTCGCAGAATCGCTTGGCGTATTTCACGGCAGCCACGGCACGCTCGATAATTTCCTCGCGCGTGGAATTGAACTTATATTTAATGTGTGATTCGCTGGTTCCGATTCCCGTGTGAATACGCTTGCGATTGGCATATTGCAGCGCCTCCACGGCAACATCGATATCTCGCTCCACGGCTCGTGTGAGTGCGCATATCGTGGGCCATGTCACAGCTTTGGAAATCTCGATGACGCTATGGTAGTCTCCGGGTGAGGAGATGGGGAACCCCGCCTCGATGACATCCACACCCAAGGCTTCCAACTGCTTGGCCACCTGAATCTTCTCGATGGTATTCAGCTGACAGCCAGGTACCTGCTCGCCATCGCGTAGTGTTGTATCGAAAATAAATAGCCTATCGCTCATGATGATAATCTATTGTTTTTATCAATTCATGCAAATAAGAAATGATGTTTTTTACCATTACTCAAAGTCCAATGTCAGTTGCTCTCCTCGTTGGGCTTTCAGCACCTTGAACACTGCTTGGAAATGATGGGCTCTGAACTGGTCCAACTGCGGCTGCTTGGCCTTAGTCTCGCGGAACCATTTCTGTAATTGCGGACATTCCTGACTCTCTGGTAACCGGTGGTGCTTCGCCAGAAAATCTCTCAGTTCGTTGCATTTTTTCAGGAAGTTGACCTCTCGCAGGTTCCTCGGGTACAGATAGAAAGGCATATCCGCCATTGCTTGCCAGAAGCGCTGCAGTTCCTCTTCTGTAACGTGCAGTCTATGGATATATTTCCTCACCACATAGTAAAGAGATGCCTCGAGTCCAACCTTTTTCGACGAGAAAGGCCATCGGCCAAATTCCTTAACGAAGCGGCGCAGACTGCTGACAGAATTCTCCAATGAGATGGTGGACAGCCAGTAGCAGGAAGGATAAACGCGGTCAGCCAGTCCCACGTAGGCTGTCGTTGTCGGGCTGTCATCTGTCATGAAGTACTGCAACTTCCCATCCCTGAAAGCCAGATAAACACTTGTCTCGCAGCTCTTCTGCGTAGTCGACTGGCGCTGTTCCATCATCTTCTGTATCAGTTCACTGAGGGGCATCGGTTCTTCCGAGCTACGAACCAACTCCACCGCCAGCTCTCCCAGTGCGCCGGAGAAGCGCTTCCACTCGCACAGCTGATAGGTGGATTTCCGTCCTATTGCTTCGAAACGTGGATCCATGAGCATGTAGCTACGGATGAAGGTGCCGTCGGTGTGATGGTCTGTAGGATGCTGACGCATGAATTCCGTAAAGATATCATCCACGGTCATCGGTTCGCCTTTGTGTTTCAGAATCTGATAGATGTCCTGAACATAGTTGGTGCGGTTGGCCCGCAGGATGATGCTGTCGCCTTCTATCTGGATATGTAAGAATCGGGGCAGTATATCTTTTAAGATGTCATAGGTCTCGGCGCGTACGGCATCGCTGGGTTCTGACTGGAAATAGGGTTTAGTCCATGCTTCCAGCTGGAGTGTTCTGTCGTCCATCCGCTGCAAGTTGGCTTCATGTACAATACTCTTGATGCAGGCCGCGAAACGGAATCCGTTCAGCCTATGGTCTATGGCGAAGAGTACATCTGGCTGTTCCCAGGTGTCATGGCTTCTCCGACGCCCATTGGCTGCGCATCCGTCATACATCAGGGGAATGATGTCTATGGGGCGTACCAGCGCAAGGATAGAAAGTCCTGCATAGAAGTCCATGCGACCGAGATGTTCTTCCTTGCATACCTCTTCCCAGCGGGCGCTCTCCTTCGTGAGTAGCGGTAGGTGGAAATACGCACTGTCCATCCATCGCTCGCTGTTCCACACGGCAGCAGAAGGATTCTTCTCGTTGCCTCGTGGCCTGGAAATCTGGCGAATACGCTCGGCGGTCAGTCCATATTCCTCAGCCAAAGACTCCGGGGAGTCAAAGTGCCCTAAGACACCATTGACCCGTGCAAAAATCTTCGAGGGTCGATCTTCGGGTCTGCGGAAATAGCATTGAGCAATGAACAAGGTGGGATAACGCCCGTGGTTCCGAAAGAAAGAGGCGACAAATGACAGTTCGTCTGCTGTCAGGAATGGATAGTCCTTGCCTATCTTTGCAGATTCCCTGGATGGTGCACTCTGAAGTACGATATCGGGGTATTCATCCCGGAAGTGTTCCAGAAAAAGGATGATTTGTTCTACGGTCTGACGGCCTGCACCATGCCATTTCCTGATGAGCGAGTGGTTGTTGATGTACTTCTCGGTCTTTTTGTAGTTTTTCAGATGGTGGTGGATGAGGTTACGGGCACGTGTGTCGTTCACCTGCTCTGCCATCTGTTCGTAGATGAATTGAATCTTGCGTTCCGTCCTATTATTCTGCCGAGAGAAAGAGAACGGCTTCTTCTCTGTTCCCGCTGTTAGCAGGGCATCAGCCTCTACAGAATCCAGAGGGGCATCGCTGGGGCTTTCCAACAGCTTATTATAAAAGGTGTTCACCTCCTGCAACAGAGGTCTGATATGTGCCGCCGTCTGAACGCCGCAGAGGGGAACACGCAGCAGGTCAGCCTCGCCTTTCATCAGTGGAATCAATCGGTTGTCCACATCTTTAAGCATCCATGCTACGACATTCTGGCAACGGACGTTCATGCCTTCAGCCAGTTTCTGGCTTTTTGCTATCAGTAGTTCGCGAATCTTGTCGTCCATCTGTGTGTCATTATTATCTCCAATACTTGGATTATTAATACTTGACGTTTGTATTATCAATCAGCTCTTGACGTCTGGTTTTGAGAAAATCGGCACAAAGATACCACTTTTTCCTCACAAACCCAAAGAATCCTTCCAGTTTTTCCACGTACAATCGCATAAGCCTTCACTTTTTGACAAAAAATCCGCAAACCTCCCCTCCGCAGTCATAAAGAAAGGCCTGTATTAGACCATGGATTGCGTGACCTTGCTCAATTGCTAATAGTAGGTATCGAGCCCCCCCTTAGGTGTAAGCAGTTGAAGCCTCAAGCGTTGGTGTCTAAACCCTTAAGCGTTGATGCCTAACCTAACCCCCTATGGGTATGTGCCTGAGAGTCGGTCGGCGGAGGAAGTAGAGTCGGTCGCCGAGGGGACTATAGTTCCTCGCCCGATGAACTATAGTTCGTTGGCCGATGGTGTTTAGAGCGCTCTGTCATCGGGTTCATCCCCACTTCCCGGAGGCCTCTTCCCCCCGTTGCAGCAGAGGGGTTGGGGGTGGGTCTGTTCCTTTTGACGCTGCAAAGGTACTGCTTTTCCACAACACCGCCAAATCCGAGGGGGGACTTAAGGGCTATTTTCAGCAAAAACAGGGAGGGGCTGGGTTTCGGCGGGTAGGGGGTATGCATCCTTAATTGAGGAATTGAGGAACTGAGGACCCGAGGAGATTTAAGGATTTAAGGATTTAAAGATTTAAGGATTTAAGGACCTAGGGGATTTAAAGATTTAAGGATTTTAGGATTTTTTAGAGGCCCCACTATCACAACCTCAACTGAGAGGGTGGTATCTCAATCCATAAATCCTAAAATCTTTAAATCCTAAAATCTCCTCGGGGTCCTAAAATCTTTAAATCATTAAATCTCTCGGGGTCCTCAAAAACTCCTCAGTTCCTCAATTCCTCAATTAAGGATGAATAGGTGAAAGGCGGTGGTTGGATAGGTAAGTATATTATTATATATATAATAATATACTTAAATTTCTTATCCATCCTGAAAATGAGGTTGTCGTCCATACACAGAATTAACTGAAGACTGAATCTGAAGACTTTTTGCAGGTACATCGGCTTTGGTGCTTTCATTGGCTGTGGTGTATCCCGAACTCATGTTTCTTTAGGTTCTCCATTGCCTGTTGCAACATGGATTGTGGGCAGCCTACGTTCATGCGCATGAATCCTCTTCCTTGCTGGCCGAACATGGCTCCTTCGTTCAATGCGAGGTGCGCGCGGTTCACAAAGAAGTCGATGAGTTGTTCGTGGGTGAGGCCCATCTGTCGGCAGTCTAACCAGATAAGGAAGGATGCCTGTGGGCGCAGGGGGTGTATGGTGGGAAGGTATTCGCGGCAGTAGTCTTCGACGAAACGGACGTTGTTCTCAAGATAGCCGATAAGTTGTCGGCGCCACTGCTCGCCTTCCTCGCTGAAAGCTGCGATGGTGGCTATGGGAGCGAATAGGGTGGGGTCTGCCAGTTCGCTGGCGTTCATCCAGGCACAGAAGCGCTGGCGTAACTGGTGGTTGGGCACCACGGCGTAGGAACTGACGAGTCCGGCGATGTTGAAGGTCTTGGAAGGGGCGCCGAAGGTGATGCTGCATTGTGCAGCTGCCTCGGACACAGATGCGAAGGGGGTGTGGTGGTGCCCAAAGAGGGCCATGTCACAGTGGATTTCGTCGCTGATGACAAGCACGTTGTTCTTAGAACAGATGTCTGCTACGCGGCGCAGCGTCTCTGCATTCCAGATGATGCCCGCTGGGTTATGGGGATTGGAGAGGATGAGGAGACGGTTACGGGGGTCGCGAGCCAGTGCTTCCAGCCCCTCGAAGTCCATCTCATAGCCGATAAGCCTACCTTGGTCATCATACTGTTCGATGAGTGGATTCTGCACCACTTCACGCCCGTTGTCCTGGGGCACGAGGCGGAAGGGATGGTAAACGGGAGGCTGGATGATAACGCGCTCATTAGGGGCGACAAACACATTGACAACCATGCCGATACCTTTCACAATGCCGGGGATGAAGGTCAACCACTCGCGCTCCACCAGCCAGCCGTGGCGGGTCTGTAGCCAGAGCTGGATGCAGCTCCACAGTTGCTCTGGTACCACGGTATAGCCCAGAATGGGATGTTCCAGGCGGCGACGCAGGGCCTGTATGATGAAGGGTGGCGTAGCAAACTCCATGTCTGCTACCCACAGGGGCAGGAGGTCGTCGCGTCCGAAGAATTCGGTGAGTTTGCTGTGCTTCACGTCTCCAGTTCCGGTGCGGTCGATGAGGCGGTCGAAATCGTAGGGCATGGGGGGTGAGTTTTTAAGTTGGTGAGTTTTTGAGTTGATGAGTTTTTGAGTTGGTGAGTTTTTGAGTTGGTGAGTTGTGAGTTTAGAGTTTCAGGGCTGCGAGTAGTTGGGCTGCTTTGCGGCGTGTCTCTTCGTCGGCCATCAGGAGTTCCGCGAGGTTGGCGGCAAAGCGAGGGAGAAGAGGTGTTGTGGTAGAGGGGTCTTGGTTTTCTGGGGGTAGTGGGGTTCCTGAAGGTTCTGGCGATGCAGGTTGGGACGACGACTCTGGAGTTTTTGGTGAATGTGTCTCTGTCGTGGCTTCCGGCTTCCGTGTTTCTGCAGGTGCCTCTTCGAATGCGAGTTCCTTCTGCACGGGTTCGCGTCGCACGGGTTGCTCCTCGTCGGACAGGGAGATGGCTTCTACCGAAGGTATGTCGGTCTCCGCCATATAATTACTGAGTTCGCTAAGGAGGTCGTCGAACTTCTTGTCGCCGAGGAATACGGCGTCGGCGCCGCCGTCCATGACACTTTCGAAGAGCGAGGCCTTGAAGCGTAGCTTGGACAGCATATCCTCCTCGATGGTTCCTGCGGAGATAAGGTTGATGACTTCCACGCCGCGTTGCTGCCCGATTCGGTGTACACGCGCAATACGCTGTTCCAGAACGGCTGGATTCCAGGGCACGTCGAGGTTGATGACCACGTTGGCTTCCTGCAGGTTCAGTCCCACGCTGCCTGCATCAGTACTAAGGAACACGCGCACGGAGGGGTTGGTACAGAATGTCTCCACTCGTTCTTTACGCTCGCGCGGAGGAATGTTGCCGTGGAGGTAAGCGTATTGTACTCCGTTCTGCTCCAGCTCCTGGGCCACCAGCCTGGTCATCCGCTCCCATTGGCTGAAGATGACCACCTTTTGGGTGTTGTCGCCGGCGAGTACTCCAGCCTCGTCGAGGATGTTCATCACCTCCTCCACCTTCGTGTCCGCACGGTTGCGCTCGTTGAGGACAAAGAGGCTGTCGCACGTCATGCGCATCTGCGAGAGTGTCAGCAGTAGTTGTTTGCGGTCCATCTCCGAAAGGAAGTGCGTGCGGTGCCACTTGGAGACGAGGCGTGCTGCATGTAGCTTCAACTCGTTGTGGGCGTGCAGCTGTTCCGTGGTCATTGGAACCAACAGGTTCTTGTCTATGCGCTGCGGCAACTGTAGTTCCACGTCGGCCTTGCTTCGCCGTATGAGCACTGTGCGTACTCGCTTGCTGATTTCCTGTAGGTTGCGGTAGCCCACGGTACGCCCCGTTTCGTCCGTCACTAAGTAGCGGTCGCGGAAGAGATAATACGGCGAGAGGAGATACTGATCCACGAGTTCCACGATGCTATAGAGCTCTTCGAGCCGGTTCTCCAAGGGCGTTCCGCTGAGGACGAGGGCGTAGTTCGAGTGGATGCGTCTGACGGCTCGTGCTATCTGCGTGTTCCAGTTCTTCAGGCGCTGCACCTCGTCCATGATGACCATATCGACCTGTATGGACTTGAGTTCCTTCAGGTCCTGTGCGATGCTGTTGTAGGATGCAATCTTGTAGGTAGCTTCCGTAGCCAGCAGCTCGCGGCGCTGTTCGGGTGTTCCGTCTATGAGGAGCACTTCTGCGCCGGTGAAGCGTTCAATCTCACGCTTCCACTGATATTTCAACGTCGTTGGACACAGCACCAGCACCTGCTCCACGAAGCATTCCCGTCGCAGCAGTTCGGCCGTGGCTATAGCTTGCACGGTCTTGCCGAGTCCCATCTCGTCTGCAATGATGGCTCGTCCGGCCTTGGCTGCAAAGCGCACTCCTTCTTTCTGGTAGCCATAGAGATGGGTGTGCAGGAGCTCGTCCAGGGCATCGTCGTTGTATTTCGTGGTGACGACCTTGCGCCGCCGGATGGCCTCGCGCTCCGAGAGCACGAAGTCCTCGGCATCAGCGTAGTATCTGAACGTAGGATCCAACGCGCGTGCCTCGCGGACGAAGGTGTCGAAAGCCTCGAAAACATGGGGCTGCAACTCGTCGAAGTCGTTGAAATACTTGCGGATAAGCTTGCGGAAGGCTTCTGTGGCCGAGGAGCCGATGCGAATCTTCACCCGTCGGTCGTTACCTCGGTAGCTGAGGTAAACGCTGGTGTATTCGGGCAGGTCGCGGTGGATGCGCTTGTGGTGGTCTGCAATCCACTGGCGTGCTCCCTCCACGTGCTTGCATGTGCCCAGCTGCGATGTCTTGAAGTCCAGGCAGTCGCAGTAGTTCCACGGGCTCTGAGGTCCTCGGTAAACCACCTTGTACGTATTGCCGGACGAGGGGCTGAACACCGTGTACTCGCCAGGGTTGTAGCGTTCGCTGACGCAGCTCACCTCGAAGTCCTCGCGGCTGGCCTGTTGCATGCGCAGTACCACCTGCCATTCTTCCAGGCTCATGCCTTCGGGCTTCACCAGATGGCTGACTCTATGTTTTGGGATGTCGGCGTATTTCATCTTTTTATCGCCATTTGCTGGTACGGATAGTCCTTTTCGATGAAAGGCACCATGCAGCGATGTGTGCATGGTGCCCCGTAGTCATGTTGATGTGTAGTCAGCAGAGACGCTTAGTTGGCCTGAGCCTTTGCAGCGTCAATCATCTCCTGGCTTGCATAGAGGTAGACCTCCACGCGGCGGTTCTGCTGCTTGCCGGCTGGTGTGCTGTTGTCGGCCACGGGGTTGCTCTCGCCCAGACCTGCTACTTCCTTGATTTGGGAAGCGGTTGCGCCATGTGACTGGAGGAAGCTGCTCACGGCCTGTGCGCGCTGCTGGGACAGCTGCTGGTTGGCTGCTACGCTCTGCTCTGCGGTCTTACCCTTCCAGGGGTCGTTGTCCGTGTAGCCCACGATACCCACGTTCATATCGGGGTTGGCGGCCAGCACGTTGGTGGCGAACTGCGTGAGGGAGCTCTGTGCACTTGCGTTCAGGACGGCCTTGCCCGACTGGAACAGGATTCCGCTCTCGAAGGTGACCTTCACGGCCTGGTAGCCATTGGCGTCTGTGGCGTCCTCGACCTTGGCGTTGGCGATAGCCTCCGCAGCCTTCTTGGCGTTGTCCATCTTCTTACCGATGACCAGACCTACGGCTGTGCCGGCTACTGCGCCGATACCTCCGGCGATACCTGCCCACTTGCCCTTGTTGCCGTCCTTGGCGATGAGTGCACCGAGGGCTGCGCCGAGGGCTGCACCGCTACCACCACCGATGAGACCACCTTTGGCCGTGTTGCTCATACCACAGGAATTCAGCATCAATGCTGCTGCCAGACCGATTGCATAAAACTTTAATCCTTTCATGTCGTTTGATGTTTTGAGTGAATAAAATAGTGTTGTTAAATTGCTTTTCGGTGCAAAAGTACGCATTTTCCGCCGAACAAAGCATCAAAACAGCGAGAATTATTCCTTTCTTTCACGATATTTAATTAACTTTGCACCCAAAATAACCAAAAATGTCCTTAAACAATCAACTTTAGACTTACATTCTAAACATTTAATTGCGGCAGAGCCGCGCTTATTATATGGCAAAAGAACTCAAAAATTTGACAAAAAGAAGCGAGAACTACTCGCAGTGGTATAACGAACTTGTCGTCAAGGCAGACCTCGCCGAACAGAGCGATGTCCGCGGTTGCATGGTCATCAAGCCCTACGGCTACGCCATCTGGGAGAAGATGCAGCGCATCCTGGACGACATGTTCAAGCAGACGGGTGTCCAGAACGCCTATTTCCCCCTGCTCATCCCCAAGAGCTTCCTCTCGCGCGAGGCAGAGCACGTGGAGGGCTTCGCCAAGGAATGTGCCGTCGTGACCCACTACCGGCTGAAGACCAACGAGACGCACGATGGCGTCGTCGTTGATCCAGAGGCCAAGCTGGAGGAAGAACTCATCATCCGTCCCACCAGCGAGACCATTATCTGGAATACCTATAAAAACTGGATTCACTCTTATCGCGACCTGCCTCTGCTCATCAACCAGTGGGCCAACGTGATGCGCTGGGAGATGCGTACGCGTCTCTTCCTCCGCACGGCCGAGTTCCTCTGGCAAGAGGGCCATACGGCCCACGCCACTCGCCAGGAGGCCGAAGAGCGTGCACGCCAGATGCTGCAGGTCTACGCCGACTTCGCCGAGAAGGTCATGGCCGTGCCCGTCATGCAAGGTGTGAAGAGCGAGACCGAGCGCTTCGCAGGTGCCCTCGACACCTATACCATCGAGGCCATGATGCAGGACGGCAAGGCGCTGCAGAGCGGTACCAGTCACTTCCTCGGCCAGAATTTCGGACGTGCCTTCGACGTACAGTTCCTGAACAAAGACAACCAGCCCGAATACGCATGGGCTACCTCGTGGGGTGTCTCCACCCGTCTGATGGGAGCCCTCATCATGACCCATTCGGATGACAACGGCCTCGTGCTGCCTCCTGCCTTGGCTCCCATACAGGTGGTGCTCATTCCTATCTACAAGACCGAGGAGCAGCTGGAAGCCATTCGTGTGAAACTGAACGAGATTGCCGACGAGCTGAAGGCTATGGGCGTCAGCGTGAAGCTGGACGACAACGACCAGAAGCGTCCCGGATTCAAGTTTGCCGACTACGAGCTGAAGGGCGTACCCGTGCGTCTGGTCATGGGCGGCCGCGACCTGGAGAACGGCACCATCGAGCTGATGCGTCGCGATACCCTGGAGAAGGAGACTGTATCTTGCGATGTTATCGCAAGGATCGTCAAGGAAACCCTCGACGACATGCAGACGGCCATCTTCGAGAAGGCCCGCAAGTTCCGCGACGAACACATCTACGAGTGTGAGGACTACGAGGAATTCAAGGAACGTGTGAAGGACGGCGGCTTCTTCCTCTGTCATTGGGACGGCACAGCCGAGACCGAGGCCCGCATCAAGGAAGAGACGCAGGCCACCATTCGTTGCGTGCCTTTCGCCTTCGAACAGACGCCGGGTACGGATATGGTCAGCGGCAAGCCAGCCAAGTACCGTGTGCTCATAGCGAGGTCGTACTGATGAAGTGGCTCCCAACCTTATTCGCCGCTGAGGCCATCCCCAGCGCCATGATTACTTTTGTGGCGCTGCTGATGTTCTTGCAGTTGGGGATAGGGTGGGAGCAGAGTACCCTGTTGTGCGGACTGCTGACGCTGCCTTGGGTGATGAAGTCCTTCGTACGTGCTAAGTTGCGCCAGCTGGGGCATTACAGCGGCCAGCTGCGCCTGCTGGAGGTCTGCATCTGCTGTCAGCTTGTGGCGTTGGCTTTCTGCTTCATCGACCGCTCTTCCAGCCGCTGGCTTCTCTTCGTCATGCTCTTTGTCCTCTGTCTGTTCTGTGCTGCTCATGAGCTGGTGGCGCGGATGTACTATGAACATCGGCTGACGCCCGACGACCAGCGCTACTACAACAGCTGGAAGATGTTCATCTCACAGTCCACCGTGGTGATTACCTACGGCGTGATGATTGTCGGCGTGGGCTTCCTGGAAGTCTTCTACCACAACCGCCGCAATGTGATGGCTCTCTCGTGGAGTATGGCGGTTTATGTCCTTGCTGGAATCTATCTGCTGCTGGTGGTCTACAACCTCTTTGCGCTCCGCTCGCCTGCCGTCTCTCCGTCCTCACCCTCATCGTCGTTCTTGGACGCCATGCGTGCGGAGGTGCATGTTATCGATCGCATCGCTCACAAGCCCCATTGGTTCCTGGTCGTTCTCAACCTCGCCCTGTTGCTGTTGCCCCAGGCGCTGCTTTTCCACTCGCGGGTGCTATTATTTATAGGTTCGCGCGCGCAAGGAGGCCTCGCTGCCTCGCTCCAGTGGATAGGTCTCGCCCAAGGGTCTGTGGGGGTCATCGCCTTTTCCGCAGGCCTCGCCCTGGGCTATTGGCGTCAGATGCCTCGGACGTCTGCCTTTCTGCTGGGACTCTCGCCGCTGGTCTACTGGGTGCTATCCCATGTGCTGCCGCAGGACTTGCTTTCGTTGTGTCTGGCTGCCTTCGTGGCTCAGTTCTGCTTCGGCTACGGGCTGAATGCAACCCTTCCCTTCGTGCGCTATATCTCCGGCAATCGCTACCGCAGCACCATCAACTACCTCTACATCCCCCTCATCTCCCTGGTGATGTTGCCGCCTATGGCTGTCTCCGGATGGCTCGTTGCCCGGCTGGGCTTCCAGACCTTCTTCCTCCTCGATTCCCTCCTTGTTCTCCCTGCCTGGCTGGCTGCCTACTTCGGCTTCCGCCTCATCCGGGAGAATTCGTACTTTAGATAAACCTCATAAGAGAAAATTAGTTCTGTAGATAAACCGTTAATTGCTAATCTGTTAATCGCCTTTATGAAAAATAAAAAACCCTACGCGTGGGTTCCTTCGCTCTATCTGGCCGAAGCCCTGCCTTACGTTGCTGTGATGGTGATAGCCACCACGATGTACAAACGTCTTGGCCTCTCGAATACCGACCTGGCTCTCTATACCTCCTGGCTCTACCTTCCTTGGGTCATCAAGCCCCTGTGGAGCCCCTTCATCGCCTCTATTCGTACGGAACGCTGGTGGGTGTTGGTGATGCAACTGTTGATAGGTGCCGGCTTTGCAGGCATCGCCTTCACGTTGCCCATGGCTTTCTGGCTGCAAGGCTCGCTGGCTTTTTTTTGGATTCTGGCCTTCGCCAGCGCCACACACGATATCGCTGCAGACGGCCTCTACATCCTTGGCCTCTCCACCCACGACCAGAGTCTCTACGTAGGCATTCGTAGCACCTTCTACCGCATCGGCAATATCGTCGGTCAGGGGCTGCTGGTCATGTTGGCTGGATGGTTAGAGAAGTCACAGACCGTAGCGATGGCGTGGAGCATCACTTTCTTTGTCCTGGCTGGGACGTTCATTGCGCTGTGGTTATGGCATAGTGTGGCTCTCCCGGACCCACACAAAGCCCTCCCGGACTCTCCCCCCGCCCTCCCTGTTAGGGAGGGAGCGATTACCAATGACTCTGAAAAATCATCCAGTCAAATACATTCTGCTCCCTCCCTAACAGGGAGGGCGGGGGGAGAGTCCGGGTCTTGGTCTTCTTTCTGGCTCGCCCTGAAGACATTCTTCACCAAGCCGCATATCGTCTCCGCCTTGCTCTTCATGCTCTTCTTCCGCTTCCCCGAGGGTCAGTTGGTGAAGATAGCCAATCCCTTCCTCCTCGACAGCGCAGAGGCGGGTGGATTGGCCCTCAGTACGGAAGCCGTAGGGTTCGTCTATGGTACGATAGGCATCATCGGTCTGACCGTTGGAGGACTGCTCGGTGGATGGTGTGTCTCGCGCCACGGACTGAAACGCTGGCTCTGGCCCATGGTACTCAGCATCTCCCTGCCTGACCTCGTGTACGTCTATCTGGCCGACGCAGGCGAAGCCAGCTTCTTCGTGGTCAACCTCTGCGTCTTCATCGAGCAGTTCGGCTACGGATTCGGCTTCACGGCCTACATGCTTTACCTCGTCTATTTCTCTCAGGGTGAGCGTAGTACCGCCGTGTTCAGTATCTGTACCGCCATGCAGGCCCTGGGTATGATGTTGCCTGGGATGATTGCCGGATGGATGGCCGACCAGCTCGGCTACCTCACCTTCTTCTGGTGGGTGGTGGGCTGCTGCCTTGTCACCTTCGGCGTCTCGGCCCTCATCAAAATCGACCCTGACTACGGAAAGAAATAGGATAGGGAGATTCGATTTCGTTGTATTGTTTTTACTTGAGATAATCACTTCAAAATTGAGATAATCACCTCAAAATTAAGATAATCACCTCAAAAAGACCTCAATTATGACACAAAAAAGACTGACACGCTCCATGAACAATAAATGGATAGCAGGCATCTGTGGAGTTATCGCCGAGTATTTTGGTTGGAATCCAGATATGCTGCGCCTTATCTGGGTCATACTCACCGTTAGCACCGTCTTCTGCGGCGGCATCGTCTATCTGGTGCTCTGGCTCATCATGCCGCAGGAATACTACTATTGAACACTGAACGCCAAACATGCGAAACGCTAACGTCTAATCACTTAATAAACAGGACCATGGATTTCAAGATTGCAGTCTTGCCCGGCGACGGTATCGGGCCGGAGATAAGTGAACAGGGAGTGAATGTGATGACGGCCGTGTGCCAGCGCTTTGGGCATAGCGTCACCTACGAATATGCCATCTGTGGTGCCGACGCCATCGAGCGCGTGGGCGACCCGTTCCCGGAAGAGACCTTCCAGACGTGTATGCGTGCTGATGCCGTCCTCTTCTCCGCCGTGGGCGACCCCAAGTACGACAACGACCCTGCGGCCAAGGTGCGTCCTGAGCAGGGCTTGCTGGCCATGCGCAAGCGGCTGGGGCTCTACGCTAACGTGCGCCCCGTGGAGACCTTCGACTGTCTCGTCCACAAGTCACCCCTGAAGGACGAGCTGGTGCGGGAAGCTGACTTCATCTGCATCCGCGAACTCACGGGAGGCATGTACTTCGGCGAGAAATATCAGGACGAGGACAGGGCCTACGACACCAACTTATACACCCGTCCCGAAATAGAGCGCATCCTGCGTGTGGGCTACGACTACGCCCGCAGACGCCGCAGACACCTGACCGTTGTCGATAAGGCCAACGTCCTGGCTTCGAGCCGTCTGTGGCGAAAGGTAGCACAGGAGATGGCTGCCGAATACCCTGATGTGACGACCGACTTCATGTATGTGGACAACGCCGCCATGCGTATGATTCAGGAACCCCGCTTCTTCGATGTCATCGTGACGGAGAACACCTTTGGCGACATCCTGACCGACGAAGGTTCGTGCATCACCGGCTCCATGGGCTTGCTTCCCTCGGCCTCGACGGGCGACCACACCCCCGTCTTCGAGCCCGTTCACGGTTCATGGCCGCAGGCTCGCGGGCAGAACATCGCCAATCCGCTGGCCCAGATTCTCTGCGTCGCCATGCTCTTTGAGTACTTCGGCCTGCAGGAAGAGGGCGACCTCATCCGCGATGCCGTCAGCGCCAGCCTCGACGCCAACGTCCGCACCCCCGAGATTCAGGTGGAGGGCGCCCCCCGATTCGGAACCAAGGAAGTGGGAGCATGGATTGTGGAATACATCCAGAAAGCATAAGCCCTTTTTACCTCCCCCCGAAATCATCTCCCCCATAGGAAACCCTTCCCCCAGAGAAAACGCCCCCCATAAGAACCTCCTCTCCCATAAGAACCTCTCCTCCAGAGATATGCGCACCAAAATTTCCCTCCTCCTCACCTTGTGTTGGTGGCTGACAGTTTCCCTGTCAGCACAAGACACCCCCCTGTCCGCCCAATCCCCCCCCCCTGCCGCTTCCGCCTCCTCCGGCGGTCACTACCAGCAACTCGTCCGCCAAGGCTTCGAAGCAATGGTGGCCGATAGCCTGCAGCGTGCTGACCTCCTCTTCCGCCAAGCCTTGCTGGAAGCACCCGAGGCGCAAGCCAACGCAGTCATCTACGGCCAGCTGGCGGCCATCGCCGAACGGCAGGGCAAGGAGCAGGAGGCGCTGGAGGACTACGACATCGCCTTGCGCCTGGCTCCACAGCAGACGAGCCTCCTGCTGGGGCGTGCCTCACTCTACCTGAAGCTGGGACGCGATGACCGCGCCCGTGCTGACTACGATGCCGTGCTGACTCTGCGC
>JAFXTO010000047.1 GCA_017535725.1 Bacteroidaceae bacterium
ATGAGCACCTACGCTTTGTACAGAGGCTGGGATAGTGATGCCGGTAAGGGCTGAGCAGCCGAACAGCATATTCTCGGGAATAGCCGTCAGCTTCCTGCCAAGTGCAAGCGTAGTAAGCTTGCTGCAACCATAGAAGGCGCCCTCGCCAATGGTCATCAGATCCAATTGGCTGTGGTCTATGCTGGCCAGATTAGAACAGCCATAGAAGGCATTAACGCCAATAGATGTCAAGCTCGTAGCATTGCTCATGTCAACAGACTGTAGACCTGTGCAACCATTGAAGGCATTGTCGCCAATGGCTGTCACCTTTGGGCCGATGGTCAGTTCTTCGACGGTGTCGAATTCTGTGCGCGCGCGGTCTGCTACGCTCGTCACAATGTTGCGGCCAAGGTAGATTGTCTTGGTGAAATGATTACCACCTGCTTCGCCATTCTGGAAGGCACCATAGTAGTTGTTCTCTAACGTCAGCGGTGTATCACCGTCCTCAATGGTCACGCTCTCAAGGGCATCAATGAAGTTGAAAGCCTCGTTGCCGATGGTCTGCACAGAGGCAGGAATGCTGACAGAGGTAATGGCTAAGCCTCTGAAAGCCGCGGCACCAATGCGCGTCACGGTAGAGGGGATGGTGATGCTGGTCAGTTTGCTACATCCGTAGAAGGTATTGTCGCTGATGGCCGTCAGCTGCAATTGACTAAGGTCTATGCTGGCCAGATTAGAACAGCCATAGAAGGCAGAAACACCAATAGATGTCAGGCTCGTAGCATTGCTCATGTCAACAGACTGTAGACCTGTGCAACCATTGAAGGCATTGTCGCCGATGGCAGTCACCTTCGGGCCAATGGTCAGTTCTTCGACGGTGTCGAATTCTGTGCGCGCGCGGTCTGCTACGCTAGTAACAATGTTGCGACCAAGGTAGATGGTCTTGGTGTAATGAGAACCACTTGCATCGCCATTCTGGAAGGCACCATAGTAGTTGTTCTCTAACGTCAGTGGTGTATCGCCGTCCTCAATCCGCACCGATGCTAATGCGTCAATGAAGTTGAAAGCCTCGTTACCGATGGTCTGTACGGAAGCGGGGATGCTGACAGAGGTTATGCCTGATTGTTTAAAAGCGGCTTCACCAATGCGCGTCACGGTAGAGGGCATAGTGATGCTGGTCATCTTGCTACAACCGAAGAAGGTATTGTCGCTGATGGTCGTCAGCTGTGATTGACTGAGGTCTATGCTGGCCAGATTAGAACAACCATAGAAGGCGCTAACGCCAATAGATGTCAGGCTCGTAGCATTGCTCAGGTCAACAGACTGCAGACCTGTGCAACCATTGAAGGCATTGTCGCCAAGGGCAGTCACCTTCGGGCCGATGGTCAACTCTTCGACGGTGTTGAATTCTGTACACGAGCGATTTTCTACACTCGACACTATATTGCGGCCAAGGTAGATTGTCTTAGTACATTGCTCACTACCTGCATCGCCATTATGAAAGGCACCCCAGTAGTCGTTCTCTAGCGTCAGTGGTGTGTCGCCGTCCTCAATGCGCACCGATACCAATGCATTGATAAAGTTGAATGCCTCATTGCCGATGGTCTGCACAGAGGCAGGAATGCTGACAGATGTAATGGAGGAACTTTTAAAAGCTTCGGCTTCAATGCGCGTCACGCTATAGCTCACCTCCTCATTAGTAACAGATGACGGAATGACCAAGTCGCCGGTAATACTTGTCGAGGTAGCTTTAATCGATACGGTCTTTGCCTCGTCATCGGTCACGGTGTAGGTAAGGTCACCATCCGTGAACGTAGTTTGTGCCCACCCTGCTATCGCCACGAGTAGTAGCACGGTTGAAAGTAGAATTTTCTTCATACGTTTTATTTATGAATTAATAATAATGTTCGCGCGTGTGTATACATGCATTATTCAGGGGCAAAGATAGTGAAAAATGGGAGAATGGCAACTTACAAAAAGCACAAATCGACTAACAAAAACGTTTTTGTAAGTAGAATTATGGCGGAAAAGCTTGGAAAAGGGCTTCATCAATAAGCGAAATAGGCTTCAGCGGCGAACGAAGTAGGCTTCGTCTGCAGAGCCATACACTTGGCCGAATTAGCAAACTCGTATGGACGAGTTGCCAAACACGTATGGACGAGTTGGCAAACACGTATGGACGAAATGGCGAACTCGTAAGGACGTGTTGGAGTTTTCGTCCTTACGTTACATGTTTGCGTCTCGCCACTCGCTGGGCGTCTGGCCTGTAAATTCCTTAAAGGTGCGGAAGAAAGAGGTCTCGTTGGCAAAGCCTGCCTTGGGGTAGAGGGAACTGATTTTTGCCTCAGGATTATCAAGCATGAGCTGTTTTGCGTAGTTAACGCGGTAAGCGTTAACAAAATTGGGGAAGGTACAGCCCTCCTCTATGCGGATACAATTGGAGATGGCATTGCGTGATTCGCCCAACTGCGCTGCCAGGTCAGACAACTTCAAGTCGCTCTGCAGGAACAGCTGCTGACTCTCCATCACCTCGCATATACGAGTCATCAAGGCAGAGTGAGTGCGCTCATTGCTCTCCTCATTCTCAGCGCCGTCCTCTTTCTCCTTGCCTTCCTCCTTTTCTATACTCTCCTCCTTTTCTATGCTTTCTTCCTTCTCCTTGCACTCCTCTGCCTCCTTACTCTCCTCTTTCTCCTTGCTTTCTTCCTTCTCTTCGTCCTCCTCCGTCCCATCTCTCCAATACTTCTTATAGATTCCGTAGGCACCTATCAACGCCACCAGCATTGCCACCAGCCACCACCAGATGGTCGTACCCGTTTTGCCCGCTGTATCCAACGTTCCTACATGCAAACGATAGGCCGCGCTGTTGGCGATGTAGTTATCCAAGTGAATACCATCCTCTCTCATATTGCCACCCGCCACCACCAGGTCGCCATCGGGTGTCAGTACCGGGATGCTGTAGACGGGCGCAGGCAACGGGTCGGTGTAGTAAAGCATCAGCGGAGCCCCTCGTCCCCGGACATCACTGGCATAGTCCACGCGCAGCAGATAGAGGCGAAGGTCACTATCCATGCCCAAAAGATAGGCACATGGCACACGACGGTCGACCACAAAGGAGTCGAAATACGAAATGGTTTTCCCCTTATACTCGGTGGGCACAGGCACCGCCGTAGGGAAGGGTTCGAAGTGCTCACCATGGATTCGGAGGATAGAAACCGCGCTGTCCTTATCCTGCACAGGCAGGAGGTAGGTATATTCCCCGGCCTCCTCGTCGCCGATGAAAAAGTCTGCCGCACAATGGTCAGCATTCGAAGTAGCCAGGAACTTCCGGCCTTCCAGGAGTGGCTCGCGGAATGGCTCGCCGCGAAAACGATCCACCCAGATAGTGTCAGAATAATGCCCACTCCTGTTGTTGTGAAAACTGAAGATGATGGCGTTGTCCTTCGCCGTGCGTAAAATATAAGGAAGCGAGCGCTCTTGGGCTACGGGTTTGATGCTATCGACCTGGTAGTATCCGTCGTAGAGTCCAATGAAATCATGGCGATACCAGTTGCCGGAGATGACGACACGCCCGCTATCCAGTTCCACCCCAGAGAGCATCGCCCGTTTCTTGTCGAGGCAGCCGTAACCGCTGAATGTGTGCGTGGCAGGGTCATATGTCTGCATGGTCCACATCTGTCCGATGCCCAGGTTTTCCGCCAAGCCTCCTGCCAACAGCACCCTGCCGGAAGAGAGAACCTGGCAGAGTGCACAGTCGGCGATGTAAACCATCGGTATGAGGTGCCACTCGCCGTCGGCGAAGTATTCTGCCGTCTGCGTGGGCACAAAACCGTCGGTGTGTCCTCCTGCCACGACGACCTCTCCGCCTGCGACGAAGAGGGAGTGGCAGCCTCGCGGCACGTTAAGGTCGGGCAGCCGCTCAGCCTCTATATGTACCACAGGACAACGGGTATCGGCAATGCTGCCTGCCGCCATCGCCACCGTCGTGACAAGGAGGGCTAGGCTGCAAGCCAGCAGCCGGAAGAGGACCTGGGAACAGGGGCGTGTGGTCATCGTTGATCTGAAACGAGATGAGTTTATGAATTGATGGCTGTGAATGCTCATTTTTAGAAATCGGCCACAAAGATACGTCGCAAGTTTCCATTCCTCCAAATTTTCGATACGAAAAACATCGCAAGACGTCCCCAAAAGACGAAATAAGGTGCGAAAGCAGAACTCCAGACACCCAAAAATGACAAAATGAGACCTCTTTTGAAAAAGAAGTAACATTTCAGGAATTAACTTACGCGGAAATCCACTATCTTTGCAGCGCAAAAGCAAGAACCGTACCACGGCTCTACGCTTGACCTCTGGTCGTTTCGACACCTCGAAGCGCTTGAGCTTGCTCGCTCATTCGAACGAAGTGAGTCTTGAGAACTCTAAACTTCATAAAACTCTAAACCCTAAACTCCACAACTGCCTCTAAACTCTAAACTTCATAAAAACCCTAAACCCTAAACTCCACAACTGCCTCTAAACTCTAAACTTCATAAAACTCTAAACTCAAATTAATGTATCTCCTTGGTTATGACATTGGCAGTTCCAGCGTGAAAGCTTCGCTGGTCGATGCCCAGAGCGGTGCCTGCGTGGCCTCCGCATCCTATCCCAAGACCGAAGCACCCATCAAGGCCGTCAAGCCCGGATGGGCCGAACAGAACCCCGACGACTGGTGGAGCTACCTGAAGGCAGCTACCCAGGACATCTTCGCACAGAGCCAAGCGGCTAAAGAAGAAGTGAAGGCCATCGGTATCAGCTACCAGATGCACGGCCTCGTCTGCGTGGACAAGAACCTGAAGCCCCTGCGCGACGCCATCATCTGGTGCGACTCGCGTGCTGTGCCCTACGGTCAGCGTGCCTTCGCAGACCTCGGTAGCGAGCGTTGCCTCAGCCACCTGCTGAACTCGCCGGGTAATTTCACGGCCTCCAAGCTGGCGTGGGTCCGCGAGAACGAGCCCGACACCTTTAATAATATATATAAGGTGATGCTCCCTGGCGATTACATCGCCTGCCGCCTTTCTGGTACGCCGGCCACTACGGTCAGCGGACTCTCCGAAGGCATGATGTGGGACTTCGAGGCAGAACGCCCCGCACAGTTCCTGCTGGACTACTACGGCATTCCTGCCGAGATGCTGGCAGACCGCGTGCCGACCTTCGGCCTGCAAGGTGAAGTCAGCGCCGCTGCTGCCCAGGAACTGGGTCTTGCCCCTGGCACACCCATCACCTACCGCGCTGGTGACCAGCCAAACAACGCCCTCTCACTGGATGTCTTCGAGCCGGGTGAGGCTGCCACAACAGCCGGCACTTCGGGTGTGGTCTATGGTGTGCTCGGACAGGTGGGCTACGATCCCCAGAGCCGCGTGAACACCTTTGCCCATGTGAACCACACCCCAGAAGCAGCACGCCTCGGCGTCCTGCTCTGCATCAACGGTACAGGTATCCTGAACTCCTGGATGCACCGCAACGTGGCACCCGACCTCTCCTACCCCGCCATGAACGATGTTGCAGCCAAGGCTCCCATCGGTGCCGACGGCCTCTCGATTCTCCCCTTCGGCAACGGTGCCGAGCGCGTGCTCTGCGACAAGGAAGTGGGAGCCAGCATCCACGGCATCAGCTTCAACCGCCACAGTCAGGCTCACCTGCTGCGCGCCGCCCAGGAAGGCATCGTCTTCAGCTTCGCCTACGGCATGGAAGTGATGAAGCAGATGGGCATGGACCTGAAGACCATACGTGCCGGCAAGGCCAATATGTTCCTCAGCCCCATCTTCCGCGACACCCTGGCAGGAGTCACAGGTGCTACCATCGAGCTCTGCGACACCGACGGTAGCGTGGGTGCAGCACGCGGAGCAGGTATGGGTGTCGGCATCTATACAGACCACCACGAGGCCTTCTCCACCCTGAAGAAACTGCAGGTCATCGAACCTGTAGCCAAGGACGAAGCAGCCTACAAGGAGGCCTATAAGCGCTGGCTGACTTATCTGCCATAACAGCCCCCTCCCTCACAGCTTCTTCAGTCGGAACACTTCATAGTTCCGTCTTCGAGCCACCTGTGAGGTAGGGAGTGGTTACTTTCAAATGAGGGCGGTCCTTTCCAAATTGGAGGGGATTGCCCTACTGCATTCTATTCATAATGTCTGATTCTCACGTCTATACCACTGTCTCGAAGTTCCGCAGGGATGGAACGGACATCGGTTTGGCCATAGTGATAGGGGAACAGAACTTTGGGCTTGACCGTCTTTGCTGCGTTGATGAGCTGATCGGGTGTCATCGTATAGGGCTGGTTGCAGGGCATAAAAGCAATGTCAATGTCTTTGATATCAGCCATCTCCGGTATATCCTCGGTGTCCCCGGCAATGTAAATGCGTAGGCCGTCGATGGTGAGAATGAATCCGTTGTCCCGTCCTTTAGGGTGGAACTGTGTGCGTCCCTCGGTGATGTTGTAGGCCGGTACAGCTTCAATAGTGAAATCCTCTGGCATCGTTATCTGGTCACCATTAGCCATTACCGTACCATACCCCAGCATCTCAGCGCAACGCTTGTTTGTGATGAGCTGTGTCTTGTCGTCCGTGAGCTGTTTGATGGCCTCCTTGTCGAAGTGGTCGCCATGTTCGTGCGTCACGAAAACAAAGTCCGCCTTGGGCATTGCGGTATAGTCTATCGTCTTGTTACCAAGCTTCGTCACAGGGTCTATCATCATCTCACGGCCATCGTATTCGATGCGTATGCTGGCATGAACCAACGCATGGAACTTCACCGTCTTTCCGCCCTTGGTCTTGAACACATCGACCTCATAGCTGTCGGAGGTGACGGGTAGGTTAGCGTCTTTCCACGCTATAATGCCGCCTTTCAGGTTCACACACTTGTAGCCCACTGCGGCCAATCGTCCGGCAGCACTTGCAGAACGGCGCCCGCTGCGGCAATAGATGGCAATCGTCTTGTCCGTGGGCAATGCAGCCTGCGCTTTCTCGATGAAATCACTCTGCGCCTGATCCATATTCACAGCCCCTGCAATATGTCCTTCAGCAAACTCCTCGGCTGTACGGACATCTAACAGGACAACATCATGGTTAGCAATCAACTCTGCAAACCCTTGGACATCTGTGTCCTCATAGTTTTGACGGCCACAGGCTGTTGTCAGCCCCAACATAGCCAATACACATGTAATTATCTTCTTCATACCTGCTTAGTTATTAAATTCTCCTATCTCCCAGTCCTCGATGGTATCTTTCTTCTGCTGCCATAACGCGAACTGTCTAGATTTCGAGCACAAAGGTAACTCTTGTACCTCAAATCTTCAAATTTAAATCGTTAAAAACTCTTTTTCCGCTACTCAACGGCCCCAAAATACAAAAAAACGTGCCGAACCGCTCCTTGAATCCCGTTTCAAGTGCGGTTCGGCACGTCATTTTTCCGTGTCATCTGCTCCCTCCGGCCTATTCATACTCATCGCCTAAGGATTGCAGGCCCAGCCGTTCCCAGTCGGGCACCGACGTCGTCTCCCTCGGTCTGAGTGCCAGCACCTCGCTGCGCCGCCCGTCCGTGGATACCAGCTGATAGCCGATACCCCGTTCGGCACTCACCAGTATGCCGTCATCCAGATACCCCTGTATCCGGCTCTGGCTGTTGCCCTCGGCCTTGTTGATCAGCACGTCATCCGTGATGACGATATGGTCGTTGTAATGCGTTCCCTTCTTGGTCAGATAGGTTGTCAGCTTGCCCTCCCAGTCACGCAGGTAGTAGGTCCCCCATCGGCCTTCCACTTCCAGCCCTGCCACCATCTGGAACAGGGGGAATCGGTAGTATGTATTGCCACTGATGGCATCGTAATATACACACTGCCCGTATGCATCCTTCTGGATGAAGATATCATCCTGGATGCTCACCTCCCCGCGGAATGCCAGCCGCATGTTGCGGCCTTCGTTGTCGATGACCGTTGTGTAATTCTCCCGGGTGTCGTCGTACACCGCCAGCGCGTAGTACTTCGACCTTCGCAGCCGTTGTACCCTGCGGAACTGCGGCGAACAGGTCACATGCCCCATGCACATGATGCCGAAGCGCCCGCCCTGCAGGAACACCTCTAAGCGGGTGCGCCGCTCGTTGAAGCGTTTGATATGCAGCATCTCCAGGTTCAGCAGCCTCTTGTCGGCCACCTCGTCGCGGATGATGAGCGGACGCTCCTCTCCTGCCGTCAGTCCCTTTCCGACCGCCTTCCCCAGGAACGTCTTCTGCCAGTCGCGGTTGTCCGTA
>JAFXTO010000036.1 GCA_017535725.1 Bacteroidaceae bacterium
GCTGAGTCATTCAATTCGAAAATAAAGGGACTGAGAGCACAAGTGCATGGAGTCAATGACCTTGCCTTCTTCATGTTCCGTTGTGGGAAGATATTTGGTTAGGCTATGGGGCTATCCACGGAAAATCACACCTGCGCCCAAATTTATCATGAATTAAAGTATCCCTAAGTATCCCAATGTACAAGCATCTTACACGCGCGCGGGCACGAGAGAGCAGAAAATCTCGTCATTTCGTCACATTCTGACACAATCTATTGTATTCCAATAAAATACTCTGTGACGAAGAGCGTGACGGAGTGTGACGAAGTGACGAAACGCCGCCCTTTCCGACTCCGCACAGCAATAATTCATGGAAAATTCGTGGTTAAATTTGTGGATAATTAATGTGAGAAAAGAAGTATTGCTGTTGACTACTTGACTAACTGGCGTGAAGGATTCATCATTAAAGATTCATCTTTACATAAATTTATCATGCGCTCGGCTCGAAGAGACGCTTGACACTTCAAGAATTTAACCATGAATTAATCATAAATTCGGGTGTTTCGTCACTTCGTCACCAAAATATCACCTTCGTCACAACTTTCGTCACACTTATAGGCATCTAATAATCAGACAGCATACACCTCTTTCACCTCCTTTTGTGACGAAATGACGAGTTTTTCGTTTCATTCGTGCCCGCGCGCGTACGCGTACGCGAGAGAAAGAGATAACTCAAACACGTAAGGACGAAAACTCAAACACGAAAGGGCGAAAACTCAAACTTGTCTGGACGAAAAGGAAAACACGGACGGACGTGAAGGAAAACACGGACGGACGAGTGAATCGTTTGACAAGAGTCAAACGATTCACGCATCTATATCTGTTGTGCAATTGATCTGGCTGGTATTCCTCATTCCACCACGACCTTGTACGCGACAATCTGGTCAAGGGCGGCGATGTACTTTTGCACGTAGGTCACTCCTTTGGCTATTCCGTACAACTTATGGTCTCTAATGGCGACAACCACTCCATCCGCAAAGACAAAGGAATCATCCTGTTCACACTCCAAGGGTTCATCATTCACGCGGAGGCTAATGGTCTCTGGTTGCAGTCGGTAATACCTGAAAGAGCCCATCCGAGTCATCACTTCAAGTGCATTTCCAGACAATCCCGTCACGTACCATGTATAGCGCCGCTGATACCCATATCCATTGGAACGCAACGTCAACATCGCTCCCAACTGTGAGTACCAGCCATAGGTCATGGTATCAAATCCGTAGGTGAAGTAATTGTCGTACCCTATGTAGGTATAGTCATCGTTGAAGGTCAGCAACTCATAGTATCCCGCTTCCACGCTGCCCCACAACCAGCTGCCTTCCAACTTAGCTTCCACGACCTCATTATCCACATCTACGAAAGTGATGCTATCCACCTGCTCTATAGGTACGTCCACGTGTGTTCCATCTTTCTGATGAATGCGCACGGCGGTTTGGGCATGAGCATTGACGCCGCATAGCAGCAACATCAAAGCGATGAGCATTCGTATCTTCATCATAAAACCTACTTTGTCTTTTTTCAAGGAATGTCTTTTTTCAAAGGATGTCTCTCTTTGCGGAAACGAGTCAGGGGATAAGGAGGCTGCTGTCACCGTAGCTGAGGAAGCGGAAGTCGTGGTCAAGGGCGTAGCGGTAGATGTCGCGCCAATGTTCACCGCCCACAAAGGCAGACACGAGCAGGAGGAGGGTGGACTGCGGCTGGTGGAAATTGGTAATCATGCGGCGCACGATATGGTAGTGGTACCCAGGGGCGATGATAATCTGCGTGGAGGTGTGGAGGGCATCGAGGTGGTGGCGATCCATCCAGCCGAGGATGGCACGGAGAGAATCCATTGATGAATGCCGAACACACTCCTCTTCCATCGTTCGTCCTTCGTCACTCTCATACGGTTCCCATTGGTGTACTTTCAGGTCCTCTTCGGTGGCTTCGGGGTTCGCAAGGATTTTCTTACCTATATAATATAAGGATTCGAGGGTGCGGACGCTGGTGGTTCCGACAGCGGTACATTCGCCTCCGTGGTGCAGCAGGGCTTCGACCACGCTGCGGGGGACATAAATCCATTCGCTGTGCATCTCATGGCCTTCGATGCGTTCACTCTTGACGGGCTTGAAGGTACCGGCACCAACGTGCAGGGTCAGTTCTGCGCGTTGGATGCCTCGGTCATCAAGGGCGGCGAGAACAGCTGGGGTGAAGTGAAGACCGGCGGTGGGGGCTGCTACGCTACCCTTAACCTTGGAATAGACGGTCTGGTAGGTGCGAAGGTCGGAGGCTTCGGTCTTGCGATTGAGGTACGGAGGAATGGGAAGTTCGCCGCAAGCGTCGAGCACCTGCGCCCAGGTGACCTCTTCATGACCCCACGAAAAGCGGATGAGGTCGGCATCCCCTCGTTCCACCGTCAAAGTCAGCACACGTCCATCCACCTTAATCTCCCGCGTGAGCACACCCGCTTTCCACTTCTTGCTGTTGCCAACCAGGCAATGCCAAGTGCATTGTCCCGTCTGCTGAAACATCAGCACATAGTCGTGGGGTTCGGCGGGTTCCAGACAAAAGACCTCGATGAGGGCGCCTGTCTCCTTTCGGAAATGGAGGCGCGCCTGGATGACCCGGGTATTGTTCATCACCAACAACGACCCTGTAGGCAACAGCTCGGGCAAGTCGCGGAAGTGACGGTGGCTGATGGTGCCGTGGTCATAGATCAGCAGCTTCGATGCATCGCGCTCTGCCAGCGGGTACTTGGCGATACGTTCGTCCGGCAGGTCGTAGGCGAAGTCGGCTATCTGGATGTCTTTTGGGCTTTTCAATTCTTCAACTTTCAATTTTCAACTTTTCAATACTTCAATATTTCAATCTTTCAACGTTTCAATGTTTCAACTATCGAATAGTTACCATAGTGGCTCCGTAGCCATATTTCTGGAAGTTTGCATCCTCGTAGGTGCATGTACGGTAGCGGCGGCGCAGTTCCTTGATGATGGATTCGCGCAGTACGCCATCTCCTTTGCCGTGGATGAAGACGATTTGCTGCCCCTTCTTGCGGATGTTGCGGTCCATGATGATGCGAAACTCCGTGAGCTGGGTGTTCAGCAATACGGCGGGCGAGAGCCCTGCGGTGTTGTCGAGGAGCGCATTGATATGGAGGTCAACCTCGAGGATCTCTGCCGAGGACAGGGGCTGCGCGGAAGAGCGGGGTTGGGTGGAAGAGGCGGGTTGCGAGGAGGGGGCGGGAGGTTGGTTCTTGGCCTGTTGGGCCTGTTGCTTGGCGGCCTGGGCTTGTAGTTCTGCCTTGAGGGCGCGCTTGGCCGCTTTTAGGGCCTCGCGCTCTTCGGCGCGAGTGCGGGGGGGGATGGAGGGGGAGGGTGTCCCCGTCGCTGAAGCAACGGGCACGGTGGCCGCAGAAGGAGTGGGAGGGGCAGGGGTATTGGGGTGGGAGGGGGAAGCGGGGGGGACGGGGGAAGTGGGAGGGGCGGGGGTATTGGGGTGGGAGGGGGAAGCGGGGGGGACGGGGGAAGCGGGGGGGACGGAGGTATTAGGGTGAGAGGGGGAAACGGGGTGGGAAGCGGGTTCCACACCTCTCATTGCATCCAGGACTTCCTCTGCCTCGACGAAGACCTGACGGATGGGGCGGTCGTCGCGAACAATGTCATAGATGAGGGCTGGCTCGCGGAAGAAGGGCGAGGGTTGGAAGACGTGGAGTTTGTAGAACTTCACCGTATCGAGGCGCAGTTCAACACCCACGGCAGGCTTCAGCAGGTAGGGCTTGTCCTGCTTCCAGGCAATCAGCTGGACGCTCAGGCGCTGAAGGTCATTGAGGATGCTGCGGTCGAAAGTCTCTAAGAGCTGCTTCGTATTCGGCTCCATGATACCCTGCCAACGGAGATGCCAGGCGGCTCCCTCGTTGTTGGCCAGCACCACGCTGATGAAGTAGTTGGAGTCATTGATTATGTAAGCCTCAAAGCGGGTGGTGGTGAGTTCACGGGAGTCCTCGGGGATGAAAGCGAGACAGACGTTCAGCAGCTCCCCTCCCCTACGTTCCTTCGGCTTGGCCTGAAAGGTGAGGGGGCGTTCACCCGGCTCGATGTCTTCTTCCTCTGTATCGAGACCGGCATTCACGGCAGCCTTCACACTCTGACGCTCCACGGCAGATGTGGCAGCAGGCTTTTGAGGTTCTGCGGCGGCAGCAGGCTTCTGTGCCCTGGGTCTCCGCTCGAAGTTGTTTGCATTCGTCTCGATGACCACCACCTGCGAACGCAGCATGGGGATATCAAATCCGTCCTCGTCCTTGACGAGCACGACATCTTTTCCTTGGAAGCCAGAGATGACGCCACCTCCGACCTCGTTCAGGAATCTTACCTTTTCACCTATTTGCATGGTCTTTTCTTTTAATTTTGGGCGCAAAGATACGGAAAAGTTTAAAGTTTCAGGTTTAAAGTTCAAAGTTTCTGCTTCAATTTGCGACAATAATAACTTCTTTTCACTATCTTTGCAGCTGAAAGACCAATCATTATATGGAACCAAACATTTTTACCCGCCTCATCGCGGAGCGATTAGGGCTGCGAGAGAACCAAGTGGAAGGAACGCTGGCCCTGCTGGATGATGGCGCCACCATCCCCTTCATTGCACGTTATAGAAAGGAACGCACAGGCGCGCTGGACGAAGTGCAGATAGCCGCCATCAGCGAACAGAACGACCGCCTGAAGGAGATAGAGAAACGCAAGGAAACGGTGAGGAAGACCATCACCGAGCTGGGCAAGATGACGCCCGAGCTGGAACAACGCATCGCCGACTGCTGGGATGCCACGGAGCTGGAAGACATCTACCTCCCCTACAAGCCCAAACGCCGCACCCGTGCACAAGTGGCTCGCGAGCAGGGTCTGGAACCGCTGGCGACCCTGCTGTTGATGCAGCGCGAGACGAATCCCGAGGCTGCAGCAAGCAAGTTCGTGAAAGGCGAGGTGCCTGATGTAGTTGCTGCCCTGAAAGGAGCACAGGATATCATTGCCGAGATGGTCAGCGAGGACGAGCGCAGCCGACAGAGCGTACGCGGCAGTTTCCGCCGCACGGCCATCATTACCTCCAAGGTTGTCAAGACAAAAGCCGAGACGGACGAGGCACAGAAGTTCTCGGACTACTTCGACTGGAGCGAACCCCTGAAGCGCTGCTCCAGCCACCGTCTCCTGGCCATGCGCCGAGGCGAGGCAGAGGGGATTCTGAGGGTGAGTATCACGGTGGATGAAGAAGAGAACGTGGAACGCCTGTCGCGTCAATGGGTACGTGGTTCCAACGCAAGCTCTCAGTTAGTGGCCGAAGCCGTTAGTGACGGATACAAACGCTTGCTTCAGCCCTCCATCGAGACAGAGTTCGCCGCCCTCTCCAAGGAGAAAGCCGATGACGAGGCCATCCGCGTCTTTGCCGAGAACCTGCGGCAACTGCTGTTAGGTGCTCCGCTGGGACAGAAGCGAGTGATGGGTATCGACCCAGGCTTCCGCACAGGTTGCAAGGTCGTCTGCCTGGATGCACAAGGCAACCTGCTCCACCACGAAGCCATCTTCCCCCACCCTCCCGTGCGGCAAACGGCCAATGCTTTCGAAGCCGTAGCCGGGATGATTAAGAAATACAAGGTGGAGGCGATTGCCATCGGCAACGGCACCGCCAGCCGCGAGACCAAGGCATTCGTGGAAATGGTCGTGCAGCAAGCCGCCACCCAGCCACGCCCCGGTCTTTTCGTCGTCTCGGAGGATGGTGCCTCGGTCTATTCTGCCTCCAAGGTGGCACGCGATGAGTTCCCCGATGAGGACGTGACGGTGCGCGGCGCGGTCTCCATCGGACGCCGGCTGATGGACCCGCTGGCAGAACTGGTGAAGATTGACCCAAAGAGTATCGGAGTAGGACAATACCAGCACGATGTTGACCAAGGCAAATTGAAGAAGAGTCTGGATCAGACCGTGGAAAGCTGCGTGAACTCCGTAGGAGTGAACCTGAACACGGCGTCCATCCACCTGCTGACCTACGTCAGCGGACTAGGCCCTGCATTGGCAAAGAACATCGTGGAATACCGCCGCGAGAACGGAGCCTTCACCAGCCGTGCACAGCTGAAGAAGGTTCCCCGACTGGGACCTGCCGCCTTTGAGCAATGTGCCGGTTTCCTGCGTATCAGCGGAGCCAAGAACCCATTGGACAACAGCGCCGTACACCCCGAACGCTATGCCCTCGTGGAACAGATGGCGAAGGATCAAGGCTGCACCGTAGCCGACCTCATCGCACAAAAAGACCGTCGCGCACGCGTAGATATAAATAGGTATGTGGACGGCGAAGTGGGACTGCCTACGCTGACCGATATCATGAAGGAACTGGAGAAACCCGGTCGCGACCCGCGCGAAGCACTGGAGGAATTTGAGTTCGACAGCCGCGTGGCCTCCATTGATGACCTCGTAGAGGGTATGGAGCTGCCGGGAATTGTGACGAATATCACCAACTTCGGCGCCTTCGTGGACATCGGTGTACATCAGGACGGACTGGTCCACATCTCCCAAATGGCCAACCGCCGAATCAACCATCCCTTGGATGTCGTGAAGCTGCATCAGCACGTCCTTGTCCGCGTCATCGACGTTGACCGGCGCCGCAACCGCATTTCCCTTTCAATGAAAATATAAAAACCGAAAATACTATGAAGTTTATTTCCTGGAACGTCAACGGGCTACGTGCCTGCGACGGCAAAGGCTTCCGCGACATCTTCCGCGAGCTGGACGCCGACTTCTTCTGCCTGCAAGAGACGAAGATGCAAGAGGGCCAGTTGGACATTGCCTTCGAGGGCTACGAGAGCTATTGGAACTACGCCGAGAAGAAGGGCTACTCTGGCACGGCCATCTTCACCCGGCACACGCCCCTGAGCGTAAGCTATGGGCTGGGTATCGAGGAACACGACCACGAAGGACGTGTCGTCACACTGGAATACAAGGATTTCTATATCGTTACCGTCTATACGCCCAACTCACAGGACGGCCTGAAGCGGTTGGACTACCGCATGACGTGGGACGATGTGTTCCGCGAGTACCTCGTAGCGCTGGATGCGAAGAAGCCCGTACTCGTCTGCGGCGACATGAACGTCGCCCACGAGGAAATCGACCTGAAGAACCCCAAAAGCAACCGTATGAACGCAGGCTTCACGGACGAGGAACGTGCCAAGTTCACCACGTTGCTGGAAGCAGGCTTCACCGACACCTGGCGCACCCGTAACCCCGATGTCCGCGATGTCTATTCGTGGTGGAGCTACCGCTTCCAGGCGCGGCAGAAGAATGCCGGCTGGCGCATCGACTACTGGCTCGTCAGCAACCGCCTCTTCCCACAAGTGACGGACGCCCGTATCCACACGGAAATCCTGGGCAGCGACCACTGCCCGGTGGAAGTCGTCGTGGAGTTCTAATAGATTAGCTACTTCGTTGCCCGCTTTTTGCCGTTCGCGACCAAAATGCCGTGAGCCGAAGGGAGGGTACGGCGGCCGTTGAGGTCATAGCAGACTTGCTCTTCTGCCTTGTCTGCCGATTGAGCCTGTACCTTGGTGTCCTCGCCCGCGAAAGCATCGAGGGCGGCAGCAGGACGACCCTGCGAAGTGAACGCTCCCTTATTATAAGCGTTCCATCCCACCGTATTATAATAAGAAGGTTTCCACCAGCCATACAGTTCCGGTTCCCAGTAGAAGACGCCGGCACAACCATTGGCACCCTTCACCTTGGTCATAAAGTCCGACATCACTTGTGCAGCCAGCGTCTCGCTGGAGCAATAATAACCGGTCTCAACCACCATCACAGGAACATTGAACTGAGTGGCCAACGTCTGTACATTCGCAGCCGTCTTGCTGTTCTCGTTCTCCCAAGAGCCTTCGGGGTAATGGGAAAGCCCTATCATATCGAACTTGCCGCCATACTGTTTGAAAGCCTGGAAGAACCAAGCATTGTCATCAGGCCCCTTGTCGATATGCACAATGACCTGCGCCTGTGGCAGCACGCTCTTCACGGCGTCGTAGCCTGCATTGCTCAGGGCGATGTATCCTTCCCAGGCGGCCTTGCCGTTCTTGTTCCAGTCTATCTTACCGCTGTTCCAAATCATACCGCTACGTGTCTCGTTGCCCACCTGCACCCATCGTGGTTCTATTTCTTCCTCCTTCAATGCAGAAAGCACATCTGTTGTATGGTCGGCGACCGCCTGCTTCAGCTGCTCCATCGTATAGGATGCCCACTCAGCAGGCTTTGTCTGGTTGCCGGGATCGGCAAAGAAATCGCTGTAGTGGAAGTCTATCATCAGGTCCAGCCCTGCCGCCTTAGCCCTACGTGCCTTGGCGAGTACGTCCGCCTTGTCCGACCATGCGCCGTAGTTCGTCTCGGGATTCACCCAGACACGCAGTCGCACCGCGGTCATACCAATCTGACGCATCAGCGTCATCAGTTCTGTTTCTGTGCCTTGAGCATTGTAGAAATGCTTTCCGTCGGCTTCCATTTCCGTACACCAGCTGACATCTGCCCCACGGGCGAAGTCCGACTGTGCCATGGCATGCTGTACTGCTCCGGCAGTCAGCAGAAGGAGTGAGAGGACAATCTTTTTCATACGTTGGATTTGATTCCTTTGTCGTTTAGCGGGACAAAAGTAGTAATAAAACCTCGAACCGTCGCACTCTTTCCCGCTTTTCTTCACTTTTTTGGCTGCAAATTGGGAGAAAATGACTACTTTTGTACCCGCTAACGAACTAAACCTCATTAAAACGATGTACCAAAGAACGAACATCCTCCGCAGCGCTCTTCTGCTCACGCTGCTTCTTGCAGCAACCTCCCTCCCCGCCCAAGACCTACCACGATACAAGCGAATAATCAAGCAACTCTCCTCCTCGAAGTTCCAAGGCCGAGGCTATGCACGTGATGGCGTTCGCAAAGCAGGCAACTACATCGTGAAGGAATTTCAGAAGGCTGGCGTGGACGAAGTGATGGTTCAGCCCTTTACGCTGGACATCAATACATTTCCCCGACGAATGGAGTTGTCCGTTGATGGCCACAAGCTGACAGCAGGACGTGACTTCACCGTGCGCGAGTATTGTCCCGCGGTTCATGGTGAGTTTCAACTCTACCATATCGATACGCTGCACTATGACTTCCCGCGCATCCGCGAAGAGCTTGCGCGGCCAGAGAATCAAGGTGTCTTCGTCGTTTGTGATTTCTGGTTTCCCTACAAGCACCGCAAGGACTTCGCCCTGCTTCAGAATAAAGATAGCAGCAACGTGGGGGGCTTCATCTACACATGGAACGAACCGCTGAAGTTCTACAAGGCCTATGGCGAACGGGTTGCAGACATTCCCTCGCTCTGGACGTTGGCTTCCGTTCTCCCCAACGATGCCAAAACCATTCACGCGGACATCGACCAGCAGTTCTTCAAGGACTATGAGACAGACAACGTCATCGCCAAGGTGGAAGGACGCCGCCACGACAGCTGTTACATCTTCACCGCCCACTACGACCACCTTGGCAACCTCGGTCGAAAGGTATTCTACGGCGGCGCCAACGATAACGCATCAGGCACGGCAGCCATCATCACCCTCGCCCGCCACTTTGCGCAAAACCGGCCGCAGTTCGACACCTATTTCATCGCCTTCTCCGGCGAAGACGCCTACCTGCGCGGCTCACGCTGGTACGTGGACCATCCCATCGTGCCGCTGTCACACATCAAATACCTATTTAATATAGATATGATTGGGGACAACAACCCCGAACTGCATTGCGAGCCCAGCGAGGCTGGAGCCTGGGCCTTCCCCCTGTTGGAACAACTCAACCGTCAGGGACAATACTTCCAAGGTCTGAAGCTGGCCAAGCTGGAAGAGAAGAGTGACCATTATCCCTTTGCTGTGCGTGGTGTGCCTTGTATCTTCCTGGAGAACGAGGAAGGCGATGCCTTCCCCTTCTACCACACCCCACAGGATGATTACCGCCACGTACGCTTCGACACCTACCTCCCCCTCTTCCACCTCATCACAGACTTCCTGCAGGCTATCGAGCCAAATTGACCGCTTTTGCGGGGATAAGCAAGGCTGGCGACCGCCAAAACGACCATTTCTCTGACTTTTTGGCTGGTATTCAGTCGCATGCACACCTTTTGCCGCATTGATGGTAAACATTCTAAATCGTAAAATCTTTAAATCATAATCAAACTATGACATTCGACAAGTTTACCATCAAAGCGCAAGAGGCCGTGCAGGAGGCCGTGCGCATAGCCGAGGCCCGCCATCAGCAGGCCATCGAACCAGAACACTTGCTGGCTGCCATCTTGAAGACAGGACAGCAGGTCACTCAGTTCCTGCTGCGTAAGTTGTCGGTTAACGAACAGGCTGTCAGCCATGCCCTGGAAGCCCAGCTACAGAGCCTGCCACGTGTGGAAGGTGGCGAACCCTACCTCGCCCGCGAGACCAATAACATCCTCAACCGCGCCGAAGAACTTGCAGGCAAGCAAGGCGATGAGTTCGTCACCATCGAGCTCCTCCTCCTTTCCATTGTAGGCAGTAACTGTGTTGCTGCGAAAATCCTCAAAGACGCTGGCGTCAACGAGAAAGACCTCGCCGCAGCCATCCGCGAACTGCGCGGCGGTCAGCATGTGAAATCGCAGTCCAGCGAGGACACTTACCAAAGCCTTTCGAAGTATGCGCGTAATCTGATAGAGGAAGCGCGTGCGGGAAAGCTCGACCCCGTGATTGGTCGTGACGACGAAATCCGTCGCGTACTGCAAATCCTCAGTCGCCGCACCAAGAACAACCCCATCCTGATTGGCGAGCCGGGAACAGGTAAGACGGCTATCGTCGAAGGCCTTGCACACCGTATCCTTCGCGGCGACGTGCCCGAGAACCTGCGCGACAAGCAGTTGTTCTCCCTTGATATGGGAGCGCTCATCGCCGGTGCCAAGTACAAGGGCGAGTTCGAGGAACGTTTGAAGAGCGTCATCAACGAAGTCACCAAGAGCGAAGGTCGCATCATCCTCTTTATCGATGAAATACACACCCTTGTGGGTGCTGGCAAGAGTGAAGGTGCCATGGACGCCGCCAACATTCTGAAGCCTGCGCTGGCACGCGGTGAGCTGAGGGCGATTGGTGCCACCACCCTCGACGAGTACCAGAAATATTTCGAGAAGGACAAAGCCCTGGAGCGCCGGTTCCAGAGTGTGATGGTCGATGAGCCAGACACCCTCTCCTCCATCAGCATCCTGCGCGGACTGAAGGAACGCTATGAGAACCACCATCGAGTGCGTATTCAGGACGATGCCATCATCGCGGCCGTGGAACTCTCTAACCGCTACATCACCGACCGTTTCCTGCCCGATAAGGCTATTGACCTGATGGACGAAGCCGCCGCCAAGCTCCGGATGGAACGCGACAGCGTACCAGAGGAACTGGATGAAATCACCCGCCGCCTGAAACAGCTGGAGATCGAGCGCGAAGCCATCCGCCGCGAGGCAGAGGGCAATGTGGGAAGCGGTTTTCCCGCTTCCGATAAACTCCAAGCACTGAACAAGGATATTGCCGACCTGCAGGAGCAGGAACAATCCATGCGAGCCAAATGGGAAGGCGAAAAGGCCCTCCTCTCCAAGATACAGGCCAACAAGCAGCAGATTGAGCAACTGAAATTCGAGGCCGACCGTGCTGAACGCGAAGGCAACTACGGCCGTGTAGCAGAAATCCGCTACGGCAGCCTCCAGGCACTCGAAGCTGAAATCCAGAGGATTCAGGAACAGCTACGCTCGGCACAGGAAGGCGAGGCCATGGTCAAGGAAGAAGTGACAGCTGACGACATCGCCGAAGTCGTCAGCCGATGGACAGGAATCCCCGTATCCAAAATGCAACAGTCGGAACGCGAGAAGCTGCTGCACCTCGAAGAGGAGCTGCACCGACGGGTCATCGGACAGGACGAGGCCATCCGTGCCGTCAGCGACGCCGTACGCCGCAGCCGTGCCGGCCTGCAAGACCCGAAGCGCCCCATCGGCTCGTTCATCTTCCTCGGTACCACGGGTGTAGGAAAGACCGAACTGGCTAAGGCGCTGGCAGAATACCTCTTTGATGACGAGACGATGATGACACGAATCGACATGTCGGAGTATCAGGAGAAGCACAGCGTCAGCCGACTCATCGGCGCCCCTCCGGGATACGTGGGCTATGACGAGGGCGGACAACTCACCGAAGCCGTGCGCCGCAAGCCATACAGTGTGGTGCTCTTCGATGAGATCGAGAAAGCCCACCCCGATGTGTTCAACACCTTGCTGCAGGTGCTGGACGACGGCCGACTGACCGACAACAAAGGCCGCACCGTGAACTTCAAGAACACCATCATCATCCTCACCTCGAACCTCGGTTCGGAATACATCCGCGAGCAGTTCGCAAAGCTGGACAGCCCCACCAACGGCAGCACCACCTCCTCCCCCACCAGCGTGCTCGGCGAAACTTTCGCCGAGGACTCTCTCCCCGCCAAGAACCGCGAAGCCGTCATCGAGGAAACTAAGCGCACGGTGTTAGACCTCCTGAAGCGCACCATCCGACCAGAGTTCCTGAACCGTATCGACGAAACCATCATGTTCGAGCCACTCACGCAGAGCGAAATCCGCGAGGTAGTGAAACTGCAAGTGGCCTCCGTTCAGAAGATGCTCGAGCAGAACGGTATCACCCTCTCGCTGAGCGATGCCGCCATCAACTTGCTAACCCGCGAGGGCTATGACCCCGAGTTTGGTGCACGACCCGTGAAGCGAGCCATCCAGCGCCTTCTCCTCAACGACCTCTCGAAGGCCATCCTCGCCGGCACCGTCAGCCGCGACCACGAAATACACGTGGATACCGACCCGAAGGACGAGCATCTGACGTTCGGACATTAACATTTCCCATATTCATGTAGGCTCCGAAGTATTCGTACCTTTGCAGCAAATGACTGCAAGATACGATACTTCGGAGCCTCTTTTATTCCGCTATCTTTCACAGACAGACGCAGTGTCGTTCGCATAGCTGAACAGCATCTACCTGCCAAGATACATCTATATCAAGTAATCAGATATTGGCAGGAAAAAATCAATTCAACATTTAAGAATGTTTAATTTCAGGCGGCAACTCTTGCACGTTTGACAGATTGTTTGTTCCTTTGCACCGTCGGAAAAGACTTAATGGTAATTAACGATGAGAAAAGACAAACAAAAACCACTGCTCACGGCGATGATCATCGCCAGCGGCCTTAGCCTCGCATCAGTGACTTCCTGTGATACTCCCAAATCGATAGCGTGGAGCTATTATTATTGTGCAAGGGACACGTTGGCTGCAGGCGATCCCTACGCCGCAAAGCACTACCTGAAAGCGTGTAAGAAAACTGTTTCTAAGGAACTCACCCTCAAGGCCGACTCGCTGATGGAAGTCATTGAGCAGACAATTGAACAGCGTGAAAGAAAGTAAATCGATAATCTTTGAATATTAAAGTTTGTCATGATTAAACTTAGTGCAAAGGAAGAAGAAGTGATGGAGCTCATCTGGAAGCTTGGTGAGTGCACGCCACGCGAGGTGCTGAACCTCTATCCTGAACCACAGCCGCTGCTGAATGGAATCCAGAACACGTTCCAGTCGCTGGAGCGCAAGGGCTACCTCGCCCATCGGCAGCAAGGTCGAGGTTACGTCTATTGGCCCATCGTGGAGAAGAAATCCTACGGAAAGACAAAGCTTGGCTCGCTGGTTGACCGTTTCCTCGACGGCTCTGTCAAAGAACTGGTCACGTTCTTCGCCCGAGAACAGCGCATCTCGCCCGAAGAACTGCAGGACATCATCAACGAAATAGAGAAAGGTGGATAATATGTTGTACCTCATCAAAGTCAATATCATTCTTGCACTGCTGTGCCTGCTGTTCCTGGTCGTGATGCACAGGGACACCTTCTTCGGCGTGCGTCGCGCCATGCTGTGGGGAATCTACCTGACGGCACTGCTGCTACCGCTGTGGAATGTGCAGTCTTGGCTGCAGGGGGATACCGCAGCCATGCACGTGGCTTCCGACTACGCCACCTATGTCCTTCCCTCATTGGAGGTCACCGCCACACGGGTAGCATCGATGGGCATTCATCAGCAAGAGCCCGGCTGCGGTTTATGGTTCGTGGGGATGCTGGCTCTTTGGAGCCTCATCTATCTCATCCCCGTCGTGTGGATGACGCTGAAGCTGCTCTGGCAGTTCACGTACATTATATATTTAAGGTGTACGTGCCGATGGGAGGGTTCCTACTTCCGTTATCCCCGTCCTTGTTCACCGTTCTCCTTCGGCCCGTGGATTTTCCTGCATCCCGACGACATGGACGAGCAGACCCTGCGCGAGGTGCTCATCCATGAGCAGGCGCACGTCCGCGGATGGCACACCCTCGATATCCTCTTCTCGCAACTCGTCTGCATCCTCTTCTGGTGGAATCCCGCTACTTGGGTACTGCGCCGCGAGGTGCGCCTCAACCTCGAATTTATTGCCGACAAGGCCGTTGCCGACTCCCTTACTCCCCTCCCTAACAGGGGAGGGGCAGGGGGAGGGGCCCTCAAGGCCTACCAGTACCGCCTCCTCGGCTTTGCCACTCAAACGAACGTAGCTACGATTGCAAATAACTTCAATGTCTTACCCTTAAAACGCAGAATTAAAATGATGAATCTACAAAGAACCCGCCGAACGGGGATGATCAAGTACATCCTCTTCGTGCCCGCAGCCGCCGCGATGCTATTCCTATCGAATATTGATGCGCTGGCACGTAGCATCAAAGCTAAAGTGAAACCGCTCGCACATATTGAACAAGCAATAACTACTCCTCAGACCATTGCTTCCGTGATGGAGGACGTACAGCCTGCAGCAGAAAAGCCCATTGTCGAGCAAATGGAACTAATTGTCGAAGAAACGTCAGATGTGCAGGACTCTGTAGTATCGGAGGCGACCTCGCCTAAGGCTTTAAACCTTGTCCACCTCCATGACAAAGCGCTCTGGGTCATCGACAACATAGTGTCAACAAAAGAGGATGCCGCAAAGCTCAACGCAGACGACATCGAAAGCATTGCTGTGCTGGAGGACAGTGCTGCCACTTCTGTCTGGGGCTCTCGGGGTGCCAACGGTGTCATCGTAATTAAAACGAAGAATGCTTCTATGGACGGTGGCGATGCCATCTACGCCGAGGTAGAACAGATGCCCAATTTCCCTGGCGGTGATAATATTCTATACAAATGGCTCACAGAGAATATCAAGTACCCTGCGGTGGCGCAGGAAGTAGGCATTCAAGGCCAGACCTTCGTATCCTTCATAGTGGAAAAAGATGGCTCTATTTCAGAGGTTAGCGCCCATAGAACGGCAGACCCGAACGCTGGCCATCTGCTGAAAAAAGTCATTAAAACCACTAAGCGCAAACAACCGAGCCAAGAGATAGAAAACGGCGAGATGTACCTTGACAAGGAAGTCATGCGCGTCGTGTCTTGGATGCCGCGATGGCAGCCCGGCGAACAGGACGGCAAGCCCGTCCGCGTCCGCTTCACCCTTCCCGTGGTATTCAGGTTGCGGTAAGTGTTCCCTATCCCGGCCCGCCACCTCCCCTTGATGTGGCGGGGCCGGGGCAAATGAAGTGCCACGTTATCGCACCCTCACTTACTGCGTCAACACCCGTCCCGAAATCATCAACGCGCGCTGTGTACACTATTATTGAGCACCTACTTATTTTCAAATTTTAACAGAAAAAGAGCGCACCCGTCACCAAACTGCTCGAGCGGACACGAGAGATTATATGTATGGACGAAAACACAAACACGTATGGACGAAAACTCAAACACGTACGGACGTGAAGACAAACACGTACGGACGTGTGAATCGTTTGACAGACGTCAAACGGACTACACATCTATATCTATTTGTACGAAAAGACGGATGCTCGAAAAGGACAATACGGCTGGAGATATGAGACTAAGTTTGCGGAAGTTGAATTTTTGATAAGTGGAAAGTGAAAAATACACAAAGACATCCTTCCATTTCAAATATATTCTCCAATCCTTCGTTCAAACAAAAACTTTTCCCTATCTTTGCGGCCAAGAAAGACGAAAAGGTCTTCATTCAAGACAAATGAGTAGCAAGGAATGTAAGGAGAAACTCTCTCCCATCTGCTTTTGGGATGTGGACAAGGAACAATTCGAGATGGATGCGTTCCCCGCCCACATCATTCCTCGCGTATTGGAATATGGAACTCTTGATGACTGGCGCCTTATACGTTCATACTATGGTATGGATAAAATCGTAGAGGTTTGCCAACATGTCAGAACCTTGGATCCTGTGAGCCTTGCCTTCGTTTGTGCTATGTCAGATACTAAAAAGGAGGACTATCGATGCTATCATTTCAGACAGTCGAGCCCCACACTCTGGAACTCCTGAGCTTCTATCATCAAAAATATCCAGAACACTCGGATTTCGTAGCATTGCGCAGCATGACTTATTTTGAAGATGCTGAGCAATATGGTATGCCTAAAATGTTTGTCCCATTTGATTGGGAAGAACTGAAACGTACGATTATCAAGAAGGTTGCAGATTTTATCAAATAGCTAACCCTTCCGTGACAGGTGCGCTCTTTTTTCGTTAAAAAATGAAAAAAAGATATGGCGGGGAGGTCGAAGGGAACATAAACAAAGGAGCCAAAGGAGGATTCAAGACAGGGAATCATGAATCGAGTCCTTTGGCTCTGTGGTTAGAGTTTAGTGCCTGCGACGGTTGTCGGTGATGTTTACTTCTTTACGAACTGGGCGGTTTGGAAGAGGCCTTCGGCGTTCAGACGAAGAATATAAGCACTTGCTGGCAAATCGCTAATGTTAATCTTATTGCCGACAACTCCTGTGCGTTTAACCAGACGACCGTCTGCGGAATACATGCTTGCCGTGGCTTCCACATCCGATGGCAGAACGAGGTAGTTTCCTTCCACCTGGACACTGATGGTCTCAATACTGCTATCAGCGGCCTTCACCTGAGTAAGGATTTCTCCACTGAACTTGGCTGTTGCCGTGGTGATGTCATCCTTAACGGTGAAGTCCATCATCTGATTAGCATATTCCTTCCCATTGATGGTCCAGCTGACAAACTTGTTGTCACCGACAGGAACTGCAGCGAGGCGTACGGGATTGCCAACAAAGACCTTGTAAGAACTATTTCCGGCAAACTCTTCGCGTGGGAAGGCCAAGCCTTCACCCTCCGTCTGCACGTTGAATGTGCCGATGCGAATAGTGCACCCATCTGTGATTTTTGTAGAACCTTTTATGAAGTCTCCGCCTGTATCCTCCACACCGAAGAGCTCGCTAATCATGAGATATTCCTTATTAGGATCAAATCGGCCATATAACTTTCCTTCTTTGTATTTTACATCCAGATCTTGGTAATCCAATGTAAAGAACTCTATGGCATCCTTTAGTCCTGAGTAGCCCTTATTATCCAAGATTTGTGCAAGAGTCACCCCATCAATCGTGACATCGAAAGATATCATTTTGGGTACTGTATATGTCACTGTCGTATCTTCAGAAACGGCTATTGTATAATTCTCATTATTCTCTATTTTAACAAGATACTTACCTTCTGGTATGTCGAAAACAGCCTTTCCGTTTTTTGTCCAATGGTCATAATAGTCTAAGCCTTTTAGGCGTACATAAATATCATCCTGGGGTGTGCCCTCTGTGTCAACAATATTAACTGTTAAGGATATTATTTTGGGTATTGTATATGTCACAGTCATATCTTCAGAAACTTCTATTCCCACTTCTAAATATTTATGATAATCCTCACTTACTTCAATATCATACTTACCTTCTGGTATGGTGAAAACAGCTTTTCCATTTTCTGTGCTTTCGTAATAATCATAATGTTCGTAATAAGGATAATAAGAATCAGAACTAAGTTTTACCTTAATATCATCCTGAGGAGTACCATCTTCGTCAATAATATTAACTATTAAGGATATCATTTTGGGTATTGTAATTGTCACAGTCCCTGTCCCGGTTCCTTCTCCTGAAACGGTAAATTTCTCTGAGGCATAATTACGACCATCTCTTATTACATCAATAACATACTCACCTTCTGTTACGTCGAAAACAGCTTTTCCGTTTACTGTGCGTCTGTTATCATAATCTTGATAAGAGCCAGAACTTAGTCTTGACAGCTTTACCTCAATATCATCCTGGGGAGTACCATCCGTGTCTATAATATTAACTGTTACGATACACTCTGCTGGAAAGTACTTTGTTAAATCTATAGTCGCACTATCAACAACTTGTTTCGTTATATCGCCCCCTTCAAAAGTGTTCCCCCCTCCGCTTCGTGTATATGCCCAAGAATATTTGTATTTCACGACATAGCCAGAACCATCATCATTATAAATGGTGACGGTAGAATCATTATAAAATCCAGTTTGTCCTGCTAGGTCGAATAAATAAAGATTCCTTTGAACATACTCAAAAGGGCCATCAAGTTCAATCCAGTCTGATGATTCTAGATCTTTTACATCTTGCTCCACACCGCCTCCTCCCGTCATGTTCCCGTCTGCATCATAAAAAGTCGTAGTCTGAGTTGTGTAAATATGAAGCTTGTAGCTTTCTGGGAAGACGAACTTCACACGAACAGCCTGTGCGCCATCGCAGAATCCAAATAATGCTGCCATAGTTACCAGCAGAATGGCTAATGTACTTTTTTTCATTTCTTAGAATTTTAAATAAATCTTTGCCTATCCAGTCCCTCAAAGGGCAATTAATAATTAGCAGGAAGCTTGGAACTGTATCCACATCTGGGCCTTGATGAGCAATGTTATGCCGCAAAAGTAGAAATAATCAGTGATTCCGCAAAGGAAAAGGGCAGAAAACTACGGTTGAAGGTTCAAAAAGCATTGATTTCAGCCTTTGTGATAAGGAAAATGGTATCAAAAATAGAGGGAACAAAACTTTTCGGCCACTTTTCAGGATAATTCGAATAATTAGGACACAGAGGTCTCATATTTTTTTCATTTTTCATCCTTTCATTCTTTCCTTTTTTATACCTTTGCAACTAAATAACGGCAAGATACGATGCTTCTGAGACTTTTTACATTCTTTTTTGCAGCTACGGCCCTGCTGGCCGCCACTCACGCGCAGACTGAGGTTCCCCCTTATCGCGACGCCTCCTTATCGGTGGAGGTTCGCGTGCAGGACTTACTGTCACGCATGACCACTCAGGAGAAGGCCGACCAGTTACGCTGTGTGCTCGGCTGGCAGGACGAAGATATTCAGGCGGGGGCACTGTGGGGCACCTTCCGCGCCGACCCCTGGACGGGTCGCACCCTCGAAAACGGTCTCGACCCCCGTCGTGCTGCCGAGAAAGCCAACGCCCTGCAGCGTCGCGCATTGACCGAAACGCGACTGGGCATTCCGCCCTTCCTGGCCGAGGAAGCGCCGCACGGCCACATGGCCATAGGCACCACCGTCTTCCCTACGGGCCTCGGCCTCGCAGCCACCTTCTCCGAGGAACTGATGCAACGCACCGGCACGGCCATCGCCCGCGAAATCAGGGCGCAGGGAGCGCATATCGCCTACGGTCCGGTGCTGGACTTGGCTCGCGACCCACGTTGGAGCCGCACCGAAGAGACACTGGGTGAGGACCCCGTACTGGCCGGACGCCTCGGAGCCGCCATCGTGCGAGGGATGAGGAGCGAGGGCAAGGATTCTGCTGCCTCCGTGCTTCCTACCCTGAAGCATTTCATCGCCTACGGCACCAGTGAGGGCGGACAGAACGGGGGCGCCTCCATCGTGGGACGTCGCAGCCTGCTGCAAACCTTTCTGCCACCGTTCCGCGAGGCCATTCGTGCGGGAGCACAGTCCGTGATGACCGCCTATAACGCCGTCGACGGCCAACCCTGCACGTCCGACCGCTGGCTGCTGACCGATGTGCTGCGCCGCGAATGGGGTTTCACGGGCTTCGTCGTCTCAGACCTCTATAGCATCAACGTGCTCCACAACACGCTGCACACCGCCGCGTCGTTGCAAGAGGCAGCGTTGCAGGCCCTCGAGGCCGGAGTGGATATGGACCTCGGCGGCCTGGCATTCCCGCTCCTTGCCGACTCCTCCCCTGCCCCAGCCCGGCTGGACTCTGCCGTGGCGCGCATTCTCCGCCTGAAATTCCAGATGGGTCTCTTCGACCGGCCATATACTAACCCCGACCAGACGTCCCGAATCGTACACAACGCCGACCACATCACCTTGGCCCGCGATGTGGCCCGCGCCTCCGTAGTCCTGCTAAAGAACGAAAGCATTCTTCCTTTTATAAAAGGTACGCGCGTATATGTATGCGGTCCCAACGCCGATGACCGCTACGCCCAGCTCGGCGACTACACGGCGCCGCAGCCCGAGGCGAAAGTCATCACCGTCCGTCGCGCCCTTGAACAGCGTCACTGCCTGACCCCGTCGGCCGCAGAAGCAGATGTCATCGTCGCTGTCGTCGGAGGCAGCAGCAGCCGCTATGCCGGGGCCGAGTACAAGGAGACAGGAGCCGCCGTCAGCGGAAAAGCCGACAGCGGCGAAGGTCTCGACCGCGCCACCCTCGACCTGCCGGAAGAACAACAGGCGCTACTGGATTCCATGAAGCAGACCGGCAAGCCACTCATTGTCATCTATATCGAGGGCCGTCCCTTGCTGAAGAACTGGGCAGCAGAAAATGCCGCAGCCCTCCTCACGGCCTTCTATCCGGGCGAACAGGGCGGAGCGGCCATCGCCGATGTGCTCTTCGGAGACTACAACCCCGCCGGCCGTCTGCCCATCAGCCAGCCGCGCAATGTAGGCCAGCTGCCCGTCTGCTACAACCGCCCCTTGCCCCTGCCGCACGACTACATCGATTCCTCTGCCACGCCCCTCTACCCCTTCGGCTACGGCCTCAGCTCCACCACCTTCGAATATAGCGATCTCACCATAAACCCTGAGTCCTTCGCTCGGCCCGATGGGACGCTTGACCCTTCAAGAAACTTCCAACATTTCAATGTTTCCGCTCGGCGCCTTGCGACGCTTGACACTTCAAGAACGTTTCAACTTTTCAATGTTTCTTTCTCTCTCACCAACACCGGCCCCCGCGATGGCGAAGAAGTGGTACAGCTCTACGTGCGTGATGATGTCAGCTCCGTTGTCCTCCCCGACCGCCAGTTGCGTCGCTTCGCCCGCGTCTTTCTACGTAGCGGCGAGTCCCGTCGCATCACCTTCACCCTCACCGCCGACGACTTCGCCCTCATCGACCGCGACCTCCGCAGCGTCATCGAGCCCGGCACCTTCACCCTGCTCCTCGGCTCCTCCTCTGACGACATTCGGCTACAAGAAATTATCAGAATAGACAATTAAGGCTGACCCGAATTTGATTTTTCACATAAATGTCCATGAATGGGCACATCAATGGTCATAAATAGTTCTTGAAACTAATTTTTCATTTTTCACTTTTAATTTTAATTCTTCACTTTTTTGGGGTTCTCATGTAACAAATCACATCCTTTTCACGTTTATATAGATGAAAGACCCCAAAAGATGACAGCTGCCACATTCAAGTCGACCTTCCTGCCACTGAGCGCAACGATGTATCGCACGGCCTACAGCCTCCTCGGGAATCCGCAGGACGCAGAGGACGCTGTACAGGAAGCGTTTATCCGCCTTTGGCAAAAGCGCGACCGTCTGCCGGTGAACAAGGACTTAGGGGCTTACTGCCAGACGCTGGTGCGTAACCTCTGTATAGACGAAATGCGACGTGGCAGACTGTCAGAGGCGGACACGACGGCAGAGAACCTACGGGTGGCAGGCGAAACATCAGCCTCATCGGCATTGGAGACCAAGGAAGCCGTGGAGCAGGTGGAACACGCTATCCACGCCCTTCCGGAGAACCAGCAGCGAGTGGTGGAACTGCACCTCATGCACGACCGTTCGCTCAGCGAAATAGAACAAGAGACTGGCTTCAGCCCCGTGAACGTGCGCGTGTTGTTGAGCCGGGGCAAAAAGAAACTTCAACAACTGTTACGACGATGAAAGAGATACAGAACAACCAGGAGATTCCCATTCCAGAGGGGTTGGAACAACGCCTGAGTGCGCTGGTGGACAGATTAGAAGCCGAGGAACAGGGAAGGAAAAATGAAAGAATGAAAAATGAGAAGAATAAAAGACTTTTCATTTCTCTCGCCATCGCTGCCGCCTTCGTGGCCGTTGCCTTCCTCCTCATCGTTCCGCAGGTCAGAGAGAGGCAGCAGCTAGCACTTTATGAAGGGAGTTATACGTTGATCGACGGTCAACGTATCGACGACCTCGGACAAATAAAAGCTGACATCAGCGAAGCGCTGGCAATGGCCCAGATGGCCGAAGCCAATGTACCGGCAGGCGACTTCGCCTCACAAACAGAACGCGCCATACTCCAAGCCACCGACGACCCGGAGATGCAGGCCGTGGTACAAAGGATACTTGGAGAAAATTGAAATGTTGAAATATTGAAATATTGAAAAGGGGAAAAATACATACCATTATGAAACGATATATCCTCCTTTGGCTTATCAGCCTGACAGCCGCAGTGAGCGCCACGGCACAGAACCGCATCGACCGCTTCGTGGACAACGAAAGTACCATCGGGCGAAGCAAATTCACCAGCGTCGTGGAACGCGACCCGAAGACCCATGAGGTAGTTCGCGTCGTTAAGGTGCGCGAACTCACCCGCGGCATCGACATCAACGCCTGTCTGGGCATCTTCGAGGAAGAGAGCACAACCGGCCGCTTCTCCCACAACATTGATGCCTACAACCAGCACACCCTGCTCCTCGCCGTGGAAGGCAAGAAACAAGACCGCATCTACATGCTCCAATACACTGGCAAGCAACCCCTTCACGGGCACGACGGCAAGGTGACAGTAGTGATAAAAATGAAAAAGTAAATATCAATCTTTCAATATTCTAATAACCACTATGAAAAGAATTCTTGCATTATTACTTGTTATCGCAACAACTGGTATACTACTTGCAAAAGTAACTACTCCCACCCGCACAGGTGGTTCGAAGCCGGAACTATTAAGTGTTCCGGCTGGAGAAGCTGATGGGGGTGGGTCTAAATTCTCCACCCGCACCTACCCCCTCGCCGACTTCACCAGTCTCGATGTGACCAACGTCGTGAAGGTTATCTACACGCAGGGCGACAGCTACAAGGTACAGCTGACAGGCCGCACCGACTGGCTCGACCTGATGGAAGTGACGTCCATCGGCGGGACGTTGAAAGTACAGGCCAAGAAAACCAAAAAGTTTGACAATGTGAAGAAGAAGGACCAGCCCGACGGCGAGCACAACTTCATCCTTCACCTGACCGCTCCCTGCCTCCAGAACATCGACCTCGGCGGCGTCTCCGAATTCAAGGCCAAACGCCTCACGCCCGACCAACTCCGCGTGCACCTCGGCGGGGTGTCGAAATTCAAGGTGGATGCCCTCGAATGCGCCACTCTCAACATGAGTGTCACGGGCGTATCCGAAGCCGATGTCGACCACATCACGTGCCAGAAGCTGCAAGCCGAAGTCAGGGGATCCAGCAAGGCCGACATCGATCACCTGAGCACCAAGGAAGCAAGCTTCATTATCAGCGGTGCCAGCAAGGTCAACCTTCCACAATTCACCCAAGGCGAGCGTGCCACCTTCGGTCTCAACGGAGCCTCGGAACTCACCCTCTCGTCAGAGGTGTCCGGTGACATGAACTTAGGCCTCGCCGGTGCCAGCAAGGGAAAACTCACCTTCAAAGGCGGCATCCTGCGCACGGTGTGTACAGGAGCCTCAAAACTCCACGCCGAAGTCAACTGTAGAAAGCTCAATGCCAACTGCGATGGTGCCTCGAAGACCGATTTCAGCGGCACTGCCGACGAGGTGGAAATCGACCGCAGCGGCGTGGCCGTGAATATCGACACCAGCCGCCTCAACCAATTCTGACAGCATCCACAAACACCCCCTCATCCCCTCCAACCCTGCTGCATCACAGATGCAGCGGGGCTTTTATTTCTTACCGCATGATGAGGCAGAAGGTGGTGGTGTAGCCTGTTTGAGGGTGTTCCATCAATTCCAACCGTCCACCTTGACACACCAAGATCTGACAACTCAGAGACAGGCCGATTCCCGTGCCATCATGTTTAGTAGTGAAGAAGGGGACAAAGATGCTTTCACGCACTTCTGGAGGAATGGGGGCTCCATCATTTGAAATGAGAAGCGAAGCATTTTCTCTTTTCACTTGTATTTTCCTCGCGCCCGCTTCAACGGCGTTTTTCGCCAAATTCATCACCACCTGCTGCAAAAGTACAGGATCGGCGTGAACCGTGGCATCGCAGAATGGCAGAATGTCCCATTCTATCTTTGAGAACAAACGTTCTATCTCCTTAAAGAAAACCGTGAGATTCACGTCCTGCAACTCGGGCTTCTGCAACTGAGAGAGCCGACGGTAACTCTCCACGAAAGTCGTCAGGCGTGAGGCTGTGGAATGGATGCTTTGTATGCCCGCTTCCAGTGCCGTTCCCTTCACATCGTCGCGTCGTAGCAGACTCTGACTAATACTGGCAATAGGTGCCGTGGAATTCATGATTTCATGGGTCAGCACCCGCATCAGGCGCTCCCATGATTCCACTTCACCTTGACTGACCTGCTGCCGGATTGCTTCGCCCAATTCGTTGAGTGTTTCCTGCATAGCCCGTTCCCCACTTGTCAGTCTTTTCGTGTTGAGTCTGAATGTCCAGTCATGATTGCGGATGGCCTCACGCATCAGCCACGCCCGTTGACGCAGATTGTGCTGATGGCGCACAAAGAGCATCACCGCTAATGCCAGAAATAAAACTATTAATAGGATGAGGATGATTTTCATTTTCGGTTAAGTTTGTTGTATAGCGTCTGGCGTGTGACCCCCAACATTCGTGCCGCCACGGTCAGGTTGCCATCGGCCCGGTCCACTGCCCGTCGGATATGTGCTTGTTCCACTTCGTCTAACGATGCCACTTCATGTTGTGCTGTCAGTACGTCAGAAAGCTTACTGATAAGTTCATCATTGTCCCACGGCTTTGTGATGAAGTCGGCAGCGCCACTCTTCAGCGCACGCACAGCCAGCGGCACGTCGCCGTAAGCCGTGAGCATCACGACGGGCACATCCGGATGCCACTCGTGCAGCGTCTTCAACCACTGTAGTCCTTCCAGACCATTGTTCATTCCCATTGAGAAATTCATATCTAACAACACAATATCCACGGCCTCTGCCGCCATCGTGGGAAGCAGTTGATCAGGCCGCGAGAGCTTGATGATTCGCTCGAACGTGCCTTCTAATGCATAACCAAGCGCGGTCAGAATATTGGTGTTGTCGTCGCAGATGATAATGGTGCCGTAGTGCATATCTTTTCTTTTTTTGTCGCAAAGGTAGGCAAAACGACACTTATGGCCAAATTTCGGCACGTGAAAGTGCTATGCGGACAAATAAAGTGTCTAATTTTTAGACATTTTACATCTGCAAGTCTACTTTTATTAAATCTACAACTTGCAGGATCTTGAGAAATGCCCTAACTTTGCACCGCGATTCAGAACGACACACTAAACTGATATCCCAATATGTATAATTTCATTATGTCACACGCTTATTCCAGCCTCTTCGGACGCATGGTTGTCTTTTTGCAGTGTATATTCCTATGTATTAGAATACAAGGTCAAGCTACCAGCGACACAACAGCACTCGCCATGACGGTGGAAGACTGTATGCGATATGCGGTAGTACACAGCCATAGCCTGAGACAACAGGAACTCAGATTAGATAACTCCAAGGCTACACATTTGCAAGCCGTGGGGGCTTTCCTGCCCAGCCTCAACGCCTCAACAAGCATACAATGGAATTTCGGACGCGCCATCGACCCAGAAACAAACACGTACACGAGCGTGAGTACCTTTAATAATGGTTACGGCCTGTCGGCATCACTACCCGTCTTCGATGGCCTCTACCGTGTCCACGCCCTGCGTGCCGCACGAGCCGACGTCCTGTTGCAAAAAAATGCACTGCAAGCCAATCGCGACCATGTGGCCCTACAGACCTATCAGGCTTTCATCGATGTCATCTATGCCCTGGAATCCGTGCACCTCGCCACAGAGAAACTACGTGAGAGTGAGATGATACTTCATCGAACAAAGGTCATGGAAGAAGAAGGACTGAAAAGCCCTGCCGACGTAGCACTGATAATGGCACAACAGGCAGCCGATGAACTGATGCTGACAAAACAGGAGAACCAATTGGAAAGCTGTATGTTGAAGTTGAAGGAGGTCATGAATTGGCCGATGGATAATCCTATGCCAACACTCCATCCTATTACCTTGAGAACAGAGCCAGACGGGGAGGCCAGTTCATCAGCACTCCTTTTACAATCATTCTACTCCCTACAGTCAGCCCGTCACAACTTGCATGCCACCCGGGCCTCACTCTTCCCCACCCTCTCCCTCTCTGCCGGCATCAATTCCTCTTACTACCGCAACCTCAACAATCCGAGTGCGACCTCGTTCGGTCAACAGCTAAAAAACAACTTGGGTGAATATGTCTCCATCAACCTTTCCATTCCGCTCTTCAATCGTCTTGGCACAATGATGAGCCTACGGCGAGCAAAGAACAATCTGCTCATTGCCGAAGAGCAATATGCTGCCAAACAGACAGAACTCGATGTCCTGCGCCGTCAGGCACGGCTTGACGTTGCTGCCTATTGCAAGGAAAGTGAACAAGGCGAGCAGAAGGTGGCTGCCGACAGCCTTGCCTACGAACTCGTGCGGCAGCAATATACCGAAGGATTGGCCTCCCCCATAGACCTGCAAACATCATCAGCCACCCTACTACAAAGTCGAGCCACTCTGCTCCAATCCCGCCTGATGGTAGGCGTCAAGGAGATGCAGCGCCGCTATTACGACGGACATCCCCTGGTGGAGATAGGACATAAACCTTAAACTTTAAACATTGAACATTAATCTTTAAACTACGGCTCCAGCCGTTTCCCCTATGGATAAACCCATCACACCCCGGAAAGGTTTGCAGCGCAAGCACATCCCCTACCTCGCCGCTGGCATGGTAATAATTCTCATCATCGCCTGGCTGATCCTTGGCAACCATGCATCCACCCTTCGCGTCAGCGCCGAAGACATCACTATTAGTGACGTCCGCCTCGCAGAATTCAAAGACTACGTGAGGCTGAGCGGACAAGTGGTGCCGATTCAGGTGGTGCAGCTCTCGCCCGAGGAAGGCGGCATCGTCACAGAGCGCGTAGCCGAAGAAGGAACTATGGTGCGCAAGGGTGATGTCATCATCCGACTGCGCAACAGCGGTCTCGACCTGCAAATCCTCAACGCAGAGGCAGAACTGGCCGAGAAGCAGAACCTGCTGCGCAACACCCAGGTATCCATGCAGCAAGACCGCCTCAACAACCAGCTCGAACAGGCACAGCTCGCCATGGACACCGAGCGCAAGCTGCGTACCTTCCGCCAGAACGAGCGACTCTACAACGAGCGACTTATCAGCCGCGAAGTGTATCTCCAGAGCGAAGAAGACTACCGCTTAGCGCAGCGCAAGCAGGGACTTATCGTTCAGCGCCTGCAGCAGGACAGCATCTACCGCAGTGTACAGATGGACCAGATGGAGGACAACCTCGCCAATATGCGGACGAATGTGGTTCTCGTGCGCGAGCGCAAGAATAAATTAGAGGTACGCGCGCCTATCGACGGCGAACTGGGACTCTTAGAAGTGGAACTCGGACAGAGCGTCACCTCCGGACAGAAGATCGGGCAGGTCAACGACCTGAGCGATTATAAGATAGAAGCCCAAGTCGATGAGCATTACATAGACCGAGTGCGAGCAGGGCTCTCTGCTAACTTCGTTCGTGGCGACGCCAACTTCTCATTGACAGTACGCAAGGTTTATCCCGAAGTGCGACAAGGCAAGTTCCGCACCGATTTCATCTTCCGAGACGAACGGCCCGCGAATATCCGCAGCGGTCAGACCTATTACCTCAACCTCGAACTGGGTCAGCCCGAACAAGCAGTGCTCATCCCTCGCGGCGCTTTCTTCCAGAAGACCGGCGGCACCTGGATTTACGTCCTCAGCAGAGACGGACACACCGCCTTCCGACGCACCATCCGCATCGGCCGCCAGAATCCGCAGTACTACGAAGTCACCGAAGGTCTGGAACCCGGCGAACGCGTCATCACCAGCGGCTACGAAGCCTTCGGCGACAACGAGCGATTAGAGATAAAATAAGCAACCTACTTCATCAACATAAGTTAGTAAATTCTAACATCAACCCTGCTCCGTCGTGAGATGTGGCAGGGCTATTCTTTAAGTATACAAACGGAGTCACATCACCCGGTTATCGCGAAGGAAGGTACTGGAATGAAGCTGCATAATAGCCAAATGTTACATAAGGACAGAAGTTTGTTATGTTTGTGAAAGGACAGAAGCAAGAAAAGACGTACCTTTGCCGCAGATTTTATATAACCCAACAAAAAGACATGAAAGTATGGCAAAAAAAGCTACTCTTTTAATTCTTCTGATGGCGATGACGTTCGGCGTACGCGCCATCACGGTGACCGACACGCTATTCAACCGGTCGGCACATGAGCTGGACTTCGCCTTTGGTGCAGACGTGAGTTTCGTTCCGCAGATGGAAGGCTGGGGCACGAAGTGGCTGGACAAGGATGGCCGTCAGAAAGACATCCTTCAGATACTTAAAGAACAGGGTATCAATAGTGTGCGGCTGCGCGTGTGGACGGTGGGCAGCGGTGCCAGCAGTAAGGCGGAGGTCGTCGGCATGTGCAAGCGTGCGAAGTCGAAAGGGATGAGCGTGATGATTGACTTCCACTACAGCGACACATGGGCAGACCCAGGTAGCCAGACCATCCCGTCGGCATGGACAGACCATTCCGTGGAGGCGCTGGCGCAGCACGTTTACGACCACACGAAGGACGTGCTCTCTGCCATCAAGGCAGCTGGGGTGGTGCCCAAGTGGGTGCAAGTGGGTAACGAGACGAAGCGGGGAATGCTGTACCCCGTCGGACAGACGAACAAGGGAGGCTCGGTGGCTTTCGCGAAGTTTGTTCAGGCGGGCTATGATGCCGTGAAGGCTGTGGACTCCACGATGCAGGTAATCGTCCATCTGCCGGATGGTCATGATAATTCACTCTATCGGAGCATCTTCGACGGATTGAAGAAGAATGGTGCCAAGTGGGACATCATAGGACTCTCTGCCTACCCTCGATGGTCACATCTGGACGGACCTACGATGATTACGAAGGTGATGGCAAACATCAATGACCTGAAGTCACGCTACAAGACCCCATGTATGGTCGTGGAGACTGGTCACTATCCGAAGGAGGCTGTGGTGGGGAATCAGTATTTAGCGGGTGTGATGGACAGGATGATCAAGAATGGCGACCTGGGCTGCTTCTACTGGGAACCAGAATCCATGGGTGGCTACGATATGGGTGCCTGGGACGAGGCGACGAGGCGACCCACAGTGATGATGGATGCTTTCTTGGGCGTGAAACACACGGAAGTAAGTTGGATGATGAAGGTACGTATGCTCTCGCCGACGAAGGGGCAGAGTGTGGATGAGGGAGACGTGGAACTCCTGACGCGGGTGCAGCATCAGCGTAAAAACCGTATTCTGTCGGTGGAATTCCATCTGGACAAGAAGACAGCCGGAACGTATAAGGCGGAAGATATGAGTGCTATAGGCAGCACGGCCACCATTCCCTTTGTCCTGACGGACGTTCCAATAGGCGTTCACACAGCTTGGGCGAAAGCCACAGACACCTCAAAGAACACCCAGGTGAGTGACACGGTGACGTTCTTTGTGGGGCGTTCGGCGCTGCTGGACGAAGGTGTCGTGGAAAACGGGGACCAGAAAGGTGGAATAGAGCGTTGGGGCCTGGCCGTGGCAGAGACTGGCACCTATCGTCTGGTATTCCAATATGGCAGTCCGGCTCTGCGAGGTGGTGAGTTGAGATTGGACGGCGACAGCATCTCCAAGGCCTATTTCCAGAAGAATGCTGATGCTTACCAGTCTCTGGACATCGTAATACCAGAACCCGGCACTCATTTGCTGGAACTTGTTGCCACGAGCACAACCGGTCTGCCGGTAATATCCTCGTTGCGCGTCTTTCCATTGGAAGGTCAGGCTCTCCCCACAACTGCCGACGTGACGGGTGTTGGTTCGCGGTTCGGAGAAGACAAGGATGCGATGATTGATGTCTACACGTTGGGAGGTGTGTTCGTGAGGCAGGTTCCTCTGTCTCAGTTAGGAATATCTTTGGGACAACGGTCGTCGGCAGTGGTCGTTTTGCCAAACTGTGTGGGCGGCACGCCATACATCGTTCGGAAACACCGGCTGAAATAGCTGACGGAGGAGAAACCCGTGTCGTAGCTGACTTCGGTGACGGACAGGTGTCCTTCGCGCAGGAGTTCTGCTGCTCGGCGCAGGCGTATGGTGCGTATGAACTCCGAGGGCTTTTGTCCTGTGGCCGACTGAATTTTGCGATAGAAGGTCATTCGGCTCATGGCAAGGTCGTTGCTGAGTTGTTCCACTCCGTATTCATCTTTGTCGATATGACTCATGACAAGGGCAATGGCCTTCTGTAGCCACTGCTCTTCGGGGTTGAGCAGAGGAGAGGCTGCGTCTTGAGGCGAAGGGGCAGACTCGTGTGACGATGGTGGTGCCTCCCTGACAGCCTCCCGGATGGAGTCGAGGAACCTGCGGCGCTGTTTCCTTAATATATAATAATGTATCATCAGCGCCAGCAACAATGCGACGATGATCAGGAAGATGAGCCACATCCACCAGGCGGTGAGCCATCTTGGCAGCCGCTCGACGACCATGTTCCTCTCGGGGTGGCTCCATCGCTGATATGGTTGGGTCTCTGCGAGCTCTATGGCGTAGGTACCAGTAGCCTCGCGGCTCTGCTGTCGCAGGGTGTGGCGCTGGGGGTCGTAAAGTCGGACGTAGCGTTCGAAGACGAGAAGCATTCGCTGGAGGCTGTCGGTCTGGAGGGCGAGGAGGGCGTCGCCGTATTCGTTCGAGGCGTAATCGTCAGTGCTGAGGATGCCTTCCTTGAAGGTATGTATGACTCCGTAGATGCTTCCAAGCCAGAGCGTACCATCTGCCGCAAAGGTCATGGCAGCGATGTCGGCAAGATCTGGAAGTATAACTTCTTCGGTCGCAAAGGGTTGCTGCTGACGGCGTATATCTTGTCCTGTGCTGAACCAGAACCGTCCCGTGGAATCGAAGGTATATGCGGCGGGACGCTGAGAGAGTCCTCTGGCATCTCGCAGGGAATCCGCGAGAAAGGGAGATGAGGGGTGTGTCTGGTACCAGAGCTGCTGGGGTGCGGATGTAATGACAAAGCAGTTCCCCGTGCCGTCGGCCACGAGCAGCCGCCCGTTGTTGTCGAAACGTTCGTGGCTCAAGGAGAAAGACTGGTGGAAAGGCAGGGAGACAGGGGTGGAGACAGCGTCGGCGGGCAGGTTTGGTTGATAGAGAACAGTGCCCATGCCGAATGTGCTGATGAGCAGTCCTTCTCCGGAGGGATTGTCGGCAATGTTCGTAGGTGCGACCTCGTGGGGCCAGGGAGCAGGCTGCAGGCGTCCGTCGGTGAGTTGCAGTAGCCCGCCTTGCCACTGGGAGGCCCAAATACGTCCGCTGGTGTCTTGGTGGAGCCGGAAGATGTATTTGTCACCGGCGGGATAGGTGTTGAGGAGATGTCCGTCGGAGGAGAATTCAAAGACTTTCTTATTGGCCGTGATCCACCAATGTCCATCCTTCGTGACCATAACATCATCGACTCGTTTGTCGTCTACCTCTGTGAGCTGGCGAATGTTGTAATCACTCTTGTCGAGGACGTAGGCTCCGTGGAAGGTTCCGATAATGATGTGACTTCCTGCCGCTGCCAAGCTGGCGATATTGTTGCTGCCGAGGAGGTCGGGGTGCCGTGCATCATTGCGAAAGACTGTCATCTGGTGCCCGTCGTCGCAACAGACGCCTCCGCCCTCCGTGGCATACCAAACGAATCCCTCTTCGTCCTGAACAATGCAGTTCACTCGTGGTGATGGCAACTGCTCCAGGTTGGGCAGTTGCAACCGTTGGAGCGTTTGTGCGCTGAGGTATGGATGCAAGAGAACGATGGTGCAGAGCAGGATGAAGCAGTCTTTGGGTTTCATTAAGGGATACTAGTACTGTGAATGTGTGGACAAAAGTAGTAAAAAAAACCTTGGGAACGGCATGAATTGTCCAAAAAAGATAGAAGATGGTGTATTTTGTTACATTTTTGCAATGAATTGTTAAGATATTGCAACCCTAATCGGTTAATTATTGCGACCTTTGCAGCACGAAAACTCATCAAACCCATTTATTCTATCATTATGAGAAAAACGTTTGTATTCTTCGGCACACTGATGAGCATCTTTTGTGCCAGCGCCCAGACGGAGCCCATCCGCATCGACCTTCAGCAAAAAGGTGCTGTTGTGTCGCCTAACCTCTATGGTATCTTCTTCGAGGAGATTAATCATGCCGGGGACGGTGGTCTCTATGCTGAACTGGTTCAGAACCGTGGCTTCGAGGAGCAAGTGCTACCCTCTGGCATGACGCTGAAGGAGGGACGGGCTTTGGCTCCCAATGCCATGAATTATGAGCACCGGAACAATCGCCATTGGAGTATTCCCTGGAACGTGGAGGAGAAGAAAATGACCGGCTGGACGGTGAGGGGCGAGCAGGCCTACGTAAAGGGCGAGGTCGTGGAAGTGCCACAACCGCTGCACCCGAATACGCCCCATGCCATGCAACTCACCATCAAGAAGGTGCAGCAGGGTGGAAAGGCGTTACTCACCAACACTGGTTACTGGGGCATAGGATTGAAACAGGGAGAGAAGTATGACCTGCGATTCTATGTCAAGAGCAGCAACTACAGGGGCTGCATCACTGTCCGCCTGGTGGACACGGAGAGTGGAACATCACTTGGAAAGGCAGAATTCAGGGATAGACAGCTGAAGGAGTGGACGGAGCTCACGGCTACGCTGACGGCCGACGGCACAACAGCCAAGGGCGCGCTGGCATTGGAATTCGACCAAAAGGGTACGTTGTTCGTTGACTACGTATCGCTCTTCCCTCAGGCCACCTTTAAAGGTCGGAAGAATGGCCAGCGTGCCGACGTGGCTCAGATGCTGGTGGACCTGCACCCGAAGTTCATGCGATGGCCCGGAGGCTGCATCGTCGAGGGCGCAACGTACGAGAACCGCGTGAGGTGGAAGGAGACACTGGGCGACCCGATGACGCGACGTGGCGAGTGGGATCTCTGGGGGTATCGTGCCACCTGGGGCATGGGATACCATGAGTTCCTGCAGTTCTGCGAGGATCTGGGTATGGACGCTATGTTTGTGAACAATGCTGGTATGTCCTGCTCGGTGCGCAATGGTGATTTCGTCAGCAGCGATGCCGCCATGGAAGCCGTGGTTCAGGACTTCCGCGATGCCATAGACTACGCCCTCGCAGATCCAGCTGCCAACAAGTGGGCTAAGATGCGTGCCGATGCCGGCCACCCGAAACCTTTCCCCCTGAAGTATGTGGAAATCGGAAACGAGAACGTGGGACCAGAGTATGTCACCCACTTCAATTATATCTTCCAGAAGCTGAAGGCCGAGTATCCGCAGATCATCTTCATCAACACACTCGGACACACCGACCCGCTGCTGGAGCGGATTCCTGGCGACTACATGGTGGATCCCCACTGGTACCGCAATCCCGACTTCTTCTTTGCCAACTACCACCTCTTCGACGATGCACCGCGCACCCGTGACATCTATGTTGGCGAGTACGCCTGCAACGGTGGCGTCGGTGCCGGCAACCTGCTGGCAGCCTTGAGTGAAGCTGCCTTCATCCTGGGCATGGAGCGCAACAGCGACGTGGTGAAGATGTCATCATACGCACCCCTGTTCGAGAACGAGAACCGCCGCGACTGGCCATGCAACCTCATCCACATCAACAGTTCCGAGGTCTACGGTCGCGCCTCGTACTACGTTCAGCAGATGGCTGCCGAGAACCGCCCCACCTATAATGTCTATGTGAGCGAACCCACCACGGCAACCCCGGCAGACCCCTTTGCCGCAGGGGGCGTAGGACTGGGCAGCTATGCCACGCAGTGCGAGTACAAGGACATCTGCGTTGTCACGGCCGACGGTCAGACGACTCGCTACCAACCCTCCCAACTCACCACCGAGCGCGGACAATGGCAGGTGGAAGGCGAGGTGCTCCGCCAGACCTCCGATGCACGCACATCGCTGGCTATGCTGCCGGCCATCAACAGCGACAACTACACCATCACCCTGAAAGCACGCAAGACGGGTGGCATGGAAGGTTTCTTCATCTTCTATTCCCTTGATGAGAGAGGACGCAGCGGCTATGGTGTCAACATTGGCGGATGGAACAATCAGATCACAGCGGTGCAGCCCATGCGCGGCGGGCGCCTGACGGACGTCGTCAGCCCCCGTGTCCGCCAGAGTGTGGAGACGGGGAAGTGGTACGACATCAAGCTCGTAGTTACTCCGATGGCTGCAACGCTCTTTGTCGATGGCAAGGAAATCACCGTAGCCAAGCCGGCAGAACCTACGCGCCACTTCTGCCAGACCGGCTACGACGAACAGACGGGTGAGCTCGTCATCAAGGTTGTCAATGGCTCCGACCACCCCTACAGCCGTTCCTTCTGCATCGACGGTGCCAGGAACGTCATGCCCACGGGGCGCGTCATCACCCTCAGCGGCAACGCACAGGACGAGAACACCTTCGAGGAGCCCACGAAACTGTCGCCACAGACCACCCTCTACAGCAAGTTCGGCAAGCGGTTCACCTATGAGTTCGCACCATCCTCGTTCACCATCATCCGTGTGAAGGTGGAGCGCTGAAGTACCTGGTAACATCCGGACTATTATCTATTTGTGAAAATAAGTCGACATGAAAAATCATTTCACCTTATTCCTTGCGGCGGCGATGGCCCTCGTTCCGTGCGTAGGCCGCACCGCCACAGGCACACGCGTCAGCGTTCACGACCCCAGCATTGTCTGGAACCCCTCCAACAAGACCTATTATATTTTTGGTTCCCATCGCGCCACCGCCACGAGCCGCGACATGATCAACTGGACGTGGAGCAGCTTCTCCTGGTATGGTAATGCCAGCAACGCCAACACCTTCAGGACCCAGCAGGCAACGACCATGGTGAAGAACGGCGAAGAAGTGGAATTCCCCAACTTCGATGCCACGGGATGGTCGGGAGCACTCGGCAACTACAACATCGACGGGAACCTCTGGGCACCAGATGTCATCTACAACACGGCAATGAAGAAGTGGTGCATGTACATGAGCGTCAATGGACCCACGTGGAACTCCAGCATCGTCCTGCTCACCGCCAGCAGCATCACAGGTCCCTACCGCTATCAGGGACCCGTCGTGGTCACAGGCTTCAACGTCAACGGCAACGCCAACGTAGACTATAAGAAGACGGACCTCGAACTGGCCATCGGTGCGCAGAAGTCACTGCCCTCGCGGTACAATGCCTACTGGGGTCGGCGCTGGCCGCATGCTATCGACCCCTGCGTCTTCTATGACGAGGAAGGACTCCTCTGGATGAGCTATGGCTCATGGAGCGGAGGCATCTGGATTCTCAGGCTGAATGCCGAGACGGGACTGCGCGACTATGATGTGAAATACCCCATTGCCGGCTCTGGGGACAACGTGACCAGCGACCCCTACTTCGGCAAGCGCATCGCTGGCGGATTCTATGCCTCGGGCGAAGGGTCATACATCGAGTACATCGACGGGTTCTACTTCCTCTTTGTCAGCAATGGCGGCCTGGCTGAAGGCGGCAAGCAGGACGACTACAACCATGGAGGATACCAGATGCGCGTCTTCCGCTCCTCCAAACCCGACGGACCCTATAAGGACCGCCGCGGTCAGAACGCAGTACTCAGCAACTACGAACTCAACTTCGGGCCCAACAGCAGCCAGCTCGGAGTCAACATTTTCGGAGCTTACAGTGACTGGGGCTACCAGACCGTGGGCGACAGAGGCGAACGCTCTCAGGGCCACAACTCCATCATCGCTGCACAGGACGGGCGTATCTATCTCGTATATCACACCCGGTTCCAGACGGGTGGAGGATTCGAGAACCGGGTCCATCAGTGCTACCTCAACAAAGAAAAATGGCTCGTGGCGGCGCCATTCGAGTATTCCGGCGAGAGGGTGAAGACTGCAGACATACCAGCCAAGCAGTTGGTTGCCACCGACAAGGTTCCAGGCGTCTATCAATTCCTCAAACACAGCTATGGCCTTGACCACCGTAAGAAGGAGGTCTCTACACCAGTGGAAATCAACCTCAATTACGACGGCACTATCTCCGGCGACCTTTCTGGGAGATGGACCATAGAAGAAGGAACCTCCTACATCACGGTCAATTGCGGAGGAGTGACCTACAGGGGCGTCGTGGTCGAACAGACCTTGGAACCTAGGACTACCAGGACGCCGGCGTTCACCGCACTGGCCGCCAACGGAACAACCGCCTGGGGCTACAAGAAAGCGAGCCTGCCGGTACCAGATGCCGTCAGCGGTGCCGCCGAAGCACCAGCCACCAACGAGCAGTGGTACGACCTGAGAGGTATGCCCGTGAAGATGCCACTGAAGGGAGGCGTCTATATTAGGAACGGCCGCCGCTATCTCATCAAAAACTAACATATATCACATAAAAAAATCTCTCTGAAAGTATGAAAAAGACATGGATTTGCTTATTGCTGCTGGCGCTGCCGCTGGTGGCGGGCGCACAGAGCACCACAAAAGATTTTGTTAAGGGAGCCGACGTGGGATTCCTCACGGGCCAGGAACGCCGTGGGGTGAAGTTCCACGATCGCAACGGACAGGAACGGGAGTGCCTGGAGCTCCTGAAGAACGACTACCAGATGTCCGCCATCCGCATGCGCGTCTGGGTCAATCCCCGGGGCGGAGACTGCGACAAAAACACACTGCTGGCCATGGCACGCCGCGTGAAGGCGCTGGACATGGACCTCATGGTAGATTTCCACTATGCTGACTCGTGGGCCGACCCCGGCAAACAACCCATCCCCGCTGCCTGGCAGGGACACTCGTTTAAGCAAATGCTGCAGGATGTGCGGGAGCACACCATCGACGTCCTCTCGCTGCTGAAGCAGAACGACATCGAGCCGCGCTGGGTGCAGGTGGGCAACGAGACGGCCAACGGACTGTTGTGGCCCATGGGACATATCGAGAAGAATCCCAAGCAGTATGCGGGGTTCATACGTGCCGGCTACGACGCCGTGAAAGAGGTGTTTCCGCAGGCTACGGTCCTTGTACACCTGGACCGGGGCCACAAGCAGAGCCTCTATGACTGGAACCTCAACATCATCAAGAAGTACGGTGGCAAGTGGGATATGATAGGCATGTCGCTCTATCCCTACTGGGCCACCAAGGGAGGCACACCCGAACAAGACAACCAGATCATCACCGACTGCATGGCTAACATCCGCCACTGCAGCGAGAAATATGGGTGCGATGTGATGATTGTGGAGACAGGCTTTGAGGTCGACGAGCAGCACCCGGAGAAGATGGAGGAGGGACGCCGCCAGTTGGCGCGCGTCATCCGTGAGGCTCGCACGGCCACCAACGGTCACTGCCGCGGTGTCTTCTACTGGGAACCGCAATGCCTGCCCGGAGGCTACAAGCTGGGAGCCTTCGACCACAATGCCGCCCCGACGGCCATCATGGAAGGTTTCGTGGAGGCCAGCCAGCAGCAAATCACCATCACGGAGAATATCCATTATAAACAGGAGCCGTCCTGCGTCCTCGACCTGGCGCAACCCCTCTTCGGTCCGCAGAAGAACCGCCCTGCCATCCTCATCATCCACGGCGGCGGATGGAGTGCGGGGTCGAAGAACGACCTGGTGTACCGCAGCCTCATGGTGGACTATGCCCTGAAGGGCTATGTCGTCTGCAACATGAACTACCGCCTGGTGCAGGAAGCTCCCATGCCTGCATGCATCGAGGACGTGCAGACCGCCATTCGCTGGATGAAGTCGCATGCCGAAGAACTGGGCATCGACCCCAACCGCATCGGCACCTATGGTCACTCTGCCGGCGGACACCTCTCGCTCATGGCGGGTCTGACGGCTGACATCGCCTGTGCCGCAGGCGGTGCTCCTCCTACGGAGATCGGCCGCGCCGGCGAGTGGGCAGACCACACCGAGTGGTGGCCCATAGGCTACATCGGGGCATCGGAGACGCCCTTCCTCGTGCTGCAAGGAGGCGAGGATCCCATCGTGCGACCCAATCTGACCGAGGACTGGGTTACGAAGATGCAGCGGGCTGGTGCACAGGTGGACTATGTGAAGGTCCACGGGCAGCACAGCGTAGCCTTCGACCAGCAACTGGAGTTCACCCGTCCGGCGCTGGACGCCTTCTTCGCACGCCACCTCCGGCACGACGACCCCAGCGTCAGCTTCGAGCAGATGAAGGTGCCTGAGTATGGCGGCAGCGGACCCTTCAAGGCCGTGGCCGTGCGGGAGAAGACGCTGCAGGACTTCGTGGTCTACAGGCCTATGAACCTGGATGCCGCCATGAATATTGGCCAGCGAGGTATGTTTGGACGCGGCGAGATGAAGCGGGAACAGCTGCCCGTGCTCATCTTCTGCAACGGCGGCTGCATGGACACCAGTATCGGTTATGAGAATATGCTCACCGAGGTGGCTTCCTACGGCTACGTGGTCATCGCCATCGGCGAACTGCAGATGATGGCACAGCATGAGAAGGATCAGCACACGCCATCGTCGATGGTGCAGAAGGCTCTGGACTGGATCTGCCAGCGTGCTGCCGACCCCGCCTCACCATATTATAATAAGGTGGACACGACGCGTATGGCCGCTGCGGGTCATTCATGCGGCGGTGCACAGGTGCTGGCCAATGCCGCTGACCCGCGTCTGAAGACCTACCTCATCCTCAACGCCGGCATGGGCAAGATGACGATGGCGGATGCGAGTGCCCAGTCCCTGAAGCAACTTCACGGTCCCATCCTCTACCTCGTCGGAGGCACTACGGACGTAGCTTGGCAGAACGCACAGATGGACTACGAGGCCATCAAGAAGGTGCCTGTGGTTCTGGCCGACAACACCCAGAGCGGTCATGGCGGCACCTATGAGCAACCCCTCGGCGGCGCCAACGCACGCATGGTACGCGCTTGGCTGGACTGGCAGCTGAAGGGCAAGAGCGAGCCTGAGGCTCTCTTCCTCCGAAGTGACCTGACGGGCTATGACCAGTGGACCATCAAGCACAAAAACTTCAAGTAATCATGGCTCCAGAATCTGCAAGAGCGCACCCGCCACGTATTGGTGACAGGTGCGCTCTTTTTCAAGTTAAAAAATGTTTTTTTGATGGGCGGCGTGTAGGGAGGGGTGTCTATTTTTTAGACGTTTTTATATCTGCGGAAGCAGAAAGTGGGACGGAGGGCTTGCAGGTAAAGGGAATTTGTACGTACCTTTGCACTCGTAAACGGGCATTAGCCTAAGCAATCGCAAATTCGTAATTCGTCAAATCGTAAATCATCATGTCTTCTCTCTTCTACCTGGCGCGCCGCTTCAAGACCGCCACCGCGCTGAACATCCTTGGCTTGACCGTAGCCTTCGCCGCC
>JAFXTO010000037.1 GCA_017535725.1 Bacteroidaceae bacterium
CGCGTTAGAGAGAAAGAAAAGAGCTGCTTGCATGGATTTTTTCAACGCGGTTGTTATTTTTTTTATCTTCAACGCAGAACCGCAGAGCCGCGGATATGTTTCGAGACATTCAGGCTGTATTCAGAGCATGTCCTCTGACACTTCGTGTGAGGGCGCCGAAGCAGTGGGAACGCTACGCGGGTTCCCGCTGCGCGGAGGCCGCAGAGGCCTACGGGGTGGCATACAACGAATACTGCCTTCAATGAAAATCTCTGCGGGCTCGGCCTAAGTCAAAAGTTGCGAAGCGTTTCGGCTGGCTCTTGCGTACTCACCGAAGGTCAGCTGCTATGTCTCTGATTCCTCAAAAAGGTCAGAGCCTTTGCGCTTTTGCGCCTCCGCGTTAGAGAGAAAGAAAAGAGCTGCTTGCATGGATTTTTTCAACGCGGTTGTTGTCATTTTTGTCTTCAACGCGGGGTCGCGGAGGCCTAGCAGATATGGGTTATTGAAAGAAAATACGGGAAAAAGACATTTGTTTGAAGATTAATTGGACTTTTTGTAAAGCCATATTTATAAAAAGGACTATCTTTGCACCCAAGAAAGAACAAACTTAACGATTATGGAACCGAAGACATTAGAAGAATACAACGAATTGACGCATGCCATTATCGGCGCAGCCTTGGAAGTCCACAGGACTTTGGGGCCGGGCCTGCTGGAGGCTGTTTACGAAGAATGTCTTATCTCTGAGTTGCAGATGCGGGGACTTCAGGTAGATCACCAAGTTCATGTACCAATATTATACAAAGGGCAGGAAGTGGGCAACCCACTTATTATTGACATATTGGTGGAGAACAGTGTTATTGTGGAACTGAAGACTGTTCAAGAGTTGCAGGACATCCATTCGGCACAGTTACTTTCCTATTTACGTCTGACGGGAAATAAACTCGGCTTGCTCATCAACTTCAATACGGTGCATCTGCGTGATGGGTTGAAGCGCGTAGCCAATGGGCTGTAAATGGATTGCGCTAGCCCTCTGCTCTGCATTAGAGAAAAGACCAACTTCCATAGAATAATTTTCAACGCGGTTGTTATCATTTTTATCTTCCACGCGGTTGTTATTTGATTTTTTCAACGCCGAGGCGCGGAGGCGCGGATGTTTTTGAGGCATTCCAGACTGCTTTCAGAGCATGTCCTTTGACCTTCGGTGAGGTCGCCGAAGCAGTGGAAAAGCTACGCGGGTTCCCGCTGCGCGGAGGTCGCGGAGGCCTACGGAATGAGGTTCATCAGTTTGTTATTTAATTAGTTAGTCAGTTTATCTGTAATCCCTCGCCCCTTTAGGGGTAGTGAGGAATCAGGTGATTGACTGAATGTCAATACCCCCGAACGACCGAGGCAGACCTCTTCTGCTGAGGACGGAATGTTGGAGAGGGGCTTACTTAGCGCAGCCTCAGCGTGTCAGAGCACAAACCTTGGCGTTTGCGCCGTTTGTGCGCCTTCCGCGTACTCACCGAAGGTCAGCTGCTATGCATTTCTGTGTTCTCTCCACTTGCAGAACCTCTGCGCCTTTGCGCCTCCGCGTTAGAGATAAAGAAAATAGTTAGCGGTAGCCGTAATAACGCGTGCTCCACCAGACGCACCACGTCCTTTGGAGGTGATTGCCATACGAATTATACGGATGCCAGGCGACATTTCTACGCCTTGAAAAGGATTGGCCATCAAACTGGTCTTCAATGCGGCAAAGTCAGTCATGAGGCTGCGGTGACGCTTCGAAAGATGCTTGAACTCAGTTGTAAACTGAGAGGTGAAACTAATTTTGTACTGCATCTAAAAATTCCTCCCAAGAAAGCATTTTCGCTTCGTCGCCATTTAAGTAATCCCGCCAATCCTTCATGGCCTGACATATTTCAGCTGTCACATCACGCGCGGATTCATCCGTCTGTTCCTCTTCAGAATCTTCTGTTGTGGGCTCGAAGGTCACACGGTAACGTCCTCCACGGGAACGGAGGACGACATGCTCACCACTGCGAACCATGCGCAGGTAATGGGACTGTCTGGCGCGGAACTCTTTGGAACTAACTACAGTCATAACATCTTCTTTTACGGTTTTGCGCCGCAAAGATAAGCATAATGACCTTGCGTGCAAAGGTATTCTTGTTAAAAAGATGTTATGGGAGGGGCGTCTTATGATTGATTCGACTTTCGGAAGTTGATATAATGAAGACAAAAACAGTAAAAACCCTTTCTGATGTCTGAATCTCACATCTTCGATGCGATCTTTGGTGTAATTTGAAGAACACCGCCCTTCGGGCTGAAAAACCAATCCCTCACAATGCACAGCCCTTTTTTCAGTGGAGCGTAGCGTAACGGTGTTTTTTCCACCATGATGGCTTGTTCTTGAAGGGTCAAGCGTCGCAGAGCGCCGAGCGTTGGAACAAAACCGTGCTTGGCTTCTGGATTACGCAAGAGCTTGCTCTTAGGCGTAAGGCCAGAAGCCAAGTACGAAGGGCCGAAGGCCACAGCCATCATGAGTGGGGTTTTTAAGGTTTTTGTCCGCTCACCTCTGCTGCTTCACGCTTAAAGAACTCTAAACACTACACTCTAAACAATTCAACTGCTCTAAACTCTACACTCTAAACTCTACACTAATATGGATCAATTTGTGATAAATTTGTGTAAGAGATGCAAAGAGCAAATTGGCGGGGGGTCAGAAGATGAACTTCATGGCGTCGTTGAAGAGGGCGAGGGCCATAAGGGCGAAGAGGAGGATCATGCCGGCGTACTGGGCGTACTCCATGAATTTGTCGGAGGGTGGACGACGGGTGACGGCCTCTACGAGGAGGAAGAGGATGTGGCCTCCATCGAGCCCTGGGATGGGCAGGATGTTCATCACGGCCAGGATGATGCTGATGAAGGCGGTGATGTTCCAGAAGGCCTCCCAGTTCCATGCGGAGGGGAAGAGGTTGCCGATGGTTCCGAAGCTGCCCACGCTCTGTGCTCCTTTCTTCGAGAAGAGGTAGCGGAGGTCGCTGACGTAGCCCTTCAGGGTCTCCCAGCCGTAGGCGATACCTGCGGGAATGCTCTCGAAGAAGCCGTAGTCGCGATGGATGTAGGAGTCGCGGTAGTAGTACTGATAGGCGAGCTTGAAGAAGCCGAGTTTGTAGTCCTCGCTGAGCTGGATGGCGACGGTGTCTGTCCGGCTGCCGTCAGCGTTGGTGAATATCATGGGCAGGATGCGCAGGCGTACGCTGTCCTCGTGGCTGCAGTCGGAGGCGAGGACGTCGTTCTTGCGGCCCATGAGCTGGTCGAAGTCGCCCCACCAGGTGATGGGTGTGTCTTCGACGGCGAGGATGCGGCTTCCTTTCTCGATACCTGCCAGTGCCGCAGGGGTGCCAGGGAGCACGCTGTCCACGACGGCGGGCACGTTGACGGAGAGGAAACGTGGGTCGGTCTCAATCATATCCAGCAGGTTCAGCCCTTCTTCGGGCATCTGCAGGGTGACCTCGGTACCATCGCGCAGGACGGTGACGGTCTTGGCCTTGGAGAGGATGCGGTAGACGGTGCCGTCCCATGCCTCGATGGGCTGTCCGTCGGCAGCGACAGGGATGTCGCCATCGACGAAGCCGACCTCTTCCGCCATCGTGTTGTAGGCGAAGCCGTCAGTCATCGAACGTATGGGGAGGCTGTCACTGCCCCAGGTGAAGAGAATCATGGCGTAGATGAACAGCGCCAGGAGGAAGTTGACGAGGACGCCGCCGACCATGATGAAGAAGCGCTGCCATACGGGTTTGGCGCGGAACTCATCGGGTTGTACGGGCTTCTTCATCTGTTCGGTGTCCAGACTCTCGTCAATCATGCCGGAAATCTTGACATAGCCGCCGAGTGGAATCCATCCGATGCCGTACTCGGTCTCGTTGGCTGCCACCTTCGGGAAGAGGCGTGCGAACCACTTGTCCTTGGTGGAGAAGAGATGGAATTTCCAGTCGAAGAACATGAAGAACTTCTCGACGCGGACGCCGAAGAGCTTGGAGAAGAAGAAATGTCCGCCCTCGTGGAGTACGATGAGGAGGGCGAAGCAGAGGAGGAGTTGGAGGGTTTTGATTAGAAAGACGCTCATAATGGGAGACCCAAAGGGCTATAGGGTCATTTATTAAAGATGATGTTATTGGTGATTATTCTTGGGGGGGAATGCTCTCTCCTTAGAGGGAGGGCAGGGGGAGGATCTGCTCTGCCGCAATGCGCCTTGCCTCGGCATCACTCTGGAGGTAGTCCTCGTAGGTGGGTGTTTGTATGAAGGTGGCGCGGTCGAGTGTGCGTTCGATGATGTCTGCCATCTGCAGGAAGCGGCAGCGTCCTTCGAGGAAGGCGCGGTTGACGATTTCGTTGGCCGCATTGACGATGCAGGGGGCGTTGCCGCCGCGTTGCAGGGCTTCGTAGGCGAGAGCCAGGCAGTGGAAACGGTCGGTGTCGGGCCGCTCGAAGGTCAGGGAATGCATGGTGAACCAGTCGAGGCGGTCGAAGCTACTCTGCAGGCGTTCGGGGAAGGAGAAGGCGAGCTGGATAGGCACGCGCATATCGGGCACGCCTAACTGTGCCTTCACGGCACCGTCGGCAAACTGTACGGCAGAATGGACGACGCTCTGCGGATGGACGACGACCTGGATGCGGTCGGGCTCGACGCCGAAGAGCCACTTGGCCTCGATGACCTCGAAGCCCTTGTTCATCATCGAAGCGCTGTCGATGGTTATCTTGGCTCCCATATCCCAGTTGGGATGCTTCAGCGCCATGGCGGGCGTGACGTCTTCGAGTTGCTGGCGGGAGAAGGTGCGGAAGGGGCCTCCCGAGGCGGTGAGGATGATTTTCTCAATGGGGGAGACCTCGCCGATGAGGCTCTGGAAGATGGCGGAATGCTCGCTGTCCACGGGCAGGATGGGCACTTCGTATTCGCGGCAGAGGCGGTTGATGAGTTCGCCAGCCACTACCATTGTCTCCTTGTTGGCGAGGGCGATGGGCTTGCGCGCACGGATGGCTGCTATCGTGGGTGCCAGTCCTGCGAAGCCAACCATGGCGGTCAGCACCATATCCACCTCTGAGGACTGCACGACCTGGCAGAGGGCGTCGGAGCCTGTGTAGACCTGGATGGGGAGGTCGGCGAGTGCTGCGGCGAGGGCGTCGTAGTGTTGTTCGTCGGCGATGACGACGGTGGCGGGCAGGAAGCGGCGTGCCTGTTCGGCGAGCAGCTGCCAACGGGTGTTGGCGGTCAGGACGCGGGCCTCGAAGCGGTCGGGGTGCTCGGCGATGACCTCCAGGGCCTGGGTGCCGATGCTGCCGGTGGAGCCGAGGATGGCTATTTGTTTCTTTCGTTGTTCTTGGTTCATATCGGGTGGGGTGAGTGGCGGGGGTGGTGGGAGGTGGGGTGGTTGCCGTGACACGGCAACATACTCAACGATTCGGGGTGAGGTCGGAGTCAACTGTTTAGGGGAAGGGGGCTTGGGGAGTCAACTGTTTAGGGTGAGGAGGTCGGGGGGAACGTTGACGAGGAGACGGCGGTCGCGGTGGTCTGCCTCGAGGATGAAGTCCTCGTGGGCCGGGATGAGGAGCTCGCGGCCATCGGGAGCGGTGACGACGAGGAGTACGTTGGCGGTCTGGTCGAGGACTTCGGTGACGGTGCCTAAGAGTGTCGTTCCCGCCTCTGGTGCTTGCCATACCTCGAACCCCGTGAAGTGCTTCCAGGTGAGGTCCTCTTCATTGAGGTCGTCGGGCGTGAGTTCCTTGGGGAAATAGATATCGGAACCAACGAGCTGCTGGGCTGCATCGGCGGTATCGATGTCACAGAACTTCAGGAGAGCTACCGAGTCCGAACGGAAGCGCCACTCTTCGAGGAAGAAGGGCACAAGCAGCCCATCAATCTGCAAAAAGAGATAGTCTGCCTCCACACGGTCCCAGACGTCGTCCGTGAACTGGAAGGCAACTTCGCCGCGCACGCCGTGCGTGCGCGTGAGCGTTCCTATTTTATATGTGGAGGTGGGGGAGAACATAGGGGAGGTGAGTTTGTGAGTTATGTGAGTTGATGAGTTATATGAGTTTATGAGTTGATGCGGGTGATGTGGGCACCGAGGGCGTTGAGGCGGTGCTCGATGTTCTCGTAGCCGCGGTCGATTTGTCCGATGTTGCTGATGGTGCTGGTGCCTTCGGCGCTCATGGCGGCGATGAGCAATGCGATACCTGCGCGGATATCGGGCGAGGTCATGCGGGATGCACGCAGGCGGAGCTTGTGGTCGTGGCCTACGACAACGGCGCGATGGGGGTCGCAGAGGATAATCTGTGCGCCCATGTCGATGAGTTTATCGACGAAGAAGAGGCGGCTCTCGAACATCTTCTGGTGGATGAGGACGGTGCCATTGGCCTGCGTGGCGACTACGAGGAGCACGCTGAGCAGGTCGGGTGTCAGACCTGGCCACGGCGCATCGGCAAAAGTCATGAAGGAGCCGTCCCTGAAGGATTCTATCTCATAGTGCTCATGGCGAGGGACATAGAGGTCGTCGCCCGTCCGTGCCATCTGAATGCCCATGCGCTCGAAGGTGTAGGGGATGATGCCGAGATCATCGAAATTGACGTCCTTGATAAGGATGCCGTCGCCACACATGGCAGCCATTCCGATGAACGAGCCGACCTCAATCATATCGGGCAGCACGCGGTGCTGGGTGCCTCCGAGGTGGTCAACGCCATAAATGGTCAGCAGGTTCGAGGCGATGCCCTCGATGCGGGCTCCCATGCGGTTGAGCATCCGGCAGAGCTGTTGGATGTAGGGTTCGCAGGCGGCGTTGTAGATGGTGGTCGTCCCCTCGGCGAGGGTGGCCGCCATGATGATGTTTGCCGTGCCGGTGACGGATGCCTCGTCAAGTAACATCCAGGCTCCATGCAGTTGTTGTGCCTCGATGCGGAAGAGGCAGCGGTCGGCATCGTAGGTCACTTGAGCACCCAGTTTCTCCATTCCGAGGAAGTGGGTGTCCACGCGGCGTCGGCCAATCTTGTCGCCGCCGGGTTTTGAGACTAATGCCTTGCCATAGCGAGCCAGCAGCGGGCCAACGAACATGATGCTGCCACGAAGTTTTGCGGAGCAGGAGAGGAAGTCGTCGCCCTCGAGGAAAGTGAGGTCGAGGGCGTCGGCCTGGAAGGTGAAGTCGCCCTTGGCGTGCCGCGTGACCTTCACGCCAATCTGACGGAGCAACTGGATTTGGTTGTTCACGTCGGCGATATCGGGGATGTTGGTGATGCGCACGGGCTGGTCGGTGAGCAGCACGGCGCAGAGCACCTGCAGGGCTTCGTTCTTGGCGCCCTGCGGAGTTATTTCGCCACTGAGGCGGTAGCCGCCTTCGATTCGGAATGAACTCATGGGGGATGAGGGGGAATGGTGGTGGTGAGGTTGACGTTTTTAGATATCCCCTCGGGGAAAACCCGAGGGCACCAACGCAGGGAGGGAAACTCGGGAGAGGGGTGGGAGCTCGGCGGGAAGGGAGTCCGGAGGGAGGGCACCAACGCTGGGAGGGGAACTCGGGAGAGGGGTGGAAACCCGCGGGGAAGGGAGTCCGGGGGGAGGGCACCAACGCAGGGAGGGGAACTCGGGAGAGGGCGGGAGCTCGGCGGGGAAGGGAGTCCGGGGGGAGAGAGGGGATTCGGCGGGGAAGGGATCCGGGAGGGGAGGGAATCCGGGAGGGGAGGGGCGAGCAACGGAGGTGGTGGGAGGGGGGAAGGAGGGGAGGAGGGAAGGGAAAGGGACGGGGTTAGCGCTTCTTTTTCTTCTTGGTGGCGGCGTTGCTGCCGGGGAGGTGGCCGTTGGTGACGGATGCGAATTGGAAGCCTTCGGGGATGCGGGCGGTGCCGTCGGTGTAGGAGGCGAGGTCGGCGTCGACCTTGCGCTCGTCCATGGCATCGCGGTTCCAGTTATAGAGGCTGCGCTTCATGTAGTTAGCCATCATGGCTGTCAGCTCTTCGCGCTCTGGTCCTTCGGGCATGTCGCGCAAATGCTTCATGAATGCCTCGGTGAGGTGGCCGTAGTGGCGGAAGCGGATGCGCTGCATGGGATATTTCAGTGGACGGGGACGCGCCTGCATATCCTCTTTCTTCACGACCTCGAAGGGATAGTCGATATCCAGTCGATAGTCAGAGAGGATGGCCAGCTGATCCCAGAGCTTGTGCTCGAAGTCGGGCTGCTGACGGCCTTCGGGGTTCATCGTGGCCATGATGCCGATGATGGTTTCGGCACAGAGTTGTCGCTGTGCGCGGTCTTCGATGGCGATACAGATGTCCACCATCTCCTGAATGCCTCGTCCGTATTCGGGCAGGATGAGTTTCTCGCGTTGGGTGTTGTAGGTCATTATTTTAGGAGGGGGAGTTTTTGAGTTTATGAGTTTTTGAGGTGATGGGGTGAATGGGCTTAATGGGGGGTGATGGGGATAATGGGGTTTATGGGGTTAATGAGTGGAGGAGGTCCTTGGGCTTGGTGGCCACGAACTCCTTGAGGTAGAAGGGTTCGAAGTAGGCGGTGTCTGCAAAGTCGTTGTTCCAGAACTTCCGCTCGGCCAGGGGCTGCATGTACTTCGCCTGCGGGTGGATATCCTCGATGAAGATGGCGTTGGGGTGGCTGATGACCTCACGACACTTGGCTGCACCCGGACCAAAGAAGCAGACGGGGCCTCGGTCAAGGTATTCGGCGTAGGTCGAGGCATCGACGATATCTGCCTGTGTCCCTCGCACTTCACGAAGTGCCCGGTCGTAGACGGCGGCATAGACCTCCATGCGGCGGGCATCAATCATGGGAACGAAAAGCGCCTGTTCGGGCAAGTCCTCGCGGAAGAGCAGCAAGGGTACGGTCAAAAGCTTCAGGGTAGGGACAGAGAGCAAGGGTACTCCACGACCGTAGGCCACGCCCTTGGCCAGGGAGACGCCGATGCGCAGCCCTGTGTAGCTGCCCGGGCCTTCGCTGACGGCCACCGCATCGAGCGGGATGGCGTGGCTCTCGGCAAAACTCAGTGCTTCCTCCACAAAGGGAGCGCAGACCGTGGCATGGTTAGGCCCCTCGAAGTCTGCCTGGTCGAAGATGACGGCGCTGTCCTGACTGACCGCCACAGAGCACACTTTCGTACTGGTTTCTATATGTAGTATGCAAGCCATTTCTCGCGTTCGTTTGATAATTTGGGCGCAAAGATATAAAAAACTCCCGTCATTAGAGCAGGATTAGTAAAAAATAACGTTTCAAGGGGGCGACAAGATGACAGAAAGCAGTAACTTTGCACACGAAATCTCGTTTGACGTTTAGCGTTTGGCGTTTATAAGCAACAAAAAATACATGCAAAACCTTAAGTATTTCCTTTCCCTCGTATTCCTGATTTTCTTCGCCCTCACGCCCAGCGTGTCGGCCAAAGATGTACGGGTGCAAACGCAAGTTCCGCCTTTGGAACTCGTGAATCCTTTTATTGGTACAAGCGGTATGGGCCATACTTTCCCCGGTGCCTGTGCGCCCTTCGGAGCCGTGCAGCTTAGCCCTGATACCGACACCATTCCGCACAATGTCGATGGACAGTACCAACCACAGACCTACGACTACTGTGCCGGCTACCGCTACGATGACCCGACGATAGTTGGTTTCAGCCACACCCACCTCAGTGGAACGGGACACAGCGACCTGGGCGACCTGCTTATCATGCCACAAACGGGAGCCTTGCTGCTGAATCCAGGCACACGCGACAACCCCGACGCCGGCTACCGACAGCGCTACAGCCACGAGACGGAGCAGGCGAGGCCGGGCTATTACGAGGTCACGCTGGCCGACAACGGTGTGCGCGTCCAGCTGACAGCCTCTTCGCGCGTGGGCGTACATTGTTATACTTTCCCCAAGGATGCCGAGGTGCAACGCCTTGTCCTGGACCTGACACATGGCATCTACAACTACGACTCGAAAGTACTATGGAGCAGCCTGCGCGTGGAGAACGACACTTTGCTGACCGGTTACCGCATCACACAAGGTTGGGCACGAGCCAATTACACCTATTTCGCCATCACCTTCTCCCGTCCTATCAAGAATTACGGCTACCGTGACCGCCGACGCGAACCTTATATGGGTTTCTGGGGCAAGCTCGATCTCCAACATAACTTCCCAGATATCGGTGGACGTAGCGTGGTGGCTTATTTCGAGTTTGACGGCGTAGCAGATGAAGGCTTGGTCGCAAAGGTCGCCCTCTCCGCTGTCTCGGCAGAAGGCGCGCTGAAGAACCTGCGCACGGAAGTGGGCGGCAAGAGTTTTGACCAAGTCTGTGCAGAGACGAAAGCCGCCTGGGAGCGCGAGTTGTCAACCATTCAGGTGGAGGGTACCGACGATCAGCGGGCCATGTTCTACACTTCGCTCTACCACACGATGATTAACCCGTCGGTCTATTCAGACGTGGATGGGCGCTACCGTGGTGTGGACGGAGCCATCCATGAGTCCGAAGGGTTCCAGAACTACACTGTCTTCTCGCTCTGGGACACCTACCGCGCATTGCATCCCCTGCTGGGACTCATCAAGCCCGACCGCAATACCGATATGGTACGTTCGATGCTGGCCCACCAGCAGCAGAGTGTGAATCACATCCTGCCCGTATGGAGTCTGATGGGCAACGAAGGTTGGTGCATGACTGGTTACCACGGCGTTAGTGTGGTGGCCGATGCGGTGGTCAAAGGTGCTCCGTTGGAACGTAGGGCAGTACTCGATGCGTTGAAGACAACAGCCACCTGGTCGCGTTTCCCTGGACTGTAAGCCTATATGCGACGTGGCTATGCACCCTTCGATCACGACGGCACAGCAGCCTCCAACACCTTGGAGTATGCCTACGATGACTTTGCCGTCTATGCAGCAGCCAAGACGTTGAATGACAAGCCGATGGCCGATACGTTCGAGGCACGTGCAGGCTACTATCGCAACACCTTCGACCCGCGAACCGGCTATGCCACGCCACGCTATGCCGACGGTCGCTTCAAGGACGACATGGATCCGTTGCAGACCTATGGTGAGGGCTTCATCGAGGGCAATTCCTGGAACTTCTCGTTCCACGTACCGCATGATGTCTATGGACTGATGCAGCAGATGGGTGGTGAGAAAGTGTTCCGTCAGCGGTTGAATGAACTGTTCTCCATGCATCTGCCCGAGAAATATTACGCAGATAATGAGGATATCACTGAAGACTGTCTCGTGGGAGGCTACGTCCACGGCAACGAACCCAGCCACCACGTGCCTTATCTGTATGCATGGACCGCAGAACCCTGGAAGACGCAGGAGTGGCTGCGCACCATCATGAATAAGATGTACCGCAACGATATTCGGGGACTGGGCGGCAACGACGATTGTGGGCAGATGTCTGCATGGTTCATCTTCTCTGCCATCGGCTTTTACCCCGTCTGTCCAGGTACGGATCAGTATGTCATCGGTGCTCCCTACCTCCCATACGCGGACGTGACATTGCCCAACGGCAGACATATCGTCGTCAAGGCCCCCAAGGTCAGCGACCGCAACCGCTATGTCAAGCGCCTGCTGCTCAACGGGAAACCTTATCCGCACCTTTTCCTTACCCACCGCCAGCTGACCGATGGCTGCGTCCTCGAATTTGAGATGAGCGACAAGCCTAACCGCCAGCGCGGTCTGAAGCCGGAAGACAAGCCCTTCTCCCTTTCCTCCTTAACAGGGAGGGCGGGGGGAGAGTCTTGGGACGCCCACCTCGGAGCTATCGCTTTCATCGATAAAGCGCCTCATTCACAGGGATCTGCCATCTATCATGCCCTCATCCAAGACCCGGACGCCTACATTCGCAAGGTGGCGTGTGAGGTGATGCAATGCCTCTATTTCACTCCCGAGGACAGCATTCCACAGCTGCACCGCCTGCGCTACGTCCTCAAGGACGACCCGGGTGTCTCGGCTAAAAACGGAGGCGGCGGCTACGTGGAAATCTTCTACAGCTCGCGTCATGTGGAGAAGTCCTTCAAGAACAATGACACGGCCCGTGTGGATTTCGAGACACGCGGTGTGCTGCTCCATGAGCTGACCCACGCCTTCCAGCTCGAACCGCAGGGCATTGGTGGCTATAGTGATAATCCCGTTGTGTGGCAACTGATTGAAGGCGTGGCAGATGCCGTGCGTGTTGCCTGTGGCGGCTTCCATGACGAAACCGACCGTCCGAAGGGCGGTAACTACACCGAAGGCTACCGCCATGTAGGTTACTTCTTCGACTGGCTTCGCCGCAACAAGGACAAGGACTTCATCCGCAAAATCAATCGTTCGTGTCTCGAAGTGGTGCCCTGGTCGTGGGATGGCGCCATGAGCTATGCTCTTGGACGAAAATGCACAGCCGATGAGCTCTGGAAGGAATACCAAGTGGCAGTAGGGGACATATAAGTGGCCGTAGGAGACATAAAAAAATAGGCTTTTGAACCTTTAAGCAGAAAAACTCCAAACTCTCAACCTTTAACTCTCAACTTTTTTGTACCTTTGCACCCGAAATCCTCATATTATACGTCAAACGTTCATCGCAAAACGATCAATCAACAATGATACTCTCCATGACAGGCTACGGCAAAGCCTCCGCCGAGTTTGGCGGCAAGAAAATCACAGCCGAAATCAAGTCCTTGAACAGCAAGGCGTTGGACTTGCAGACCCGCATCGCACCCATCTACCGCGAGAAGGAGATGGAACTCCGCGCCATGATTAGCTCGGAACTCGAACGTGGCAAGGTGGACTTCAGCCTCTACATCGAGTGCGACGATGCCAGTGCCGCCACACCCATCAACCGTCCCGTCCTGAAATCCTATTTGGAGCAGCTACGCTCTGTAGCCGATGAGCTGGGAATCAAAGATCCCGAAGGACGTTGGCTGCCCACGTTGCTGCGTCTGCCGGATGTGTTGACAAGAACGGAGGTGGTGGAACTCACGGACGAGGAATGGACCGTTGCACGGGGTGTCGCACAACAGGCTATCAGCCGACTGATGGATTTCCGTCGTCAGGAAGGTGCTGCGCTGGAACGCAAGTTCACGGAGAAGATAGACAACATTGCCGCATTGCTCACTCAGATAGAACCCTACGAACAGGCACGTGTGGAGAAAATACGTAGCCGAATCGTCGATGGGCTCAACTCCATCCCGGAAGTGCAGGTGGACCGCAACCGTCTGGAGCAGGAGATGATCTATTACATCGAGAAGTTAGACATCAACGAGGAGAAGCAACGACTCGTCAATCACCTCCAGTATTTCCGTCAGACCATGCAGAACGGCCACGGTCAGGGCAAGAAGCTCGGATTCATCGCCCAGGAGATGGGACGTGAAATCAACACCACTGGCAGCAAGAGCAATATCGCCGAGATGCAGAACATCGTCGTACGCATGAAGGACGAGCTCGAACAGATTAAGGAACAAGTACTAAATGTGATGTAATATGAGTAAAGTCATCATTTTCTGCGCTCCTTCGGGTAGCGGCAAGAGTACCATTATCAACAGCCTGATGCCCCGTGAGGAATTGCACCTCGCTTTCTCCATTTCCGCCACCACTCGCTCACCCCGCGGTGATGAGCGCGATGGCGTGGAATACCTGTTCTTGTCGCTCGACGAGTTCCGTAAGCATGTGGCCAAAGAGGATTTTATTGAATATGAGCAGGTTTATTTAGGTTGCTTCTACGGAACCCTGAAGTCTCAGGTGGAGTCTCAGTTTGCAGCAGGGCAGAATGTGGTCTTCGATGTGGATGTCCACGGCGGCATGCGTCTGAAGGAATATTTTGGTGACCGCGCTCTCAGTCTATTCATCCAGCCCCCCAGCATCGAAGAATTGCGTCGCCGTCTGGAAGGCCGTGCCACCGACGCCCCTGAAAAAATCGACGAGCGTATTGCCCGTGCCGAGTACGAACTCTCCTTTGCTCCTCGCTTTGACCGAGTGGTCATCAACGACGACCTCGAAATGGCCAAGGCAGAAGCCTACGAGGTCATCAAGAAATTTCTTTCAGAAGATTAATGGGTCTTAATGGGGCCTATGGGTCTCATGGGCTTTATGGGTCTAATAGGTCTAATGGGCGCAATAGGTTTTATAACCTTCATCCATCATTTCTTATGATTACAGGAATCTACGGCGGCAGCTTCAATCCCATCCATCAGGGCCACACTACTCTCGGTCAGTGGCTGGTGCGTCATCATTATTTGGAAGAACTATGGTTTCTAGTGTCGCCGCAGAATCCGTTGAAGCCTGCGTCGGGATTGTTGGATGACGATGCCCGCCTGCATCTGGCACGTCTCGCAGTAGGACGGAAACGACATTTGCGAGTCAGCGATTTTGAGTTCCATCTGCCTCGTCCTTCTTACATGGTACATACCCTTGAAGCCTTGCGGGAGGCGTACCCTGATCGTGATTTTGTCCTCGTCATCGGAGCCGACAATTGGTATCGCTTCCCTGACTGGTATCAGTCCGATGAAATCATGCGTCACCACCGCCTGCTCGTCTATCCTCGGCCTGGCTATCCCATAGACCCTGCTTCCTTGCCGGATTCCACAATTTCCGGAGCCCCTTCCGTCATGCTCGTGGACACGCCTCTGCTGGATATCTCTTCTACCCAGGTGCGTCGGTCTATCGCCCAAGATTCCGATTATGCAGGCGAAGGTCTTGACCCACGTGTCTGGCAGGCGATTCAACGAAATCGTTATTACTTTCCTGTTTAAGCCCCAATAGGTCATTAGGCCGACCTATATATAAAAAAGGTGTGAAAAAGGGGACTTTTCCGATTGGAAAAGTCCCCTGCAATAACTTTAGTAGGAGGGAATGAATTAGTCTTCCTTCTGACTCTCTTCGAATTCCTTCTGGAGCTTGGTCTGCACGTCGATGGGCACGAGCTCGTAGGAGGAGAACTTCATGGTGAAGGAGCCGCGGCCACCCGTGATGGAGCTCAGGGCTGTGCTGTAGGAAGACATTTCCTTCAAGGGCACCTTGGCGTTGAGCTTCTCGATACCGTTCTCGGAGTTCATACCCATAATCATGCCACGACGTCCCTGGAGGTCGGACATCACGTCACCCATGCAGTCTGCGGGCACGAGGACTTCGACATCATAGATGGGTTCGAGCAACTTCGGTCCTGCCTCGCGGAAGGCCTGCACAAAGGCATTGCGGCCCGCGAGCATGAAGGAGAGTTCGTTGCTGTCCACGGGGTGCATCTTACCATCATAGACGATGACGCGCACGTCGCGGGCGTAGGAGCCGGTGAGCGGACCCTGTTCCATCTTGCTGAGCACACCCTTCAGGATGGCGGGCATGAAGCGGGCATCGATGCTACCGCCGACGATGGAGTTAATGAACACGAGCTTGCCGCCCCATTCCAGTTCGGTGACATCCTCGCTCTTGGCGTTGATGCGGTATTCCTGATTGCCGAAGCGATAGACTTCCTTGATAGGTTCGCCCTCTACGAAGGGCTCCACGATGAGGTGTACTTCGCCGAACTGACCGGCACCGCCGGACTGCTTCTTGTGGCGATAGTCTGCGCGGGCAGCCTTGGTGATGGTCTCGCGATAGGGAATCTTAGGTTCGTCAAAGACGATAGGCATCTTGTCGTTGTTCTCCATGCGCCATTTGAGGGTGCGGAGGTGGAATTCGCCCTGACCCTTGACCAGAATCTGGCGCAGTTCCTTGGACTGTTCGACCACCCATGTGGGATCTTCCTGGCTCATGCGGGCGAGGATGGTCATCATCTTCTCGGTATCGGCCTCGTTCTGGGCGCGGATGGCACGGATGTACTTGGGGTCGGGATAGGTGATGGAGAAACTGTTCTCACAGTCCTTGCCGTTGAGGGTGTTACCCGTGCGGACATCCTTCAGCTTGACGGTGCAACCGATGTCGCCAGCGGTAAGTTCGGTAACCTTTGTGCGGTTGGCACCTGCGCAGACGAAGAGCTGAGCGATGCGCTCCTTGGAACCACGGTCAGCGTTGGTCAGGTCGTCGCCTTCGTGGACGGTACCAGACATCACCTTGAAGTACTGTACTTCGCCGATATGCGGTTCCACGCTGGTCTTGAAGAAGAAGAGGCTGGTGGGGCCATTGGAATCGGGCTTCACGTCCTCGCCGCGGGTGTTCTTGGCGGCAGGCATCTGATCCACGAAAGGAACGACGTTGCCCAGAAATTCCATCAGACGGCGGACACCCATGTCCTTGCCTGCGCAAACGCAGAAGACGGGGAACATGCCGCGGGAAGCCAGTCCTGCACGAATACCCTCGCGCATCTCGTCCTCGGTGAGCTCTTCTGTCTCGAAGAACTTCTCCATGAGAGTCTCGTCGTGCTCGGCTGCTGCCTCGATAAGTGCCTGGTGCATCTCGGTAGCCTTGTCAAGTTGGTCGGCTGGGATGTCTTCGATGATGGGAGCGCCGCCTTCGGGCTTCCAACTGTATTTTTTCATGAGAAGGACATCGATGAGGGCATTAAAGTCCGGACCAGTCTTGATAGGATACTGGACGGGCACGACCTTGGAGCCGTAGACACTCTGCAGCTGTTCAAGCACATTGTCGTAGTCGCATTCGTCATCGAGTCGGTTGACGAGGAAGATGACGGGTTTCTGCATCTTCTCGGTCAGACGGAAGTGGTTCTGGGTGGCCACCTCAACTCCGTTCTGTGCGTTGAGAAGGATGACGGTAGTATCGGTGACACTCATGGCTGTAATGGCGGAACCTGCGAAGTCATCACTACCCGGGCAGTCGATGATGTTCAGCTTCTTGTCGTTCCATTCCACGTGGAAGGGAGTGGCGAAGACGCTGTAGCCGTATTCCTGCTCCACGGGGAGGTAGTCAGACACAGTGTTCTTCTGTGTGATGCGTCCGCGACGATTGATGATGCCGCTCTCGAAGAGCAGCGCTTCGGTGAGGGTGGTCTTACCAGCCCCGTCACTGCCAAGCAAGGCAATGTTCTTGATTTCCTTTGTCTGATAGTTTCTCATTGGGTTATGAGCTTTTTTTAGAGTTTGTTATGTTTTTTGTATATGAGTTCTTAGGTATGTTTCACGGCCCATGAGATTTGGGATTTTAGTTCCTTTTTGTTCTCCTTTTGGGCACTTTTTGGGCGAAAACGCCCGCAAGGTAGGAAAAAAAAGTCAAACGACATGCATCTTCTCCCTTTTTTTTCCGCGTAGGAGCCCGCTTTATCATTTTTTTGGTTTTCATAGTACGAATATGCTCTGAAATCGTTATTTTTGCAGTCGAAATATGGCAGGCTTGTACATTCATATTCCTTTTTGCAAGTCGCGTTGCATCTACTGCGACTTCTACTCTACGACCCAGACGGCGGAAATGGCGGACTACGTTAGTGCCCTTTGTCGGGAAATCCGATGTCGTCGCCACGAACTTGCGGGAGTCGAAGGCCTCTCGCGCGTGCGTACAATATATATAGGTGGTGGCACTCCCTCGTTGCTCACTCCTCGGCAGCTTGCTGAAATCTTTCAATGCATACAGGAGAACTATGTTGTGGAGGCAGATGCGGAGGTGACTGTGGAGATGAATCCAGAGGATGTCGTGAGGATGAAAAATGAAAGAATGAAAAATGAAAAATGTGGAAATGAAAGAGTGAAAGGTGAAAAATGGGAAAGTGGAGGAATGAAAAATGGAAGATGGAAAAGTGAAAAGGGAGAAAATGAGAAATGGAAGGCCAACAGGGTAAGTTTGGGGATTCAGACGTTCGATGAGGAACTGCTGCGGCTGTTGCGCCGTCGCCACACGGCGCAGACTGCTGTACGGGCGGTACGGGAATTGCAGGATGCCGGGTTCGCCAATATCAGCATCGACCTTATTTACGGCTTGCCTGGGCAGACCATGAAGCAATGGGAACATGACCTCGATGTGGCTTTTTCATTAGGAATACAACATTTGTCTGCCTACGCACTGAGCTACGAGACGGCTACTCCGCTGTGGCAACTGCGTCAGCAGGGCAGGGTAGAGGAGGTGGAGGATGAACTCTCCGTGGCGATGTATCGCAGGTTGTGTGAGCGAGCGCGCCAGGCAGGCTTTGAGCATTATGAGATTTCCAATTTCGCCCTCCCCGGTTTCTACTCACGTCACAACAGTAGCTATTGGACGGGTGAGGCTTATCTGGGCTTCGGTCCTGGCGCCCACAGCTTTGATGGAGTGAAGAGCCGAAGGGCAAACGAGCCAGATTTAGCAGGGTACTTGGAGTCGCACGATGTCCATTTTTCCATTGAAACGCTCTCGGACGACGAACTGTATGATGAGGCTGTCATGTGTGGGCTGCGCACAGCAAAAGGTATCAACTTGTATCACATTGAAGAACACTTTGGCGTCGAACGTCGTGCCTATCTGCTTCGGATGGCTGCGCCCCACTTGCGAGCAGGTCGGCTCGTGGAAGCGGATGGTCATCTTCTTCTGAGTGAACAGGCGTTGATGATTTCTGACTCTGTTATGAGTGATTTGATGGCCTGAAAGCTGATTTTTAGCGTTATTCTTTGGCTGTTCCAGAATTTCGCGCTACCTTTGCGCCGCAAAAAAGTCGAATAAATCAAACTAATTCATATAACAACATTATTAATGATGAAAAGACTTAAGTTTCTTGTGGGAATGTTGCTGGTGACCCTTGTTGCCAGCGCTCAGTCCCTCAGCATGGGCGGCTCCCGTGTGCTCCCCACTCTCCCCGCCTCCCTGCAATCCCCTATGATTCGTTTCGACCAAGCACCTCGTTTCGTACCTCGTCGGGCGCCCATCAACGTTGACGAAGACCGTCAGATGTGGTGGGGCTACTATCCCTACAGCTTTGTTGAAGGCGCTATTGGCTATGGTGCCCAGCAGCCAGAGACCTACTGGGGTGCCATCGCAATTCCTGCTTCCGAGGCCCTGCCTCAGGGTAAAAGTATTAAAGGTGTTCGCTTTGGCCTCGCCGGAACAAGCGTGATGCGTAATCTCCACCTCTGGATAGCAGAGAAGTTGCCCAATGATCTCAGTGAATGTATTCAGGACATTCCCGTGGAAATCTCGCAGGCCGTCAATCAGGATTGGACGGAAGTTGTCTTGCCCCAGCCTTTTACTATTCCGAACAAGACGGTCTATGTGGGTTATACCTTCGAAATCTATGAAGTCCCTGACGGAAGTCACGATTCGAACTACCCCATGCTCATTCGCTACAATGGTGCCAACCTGGACAACAGCTTCTGGGTACGCACTTCATCCTTGGCTATGAACTGGACGGACGAGAACAAGCAGTATGGTCCCCTGGCTATTCAGGTATTGCTGGACGGCGATAACTTCCCCCACAACGCCATCCAGATTTCCAAGACCTTCTTAGATGTCTTCGCCCTGGTTGGCGGCAAGGCCAATGCCACCGTCACCCTGACCAGTCAGGGATTAGGAGAGGTTAGCAGCATAGACTATATCGTCGGCGATGCGAATGCCGACAGCGAGGAACAGCATCTGGACTTCGAGCCCATTAAAGGAATGGGAAGCAGCACCACGGTGCGCATTCCCCTGACTGCCGATGCTACCACAGGACGCTCTCCTCGCTACATCACCGTCACCAAGGTCAATGGTGTGGAGAACACCATCGAGAATGCTACCTCCGATGGCTACATCGTCAGTCTCGAAGAGGCCGTGGAACGCCGCACCGTCGTCGAGGAGTTCACCGGTACCTGGTGTGGATGGTGTCCTCGAGGGATCGTAGGAATGGAACAGGTCAACGAGAAGTTCGGCGACAAGGCCATCACCATCGTTGTCCATAGCAGTGACCCCATGGCCATCAATTATGGCATCAGCGCTAGTTCCTATCCCATGGCCTACGTGGACCGTGGCGTCGCCGCCGATCCTTATTACGGCGTCTCCGGTGACAAGCCGGCAGGTATCTGTGACCTCGTTGAAGAGCGCAACTTCCTCCTCTCCGAAGCCAGCGTCAACCTCCAGCAGCCTGTTCTTGCCAAGAGTGGAACGATAAGCTTCAAGACCGAAGTCACCTTCCTCTATGACAACCCCAAATCTGCTCCCTACGCCATCGGTTACGTCCTTTTGCAAGATGGATTGCAGGGCAAGGGTCGTAATTGGGCACAGTACAACAACTACAGCGGCAATACAGAGAGCTTCGGCAACGATGAGTTGCTCAAGCCGTGGGTGGATGCAGCCTCATACGTCCCCATGACCTTTGACCATGTGGCCATCGCTGCCAAGGGTATGGATGGCTCTGGAGGAGGTTTCAATGCTCCTATCAAGAAAGATGTGCTTCGCACCCTCACTGGTTCGCTCTCCATCTCTGGCAACGAGATTCTTCAGGACTTCGAGAAACTCAAGGTGGTTGCCATCCTCTTCAACACGGAGACGGGTTACATTGTCAATGCCGACGTTAAACCCGTGCAGGTGGCTGATGACTTCTCGCAAAACCGCATGCAAATCAAGGCTTTTGAGCAGGCCGGTGCTCTCAAGGGCGAATCTGCCAAGGCCATCGTTCCTGTGGCCAACTTCGGCCGTCAGGGCGTCCACAGCATCGACTATGTTGTCCGCGAGGGTCTCGATGACAGTGACACGCTGCACATAGACCTGGCCACACCCATCACTTCCTACGGCGTCTATGAAGACGTGGAGTTCCCTTTGCCTGCTCATTCTGAGAGCGGCCTTACCAGCGTCACTATTATGATAACCAAGGTCAACGGCGTAGAGAACGAAGCCACTTCCGGCAAGAGCGCTAAAGGTAGTGTCATGACTGTGGCCAAATACTCCAAGCGTCGTACGGTCGTTGAGGAGTTTACTGGCACGTGGTGCGTGTGGTGTCCTCGTGGCATGGCTGGTCTCAAGCGTGCTTCAGTGGAATATCCCGACGATGCCGTCTTGATGGCCATTCATGGTGGCAGAGATTCCGAACCCATGAAGGTCGCCGCCTTTACCACCCAGCTCAACAGTGTTTCCGGTTTCCCCAGTGCACATGTCAACCGTTATCTCACCTGTGACCCCTATATGGGCCTTCAGGATGACGGCTTCGGCCTCGGAGCTCTTATCGAGAGTGAGAACAACCAATGGGTGGAGGCTGCCGTAGAACTTCAGCAACCCACCATGAACGCCACTACCGGTGTCATCAACTTCACTACCGACGTCACCTTCCAGATCAACCGCAAGTCCGCACCCTACCTCCTCAGCTACGTACTCGTGGCCGACGGGCTCACGGGCGAAGGCGATGACTGGATGCAGGCCAACGCCTACGCTGCCTACTACCGTGGCAGCTATGCCGATGACCCCTACATGAGCGAAATCTGCAACGAATGGGATGTTTATGCCAATGTTGTTTTCGACCATGTGGCTATCTCCGCCAATGGCATTGACAACGGAGTCGCAAACAGCCTCAAGTCCACCGTTGAGGAAGGACAGACACAGACGCACAGCAGCAAGTTCAACACCAAGACTAACGCCTTGGCCAAGAAGGCCACCAAGCTGCGCGTCATCGCACTCCTCTACGACAAGACACGCAAGGTGTTCATCAATGCCGATGAGAAGGAAGTTGTGACCGTGGACGATGTCAGCGATGCCCTCACGCCCGCTGCCGTTTCTCCCGTCGAAATCTACAACCTCTCCGGCCAGCGTCTGGGTGCTCTCCGTCGTGGAGTCAACATCGTAGGGGGAAAGAAAGTCGTTGTCAAGTAAAGCATGTCAAAATAATAATCAAAAACGTATAAATATGAAATCTCTTGTGAAATGGATGCTGGTCGCTATCTTTCTTTGCGGCTCTATGACAATCCAGGCACAAATAATGAAAGCTTCCGACCTGGAGGCGTATGCCAAAGAGAAGTATGGGACGAAGTGGCTGGAGGCTGCTGCCAACCTGGCCAAGGACATCGTCTTGGACAAGAACGAGAGCCTGACTTATCAGGAGGTCGTCGAGGCACCGGGAAAGACCAAAGAGCAGTTATACATCGGACTGAACTACTGGGCTACCGCGACATTCAAGGACAAGCAGGCCATCACGCTGAATGACAAGGATGCCGGATGCATCATCATCTCGTCAACGATAGAAGCCATCGCAGACCATACAGGTACGCTATACCGCTATATCGTCAATATCACGCCAATCATCCGAATCGACATCAAAGAGGGGAAAGTGCGTATTACTTATACCGTACAGAACTACGACGTCCTGAAAGTAGAGAATGGCGGCTGGCTGGGAGCCATCGGAAACGATGACAAGGACCGCAACAGAAACAAGGACGTTTATGCTGACGGCAAGCGCATGAATGCCGACAAGACTGATCGCCAGCTGTCTGACGAGCAGTGGGAGATAGTGAAGCACTATCCCTTTGTCGAAAAGGATGCCCAAAAACGCACCTGCTCGAAAGCCCTCGTGATGACCCACGCCTATTCCAATGCCATTATGGACAAATTGGAGGAGGTCATAAAGAACGGTCTCGTGGGCAACGATGATGATGACTGGTAATCATCGGCATCAGCTGAACCCAATTGGGTTGAATGCGGTAATCTAAAAGACCGATTCTTGTCTTTCCACAAAAACCGAGGGCGCTGCTACGAGTGCCCTCGGTTTGTGTGTGTGCTGTGCGCTATTGTTTGCGTGTGTTGCTTGGAATGTTCTATTGCTCTCGTTGGTCGATGTCTATCTTGCGGATGTAGAACTTGGCCTTTGCGCAAAGTTCGTCGAAGTGCTGTTCCATCTCAAAGACTCGGCGCTGTTGCTGGTAGTAGGCTTCGTTGGCCTTGCCGTTTGCGAATGGTTTCATCCGCTTGAACCCTTCGCGGGCGGCTTGCAGACTGAGTTCGTAGCGTAGCAAGCTGTCGCGTGTCTCCATGAGTTCTATGCTGTCGAGGGTGAGTATGGCGGCTCTGCGTGTCTCCAGAGCCGTGGGGTATTGTTGGCGGAGTGCCAGGATGGTGTCACGTGCGGCCGTGAAGTGTCCGTCTGCCAGCAGCTGGCGTGCCTCAAACAACATCTGATGGGCTTCCTCCTCGGATGCCTCCTGAGCAGTCTTGCACGCCGCTGTAAAGAGGGTGCAGGATGCTGCTATTACTATACTATATAGGTATCTGCTTTGCATTTTCGACCACAAAAGTAAGGCTTTCTACAAAAAGTGCCGCGCTGGAGCACGCTGTTCCAACTTTTTTTATTACTTTTGCCGCTGTTTTTAGCATTGCTTAAACTTTATGAGACATTTGGACCGCGCAGAACTCACCCAGCTACTGGATTCTTCCGTCTTTCACCTCATCGGTGATGTGGCGGACGAAATGGGCATCGAAGCCTACGTGGTTGGTGGCTACGTTCGTGATCTTTTCCTCGAACGACCGTCAAAGGATATCGATGTCGTTGTCGTTGGAAGCGGCATTGCTGTGGCGGAGGCTGTGGCGAAGAAGATAGGACGAGGTGTCCATGTGAATGTGTACCGAAATTTCGGCACTGCGCAGGTACATTGGCATGGACAGGAAGTGGAGTTCGTGGGTGCCCGCAGGGAGAGCTATAATCGTGACTCGCGCAAGCCCATCGTGGAGGATGGTACGCTGGAGGACGACCAGCAGCGTCGCGACTTTACCATCAATGCGATGGCGGTCTGTCTGAATAGCTCCCGCTTTGGTGAACTCGTAGACCCCTTCGACGGTGTCTGGGATTTGGAGGATCGTCTCATTGCTACCCCTTTGAATCCTGATGTGACCTTCTCCGACGACCCGTTGCGAATGATGCGTTGCATCCGCTTTGCTACCCAGCTGAACTTCGAAATTGAGCCAGAGACCTTCGAGGCTCTGGAACGTAACAAAGAGCGCATCAAGATTATCTCTCAGGAACGTATCATTGACGAAATTCAGAAAATCATGGCCTCGGACTCACCTGCCCGTGGCTGGGAACTGTTGTTCCAGAGTGGCCTGCTGGAAATCATTTTTCCTGAACTCTATGCACTGCAAGGTATAGAAATAATGAACGGGCGCGCGCATAAGGACAATTTCTGGCACACGCTGGAAGTGCTGACAAATGTGGTGAAGGCACAGCGTTTACTTCATGTTGACCATTCATCGTTGAGCGAAACTTCGGCAAAAGATATAAGCACTCAACGTTCGACGCTTAACGAAAAGGTCCTCTGGCTCCGTTGGGCGGCCCTTCTTCATGACATCGGCAAGCCAAAGACCAAACGCTATGACCCTGTGCTGGGTTGGACGTTTCACAACCACAATTACGTAGGTGAGAAGATGGTCCCACAGATTTTCCGGCGCATGAAGTTGCCGATGGACGAGCGTATGAAGTATGTCCAGAAGTTGGTCTCGCTGCACATGCGTCCCATCGTGATTGCCGACGAGGAGGTGACGGACAGTGCTGTACGCCGTCTGCTCTTCGAGGCTGGCGATGACATTGATGACCTGATGCTTCTCTGTGAGGCTGACATCACTTCGAAGAACATGCAGCGCAAACAACGGTTCCTCGACAACTTCCAGCTTGTGCGCCGCAAGCTTGTTGACCTCGAGGAACGCGACCGCATCCGTAACTTCCAGCCGCCTGTCAGTGGCGAGGAAATTATGGAACGTTTCCATCTACCGCCCTGCCGTGAGGTAGGCACATTAAAGAGTGCTGTGAAGGATGCCATCCTCGACGGAGTTATCCCAAACGAACGTGAGGCAGCTTTGGCTTTTGTCATTGAAAAGGCCAAAAAAATGGGGCTGAAAGTTGATTGACAGTGCAAAACGCAATTGTTTTTTTCTGACAAAGACTATTTTGTACAGTTTATCTAACATTTTCGTCATAAAAACAACGTTTTTGATGCTCTTTTGACCTCTTTTTTTATCTTTTTTATTGAAAACGTGTTGTTTTAAGCTCTTTTAACAGTTTTTTTTTTCTCTGTCTAATAGATAGTTCCTATTTTTGAGGCGGAAATGAAGCAAAACACGGCTTAGAGCGTGTAAAAGTGATATAAAAACAAGTGATTTTTAAAAAGTGAAATGATGTTCAAGAAAACAGCATTATTGTTCCTGTTATTTTTGTTCATAGGACATCCGTTATCCTATGGGCAGCATTTCGCCATCAATAACAATCTTTTGTTTGATGCGGCGGGTGCTTTGTCAGCAGGCGTTGAAATTCCCTTCTCGAGAAAGACTTCCCTTGAAGTCTATGGCAGCTTGCGCCCTTGGAAGAGAGCCAGTCAGAACGTTAACAAGCATTGGACTGTCCAAACACAGTTCCGTATCTGGCCTTGTCAGGTGATGAATGGTTTCTTCTTCGGTCCCTACGCCCACGTGGGTGAATTTAATTTAGGAAACCAGGATCTGTTTTTCGGCTTGCTCCATAACCTGAGACCCTTCCGTTATGAGGGCTGGTTCGTTGGAGGCGGCTTGGGAGCAGGTTATCAATTCACCCTGTCGAAGCATTGGAACTTTGGCGTGGAAGCGGGTGTTGGTTATACCTACATTGATTACAGGAAGTACAATTGTGAATTGTGCGGTGCCCTGAAAGAGGATGACGTACTCCATTATGTGGGTGTCTCACGCCTGGGTCTTAGTTTCATATACCTATTTTAATTATAATACTGTAGCAACATGAGTATATCTGTCAATCATATTACGAAAAAGCTGCAAGGAAACGCAGTAAGCAGACAATGGATGTTGTTCTTGCTGCTGTTCATTCAGCTACCTGCCTTCGCCTCCACATTGCTGGAGAAAGATCAGAAGACATACGTTTTTGATTATGTGATGTCAATAAAGCGTTCTGCCTTGGCTATTGTGGACAGCAATCTGGTTGTCTCACTTCAGCTGACCGCCATCCAGGATGTCCCTGTCCGCCAGTCTGTGATTCTTGCACCGGTGCTGGAGGATACCACTTCTTTACGCAATGTGGAGCTGCCTCTGATATTCCTCAACAGCCGTAACCAGCAGATTTATTATGACCGTAACCTCAGGAAGGCATATCCCGATGCTATTTCCGTCCGGAAAAAGAAGGGTGTAAATCTCGATATCGATTATATTCGTACCGTGAAATACGAACCGTGGATGAAAAATGCCGTTCTGAAGCTGCGCAAGCAGAGTTGTGCCTGCAGCAACATGAAGAATCGTGGCGAGATAATAGCTGCAACGTTCGAGAAAGAGGAGGTCGCACCGGAGATTCAGCTCTACCCCGTATTCCTTGTGCCGCCTGCAGACAACTCCGTGAAAGTGCGTGAGGAAAGCGGTTCTGCCTATCTCTGCTTCGTGGTTAACAAGTGGGACATCAAGCCGGATTACATGAGTAACCCTGTCGAACTGCAGAAGATTCACAATTCCGTCAACCTTGTTAAGAGCGACTCTGACGTGACCATCCGCAAGATGACCATTGAGGGTTTTGCTTCTCCGGAAGGAACATTCAAGCATAACTTGATGCTCAGTGAGAACCGTACAGAAGCTCTGAAGAACTACCTCTATATGACGAATATCGCAAAGGATATTCCCATCGAGGCCAGTGGTAAGGGTGAAAACTGGGAAGGCTTCATGAAGAGCCTCAATAGCAGGACTGATATCCCGCAGCACAGCAAACTTCTCAGCATAGCCACCAGTAATATTCCCGTTGATGAGAAGGAGAAACGCATGCGTCGCGAGGCTCCGGAGGGTTATGATTATGTTCTGAAAAACATATTCCCCTCCTTGCGTTGTACGAACTATACCGTCATCTATACCGTCAGACCATTTACTCTGGAGGAGTCGGAGCGCGTCTTTGAGACCCGTCCCATTAACCTTAACTTAAATGAGATCTATCGGTTGGCGGACAAGTATGTCACTGACGAGGAGAAGTATTACTCCATTATCCGCAAGGCATACAACCTCTATCCCAACGACTCGTACATCAACCTCACTTTGGCTTACCTCGCCCTCAAACGGGGTTCCACAGAAGAAGCCGCAGAATACCTGACTAGGGTGGACGATTGTCCGCAAAAGGTCATGAACCAAGGCATTATCGCATATCTCAAAGGCGATCTCGATCAGGCTATCCGACTCGTCGAACAGGCTCGTCAACAGGGCTTGACTCAAGCTGAGGTCCAACTTCAAGAATTTAATAAACTTAAACACTAAAACCAATAACCCCTAAAGTTATGTCTCATTCAAGCAAAATCATTTATGCGCTGCTGTTAACCAGTGCCATGCTGTGTGGTTGCAGTCAGCGCGAAGACCTCGAAGTCATTGACAGCAATGAATCCGTTCCTCAGGAGAATGCCAGCGTTGTTTTCCGTATCAAGACCAACACCTCTACTCCCTCACTGATAACTCGTAGCGTGGAAGACAGTTATTCTCATGAGCCGGGAACTGAGACTGAGTATCAGGTGAACAACGCCCGGGTATATCTCTACGATGCTCCCACTAAGCTCTTTGTAAAGTCTGTCCTGCTTAAGAATCTGAAACTTGTAAGTGAAGACGTGCCGAATAACATCGTCTACGAAACAGAACACGTGTTGGTGCCACAGGGAACCTACGACATCTTCGTCATGGCAAATACCGACATACAGATTTCTAAGACGAACGAGGCGGATTTCCTGGCATCCATCGACAGTATAACTTACCTCAAGGGCCGTGTGTACACAGAGGATATTTCCAAAGGTATCGTCATGACGAACCGTGCTTCTGACAATACCAACGTCCTCATTGAAAAGGGTTCGGATGATGCCGACAACGTCGTTAATATTACGCTGGAGCGTGTCCTCGCCCGCATCGATGTTGCAAGGAGTAACCAGACGTACGCCTTGACCGATAAGAACAGTCAGCAATATGCGACTATCACCCTGGATGGATACTACATCGTCAACCTGCCCAAATATTATTATCCTTACCGCCACGTCGCCGTGTTGACATCCATGAACGTACCCGCCTGGAGTCTTCCCGAGAACTACAGCAATGTGAGTGATGTCAACGGTTATGTGATTGACCCCTATTTCTTCAAGAAGACGATTGATGCGACAAGTTTCAAGAATGGCGATAGTTACTATGAGTATTTTCTTGGAAACCTCGCTGAAGGAAATAACATTTCTTGGACGACGTTCAAACCGGCTGCCTCAGATGGTACTCCGCAGTACAATACGATTTATAGCCCCGAGAACTGCATGTTCGCTCCCGCTCAGAAGAACGGCTACAGCACTGGTGTTGTCTTCCGTGCCAAAGTGGATCCCTACAATAGCGTCTATACTCTCTCAAATGGCTCGTTGGTATTACTCACCGACAAGACAAAATATCCAGAGGTAATCTATTACTTCAACTACAAGTTCTATGACACGCCAGAAGCATTGGCTGCTGCCATTGGTGTTGGATCTATCAGCGGAGTCAACCTGGATTTGTATAAGGCCAAGAAATTTGAGAAGACTAATGATGGTTATCGTTGCTACTACAACTACTGGATTCGTCACCTGGACAACAACAAGTCCAACGTCATGGGCGTGATGGAGTTCGCTATTGTACGCAACAACCTCTATAAGATTCTTGTTACTAATGTGTCAGGTCTTGGGTATGAGGAAATTCCTACCGATCCCGATACCCCAGACGAAGGAGAAACCTACCTTAAAGTTGTGCTTAACGTGAAGCCATGGATTATAAGAGACCTACATATCGTGCTTTGAAGCATTTATTTTCCATAGTATGCATCTTGGCAATGGTGTCCTGCACGTGGGTGAAGGACGACACTGACGACTGCCCCTACGGTTTTTGGCTCAAACTGCACTATTCCTACAACATCCTTGATGTGGAAGCAGCGCCAAAATACGTGCAGGATGCGTATGTCTATGTCTATGATGCCGATGGAAAATATATCAAGCGCATTTTCGCAACTCAGGATGCCCTGAAGTCCGATAACTATAAGGTTCGGGTGGAAGGACTCCCTGAGGGAGATTATCAGTTTGTGGTGTGGAGTGGAATTGGCAACAGTGAGTATGCTGTCTCAAGCGATACCCAGATGTTTGATGACTTCCGTATCTCGCTGGTAGGAGCCGATGCCGGGTATTCCCAGGAACTGCCTGACCTCTACTATGGCTACCTGCCAAAGGTTCATTTCGACGATTCGTATGCTACTTACGATGTTGAGTTGATGAAGAACACCAATCAGTTGTCATGTCTCGCGGTGGCCTTGTCCGACGATACGGAAATGAACCCCGATGACTTCGACATGAGAGTCGTTACTGCCAATGGTACGATGGATGCTCGCAATCAACTGGTGTCTGATGCCGAAATCACTTACACGCCTTTTGTTAAAGACTCCGTTACGTTCGAAGATGTGGACTATGGTACACTGCATGGTGTCCAGTTCAGTATTTCTACGTTACGACTGCTGAAAGATACAGACTGCCGTGTCATCCTCGAGAGAAAGAGTTCGGGCCAGAATGTATTCAATGTTTCCATTCCGGAATATATTGGTATGATAGGCTCTCTCTATACGAATCTCGGCCGTAAGCTTACTGTCCAGGAATATCTCGACAGGCAGGACTTCTACACCATTGTGTTCTATCTCTCAGGAGATTTGGATAAACTGCTCCAGTTGCGGGTGAATAGCTGGCGACTGAGATCTATCAACCACTTAAAACTCTGAAGCTTTGAAACGACACTGGAAAGCATATTGTGTATCGCTGTTTCTGTCTTGCTTCGTTGTCATTCTGGCGTCATGCCAGGGTGACAGCGAGGAGGCAGGCACCCCGACGACAGCGATCAACGTCGGTGATCTCATTCCTGACTTCACGCTGGCTGGTTCCAACGGGAATAGCTTTTCATCCTCCTCGTTGAAGGGACAGGTCTATATCTTGAACTTCTTCGATACGGGATGTCCCGACTGCCGGCAGGAGCTGCAGGTGTTGCAGCAAATCTTCGACAAGTATGAGGGGATGGTGCCGTTGCTCAATGTACCCAGAAGCCAGACCAAGGAGGAGATTCAATCGTATTGGGACCAGGCAAATTTGACTTTGCCTTACTATATACCCAATGACAAGAATCTCTACTACAAGTTTGCTTCAAGGACAATCCCCCGTACTTATGTTGTTGACAGCGACGGTATCGTTCATGCAGCCTTCGCGGATTCCCCCGTGGCAGACTATGATACGCTCGATGGCCTCTTGGAACAACTGCTGGAAAATGCCCCCGATAACAAAGGTACTGTAAGACTATCCATGAAATTGAGGGTTCCAGGTGCACCTTTTAAAGCGGGGAGTCTTCTCAACAACGAATCTGTCATCACCAAACTTGACATCTGGTTCTTTGAATCAGATACCAAGGCGTTCTACAGTAAGGCTGAAATAGAAAACTTTCAAAGAGCAGAAATCTCTACGGATGGCTATTATGACATCACGTATAGTTTCTATGATTTGAAAATTCCTGTTGGAGTGTATGACATCTTTACCATCGCCAACTATTACGACCATAGTATTGATTCGATAAAGACTGAGGAAGAGTTACTCAACTGGAAGGATTGCCAAACCTATAAAGTGGGTATGGGTGCTAATATCCCAGACGAAGGGGCTGTGATGACGAATCGTGCCACCTCTTTGCTGGGTATCGATCTGGTTCCGTATAAAAATCATTATTATGAATTGAAGGTGGAATTGGAACGCGTGATGGCAAAGCTGCAGATAGGAGTTAAAACGAACTCCTTCGTGCTGAGGCACGAAGCAGAGCAGTATGCTACTATCAATATCACGAACTACAAATTGGTCAACCTGAACGCCTGCTACTACCTTTTCCAGCACGTGGATAATCTGCCTGAATTCAAAGAACGTACATCGTTCGTCATGCCGGACAATTTCCGCGAATATACCGATGCAGGTCAGGAGTATGTGGTGGATCCGTTGTTCTATGAGAAACGGCCGAATAGTGTGGATATGGCTTCGTGTGCCAAGCGTTATGTGTCGTGGTATGGGGACTTCAATACAGATAACTTTGCATCCATGCCTTCGGCAGGTTACTTTGGAAATGTCTATATCCTCGAGAATACCTCTTTTAGGTCGAGCCAGAAGAACGGCTATTCACCGGGCATTGTCTTCAAGGCGGCCGTCAGTCCTGTCTCTGTTAATATCTACGATTCAAGAACAGATAACGTGACAGGGGAAACACGTCCAGGCTTTTGGCCTGATGTCATCTATCTGTACAACTTCAAATTCTATGGCTCTTTAAAGGCTATCAACCTCGATTCAGGAATGACGCTGAACGAAGTTGACAACTATACGGATGCTGATTTGATGGCCAAGGGTATCAAAAGGTGCGTGTTCAATATGGGTGTCTATGAGACGTATTACACGTATTGGATACAGCATCGTCAGAAAGAATCTGAAATGGGTCCGATGAAATATGGCATTATCCGGAACAACCACTACGTGTTGAGTGTTGACGATGTCACAGGCCTTGGCTATAGCGTTATTACCCCTGATGTCATGAGGGATAACTATCCCAATTCCTTCACGGATGTGAAAGTTTCTGTCACTCCATAGAGCATCTTCTCTGTTTGTTCTTATACTTATGCGCCTCCTCGGCTTCGAAACCTGGGGAGGCGCATTTTATGTTCGATGTTATGGGTGATGCTTACTTGCGTTTCTTGGTGCCCTTGCCTTTCTTGTTGGCCTTCTGTGCAGTCAGGTCGAGCACTCGGATGTTACGGAGTTTCAGGCCTTCTCCGTGTCCGCAGAAGCAGATGAGGCCGTCGGTGTTGAAGAGGCCGGGATGGCTCTGGTGGTCAACGGTGTAGGGGTTGGGCTTTCCTTCCTCGGGAGCCATGTTGTGTCCCTGACAGGCTTCGCGGATATTGCCGTCCACGAGTACTTCGCCGTTCAGGGTGACGGTGATGTGATCTCCCTCTGCCCGGATTTCCTCGTAGTTCCATTCTCCCAGCGGCTTGTGCTTGTAGCGTTTGGCAGGAATGATTCCGTAGACTGAGCCGTGAACCTGATACTCACGCAGGCCCTTGTAGATGGGATCGTCGTGGTCGAGGATTTGGATTTCCATACCTTCGTAGGCTGCATCAACGCCCTCCCGGGTTCGGATGCCGACTCCATTATTGATACCTGGGCGCACGAAGCAGAACTCGAATCGGAAGACGAAGTCGGAATATTTCTTCGAGGTGTAGAGGTTTCCCTCCGAGCCATAGTGTGCGCTGACGTAGATATTGCCGTCGATGGGCACGTAGTCCGTCTTGTTGCCTAACCAGTTGTCGAGGCTTACTCCGTCGAAGAGGAGTTCAAAGCCTTCTGCCTTCTCCTCGTCGGTCAGTTCGGCCGTGGGTCGGGCGATGGCGTTGGGGTCGTCGATGATTTTGGGCAGGATGGTGTTCACCTGGTCCACGGCGTAGCCTGCGTCGGCATTCGATGCGGCGTGTGCCTTGAATACCTCCTGAGCCTTCAGCAGCATCTGTCGTACGTGGGCGCCTCGCTGCATGGGTTCGTTCTTCTCGATGAGGGTGGTCACGGCGTATGCGGCAGCAAGGTCGTTATCCTTCTTTTCGAGGTAGTTGGCCGCGAGATTCAGAGCAGGCTCATTGTTCAGGGTGCCGAGGGCACTGAGATAGCTGTTAGCGACCTGTGCCGAGGGTTGCATTTCCAGGGCCTGCTTGTAGAGCTGGTACTTCTGCAGGCTGGGCAAACTGGCTTTCTTCGTCAGGTCGAGTGCCCGTTTGAGGTATTTGTCGCGTTCTGCGGCATTGGTGCTGGCGAGTTCATACAGTGGGGATACGACCTCTGCCTTCTCCACTTTCAGCAGGGCTGCAGTTGCTTCCTTCTTATTGGCTCCCTCCTTGGCTGCAGCCACGAGCTGGAGGATGTCGTCCTGCGAGGCGCGCTGGGCCATCAGTCCGTAGTAGTTCTCGGGATAGGCCTGGAAACGCTGTAGCAAGTCGGGGTACTGCTCGGCGGTCACGATTTCTGCCAGGCTCTGCACGGCGGCATAATGTACTCCGTCCTTGCCGATGAGCTGTGTCAGTGGCTGGTAGGCTTCGTGGATGCGACGTTCGCCTGCCAATGCCACCACTTCCTTGCTGACAGTTGCGCCCTGGGTCTGCAGGGCGTTGAGGATGCCTTGCTTGATGTCGCCGTTAAAGGCGGTGAGGGCAGTCCTGGCCTGTGCGGAGTGGGCACCGTTGAGCTGGCTTATGAGTGCGGTCAGCGCATCTGTTCCACCTATGCGGCCGGCGGCTTCTATGGCTGCGGTGGAGAGCTGTTCGTCGGTAGCAGGGATAGCGGCGACTACGAGTGCGCTCTCTGCGCTGTTGTGGTTGTTGCCTAACCAGCGGATGACATCGGTCTTGGCATCGGTGGTCAGCTTAGGATAGCTCTTCACTACCTGCTGGTCGAAACCGTCCAGGGCCAGCTCCGTGCCCAGTGCGAGGGCGGTGTTGCGCATCTGGCGGTCGTCGCTCTTCAGCGCCTTAATGAGCGTTGCGGCCTGTTTTTTTGCGGGCATGTTGTTGATTTTATCCATGAACTCGGCGATGGCGCGTGAGTTCTCGGCCACCGTCTTCAGGTCCTCGGTAGCGTGTGCCACCACCTGTTCCTTGGGACTCAGCTTGGCGAGCTGGTCGCGCAGGAAGGTCTTGTTACCTTCGTCGTTGCACTTGACGATGGCTGCTTCCAGTCCCTTCTTGACGGCGGCAGCCTGAGCCTCGCGACCCTTCTGGCTGACGTAGCTCGTGAGTCCGTCGATGGCATATTGGAAGGGCGCGTTCTTGCCCTGGTCAGAAGGACCGAGCATGGCGGCCAGGCTCTCCACGCCCTCGGCGCCCGTGTCGGCGATTTCGCTCATCACTTGTTCCAGGGTCTCCAGATTCGGTGCCGGCAGCTGAGCCAGGCCGTCGGCGATGATGGTGCTGGCCACGCGGTTGCGGCTGTCCTGAGCCGTGGCGGTGATGTTCAGGCCAATCACCACGGCCAGCAGTAGGCTAAAATATCTAAGATGTTTCATTGTCTTTCAATCTTTCAATTTTTCAACATTTCAATTTTTCAACGTTTCAACTTTTCAACATTTCAACTTTTCAACTTTTCAACTTTTCAACGTCTCAAATCTTCCACTCTCCCCGCATCGGCTGGTCGATGAGTGCGTTTGCTGCATCGTCATCGATGAATCGCTGGGTCTTCGGGTCGAAGTTCAGCACACGTCGTCCCAGTCGCAGGCCGATGGCCCCCAGGTTGACGAGCGTGCAGCTGTGGTGGCCGTTCTGCTCGTTGAGAGCGAACTTCTGGCGGGTACGTACACATTCGAGGAAGTCGGTGCGCTGAGGCTCCGGGTCGGGCAGTTCATTGATGAGTTCCTGCACGTTGGGGATGGTGCATTCGAATCCTTTGTACACCTTACCCTTTGGCCCTTCGATGTATGCCAGCTTGCCTGCGCTCTCGTAGCCTTCGCCTTCGAGCACAATCTGGCAACCATCGGCGTAGGTGTAGGTAATCTTGTGCCAGATACCCACGGCGTCGTGGTGTTGCTGCGGAGCGTCGATTTCCACCTTCACGGGGAACTCGTTGTCCTTGCCCAGCATATACTGCACGGGGTCGAGGTAGTGCTGACCCATATCCGTCAGGCCGCCGCCGTCGTAGTCCCAGTATCCACGGAAGGTCTGGTGCGTGCGATGGACGTTATACGGTTTGAAGGGCGCCGGGCCCAGCCACATGTCGTAGTTCAGTTCTGCGGGAACGGGTTCCGGGGTGAGGTTGTCCTTGCCCACCCAGAAGAACTTCCACGTGAAACCCGTGGCGCCGCTGACGGTGACCTTCAGCGGCCATCCGAGTTCTCCGCTCTGGATGAGTTTCTTCAGGGGCTTGACGGGTGTTCCCAGGCCGTAGAAGGTGTCGGTGAAGCGGAACCAGGTGTTCAGTCGCAGGATGCGGCCATAGCGCTTTACGGCAGCCGCCACCGCCTGTCCTTCGCCGATGGTGCGCGTCATCGGCTTTTCCAGCCAGATGTCCTTGCCTGCCTTGGCTGCTTCCACCGCCATCAGACCGTGCCAGTGGGGTGGGGTGGCGATGTGAATGATGTCGGCGCCGGAGCTGGCAATGAGTTCGCGGAAGTCCTCGTAGCTCTTCACGTCCTCCTTCAGCTGTGACTTCGCCGCGCTGACGGCGCTCTCTAAATGTTTTTTGTCCACATCGCAGACAGCCAGCAGGCGACACGCCTCTGAACTGGAGAAGTGAGAACTGCTGCGACCAATGCCGCCCACGCCGATGACCGCCTTCGTCAGCTGGTCACTGGGAGCGATGAATCCGTTGCCGCCCAACACTTTGCGCGGCACGATGGAAAACAGCCCTGCTGCTCCCATCGCCTTCATGAAGTTTCTTCTGTTCATGGTTGCTCTGTAAGGGTTTTCTCTATAGTTATTTGGTTCGTTTCTGCCTGTCAAATGGTGCGTCAGCGTGCCGCTTTCGCACATTTGCGCCGTAAAGTTACACATTACTTTACGAATTGCGCCATTTGTCCCCCTTTTTTTTGCATTCTTTCACGCTTTGTCCTCCTTTTCCCCTGTTTTTCATCCCACTTCCCCTTCTCCATGGAGCTCATCGTCTGGGCTCGCCTTTTTTTCGGTCATATATTTCCAGTATCGTCGGGGCATGTCGCTGAGCTGCTTCTTGGGATTCAGGCGTTCCTTGATGCAGATGGCCTTGAAGTATGTGCGCCAGAGTTGCTGGAAGAGGGCGTCGTCCTTGCTGAGCACGTCGGCATCGAGGTCGCCGTTCGTCAGGTCGAAAGGGGCTGCCCCCTCGTCTTCAAAGGTGATGTGGATGGGAGCGGCCGTGCCGTCGTAATAATATCCGTAGTGCCGATGGGCGTCGTAGATGAGCCAGGGCTGGTCGTTGAAACGGTCCTGGAAATGGCTGGTGATGAGCGGCAACACGTTGTGATCGGGCGAGACGACAGCGAGGTAAGTTCCATCTTTGGCTTTCTGAAAACGGATGAACTGCTTCATGCGCAGCTGCTCGTGGAGTACGCGGCGACAGGTGTTGCGCACAGCGAGTACATCCGGATCGCTGGCATTGCGCTCTATCCCTGAGAGGGCAGGCAGGCGAAACACCTTGCAGATGAAGTTGAAAAGTGGCTGGTTGAGTGTGCGTTCCTCCGAGAGCCAGCTGATGGTTATCATGCGCAGGCCGTCTCGGGAGAGGTGCTTCTCGAGTCCCTTCCACACGCGCTCCGCTTTCTCGCTGTTTGTGTTCACCCGATGCACCTCGTCGGCGAACAGCGGCATTTGGTCCCCGTCTGTCAGCAGATACTCCGGCTGCTGGTGCAGGAAGAAGCTGTCGAACACGGCAGTCAGCAGGCCATCGAGGGTGTTGTCGAAGAGGTAAACTAACATATAGGTATCATTTACTTGTCTTCGCCGAAGTCGAGCATCAGCTGCTGTTCCCTTGCCGCTTGCTGCTGTTGGCTCTTGGAGAGCAGCAGGGGACGCAGTCGCTCTGGGCGTAGTTCATTGATACCAACGACAGGCTGCGAGAAAGTGGAAGTGAGTTCGCCGCAGGTGATAAAGTACTTGGCCTTCTTCATGACCACACCCATCATCTTGAGGTGGTGCGAGGTGACGCGGTTGAAGCGGCGTGAGTTGACGATGAGCACCGCCGACTTCACACCGATGCCTGGCACCCTGAGGATATGCTCGTATGGTGCCTTGTTGACATCCACCGGGAAGAACTCGGGGTGGCGCAACGCCCAGCCGAGCTTTGGGTCGACATCGAGGTCGAGCTGTGCGTGGGTGTCATCAACTATCTCATCGACCTTGAAATGATAGAACCGCATCAGCCAGTCCGCCTGATAGAGACGGTTCTCGCGCACCAGTGGTGGCTGCTTCAGCACAGGCAGGCGAGGGTCGTAGGTGTTGACGCTGACGTAGCCGGAATAATAGACGCGGCGCATGGTGGGCTGCTGGTACATGGCGCTGGACATCTGCAGGATGTCGCGGTCCGTTTCTTGCGTGGCTCCCACAATCATCTGCGTGGATTGTCCTGCCGGTACGAAGCGCGGGGTGTGTCGTATCCTGCGCCTGTCCTCTTTGTTCTCGAGCACGCCCTGCTGAATCTGCGCCATGGGGAGGAAGATGCTCTTGTGATCCTTCTCCGGCGCCAGCGCTTTCAGCGATTCCTCCTTGGGAATCTCGATGTTGATACTCATGCGGTCGGCATAGCGTCCGGCCTCCGCAAGCAGTTCCTGCGAGGCTCCGGGGATGGTCTTCAAGTGGATGTAACCGTTGAAGCGATGGACGGTGCGCAGGTCGCGTACGATGGCCGTCAGCCGTTCCATCGTGTAGTCCGGATTTCTCACCACGCCGCTCGAGAGGAACAGCCCCTCGATGTAGTTGCGGCGGTAGAACTCCATGGTGATTTCCTCCAGTTCCGAGACAGAGAGTGTGGCGCGAGGGATGTCGTTGGTGCGACGGTTGATGCAGTAGGCGCAGTCGTACTTGCAGTAGTTCGTCAGCATCACCTTCAGCAGCGAGATGCAGCGCCCGTCATCGGCAAAGGAGTGGCAGATGCCGACGCCGCCTACCGTAGAGCCTACCATGCCCTTCTTACCAGAGCGCACGGTACCACTCGACGAGCACGACACATCGTACTTCGCCGACTCTGCGAGTATCCGCAGCTTTTCCATCGTCTTCTCTGTCAACATAGCGTCTCTTTTCTGAAAGCGGGCACAAATATAACGATATTTCCTTAAATACCCTCGCAAAAAGGCAAAAATCTGCCTCCTTCGCATCCTATTTTCCCGAATTTCGTCACCTCGTCACCGATTTGTCACATCCGTCACACTTTTCGTCACACTTATAAGCATCTAATAATCAACCCGAATAAGTACTCCAAACCTCCATTTGTGACGAAATGACGGCTTTTTCTTCTCTTTCGTGTCCGCGCGCGTATATACGCGCGAGAAGAATGAAAGAATGAACTTTGGGAGCAGCGAGTGCCATCAAGCTTGCTTGAAATGGCCGAGTCGTGAAAGGCTACGGGTTCTTGAAGTGTCAAGCGTCGCAGAGCGCCGAGCGGGCGAGCAAGCTCGGGAATCAAAAGTCAACGAAGTTAAAAATGAAAAATATATGATACCTCAAACACGTAAGTACGAGATCACAAACACGTCAGTACGAAAATGCAAACTCGTCAGTACGAAACCATAAACACGTACGGACGAAAATGCAAACTCGTCAGTACGAAATCACAAACTCGTACGGACGATAATGCGAACTCGTACGGACGAGTGAATCGTTTGACAACCGTCAAACGCTCCACCCACCTATATCTATCTCCCCACTCACGTATATCTATCTCCCCACTCACGTATATCTATCTCCCTAAGCTCCCTACTTCTTCCGTTCTTTCACCTTACATCAAATGCCCATGAATCTTTCATGAATTATTGTTGCATGATGTAGGTTGATTCATTCAATGCCGTTGTTCTTGTATTCAACGCTGTTTTCCTTGTTTTCAACGCGGTTGTTATCAGTTATTCTTCAACGCAGAATCGCAGAGCCGCAGATATTTATCGAGACATTGCAGGCTGCTTTCAGAGCATGTCCTCTGACACTTCGTGTGAGTTCGCCGAAGCAGTGGGAACGCTACGCGGCTTCCCGCTGCACAGAGGCCGCAGAGGCCTACGGTTCATATACAGCGAATACCACCTTCAAAGAAAATCTCCGCGTTTTCTGCAGAGCACAAACCTCGGCTTCGCCGTTTGTGCGCCTTCTGCGACCTCACGCGACAGCGTCAGCTGCTATGCATTTCTGTGTTCTCTCTACTTGCAGAACCTCTGCGCCTTTGCGCCTCCGCGTTAAGGATAAAAGACCAGCTTACATAGAAATATTTCTCAACGATAATCTCGGCGGGCAAATGTGACAAAACGGGGGATTATTGCCCGCTTTTTGTTAGTTTAACAGGGAAAACGGAGAATAATTGAAAGAAAATGTGTACCTTTGTGCCCGATAACGATAAAAAAGCGATACAATCATGACAGCTACAGCAACAACACAAGGCGTTTACGTGAATGTGCCGGTCGTCGACTGGTCGCTCTTTCGCGAGCTCATCCGCAAGTTCGGTTGGCAGGCCGAGACCCGCGAACAGTTGCTCGACCGCTTCGTCAACAGCCGTCCCGCCAATCCCGCCATCAGCGAAGACGAAATCATGGACGAGGTCAGAGCCGTAAGATACGCCAAGTAGAGAATGAAGGTCATCATCGACACCAATCTCTGGATTTCCTTCCTCATTGGCCATCAGTCGCAGTTCGTGCGCCAGATGCTCACCGACATGCGCTTCGACGTTTATGTCTGCACCCGCCTCATAGAGGAAATCCTCGACGTGGCTACTCGCGACAAGATACGCAGGTACATCACCCAGACCGACATCGATGACCTGCTGGCCATCATCAATGCCTTCAGCCAGTTCGCCATCATCCACACCGAAGCCCCGGCCACAGCCATCCGCGATCCCAAGGACCTCTACCTCCTTTCGCTGGCCGAAACCATTGGTGCCGACTACATCGTCAGCGGCGATGCTGACCTTACCGACCTCGGTCAGTACAACCAGACCAAAATCATGAAACTTGCCGACTTCAAGGCAATGATGCAATATTAGCCACCAACCAACGATTCATCTAAAACCCGATTTCAGGTGTGAGACAAATGTAGGGGAGGTCATTCAGATGAGTATATTGATATGAAGACTTTCTGGAATATATATATAATAGGTATAGTTGCCGCGCTGGCCATCGTGGGCTGCGGACGGGGAACGGGTGAGCAGGGGCTGACACACGAAGAGGTGGTGGCCATCAACGAGCAGGTGCTGGAGAAGGCCATCGGCCAGCCCGACAGTGCGCTGATGATGATTGAACAATTGCGGGCGGGCGATTACTCGGCCATCGACACGACGGAAGTCTCGCTGCAATGGAGCGGGCCGTTGCCCGACTACCGCTGCGACTATCTGCGGGCCAAGGTCTATGCGCAGTCATTGGAGGGGATGTGGCTTGACTCTGCCATCATCATCGGCGAGCGACTGATGACGACCGACGCGGCCCGCGAGGACCTGGCCTACCAGCAGGACGTGCTGGAGATGCTCATCAACGCGTGTCGCCAGCACCGCGACGACGAGCAGGCCATCTACTGGTTGACACAGCTGATAGACCTCTGCCATCAGAATGGCGACGAGACGGAGGCCCTGCGCACCGAGGCCGATCTTGGCCTGATGCTCTCGGGCATCGGTCGTGCAGACGAGGGCCTGGCGAAGATCGACAGCGTCCTCACTCTGCTCAGCGGCAAGCGTAAATTCAACGAACTCGACGCCACCATCACCGCCCTGAAAAGGAAGATTAATGTGCTGAAGAACATGCAAACTGGCCTCACCCCAACCAGCCTCACCCCCGCCCCCTCTCCCAAGGAGAGGGGAGTATATAGTCCTGCTCCTGTGATTTCTGACAGCAAAACTAACCACTCCCCTCTCCTTGGGAGAGGGGCTGGGGGTGAGGCTGTAGGGGCCGGGGGTGAGGCTTCCATTATTTTCTGTGCCCAGCAGATGCTCGACCTCATGGACGACTACGAGCAGCACCCCGACGTGTACCACGACGGCACCTACCGCGAGCCGCCCGAGCACATGCGCCCCCTCTACATCGACTTCTTCCGGGCACAGGCATATATGTTTATAGTGGAGGGCAGCCTCACCCCCGGCCCCTCTCCAAAGGGCGAGGGGAGTATATACTCTCAACGCGGAGGTGCTGCCGACAAAGGTAACCACTCCCCTCTCCTTGGGAGAGGGGCCGGGGGTGAGGCTTTGTCCCTCTTCGAGCAGACCAACTACGCCAAGAGCTTCTCGGCCCGCAAGGACATGGCGCCGACGTATGGCCTGCTGGGCCAATACGACAAGATGCTGGCCATCCACGACGAGCAGGAGGCGCGGCTGCGTGAGCAGGGCGACACCGTCTGCGCCGAGTACGCCACCATCCTCCGCGACCGCGCCATGGCCGCCGAGGCCCGGGGCCATTACGCCGAGGCCAACGCCTATCACCGCCGCTACGAAGCACTCACCGCCATCCTCAACGACCGCCTCCTTCAGGGCAAGGCCAACCTCTACGCCGCCCGCTTCCACGCCGCCGAGCAGCAGCGCGAGATAGAACGGCATAAGACCACCTCTCGCTATCTCGCCATCGTGGGCTCCTGTCTTGCCGTCGTTGCCGTGCTGGCCCTGCTGTTTGCTGCCTACGTCGTCCACAAACGCCGCATCGTTGACCAGAAGAATCGTGCCCTCGTCAAGCAGATTGCCGAGGCAGCGGAGTATAGGAAGAAGGTTGACAGCCTCACTGGCCTCACCCCCGGCAGCCTCACCCCCGGCAGCCTCACCCCCGGCCTTTCTCCGAATGGAGAGGGGAGTGGTTACACTCAAGGACAGAACACTAATGATGCACAAACAGCAGAGGTATCCACTCCCCTCTCCATTTGGAGAGGGGCTGGGGGTGAGGCTGATCTTCTCCACCTCATCAAGTCCGAGCAGCTCTACCTTGACCCGCATTTCGACCGTCAGGCCGCCTGCGACCATTTCCACCTCACGAAGGAGCGCATCGGCGCGATTTTTGCTCAGGCCGGCGAGTACGCCAGCTTCACCGACTACATCAACCGGTTACGTCTCGACCATGCCCGCGAACTGATAACCACCCGTCCCGATATGAGCATCGACGAGGTGGCCACCACCTCCGGCTTCTCCGTGCGCCGTACCTTCAGCCGCCTCTTCAAGGAGAAGTTCGGCCTCACACCTACCGAATTTAGGGAAGTAGCGAGCAAAGAAGCAAATAATTAGGCTGATGTTTGGTCTGTCCGTTCTATTTATTTAACTTTGCAACCGAAATTGTATATGACGTTATCTATATGGCAATGAAGAGAAAATACCCCGTAGGCATCCAGAGCTTCGAGAAGCTCCGTACAGATGGATACCTTTATATCGACAAGACCCCACTCATCTACAAGATGATTACTGGGGGCTGTCCCTATTTCCTCAGCCGCCCGCGCCGTTTCGGAAAGTCGCTGCTCATCTCCACCCTCGCCGCAGTGTTTGAAGGCCGTCGCGAGTTGTTCGAGGCATTCACCACCGAGCAGGGCATCGAACAGCCACAGCTGTTCATAGCACAGAGCGACTGGAAGTGGGAGAAGCACCCCGTGCTGCGCTTCGACTTCAGCAAGAGCAACTTGACCAGCCTGGAGCGCCTCGACGAGTTCATCGACTACACCCTGACGGGTTACGAGCAGGAGTACGCCGTGCCGCCATCGAAGGCCAGCACCAGCCTGCGCATGACGAACATCATCCACGCCGCCGAGCGACAGATGGGAAAGAAGGTGGTGATACTCTGCGACGAATACGACAACATGATGCTCCACAACTTGGGCGATGCTGAGATGCAGACGGCCATCCGCGACCGCTTCCAGGACCTCTTCACGCCGCTGAAGGGCGAGGACAGCCACCTGCAGTTCGTCTTCATCACAGGCATCTCCAAGTTCTCGCAGATGGGCATCTTCTCGAAGCTCAACAACCTGGAGAACATCTCCATGCAGCCCAACTACGATGCCATCTGCGGCATCAGCGAGGAGGAGCTGACCACGCAGCTGCGCCCCGACATCGAGCTGATGGCCGCCAACCGCGGCAAGACCTACGACGAGACGCTGGCCGCGCTGAAGCAGATGTACGACGGCTATCATTTCAGCGAGCGCATGACCGACATGTACAATCCTTTCAGCTTAGTTAGTGCCCTGAAGTCGGGGAAGATTGACAAGTACTGGTTCGACAGTGCCACGCCCAGTGCGCTCATCGCCATGTTGCGCCAGATGCCGCCGTTAGAAATCGGTGACGTGGATGGCGCCTTCTGCGAGTCTGGCGACTTCAACAAATCCTTCGACAGCTACAACGCCCCGCTGCCAGTGCTTTATCAGAGCGGCTACCTGACCATCAAGCGCTACGACGAGGACATCGACATGTACACGCTGGGCTTCCCCAACGAGGAAGTGCGCAAGGGCTTTGCCGGCAGCCTCTACAGCTACGTCACCAACACCCCGGGCGAAGACCGCGAACGCAGCGCCCTGATGAAAGCCTACAAGATGTTCTGGCGCAACGACGACCTGCCAGCCTTCATCGAGGCCATCAAGGCGTTCTACGCCGGCGTGCCCTACCAGTGGGAGAAGGACAACCGCAACGAGCACTACTACCACGCCCTGCTCTACACCCTCCTCGTGGCCTTCGGCGCCGACGTGGTGGCCGAGGAGCCGTCGGCCAAGGGCTGCAGCGACATCACCCTGAAGATGCCCCGAGGCATCTACGTCATCGAGCTGAAGTACGATGACACCGCCGATGCCGCCCTCGAACAAATCGACCGCAAGGGCTATGCCGACAAGTACGCCCTCGAAAGGCTACGGGTAGGCGACGGCACGTCGGGAATCGGCCGACCCGTCACCAAAGTCGGCATCGCGTTCTCATCAGCGGAGCGAAACATTACCGACTGGAAGGCTGTATAACACACGTTTCTTTTGTGATAACATAACGCAACACTGCCCCGTAGCCCACCGCCGCTGCGGGGCTTTTTCTTTTCTATTTGTCTCATTCCACTCTCGTATTTGTACCATCCGAAGAGGAAAAACACCCTTTGGAGGGAACAATGTGTCTTAGAGGAGGGTCCAATGTGTCTTAGTTATTGTATTTAAGCGCTTAAAGACGTACCTTTGCAGCCAGTAATTCAAAATCGCTGTCGATATGACCGAGCCAGACCAATTACTTCTGCTAAGAATAGAGATATGAAACGTACATGAGCGACTTCGTTCGCCAAAGGGAATGAAAAAGGGTTGCCCCTTGCACATAGTTGCAGGATTTTAGCTACCTTTGTCGCCACATAACCCCTTAAAGAGCGAATGACATGAGTAAGAACGTAGAG
>JAFXTO010000038.1 GCA_017535725.1 Bacteroidaceae bacterium
GAGTGGGGGTAGGCGCGGGAGAGGGAGTGGGGGTAGGCGCGGGGGAGGGAGTGGGGGTAGGCGCGGGAGAGGGAGTGGGGGTAGGCGCGGGAGAGGGAGTGGGGGTAGGCGCGGAAGAGGGAGTGGGGGTAAGCGCGGAAGAGGGAATGGGGGTAGGCGCGGAAGAGGGAATGGGGGTAGGCGCGGAGGAAAGGGAGGGGGAGGACATGGGGGAAAGGGAGGGGGAGGTCATGGGTTTTGTTCTTTTTCTATTCTTTCTATTTCCCTTACGAGGTCGGGGGGGAGGGTTTCGCCGTTCATGCACTGATGGCAGCGCATGTCGAGCGTGTACATACGACCGATGCAGTAGTTGCTGTGGCGACACTGGCTGCGGTAGTGCTCATCGGCGCGGAGCTTGTTGACGAAATCTGGTTCACAGAGCACGGAACGTGCCATCTGGACTGCTTCGAAGCCGTGAGCAAGCACCTCGTTGATCTTGTCGCCGCAGACAAGACCACCCACATAGATGAGGGTCATATCCGGCAGGGCAGCACGGAACTTCAGGGCATCCTCGAGGAAGAATGCTTCTCGGTAGGGCACGGGCTTCGTCATGATATTGCGGACGATGGGTTTGGCAGAACGGATGCCATATTTCAGCCACCACTTGTCCATGTAATGCGTCATCGTCTGCAGAGGCAGTTCGCCACGCATCACATACATCGGCGTAGCGCTGACAAGTCCTCCGCTGAGGACCAGTCCATCAACGCCGAGTTGCTGTAGCCTGCGTGCTACGGGGATGCTGTGTTCTTCGAGGGAGACACCGTTCTTCAGCCCATCACGCATGTTCATCTTACAGATAACGGCGATTTCTCCCTTCGCGGCCTCCAGCGCCTCGTTGACACACATCGACATGAAACGCATCCGGTTCTCCAGCGAGCCACCGTATTCGTCGTGACGATGATTGAAGAAGGGGTTGAGAAACTGGTCGATAAGATAACCATGACCGCAGTGAACTTCCACGCTGTCAAAGCCCGCTTCCTTAGCCAGGCGCGTGGCACGACCAAAGCACTTTGCCAGTTGGGGTAGCTCCTCGCGTCGAAGGCCGCGGACGAACGTGGGCGAATAGAGGTTAAACCCAGTGGAGGCGCCCACAGGAATGCAACCACATATCTCCTTGTGGCTCATGTTGCCACAATGGCCGAGCTGAATGCCTGCCGCTGCGCCTTCCGCATGAATGCCGTCGGTGAGGTGGCGCAGGCCGGGAACGATTTCGGGCGTCATCACCAACTGACGGTCGAAACTGAGACCGCTCTCGCAGACAGCGGCATAAGCGATGGTGGTCATACCGATACCGCCACGGGCGACACTGGTATGATAGTCAAAGAGTTGTTGCGATGGCGTGTGGCCAGGGCACATGCTCTCAAAGGCAGCACTACGGATGGTGCGATTGCGAAGCGTCAATGGCCCGATGTGGGCCTCCTCGAAGATTCTATTCATGAGAAATATTTTTGCGGGTGCAAAGGTACAAAAAAAAGTCCAAGTGCAGTGCAGCACTCAGACTTTTTTTTGCGGAGTAGGACAGACAACTCTATTTTCCTATCTCATTGGTGATATCCTTGTAGGTATATTTCCCTTCTGTGTTCTTATCACCTATTTCATAATAGCGGTCGGAGGTAATACCTTCGATGTTCACGGTCTGTGCCTCGCTGCTTCCCTGGTCGAAGATGACGTTCATGGAGTAAGAAGCTTCGGCAGACACATTGAAGGTGCGGTAGTAGTACTTCGTGCCATTGATGTTCTTGGTGGCTGTGACTTTCACACCGGGCCACTCGTCGTTGATGTATAGGTTGCCATCCCATGCGTAGAAATAGACCTGTGACCATCCGGGATCCTTGAGATAGACGGTGATGTCGTGCTTCTCGACCTTGTCCTCCTTGAAGGTGGGTTCAGCCAAGGCTTTCCATGCGGCTACAAGGCTGTTCTCTATCCAATAACTGTAGTGCGGACCTGCCAGGATGCGCGTGTAGCCGGCAGTGGCTTCACTATCAGCAGATTGTTCGCCCAGCCAGACAAGCAGAGTACCTTTGGTACCCTTGGTCGTGGCTGCATAGAAAGAGTTATTGCTACGAATATGGGACATTGCACTGGTGTTCTGGATGCCGCAGAGTTGACGAGCCTGAATCATACGGGCGATGTCATACTTGTAGGCTTTCCAGTGCTTCAGGAACACACAGGGCGTACCGGGCGAGGCCAACAGGTAGGCATTGGCTGCAAGGGTGTCCTTGCGGATGGGATCCTGAGAGGCCGTAGCCGAACGGTATTCTGTGTCGTGATTCTCCACGAAGGTCACCGCCCACTGACGATAGAGACCGTTGTTATAGTTGCTTGAAACCAGCGGCCAGTTTCCGTCGTTCTGTAGTCCGAGCCTATTCCATGAACCGTTGTTCACCGCATTACGAACGGTGTAGCGGAACTGGAAGTCGAAGGCAGCACTGGTCCTACCGGTAGCTTCAATCCAGTTCTTGATGGTATTCGTGCCGTCCCAGCATTCGCCGACAGAAAACTGCGGCTTCGAAGACTCGTTGTAGAGCTTCGTGAACGAGCCGGAATAGCCCTTGACCATATCGTAGCGGAAACCCGTGTAGCCGAGGTCTTTGAGGAGGAAGTCGAGATAAGCCTTGACGATGGTCTGCACGTTCTGGCTCTTGTGGTCGAGGTCGCGCATGCCGTCCCAGGCTTCACCCGTATCGTAGTTCTTTCCTACCTGATAGCCATTGCGTGCAGCCTCATCGTCGGCGCAGATATCTTCGTAGGTCATCGAGTAGGTCACACCATTGTAAGTTTCCGAAGGGAAATCGTTCCAAGTAGTGAGCGACTTGCGATGGTTGATGACCACATCCGCAATAGTGCCTATACCTTTGGCTTTGAATGTCTGGATAAGGGTGCGCAATTCCTGCTCTGTGCCGAAGGAACTATTGTAGTTTGTGAACCAATAGAGGTCGTCGTAACCCATAGAGGTACCGCCACAGTTGCCACTTTGCGGAATCCAGACGAGGGAGAAGTAAGGTGCCAGGTCGTCGGCCTGAGAAGCCAGACGTGTCCACTGAGCGTCGCCATAGCCGTCCCAGTAGAAGCCCTGGAGCATGACACCATCGTAATTTGCGGGCCATCCCACCACAGCAGCAGGTGTGGGATCCACAGTCGGAGTATCGGTTTTAGTTGTGTCTGTAGGAGTTGGCGTCGGAGTCGGAGTTGGCTCGACGGGATCATCACCACATCCGCCCATGATGAAAACAGAGAGGCATAGGGCGAAAAGGAGAAAAGGAAGTTTCTTCATTGTAGAAAGAGTAAAAAGAAGTTAGAAAATAACCCTTAGGGGTTCGGCGAAGAACCCTTAAGGGTTGTAGGAGGAACCCTTAGCACTTGTGGCGTCAATCTCTAAGGATTCGGCCAGATGCTGTGCTAAGGGTATGGTAACTTACTGCTTTGTAACGGTGCAGTAGTGCTTGCCTGTATAGCTGAGGAAGAGCTGTACCTTGTAGGTACCGGCCTCTGTCACGCTAAGGTTTGCACCATCCTGTGTCAGGTTGTCAAACGAGCCACCCCAGTTGATGTCCCAGCCGTGGTTAGCGCGGAACTTAAACTCGCCGGCAGCCAGCTCTGTGATGACTTCCAAACAGCCAGCCTCGACATTGTAGGCCAAATCAATATCGTTTTCCCAGTCACCACCATTACCGATGATGCCAATGGTGAGAGCTGTGAGCTGATAGGTCATAGCTGCAAGATCAACATTGATTTTGTACATTCCTGCTGCTGCATTACCCACGTTGCCACTGCCATCGGGTGTGAGTACGCCCTGAAGGTCATCACCGCTGAGACGTTCGTAGTCACCATCCCAGTTGTCTGCATTGGGCTTGAACTTGAACTCACCATCAAGGTAGTAGATGCCTTCGTACTGACCTTGGCCGTTGCCGAGGAGAGGATGGCTGGTGCTCCAGCCGCCCTCGTTGCCGATTTCGTAGATGAAATCAGGGAAACCATAGTCACGTGCAACGGTGCAGTGAGCAGGAGCTTCGTCACTGAGGAACAGCCGGATGACATAGTCACCAGTCTCTGCCACGCTGAGGTTTGCTCCTCCCTGGGTGAGGTCTTCGAAGGAACCGCCCCAGTTGATAGCCCAATCGTGGTTAGCACGGAACTTGAATTCACCAGCAGCCAATGCAGTACGAGCCTCCCAGCATTTCATGTTCTCGTTGTAGGTCAACTCGATGTCTGTATTCCAGTCGCCACCGTTACCAATAATACTGATGGAAGAGACAGCCGTGAGCTTGTAGGTCATGGCCTTCAAATCTACTTCGACAAAATAGAAGCCAGCCTCAACGCCGTCCACGTTAGGACCACCGTCAGCGGTGAGCGTACCGCCTGTGCCGTCGCCACTGGCTTTCTCCCAGTCGCCATCCCAATTGTCCTTGTTGGGTTTGAACTTGAACTCACCATTGAGATAGATAACAGCATTATACTGTCCCTGGCCATTTCCATGGAGGGCATGAGGCTCACCCCAACCACTCTCGTTACCAATTTCGTAGATAAATTCTGCAAAGCCAACGGATGTCACCTTATAAGTCTGTTCGAGCATATTGAATTCGACCCGATAGAACAAAGCATCCTTGTCTGGCTCAATGACAATGTTGCCGCCAGCGTTATCAAAGAGGAACTTGCCTTCCTCGTCACTTGCAGTGAGGCACTTGCTCCAATCACCCAGTCCACTTTCGGGTGTAACCTTGAACTCTATCTTGCTACCATCCTCTGTTGCGGGAATCAGGGTTGAGAATACGGGTTTCTCGTAAGGATCTGCTCCGCCATTATCCAACTTATAAGTAGTATCGCTGTTATTCCAGCCATTGACGGTTCCTGTGATGTAGTAAGCACTCTCTATGACAGGTGCCTGCGGAGTGGCCTTGATGGTGAACGGGGCCGAGGTCGCTGTCTTAACAGCGGTGGTTCCGTTGTCAAGCCACATACTGACGGTGGCAGTAACAGAACGTTCCACGGGCTTACGTCCATAGAGGTTGGACAGGATGTTCTGCAGTTCTGAGACGGAGATCTGTCCTTGCTCATCAAGCGGGTAGCTGTTCTCTCCAATGTCAAGGGTATAGACAGGCTTGTAGGAGGCATCGGTGGTCGAGGGTGCCGCGATGGAAGCCACCTGAATCATTTCCTGTCCCTCTGGGATTGCATTGAGGTCGATGGAAGCCACCTCCGTCACAGTGCCATTACCGAATGTTACCGTAGCGGGCTGGGTGGGCTGCTCCTGCAGTTTCCAATCCTTGTAGTCTTCGGTGCAGGCGGTCAGCCCAAGGAGGGCTGCCGCTGCAATATACATGAACTTTTTCATAGCGTTGTCTTATTCTTCTGTTTCTTCGTTAGCAATAAAGTAATACTGGCCGGTGATGTCATTGAGGAATACCGTGTAGGAACCTGCCACATACGGGATATTAGCACCACCATTGGTACCTGTACCATACGGGAAGGCTTCGGAACCCCAGTTGTTGTCCCATGCTCCATCGGCAGCGAACTTCACTTCGCCATCAGCCTCCTGCTCGAATGTAGCCATCCAGATATGATTCTCGCCATTGAGCGACTCACAAGCGGTCATTGCATTTTTGGCAGGATCCCATTCATTGTACGAACCGGGCATTCCCATACTGGTGAAGACCTTCACAGGAGAATCTGACGTGTAGGCCTCGATGGTTATCTTCTTGGTACCTGTAGCAATCTTGATTGTATAGTAACCATCTGATTGGATACCGATATTGTGGTTGTCGCCATCCTCATCAGAGATAATGGTGCCATCAGGATCGTCCACATTCTCAAAGTTCAACTGGTCGTCCCAGCTGCCAGGAGTGAGGATGAACTTGAACTGCGTTCCAGAGGTGAAGTAACCTGTGTAGGTTATCACGCCATCTTCCGTGCTGCTCGGCAGCAGAGGAATCAGGCCGTTGCCTGCACCATCGGCGCTGTTGCTCCACGAAGAGGAACCAATGTTATTACCAACCATGTACCAAATAGTCGGGGCAAGATTGATGTAATAAGGAATCACATTCAAACTGACCGTGTTGGAGGAGATGATGGTGCTGTAGTCACGGAAAGAGGCATCGCGGACAGAAGCGATGGCACGGATAGCGACATTAAGGGTTGCAGGAACAGCATCTTCACCAGCCCAGCCCAGCAGTTGCTGGAGAGCCAGATCAAAGGTTTCGGTATTCACCTTACCGACAGCGGCATTGAAGGTCTGGTCGATTTCGATGTAGTCAGCTCCCGTATTGTCCTTCTTCTTGCTATCAAACTGCTGAGTGAAGGAGCCTGTAGGAGAGACCTGAATGACGAAGTTAGGAATAATAGGAGCGCCGTAGTCGGTGAAGACGGGCAGAGTCCAGGACAGTTCGATAGTCTCGGAACTCTGGAGGTCGATAGTGGCTGTGCCTACAGACGGCTGAAACATGCTGAACTCCGTCGGTTGTACAATCGTGGGGTTCGATTTGTTGTCATCGCTGCAAGCCGTGAAAGCAAGTGTGCCGCAGAGCAGCAACATCGCATAGGAAAATATCTTTTTCATGTTCGTTTGCATCTTTAGAGATTAGTAACCGGGATTCTGCTTCAGGTTGGTATTGGCATTGATATCCTCGGAAGGGATAGCAAAGACGTTACGAAATTCTTCAAAGCCCTGTCCGTTCTGTACGCCACCTTTCCACTCCCAGAGGTTTTTGAGATCGCCGCTCGCAAAGTAACCATAACGAATGAGGTCCGTGCGACGGAAGCCTTCGTAGTACAGCTCACGTGAACGTTCATCAAGGATGTAGTCGAGTGTGCAATTGTCTTTGGTCACAGCAGAAGCATTGGCGCGGCTGCGCAGGGCGTTGATGTATCCCAGACCAGCATCGGAGAGGTTGTTGTCCTCTCGCAGGTCAGCCTCGGCAGCAATGAGATAAGCCTCTGCGGCACGCATCAGGAAATAGTCGGTATCCACGAACTGGGAGTTGTGGGGGTTGGCACCTGTTGAATAGGTATTGCGGAACTTACCCACGCTGAAGCCTGACGTGAACTCACTGGGCTTTGTCACTTCCAAGGTACGTCCTTTTCCATAGAAAAGAGCACGGTTGTCATTAGCAGCACGAGCCGTATTGTGAATGCTGTCCTGAGGAGCATCGCCGTTGGGGAAGAACTTAGCAATCAACTGCTTGCGAGCGCGGTTTCCTGCCCAATACTCCTTGGTTCCATAGTCACCATAGACATCCATATCGTCCTTCCAGCAGGAAGCCATCACGAAGAGGCTTGTACCCCAGGAAGTAGTCGTATTACCATCCTGCAACAGCGGGAGGATAGCTTCCTGCGAAGCACCGCTCTCTCCATTATCGCCCATGAAGAGCATCTGGTAGGCACTCCAGCCGTTCTTACCCGTTGTCCACAGCTTGTGGGGACCGTTGATAACCTTCTCTGCATACGTCTTGGCATCAGACCAACGTGCACTGCCCGTGTACACCTCTGCATTGAGGTACATACGGGCCAGCAACAGGTTTACGGCATCCTGGTCAGCGCGTCCATAACCCTCGTTGGCACTCGTTCTGGCAGCGGGAGGCAGCATGTTGCCGACCACGGCATTCAGTTCGCTTTCAATCCATTTGAAGAGGTCGGCACGAGCAATCTGCTTGGGAGACTCCAGAGCAACTTCGGTGGAGAATGGAACATTGCCGAAGCAATCCATGAGATGGTAGTAGAAGAGAGCACGCAGGAAACGTACTTCTGCTTCGCGTGTAGCATCCACGCCTGCACATTTGTCAAGATAAAGGTTGCAGTAGGAGATGCTGGTTGTCAGACGATAGTAGAAGCCCTGCAACATCGGGTGGGAGGCATCCCATTGGTTGTAGTTGAACTGAGGGATACCAGGGTCGCCCCAAGCACAGATGGCCTCATCGGTCGTGAGTTCGTTGGCATTCCATAGCTGACGGACGAAACCTGTCGTACCGCCGTCGAGACCGTCGATATCGCAGTCGCCATTGGCACCCGTATTGCCGGCCAAAGCCATTGTCGCATAGCACTTGGTATAAAGACTGGGCTCATTCACCTCCATCGTGGTACTGGGATCGATAGGTGTGACATCCAAGTCTCCTACACAAGAGCTCAGTCCAGCAGACAGCACTACGGCTGTTGCGGGAAGAATATGTTTGAATAGTTTGAAGTTCATAATTACTTACTCTTTTTTAGGGGTTGTCGTTTAGAAATCAAGTGTCACACCAGCTTGAATGGTGAAGGGGCGAGGATACATGTTGTTGTCGATGCCGCCAAACACTTCGGGGTCAATACCTGGGTACTTCGTCACCGTGAAGACATTGGAGGCACTCACGTAAGCACGACCGCTGAGGAAGTTGTCTTTCGTCTCGAAGGAGTAACCCAACGTGATATTATCGCACTTCAGGAAGGTTGCGTTGTGTACGAAGTAGTCAGAAAGAACGTAGTCGTAAGTCGACCAGTTGTTCTCGCGTGCCGAGGGAATCGTGTTCTGAAGATAGTTGAAGGAACTGTCGTAGCGCTTAGCTGTGTTGGCATAACCAGCTTCCTTATCCCAATAGACATAGTTGTTGAAGTTGGCACGGAGTCCGATACCAAGGTCCCAACCCTTGAATTGCAAGCGGGTGCTCAGGCCTGCCGTGTAAGGAGCGTGAGGGCTCTTGTAGAAGTAACGGTCGTTCTCCGAAATCTTGCCATCGCCATCGCGATCCACATAGACGCCTTCGAGTGGAATACCGTTCTGGTCATACACCTGCTGGAAGACGTAGAAGGAATTTGCGGGATGACCAACAGCTTGTGCCTGAACCATATTACCCGTACCGGAAGAGATGCCACCTGTCATAACGACTGACGATTCTCCGGTAAGTTCGGTGATTTCGTTGTGGTTGTAGGTGAAGTTACCGGTGATTTCCCACATCCAGTCCTTCGTCACAATGGGACGGACAGTCAGCATGACTTCAACACCCTGGTTGACCAGCGAACCGATGTTCGAGATAACTTGGTTACGGAAATTCGTACCTGCGGCTACGTATGAATAGTTAATCAGGTCTGTGGTCTTGCGGTAGTAGTAATCCACGCTACCAGAGAAGCGGTTCTTCCAGAAGCTGAAGTCCAGACCTGCATTGTAGGTCGTGGTGGTTTCCCACTTCAGGTTCTCGTTGTATGCATCAGGACGATAAAGCAGACCATTGGCATTGACACCAGAAATCGGGTAGCGACCGTCTGTGTTGTTAATATTGGTGTTGTAGGATGCAAAGTAATTATAGTTGCCGATACCATCCTGCTGACCGGTCTTACCCCAGCCGAGGCGCAATTTCAGTTCATCGAGACAGGTAGCGTTCTTCAGGAACTTCTCTTCGCTAATCAGCCAGCCAAAAGCAGCGGAGGGGAAGAGAGCCCAATGCTCCTTGAAGCGGCTGGAACCATCGTAACGAACAGTACCTGTCAGCATATAACGATTCAAGAGGGTGTAGTTGGCACGGCCATAGAAGCTGACGAGATAGCTCTCCTGCTCCCACACGCCGTTAGACGGCTTATATTGTGTCCCTGCCAAAGCTGCTCCCGTCGTCTCGTCGGTAAGTTGTGAAGTGGTAGGATAGAGGCCGGTAAAAGAGCTTTCACCCCAATATTTCTTGTGGCTCCACTCGTAACCACCCATAATGTCGAAGTGATGGTTGTCGTTGAAGTCCTTGTAGTACTGGGCATAAGCAGAATAGATGAGGTTGTATTTGCTCTCCTTGGAATAGCCATCGTTTCCATAATAGAAGTTCGATGGTCCCCAAGGCTCGTAGGTTGTCTTCTGTTTACCATTACTCCAGTCACCCGAGAAGTTCATGTGAAGGCGAAGATCTTCGAAGCCATGAATTTTGTAGTCCACTTCTACATTACCCATATAGTCGAAGGAGTTGGCACGGTCGTTCTTTTCATTCAGCCGGGCCACGGGATTGGAAGAGGCGTAGGTGTTCATGATGGTAGGATAAGAAGGATCCTGATAAGATTGGCCATCAGCCGTCCACTCAAAATAGCCGTTGTAGTTGTTGTATGCAGCATCGCTACTTCTTACGGGTTGAGTGGGATCCATACGCACGGCATCACTGATAGCGGCATCATTGGCATAACGGTTGTGAGCATACATGAACTTACCATTAATATTAAAATTAAGGTGATCATCCAGGAAAGACGGATTGAGGTTGATGCTGGCCGTGGTACGCTCGAAGGAAGAAGTCTTCAAGATACCATCCTGATTGGTATATCCGACGCCCACGCGATAAGGCATGTTCTTAAAGCCTCCGCTGACGGTGATATTGTGGTCAATACCAAAGGCTCCGCGATAGATTTCCTTCTGCCAGTCCGTATCGGCATTACCTAACAGACCCGCAGCCTTGGAACCGGCTCCATAGTAGCTGTTCACGAAATCACGATAGTCACCGGCATTAAGAACATCGAGCGACTTCTGACGGGCAGAGAAGGTGAAGTTGCCATTGTAGCTGACATGCGCCTTTTGGCCCTTGCGGCCTTTCTTGGTGGTAATGATGATGACACCATTAGAACCACGGCTACCGTAGATGGCGGTGGCAGAAGCATCCTTCAGGACTGTGAAGCTCTCGATGTCCTGCGGATTCACCATAGATAAGGGGTTAGCAAGGCCCTTGACACCCTGATTGTCCATTGCCAGTCCGTCGATAACAATCAACGGGTCGTTGCTGGCATTCAGCGAGGAACCACCACGGATACGAATCGTGGCACCACCACCAGGCATACCGCCACCATTGGTAACAGTAACACCTGCAATCTTGCCCTGAATCATGTCCTGGGCATTGGTAATCACACCGTGGTTCTTCTCATCGGGTTTCAAGGTAGAAACCGATCCTGTCAAGTCATGTTTTCTGACAGTACCATAACCGATGACAACGACGTCCTCCAGCAATTTGGCATCTTCCTGCATCGTCACGTTGATGGTCGGACGTACAGGAACGGTGACGGTCTGGAAGCCCATGAAGGAGATTGTAATCTGGCCACCTTGCGGCGCCTGAATAGAGAAATTACCGTCGAAGTCCGTCGACGTGCCACCTTGCTGTCCGACCACGCGGACGGTAGCACCAAAGACAGGTTCGCCGGTATCGTCCTTAACATTACCTTTCACAGTTACCTGTGCGAAGGAACCCAAGGAGATGAATAGCCCACATAGGAGGGCGAGAATTCGCAATGGAATTCTAACTTTTACCTGCTTCATCATTCTTTGTTTTGAGTTTTTAGTTTTTAAATGTAATTACGTATTATTTAGTGTTTTTGGACTCAAAAAACGTAACAATAAGGGTAGCTGATTTCTGTTTGACGCTGCAAATGTACAAAGGAGAAGCATACCTTGTAACACTTTTTGACATAAATCAACAAAAAGGAGTATGCAATCGTTTGCACTACTAAAGACGCAAATTCGCAAATACAAATTGACGCCGACTTACTACTTTTGCCTACATTTGCCGACAAATAACAGCAATATGAGCGAAAAAAGAGCCTTGACGATGAAGGATATCGCACGGGAACTGGGTGTTTCCGCATCCACGGTTTCGCGTGCGCTCAAGGATAGCCCACTCATCAGTCCCGACCAGCGCGAGCGCATCCAGCGCTATGCCCGTGAGCACAACTTCCTGCCCAACGAGCTGGCTGGTTCGCTGCGTCTGAGCCACTCCGCTCCTTCCAAGCTCATTGGGGTCATCGTGCCTCAGTTCACTCATTATTATTTCTCCACCATCCTCTCTGGAATAGAGGAGCAAGCCAGTCTACGAGGCTACCGTATTATTGCTGCTCAGAGCAAAGAACGTTTCGAGCACGAGGAACATATCTGTCAGTCTATGCTGGGGCTGCGTGTCTGCGGGGTCATCGTATCTCAGGCCAAGGACACCACCCACTACGAGCACTACCAGCAATTGATGAATGCTGGAATGCCACTGGTCTTCTACGACCGGATTTGCACGGGCCTGAACACCAACCGTGTCGTGGTCGATGACTACATGGGAGCCTACAATGCCGTCGCCCACCTCATCCAGACGGGATGCCGCCGCATCGCTTTCTATGGCTCGGACATGCATCTGGAGATTTCCAAGAACCGCTACAACGGCTATCGCGACGCGCTCCTGAAAGCGGGCATCAGTCCTGACGACAGCCTGCATCTGATTTGTGACAACCGCGCGGATGCCGAAATCATCACCCCAGAACTCCTGGCGAGTGCAAATCCCCCCGATGCAGCCTTTGCCGTGAACGATGACACCGCCATCGGCATCCTCTATACTGTGAAGCGCATGGGACTGCGGGTGCCCGAGGATTTCAGCATCTGCGGATTCACCAACGGTGAACGTGCCATCGCATGCGACCCACCTCTGACAACCGTGGAACAGCGAGGCAACCAGGTGGGAAAGGAGGCAGTGGATATACTGCTCGACAAAGTGGAGGGCCTCACCCCCATGAACAAAATCGAAAAGCGCGTGGTCAAGACCCGCCTCATCATCCGAGGAACCACCAGACCAATCAACCCATAAGTCCCGTTGTCACTCTTCACGGCCTTCGTTATTACGTTTTCCCGTTATTACGTTATTACGACAAATCAGCTGCCGTCCCAATATTTCAATTTTTCAACCTTTCAACATTTCAACATTTCAACATTTCAATATATGCAGAAACCTAATTTATCCTTTTGGAACCTTTGGAACCTGAGTTTCGGGTTCTTCGGCGTGCAGATAGCCTACGCCTTGCAAAGCAGCAACATCAGCCGCATCTTCCGCACCCTCGGTGCCGACCCTCATGACCTGAGTTACTTCTGGATCCTGCCCCCGCTGATGGGCATCATCGTACAACCCATTGTCGGCACTCTGAGCGACCGCACCTGGACACGCTTCGGCCGTCGCATACCTTATTTATTTATAGGGGCAGCCGTAGCGGTGGCCGTGATGTGCCTGCTGCCCAATTCCGGCTCGCTGGGACTGAGCCTTTCTGCAGTCATGATTTTCGGATTGCTGATGCTGATGCTCCTCGACACCTCCATCAACATGGCCATGCAGCCGTTCAAGATGTTGGTTGGCGACATGGTCAACGAGGAGCAGAAAGCCAAGGCCTACAGCATTCAGTCGTTCCTCTGCAACGCCGGCTCGGTAGTAGGCTTCGTGTTTCCCTTCTTCTTCACGTGGATTGGTCTGAAGAACGTTGCTCCAGAGGGCGTGGTTCCCGACTCCGTCATCTGGTCCTTCTATGTGGGTGCCGCCATCCTCATCCTCTGCGTCATCTACACGGTTTCGAAGGTGAAAGAGTGGCCACCAGAACTATACAACCAATATAACGGACAAGCCGGAGATGCCGGAAAAGCCAGAGATTCTTCTGCCAACTGGTTCACCCTCCTGAAGAACGCTCCCTCCACCTTCTGGAAGGTGGGTCTCGTGCAGTTCTTCTGCTGGGCTGCCTTCCTGTATATGTGGACCTACGTGGTCGATGCCGTCAGCGAGACCGTGTGGGGAACCACCGACCCCGCTAACGAGGCCTACCAGGTGGCAGGCAACTGGACGGGCGTTCTCTATGCCATCCAGGCCATGGGCAGCGTCTGCTGGGCGCTGGTACTTCCCCGCTTCAAGAGCTCCAAGATGGCCTACGCCATCAGCCTCCTACTCGGCGGTCTGGGTTTCGCCCTGATACCTTTCTGCCCCGACAAGTATCTGCAGATTATCCCCTTCCTGCTTATCGGTTGCGGTTGGGCAGCCATGCTTGCGATGCCTTTCACCATTGTGACGAATGCCCTGCAAGGCTACGGTCACATGGGCGCCTACCTCGGCCTGTTCAACGGCACCATCTGTCTGCCGCAGATTATCGCCGCCCTGTGCGGAGGCTCCGTGCTCTCGCTGATTGGGCACCACCAGTCATCCATGATGATTGTCTCTGGCGTACTGCTCGCCGCCGGTGCCCTCTGCGTCACCTTCATCAAAGAGAAGAAAGCCCAATAACCCCCCTTTTCACGGCCTTCGTTATCACGTTATTTCGTTATTACGTTATTACGAAAAAACATCGGCCGTCTTCAACATTTCAACGTTTCAACTTTTCAACATTTCAACCTTTTCCCCCCTATGAATATCAGATTTGAAATCGAATACCGTACTATCTACGGCGAAGACCTTTTCCTGAATGTCCTCCACCACGACGGCTCACAGACACACTACCCGATGAGCACCCACGAGGGTGTCATCTGGTATTGCAGCCTGACCACAGAGAAACCGATTGAATACTTCTACACCGTCACCTGGCAAGGACGCGAGAAACGTACCGAGTGGGTATTCTGTCCCCACAGCTTTGACCCCAAGGAGGTCTCTGACCCATCCCTCCCTGTCGTACAGCGAGATGCCTGGATGGACGCACCCGAAGACTTCCGCGTGGCAGGAACATTGATTCCCGTCTTCTCGCTCCGCTCACGCCGCAGCTTTGGCGTAGGTGATTTCGGTGACCTACGGATGATGGTGGACTGGGTGGCCACAACAGGTCAGCGACTGCTGCAAATCCTGCCTATCAACGACACCACCAGCAGCCACACCTGGACCGACTCCTACCCTTATTCCTGCATCAGCGTCTTTGCACTCCATCCGCAATATGTGGAACTCGCAGCCCTGCCCAAACTGAAGAAGAAGGCAGACATCGAACGTTTCGAGGCACTACGCATGGAGCTGAATGCCCTCCAGCAGATTGACTACGAGCGCGTGAACAACGCCAAGCTGGAATACCTCCGACTACTCTTTGAGCAGGAAGGAAAGAAGGTGCTGGCAACGGCTGAATTCCTATCATTCTTTGAGGAATCCGAATCGTGGCTGGTACCCTACGCCCAGTACTGCACCCTGCGCGACAAATACGGCACCGGCGATTTCAGCCAATGGCCGGATCATCGCAAGTGGGACGAGCAAGACCGGAAAGAACTTTCGAAGATTGGCACACAACTGAGCGACGTCGCCTTCTGGTACTTCGTGCAGTTCATCCTTGCCCAGCAACTCAGCGCGGTGCACGCCTACGCACGCACGCGCGGCGTAATTCTTAAAGGTGATATCCCCATCGGCGTAGCCCGCCACGGCTGCGACGTCTGGCAAGAACCCCGTTACTTCAACCTCAATGGCCAGGCTGGTGCTCCGCCCGATGAGTTTGCCGAGGACGGCCAGAACTGGGGCTTCCCCACCTACAACTGGGACGAGATGCTGCGCGACGGCTGCCAGTGGTGGGAACGTCGCTTCCACAACATGTCCCGCTACTTCGATGCCTACCGCATTGACCACGTGCTCGGCTTCTTCCGCATATGGGAAATCCCCATGCCCGTCAAGAGCGGTCTGCTCGGACAGTTCTCCCCTGCCCTCGCCCTCAGCCGCGATGAAATCTACAGCTACGGCATCAGCCACGAGACGCTGAAGAATACGACGTGTCCTATCATTAAGGCAACCTCGGAGGGCGAGGTTTTCTCCACGGACTTCCTCTTCCTCCGCGACCACAAGAACCCCGAGGTCTTCCATCCGCGCATCTCTGCACAGAAGACCCAGGCCTACGCCGCACTCTCCGACCAGGAGAAGCACGCCTTCGACACCCTCTACGAACAATACTTCTACCATCGCAACAACCAGTTCTGGTACGAAGAGGCCATGCAGAAGCTGCCCAAGCTGGTGCGCGCCACACGCATGCTCTGCTGCGCCGAAGACCTCGGCATGGTGCCGGCCTGCGTCCAGTGGGTCATGGACGAGCTGGGAATCCTCAGCCTCGAACTCGAATCCATGCCCAAGGAACCCTGGGTACGCTTCGGGCACGTGGAACGCAACCCGCGCCGCAGCGTGGCTACCATCAGCAGCCACGACACACCAACCCTGCGCATGTGGTGGGACGAGGATTTCGGACGCACACAGGAATATTACAACAGCATCCTCGGCTACGATGGCCCCGCTCCGCATCCCCTCTCCAGCAAACTCGCACGAGTCATCATCCAGCGGCACCTCGACTGCCCGTCCATGCTCTGTGTCATCGCCTTGCAGGACTGGCTCGCCATCGACGAACACCTGCGCCTGAAGGATGCCAACGCCGAGCGCATCAACATCCCCGCCAACCCACGTCACTACTGGCGCTACCGCATGCACCTCAACATCGAGGACCTCAAGAACGACAAATCGTTCACAGAAGGCATTCGCGAAATGATTGTTAAAGGCAATAGAATATAATCCCCACCCCTCTGCCCCTCTCTGTAAGGAAGGGAAATAATAACCAAACAAAAACAAAATGAACACAAGATTCTCACTTCTTTTATTATTCATCGTTGCAGCGACCTCGCTATCTGCAAAAGTAACCACCGCCCTCCCCTTTGGGGAGGGGCAGGAGGGTGGTTCTTCCATATCCTCTCCTTCCGGCAATCTCGTCCTCACCTTCTCCTTGGACGGCACCCGCCCGCAGTACGAGCTGACCTACAAGGGCAAGCCCGTCATCCTGCCCTCCCATCTGGGCTTGGAGCTGGCAAGGGACAAACATGCCAGCAAGGGCTTGAACGAAACAGACCTCATTGATGGCTTCAAAGTGGAGAAGACAGAGACAAGCACCTTCGACGAGACATGGCAGCCCGTATGGGGCGAGACCCGCGACATCCGCAACCACTACAACGAGCTCGCCGTCACCCTCCTGCAATCCGCCTCCGTCCCCTCTGCTTCCTCCTCCGCCTCCGCCCCTGTGCCCGATGCATCAGCATCGGGTTCCACCTCCCCCCGCCACATCATCCTCCGTTTCCGCCTCTTCGACGACGGCCTCGGCTTCCGCTACGAGTTCCCCGCCCAGCCCGACCTCGTCTATTTCCTCATCCAGGACGAGCGCACGGAGTTCCGCATGGCTGGCGACCACACCGCATGGTGGCTGCCCGGCGACTACGACACACAGGAGCAAATGACCCAGCAGTCACACCTCAGCGAAATCCGCAGCCGCTTCCACGATGCCGTCAACTGGGGCAACTCCTCCGTCGCCGTCTTCTCCCCCACCGGCGTACAGACATCTCTGCAGATGAAGTCCGACGACGGCCTCTACATCAACATCCACGAAGCAGCCTGCGTGGACTACGCCACCATGCACCTCGAACTCGTGGATAATGAGACGAAAGCGCTCACCACCAAGCTCGAAGGAGGCAGCAACGCCTACACGCCCAATCCGCTGCCGGCACGCGCACCCCTGCCCAAGCCCTTCACCTTCGTCAGCCACCTCACGCCCGACGCCACAGGCCTGAAAGGTGCCATGCAGACACCCTGCCAGTCACCTTGGCGAACCATCATCGTCTCGGACGACGCACGTGACATGCTCTCCAGCAACCTCATCCTCAACCTCAACGAACCCTGCGTACTCGAGGATGTCAGCTGGATTCACCCGACGAAGTACTGCGGCGTGTGGTGGGAGATGATTGTCGGCAAAAGCAACTGGCACTACACCGACGACCAACCCTCCATCCAGCTGTCCGACTTCAAGGGCCTGAACCCTTCCACGTTTCAACCTTTCAACTTTTCAACTTCCAAGCCCCACGGACGCCACGCCGCCAACAACGAGAAAGTGCGCCGCTACATCGACTTCGCCGCCAACAACGGTCTGGATCAGGTGCTCGTCGAGGGGTGGAACGTAGGTTGGGAAGACTGGGCGAATATGTGGAAGCGCGATGTCTTCGACTTCGTCACACCCTACCCCGACTTCGACCTCAAAGCCCTCAATGACTACGCCCACAGCAAGGGCGTCAAGCTCATGATGCACCACGAGATCAGCAGCTCCACCCAGAACTACGAGCGGCATATGGAGAACGCCTACCAGCTGATGAACGACTACGGCTACGATGCCGTCAAGAGCGGCTACGTGGGCGACATCATCCCGCGCGGAGACCACCACTACTCGCAGTCCATGAACAATCACTACCTCTATTGCATCCAGGAGGCTGCCCGCCACCACGTCATGGTCAACGCCCACGAAGCCACCCGTCCCACCGGTCTCTGCCGCACCTACCCCAACCTCGTCGGCAACGAGAGCGCACGCGGCACGGAGTACGAGGCCTTCGGAGGCAACCGACCCGACCACACCTGCATCCTGCCCTTCACCCGCCTGCAGGGAGGACCCATGGACTACACCCCAGGCATACTCGAGACACAGCTCAGCACCTGGTCACAAAACACCTCATGGGTGCGCACCACCGTGGCCGGACAGCTCGCCCTCTACCTGACGATGTACTCGCCCCTGCAGATGGCCGCCGACCTGCCTGAGCACTACGAGCGCGAGGACCTCGCACCCGCCTTCCAGTTCATCCGCGACGTTGCCTGCGACTGGGACGACAGCCGCTACCTCGAGGCCGAACCCGCCGACTACATCACCGTAGCACGCAAGGCCAAGGGCACCGACAACTGGTTCATCGGCGGCAAGTGCGACGAGAACGGGCACCAGTCCGTCATCCGCCTCGATTTCCTCGAGAAAGGACGCAAATACGAGGCCACCATCTACGCCGACGCCAAGGACGCACACTACGAGACCAACCCCAAGGCATACACCATCAGCAAGAAAAAAGTGAAAGCCGGCGACACGCTGAAACTCACAGAGGCCCCCGGCGGCGGCTTCGCCATCAGCATCACAGCCCTCTGACCCGGCCTTCTCCCACATGTAGCCCCTCTGCCCATGGATGCAATCAACAACCTCTTCACCCAACTCAGCTCCTTCCTATGGGGATGGCCCATGATCATCCTCCTGCTGGGTACCCATGTGTTCCTGACCCTGCGCCTGCGCGTTCCCCAGCGCAAGCTCCTGACGGGCATTCGCCTCTCTGTGCAGAAGGATAAGGGAGCCACGGGCGACGTGTCGCAGTTCGGGGCACTCGCCACAGCACTCGCCGCCACCATCGGCACGGGTAACATCGTGGGCGTAGCCACCGCCGTCGCCCTCGGAGGCCCAGGCGCCGTGCTATGGTGCTGGCTGACAGGTATCTTCGGCATGGCCACCAAGTACGCCGAAGGGCTGCTGGCCGTAAAATACCGCGTCCGCGGCGACGACGGGCGCACCTACGGAGGTCCCATGTACGCCTTGGAACTCGGGCTGGGTATGAAGTGGATGGCCCTCCTCTTTGCCTGCTTCACCGCCCTCGCCAGCTTCGGCATCGGATGCACCGTGCAGGCCAACTCCATCGCCCTGCTGGCCAACGAGACCTTCGGCGTGCCCACGTGGATAGTGGGCCTCCTCGTCTGCGGCCTTACGGCGCTGGTCATCATGGGCGGCGTGAAGTCCATAGCCCGCGTCTGCACCATCCTCGTCCCCTTCATGGCCGCCCTCTATGTCTTGGGCTGCGTGGTCATCCTCTGCATGAACGGCAGTTACGTGTGGCCCGCCCTCCAGCTCATCGTGAAGTCTGCCTTCAACCCGTCGGCAGCAGGCGGCGGCTTCGTCGGCGCCACCGTGATGATGGCCGCCCGCTACGGCATCGCACGCGGCCTCTTCTCCAACGAGAGCGGCATGGGCAGCGCACCCATCGTAGCAGCAGCAGCCCAGACGCGCAACCCCGTCCGCCAGGCATTGGTCAGCAGCACAGGCACCTTCTGGGACACCGTCATCATCTGCGCACTCACCGGCCTCGTGCTCGTCAGCAGCATCCTCGCCTACCCCGACATCACCTACGCCGACGGCGCCGCCCTCACCAAGGTAGCCTTCTCCAAGATACCCTATGTCGGCGCACCCCTCCTCACCTTCGGCATCCTCACCTTCGCCTTCAGCACCATCCTCGGGTGGTGCTACTACGGCGAGAGTGCCGTCAACTACATCGAGCGCCAGCACATCAACCGCTTCTACCGCATCCTCTACATCGTCGCCCTCTTCTTCGGCAGCATCATCAGCCTCGATGTTATCTGGAACATCGCCGACACCATGAACGCCCTCATGGCCATCCCCAACCTCATCGCCCTCCTGCTGCTCAACGGCGTCGCCGCCCGCGAGACCAAGAAATACCTCTGGAGCGGACGACTAGACGAAGAAATGTAAGTACTTGGAATAGAAGTAACAGGCGAGCTGACGGATGTCCTGGTCTTGCCAGTTCTGCGGCATGAGCTCGCTGATTACGCCCAGGAATTCCCTTTCCTATATTAGCTGTATGGCATGGGCACCGATTATCTGGTTCTCTTCTTCCCCATTGCATAATTCGTTCCCAATAATGTCTGACTGACAACCACACGTGACAGATGACAGATGACAGTTTCTATATGCGGGGTTCCCCCGCCTCTTCTCTTCAAGAATCCTTCAAGAAATAGACTATAATAAGTAACAACGCATAATTATTTATAAAGATTGACGATTAGATTGATGACGATTGACGTCGAATCTTAATCGCTGGGAATAAATGTTTTAAACGTCAATCTCCGAGAATCCATCCGTCAATCTTCGAAAATATTATTTTGTAAACTAATTATGAAAATTTACTTAATAATCTATGTAAACAAATAATAATCTAAATATATTATTAAATATACTATTATTACTATATTATTAATTTTTATAAAAGACGTTATAAATATCCATCTTCCCCCTCCTCTATATCCATCTTCCCCCTCCTCTCAGAGGGATAGGGCACACATCTAAAACTGTCATCTGTCATCTGTCATTCACACCCAGTTCGCAGCAGCACGTACGGACGAAAATGTAATCACGTATATACGAAAATGACAACACATATATACGAATGCATCCAGACCCACCCCTCACCCTCCCTGTTCTTGAAGGGTCAAGCGTCTCTTCGAGCCGAGCGAGGGAGGGAGTGAATACCAATGACGGGTAAAGGCAGACGCCTTCCTCACTCCCCCTCAAAGGGGGAGGGTGGTCACCAATGACGGGTGATTGCCTGCGGTAGAAGGGGGGTGAGAAATGGGAATCCCCGCTGTGACACAGATGTGGTCGCAGCGGGGATAAGTGTGTATGGGGGAGATTGTTACTCCTTGGCGAGGGGATTGTTACTCCTTACCGACGGGGGGAGATTGTTATTCCTTGCCGAGGAGGAGCTTCATCATCTCGCAGGCTGCCTTGGCGACGGAGGTGCCAGGGCCGAAGACGGCGGCGACGCCTGCCTTGTAGAGGAAGTCGTAGTCCTGGGCGGGGATGACACCACCGGCGATGACCATGATGTCCTCGCGGCCGAGCTTCTTCAGCTCTTCGATGAGCTGCGGGATGAGGGTCTTGTGACCTGCTGCGAGGCTGGATGCGCCGACGATGTTGACGTCATTCTCCACGGCTTCGCGGGCTGCTTCGGCGGGCGTCTGGAACAGGGGTCCCATATCGACATCGAAGCCGCAGTCGGCATAACCCGTTGCAACGACCTTTGCGCCGCGGTCGTGACCGTCCTGACCCATCTTGGCAACCATGATACGAGGACGACGGCCCTCCTGTTTTGCGAACTCTTCGGTGAGGCGGCAGGCTTCCTCGAAGTCTGCATCGGCCTTGCTTTCTGAACTATACACGCCTGAAATGGTTCTGATGACTGCTTTGTAACGACCGACGACAGCTTCGCAGGCGTCGGAGATTTCGCCGAGGGTGGCACGGTGGCCAGCGGCGGTGACGGCGAGGTCGAGGAGGTTGTGCTCCGAGCGTTTGCCATCGGCAAACTCCTGCACGCAGGCGGTGATGGCAGCGAGGTCCTTCTTGACCTGCTCGTTGTCGCGCTTGGCGCGGAGTTCCTTCAGGGATTCTTCCTGCTGGAGGCGTACGGCGGTGTTGTCGACCTCAAGGATGTCGATGGGATCCTCATGCTCGAGACGATACTTGTTCACACCCACAATGGTCTGCACGCCGCTGTCGATGCGAGCCTGTGTGCGGGCGGCAGCCTCTTCGATACGCATCTTGGGCAGACCTGTCTCGATGGCCTTGGCCATACCGCCGAGCTTCTCGATTTCCTGAATGTGCTCCCAAGCCTTGAGGTAGAGTTCCTGCGTCAGCTTCTCCACGTAGTAGGAACCTGCCCACGGGTCGATGTGCTTGCAGACCTGTGTCTCGTTCTGGATGTAAATCTGCGTGTTACGTGCGATACGTGCGGAGAAGTCGGTAGGCAGGGCGATGGCCTCGTCCAGGGCGTTGGTGTGCAGGGACTGTGTGTGACCCAGCACGGCAGCCATAGCCTCGATACAGGTGCGGCCTACGTTGTTGAAGGGGTCTTGCTCGGTGAGCGACCAACCGGAGGTCTGCGAGTGAGTACGCAGAGCCATGGACTTCGGGTTCTTGGCGCCGAAGCTCTTCACAATCTTAGCCCAGAGCAGACGTCCGGCACGCATCTTGGCGATTTCCATGAAGTGGTTCACGCCGATAGCCCAGAAGAAGCTGAGGCGCGGTGCGAAGGCGTCCACGTCGATGCCGGCGTTGATACCAGCGCGGAGGTAGTCCATACCGTCGGCGAGGGTATAAGCCAGCTCGATGTCGGCGGTGGCACCGGCTTCCTGCATGTGGTAGCCGGAGATGGAGATGCTGTTGAACTTAGGCATCTTCTGCGAGGTGTACTCGAAGATGTCGGCGATGATCTTCATGGAGAAGGCGGGCGGGTAGATGTAGGTGTTGCGCACCATGAACTCCTTGAGGATATCGTTCTGGATGGTACCTGCCATCTCCTCGAGCTTGGCGCCCTGCTCCAGACCGGCGTTGATGTAGAAGGCCAGCACGGGCAGCACGGCACCGTTCATGGTCATGGAGACGGACATCTTATTAAGAGGAATGCCTGCGAAGAGCACCTTCATGTTCTCCAAGGAGCAGATGCTCACGCCAGCCTTACCTACGTCACCGACTACGCGTGCGTTGTCGGGGTCATAGCCGCGGTGTGTGGGCAGGTCGAAGGCCACGGAGAGGCCCTTCTGACCACTGGCGAGGTTACGGCGATAGAAAGCGTTGGACTCTTCGGCGGTGGAGAAGCCGGCATACTGACGGATGGTCCACGGGCGGAAAGGGTACATCATGCTGTACGGGCCACGGAGGAAGGGCGGAATACCGGCAGCGAAGTTCAGGTGCTCCATGCCTTCGAGGTCTTCCTTTGTATATACGGGCTGAATATCAATCTGTTCAGGAGTTTTCCAGTTGGCAGTGATGCCATTCTCCCGCTGCCATTGCTGACCGTTTTTCTGTTCGATGCCAGCAAATATGTCTATGTCTTTAAAATTTGGTTTCATAGGATCGGACCCCCTCCCCGCTCCCCCTCAAGGGGGAGAGTAGAATGTCTTGTGGGGAGGAATTCTACATGTAATGATTCTTAATTATAAAAATAAATCTATTCTTGTTAAGTAACCACCCCCTCCCTTGAGGGAGGGTGAGGGGAGGGTCTCTTAGATGCCCAGCTTTGCGTTGAGTTCCTTCAAAGTCTTCAATTGGTCAACACGCACATGGATGAAGTTCTCGATGCCGGCGGCCTTGAGGTCTTCGGAGCAAGCGGGTGCGCCTGCGATGATGAAGATGGCCTTGGGGTCAGCAGCCTTGAGGGCATTGAATGCGGGGATGCCGTAGTCAGCATACTCGTCGTCGCTGGAGCAGAGCACCACGATGTCAGCACCTGCCTTGACAGCAGCTTCGACACCTTCCTCCACGGTCGGGAAGCCGAGGTTGTCGATGACTTTGTAGCCGGCAGCGGCGAGGAAGTTGCAGGAGAACTGGGCGCGAGCCTGACGCATGGCGAGGTTGCCGATGGTCAGCATGAAGGCGATGGGCTGCTTGGCAGCCTTCTCGGTGGTGAGGCGCAGGGTCTCGAAGTCAGAGGCGAGGCGGCTGGTCTTGAGGGCGGGAACGTCGGCGTCGGAGGTGTGGGTTGCGACGCAGTCGCAACAAACGGGACTGGGGGCCTTGCCTTCGCTGGTCTCGGTGAAGTTGGGGAACTGGTTGGTGCCGAGGAGGAACTCCTTGCGCTTGCCGACATTGGCGTGGCGGGCGGCATCCGTGCTGTTGATGGCATTCTGGATAGTTCCAGCCTTGACGGCAGCGAGGAAACCACCTTCTTCCTCAACGGCGAGGAACAGCTTCCATGCTTCCTTGGCGATGGCCACGGTCAGTTCTTCCACAAAGTAGGAACCGCCGCTGACATCCACAATCTTGTCGAAGTGGCACTCCTCCTTCAGCAGCAACTGCTGGTTGCGGGCGATGCGCTCGGCGAACTCGGTGGGAACCTCGTAGGGAGCATCGAACGGAGTCACCACCACGGAGTGAACACCTGCGAGGGCGGCGGACATCGTCTCAGTCTGCGAGCGGAGCATGTTCACGTAGCTGTCGAAGAGGGTCATGTTGTAAGTAGAGGTGGCTGCGTTGATGCACATCTTGCAGGCACAGTCGCACTTGGGCTCGTACTGCTTCACAATCTGTGCCCAGAGGAGACGGGCGGCACGGAACTTGGCAATCTCCATGAAGTAGTTGCCGCCGATGCCCATGTAGAACTTAATCTTCTTGGCGGCGAGATCGACATCAACGCCAGCATTGACGAGCTGCTCCAGGTATTCCTTGCCCCAAGCCAGCGCGTAGCCCAGTTCCTGATAGACGTAGGCGCCGCTGTTGTTGAGCAGGTCGGAGTGTACCATGACGCAACGGAGGTTGGGGAAGTCCTTGAGCTTCTCCACGAGCTTGGGCATGTCGGGCAGGAGCATGGTGGTATCCTTGCCCTTCATGAGCATCCGCTCGATGGGGTCGAAGCCGATGCCGCCGACAATCTTCTCCTTGTCGTAGCCCTGCTTCTCGAAATAGGCCACCAGGAGGTCGGCCAGCTCCAGCACGTGGCGCTGACAGACGCGGAAGCTCACTTCCACGATGTCACAGCGGATGCCGTCGAGCAGGGTTTCAATCAGTTCTGCGCTGAGTTCCATGTGACCCAGACGGAAGCCGAGAGAGTCAACACCTTTGTTGAGGATGTCCAGCGCCTTGGCGTTGGCCTCCTTGGGGTCGTTGACAACAATGTTCTGGCGAACGTACCAGACGTTGTTGTCCTTCTTGTTGCCGCGCACGTAGGGGAACTCGCCCGGGAGGGCGTTGACGGTGGGTAATTGATCCACGTCTTCCTTGAGGTAGAACGGCTGCATGGAGAAGCCTTCGTTGGTTCTCCAGACCATTTTCTTCTCGTAGTCAGCGCCCTTGAGGTCAACCTCAATCTTGTCACGCCATTCCTGACGGGTCGGGGCGGTGAAGTCCGCGAAGAGTCTTTCTTTACTATCTGCCATAGTAAGTTTTTTGTTTAAAAGATGAATGTTTAAGGTATATAGAATGTTGTTGTTTAGAAGCATAGCGAAAATGCCCTTAGAGAGGCCCTTTCCGAAGGGCTGCGAGGGCTTATCGGGTCAAATAGCGAGCAAAGGTAGTGAAGTTTGGTGGAGCGACCAAATATATTTGGTAAAATCATCCTAAAAGCACGCTTTTCAGCAAGGATTTTGCAAGAAATGACTTCTGCGTCCAAAAAATTGTGTACCTTTGCCCCCCGATTATGATTGTATGTATAGCAGAAAAGCCCTCCGTGGCGCGTGACATCGCCAACGTGCTTGGTGCACACCATGACTGCGGAGGATACATAGAAGGAAACGGCTACCAGGTGACGTGGACATTCGGGCATTTGTGTGAGCTGAAGGAACCCCACGAGTACACGCCGATGTGGAAGTCGTGGAGCCTCTCGCAGTTGCCCATGATTCCACCCCGTTTCGGTATCAAGCTGAAACAGGACCAAGGTATCGAGCGACAATTTTCCGTCATCGAGAAGCTGATGCAGGCCGCCGACAGCATCATCAACTGCGGCGATGCCGGGCAGGAAGGTGAACTCATCCAGCGATGGGTGATGCAGAAGGCGGGGGCCAAGTGCCCCGTCCAACGGCTGTGGATATCGTCGCTGACGGAGGAAGCCATCCGCGAAGGATTCCAGACGCTGAAAGACCAGAGCGAGTACCAGAGCCTGTACGAAGCAGGGCTCTGCAGAGCCATAGGCGACTGGACATTAGGCATGAATGCCACAAGGCTCTACACCCTGAAATACGGCTCCAACCGCCAAGTCCTCTCCATAGGTCGCGTGCAGACCCCCACCCTCGCACTCATCGTCAACCGCCAGCACGAGATAGACAACTTCAAGCCCGAAACCTACTGGGTGCTGACCACCATCTACCGCGAGACAACTTTCACGGCCGTGATGGAAGAGGGCGACCGAGGCTTCAAGAGTCAGGAGGAAGGTCAGAAAGCACTCGACGCCATCCGCGACCTGCCCTTCACCGTTACCTCCGTAGAGAAGAAAGCCGGCAAGGAAGCCGCACCCAGGCTCTTCGACCTCACCTCCCTGCAGGTGGAGTGCAACAAGAAGTTCGGCTATTCTGCCGACCTCACCCTGCAACTCATCCAGAGCCTCTATGAGAAAAAGGTAGCCACGTACCCGCGCGTGGACACCACCTACCTGCCGGATGACGTCTACCCGAAATGCCCGCAGATTCTGGCCAACATGACTCCCTACGCAGGCTTCATCCAACCCCTGACAGCAGGCGGTAAGAAGCTGGAAAAGAACAAGAAAGTGTTCGACAACAGCAAAGTCACCGACCACCACGCCATCATCCCGACGCCCACTCCTGTGACCACAGCCTCGCTGACGGATATGGAGAAGCGCGTCTATGACCTCATCGCCCGCCGATTCATCGGAGTCTTCTATCCGGATTGCAAGTACGAGCAGACCACGGTGACGGGAGAAGTCAGACCCACCCCCGCCCTCCCTGTTCTTGAAGGGTCAAGCGTCTCTTCGAGCCGAGCGAGGGAGGGAGCGGTCACCAATGACCCTGGAAGCACGCAGCTTTCAATAGATTCTGCTCCCTCCCTCGCTCGGCTCGAAGAGACGCTTGACCCTTCAAGAACAGGGAGGGCGGGGGGAGAGTCTCCGGCGGGAGATGGGTCTATTCTTTTTAAGGCCACAGGCAAGCGCATCGTGGACCCCGGCTGGCGCGTGCTTTGGGAGAAGAAGAAGCCCACCGCCAATTCCACCACCAGTCCCACCACCACCGCCACCGTGCCCTCGTCATCAGACGAGGGTCCCGACAACCAGAGCGAGAAACCCCAGGACGAAGAGCGCACCCTGCCCGCCTTCAAGAAAGGCGAGAGCGGACCGCACGTCCCCAACCTCGCGGAGAAACAGACCACCCCACCCAAGCCCTACACGGAAGCCACCTTACTCCGCGCGATGGAGACCGCAGGCAAACTGGTGGAGGACGATGAACTGCGCGACGCCCTGAAGGAGAACGGCATTGGACGCCCCTCCACCCGTGCGGCCATCATCGAGACCCTGTTCAAGCGCAAGTACATCAAGCGCGTACGCAAGAGCCTGGCTCCCACAGAGACAGGCATCGAGCTCATCAGCCTCATCCACGAGGAACTGCTGAAAAGCGCCGAACTCACGGGTATCTGGGAAAAGAAACTCCGCCAGATTGAACGCCACGAGTACGACGCGGCCACCTTCATCGGCGAACTGAAGCAGATGGTCACGGACATCGTGATGACCGTCATGCGAGATAGTTCCAACAGACATGTGCCGCCAGCACAATAAATAATAAGGTACGCGCGTTATATATAGGATGAGTTGACAAGTTGATAAGTTTATAAGTTGACGAGTTGACAGATGACAGATGACAGATGACAAATATAAAACGAGGAACGTGAAAAAAGAAAGAATCCATAGGTATCTGGAACTGCGTGGACTGGAGTGTTCCCGCAGGATGCTTCGGTGTCTGCGTTCCTGCCTGTCTGGGAAATCTTATTTTTCACTTCTCATCCTTGTCTTTTCCGCCCTGTCCCTTCTGCTCTCCTGCAATGCCGAGACCAGCCTGAAGAAAGGCGACCAGTATTTTGCTATTGGAGAATACTACAACGCAGCGGGAGAGTACAAGGCAGCATACACCAGAACCAAGACGCGCGAGCGAGGCAAGCGAGGTGAACGCGCCCTGAAGATGGCAGAATGCTACCGCAGAATCAACTACGCCGCAAAAGCCGTTGGAGCCTACCAGAACGGGATCCGATACCTGGAGAAATCAAAGGCTGACCGACAGAAAATCCGAGACGCAGTGCTGGAATTCCAAGGCGAGCGACCCAAGATGGAAACGCCGCACATGGACATCCAAGACTCACTGGACGAAGAGGCCATTCTCGATGCCACACTCAAGCTGGCACGACTGCTGCACAAGAGCGGGAGCTACAAAGATGCCATCAAGGCCTATCAGGACTACATCGACATGAGCAAGGAACTGGCACCCGCACACACCGCCGTATGTACACCGCAGAACGATACGCTGGCCACCAACGGAATCATCGGTGCAAGACAGGCCCTGCTCATGAAACAGCGACCCACCCTGCACACCGTCAAGAAAGAGGCATTGCTGAACTCCCGACGGGCGGACTTCTCCCCTGCCCTGCTCGGCGACGACTGGGACCAGCTCTACTGGACGACGACACGCCCACAAGCCACCGGCGATGAGCTCAGCGGAATCACCGGCACACAGTACGCCGACATCTTCTTCTCGAAGAAGGACGACAAAGGAAAATGGTCAACGCCCGAAGCCGTGGAGGGAGACCTAAACTCGGAACTGGAGGAGGGCGTGTGCTGCTTCTCGCCAGACGGCAAGACGATGTACTTCACCTACTGCACCAGCGACCCCGACTATCCGCGCTACGCCAAGATATACACCTCGCAACGCAGCGATGCCACCTGGTCAAAGCCACAGGAGTTGAAAATCTCCAAGGACACCCTATCCAGCTTTGCACATCCTGCAGCATCGCCCGACGGCAACTGGATTTACTTCGTAAGCGACATGCCCGGAGGCCACGGAGGCAAGGATATCTGGCGCATCGCCATAGAAGGAAAAACGCTGTTAGGAGCAGAGTGTCTGCCAGCGCCCATCAACACCCCTGGCGACGAGCTCTTCCCCACCTTCCGCCCCAATGGAGAACTCTACTTCTCCAGCGACGGGCATCCGGGAATGGGTGGGCTGGATATCTTCGTTGCCACGGAGGACAGCACAACCCACCGCTGGACAGTCAAGAATCTGGGCTACCCCATGAACTCCTCCGGCGACGACTTCGGCATGACCTTTGAAGGGCCGCACAACCGGGGCTTCTTCTCCAGCAGCCGAGGCGATGCCCGCGGATGGGACCATCTGTTCTCTTTCGAATGTCCCGAGGTGCTGCAAACCGTCAAGGGATGGGTCTACGAGAAGGACGGCTACGAACTGCCAGCCGGACAGGTCTACATGATTGGCAACGACGGTACGAACCAGAAAATCAGCCTCCGAGGCGACGGCTCCTTTGAGGTGGTCGTGCAGCCCAAGGTGGAATACGTCTTCCTCGGCACCTGCAAGGGCTATCTGAATCACTCGGAACAGCTGACCGTGGACACCACCGACGTCAGTCACCAGTACGTCCTCCAATTCCCCCTGGCAAGCATTACCGCACCCGTCCTCGTCCGCAACGTCTTTTATGAATTCAACAGCGCGACCCTGACGGAGAACAGCACCGTCGCCCTCGACAGCCTGGTTGACCTGCTCAACGAGAACCCCAATATCACCATCGAGCTTGGTGCCCATTGCGACTATCGGGGCAACGACCAGTATAACGAACGGCTGAGCCAACGACGGGCCGAAAGCGTGGTCAACTACCTCATCGAACACGGCATCGCGGCCGACCGACTGACACCAAAGGGCTACGGCGAGAGCCGACCCAAGATCGTCAAGCGACGCATAGCCGAACAATACCCGTACCTCCACCAGGGCGACACGCTGACGGAAGCATTTATCCGCAAACTCGAATCCGAGGAGCAGCAGGAAGCATGCAACGCGCTCAACAGAAGAACGGAATTCCGAGTACTGAGAACCACCTACGGCCTTCCTGGCCGAAGCAACACGGGCAAGGCAACTAGCCCTGCCAAACCAGAAGAGACGGAAACGAAAACCGACGAAACGGCAAGAACCGAATCCGATTCTGAAAAAAATTAGCATTAGGATGAAAAAAAATTGCTCTTTTCTTGCGCATTTCTCGCAAGAAAAGCGTACCTTTGCGCCCGTTAAACCATCCTTTATTCCGTAAATGGACGATTATCATCAACGTAACACTGACTAAGGGACGGAGGTTCGCATCGAAGTATGGGGCCTCTGACGCCCCGCTAAGCGTTATACGCTGAACGACGAAACGTAATTAACCCGAAAGGTTGAACGCTTAAACGAAAGAGACCATGCGAACCTATTGGAACACTCATCGCGGCCTGCACACGCTGGAGCAATGGCAGCCCAATTGCTGGGTACAGGTGACCTGTCCCACAAGTGACGATGCAGACTTTCTGCAGAACGAACTCAAAATCCCTGACTATTTCCTTGACGACATCAGCGATGCCGAAGAACGCGCCCGCTACGACTACGACGACGGGTGGATTCTCATCATCCTGCGCATCCCCTACGTCAAGGAAGTAAAATCACGTACCCCTTATACCACCATCCCCTTGGGTATCATCCTCAAGGGTGATGTCTGCATCACCGTCTGCAACTACGAGACGAATCTGATGATTGACTTTGTCACCTACCAGCAGAAGCGCGGACTGGGCTTCACGGACGCCGTGGATATGGTGTTCCGCCTCTTCCTCTGTGCTGCCGTATGGTACCTGAAGCGGCTGAAGCAAATCAACGCCCGCATCGAAGCGGCCAAGCAGCACCTCGACCGCAAGATTGACAACGCAGACCTCATCAACCTCAGCCGACTGCAGGACAGTCTGACGTACTTCGCCACCTCCATCCGGGGCAATGAGACGCTGCTCTCCAAGCTGAAGTTCAAGCTTCCCGTGGACGAACTCGATGCCGACCTCATTGAGGACGTGACCATTGAGATGAACCAGGCGCGAGAGACAACGGGAATCTACGCCAACATCCTCGACTCCATGATGGAGACGTACGCCAGCATCATCAACAACAATATGTCCACAGTGATGAAGACCCTGACCATCATTTCCATGTTCCTCATGGTGCCTACGTTGGTCGCCAGCTTCTTCGGCATGAACCTCGTCAATGGAATGGAAGACAAAGCATTCGGTTTTCCACTCGCAATCATCATTTCCGTGAGCCTCACAGCCGCCTTTTGGTGGTATTCGAAGCGAGAATCATGGCTCTAAACGAAAAAATTGCCAAAAAGTTAGGCGATTCCGTTTTTTTTGTGTTAATTTGCTCCGCCTTAGGGCACAAATAACCATAACAGCTACTTAAACCGTAAGCAAAATGACTGAAACCAACGAACTGCAGCCTACCTCCGAGAATGAGGTAAAGGCAGCGGAAGTACAGACAACGCCTGCGCCCGAAGAGACGACGCAGGTCGAAGAGACAAGCCAGGCCGAAGTGACTCCACAGGCCGAAGAAGTTCCCGCCACCACAGAGCAAGCTACTGCCACAGCTGAGGAAGCAAGTGCCACAGCTGAGGAAGTGACCGCTACTGCTGAGGAAGCAACAGTTACAGCAGAGGAAGCAACGGCTTCCGAGGATTCTAACAAAGGCGAAACACAACCCGACGAAGACCCCGCACGCCCCGTCTATGAGACCAAGGAGCAGGTCGTAGAGCGACTGCGAGAAATCGAGGAAGAGGACAACGGAGGCGACAAGAACGAACTCGACCTTCTCAAACAGGTCTTCTACAAACTCCACAAGGCTGCACAGATGGCAGCCCGCAATGCCTTCATCGAAGAAGGTGGACAGCCAGAAGACTGGCGAGCAGAAGTGGACGGAGCGGAGGAAAACTTCAAGGTCATCATGAACCGAATCCGACAGCGCAGAGCCGAAATCGCAGAGGCTGTGGAGAAGCAGAAAGCTGAGAACCTCGAGAAGAAACTGGCCATCATCGAACGAATCAAGGAACTGGCGACCTCACCCGAAGAAGTGAGCCAGAATTTCGACGAGTTTAAGCAGCTCCAAGCACAATGGAAGGAATTGGGTGCCGTTCCTGCTGAACGAGCCACCGAGATATGGAAGACCTATCAGCACTACGTAGAGCAGTTCTATGACCTGCTGAAACTGAATAGCGAAGCCCGCGAGTACGACTTCCGAAAGAACCTCGCAGCAAAGGAAAGACTCATCGAACTGGCTGAGAAACTGGCTGACGAGGAAGATGTCATCGCAGCCTTCAACAAGCTGCAGAGCCTGCACGCTGAATACAAGGAGATAGGCCCCGTGGCCAAGGAACTGCGTGACCAGATATGGGAGCGCTTCAAGGCCGCAAGTACCGTCATCAACAAGCGCCATCAGGAGCACTTCGAAGCCATCAAGGCCCGCGAGGAAGAAAACCTGCAGAAGAAAACAGCCCTCTGTGAACAGGTGGAAGACATCAAGCTCGAAGAGCTGACAACCTTCGCCCAATGGGAAGAGAAGACCAAGGAGGTCATCGCACTCCAGGCTGAATGGAAGACCATAGGCTTCGCCAGCCATAAGTACAACAACCTCATCTTCGACCGCTTCCGCGCTGCATGCGACCGCTTCTTCACTGCCAAGGCAGAGTTCTACAAGGGCATCAAAGACGAGCAGAGCGAGAATCTCGAAGCCAAGCGCAAGCTGGTGGAGGAGGCTGAAGCCCTGCAAGACAGCACCGAATGGCGTCGCACAGCAGACCGACTCATCGAACTGCAGAAACAATGGAAGACCATCGGCACCGTACCCCGCAAATACAGCGAGCAACTGTGGAAGCGCTTCACGGCCGCCTGCGACAAGTTCTTTGAAGCACGTCAGGCTGCTACGGCCGACCAGCGCAACGAGGAACGCGAGAATCTGGAAGCCAAGCGTAGCATCATCGAACAGCTGCGGGCACTACTCGAAGACACCGCAGACGCTACACTCGACAAGGTGAAGGAACTGCAAGCCCAATGGAACGAAATCGGACATGTGCCCTTCCGCGAGAAAGACCGTCTGTTCAAGGAATACCGTAGCGTGGCCGACGAACTCTACAAGCGCTTCGGCACAAGTCAGGCACGTCGTCGTCTCGAAGGATTCCAGAGAAGTGTGCGTCAGGCTGTAGCCAAAGGCGAGAGCACGCTGGCTCGCGAACGCGAACGCCTGCTTCGGGTCTTTGAAGCACGTAAGGCTGAGTTCCAGACATACGAGAATAACCTCAACTTCCTCACCGCCACCTCCAAGAATGGCAACAGCCTGGTGGCCGAGATGAAACGTAAGGTTGAGAAGCTGCGCGAGGAACTGGATCTGCTGGCCAGCAAAATCAAGGCCATCGAAGCCGAGATGCGTGCCCCCAAGCAGGAAGCACCCGCTGACGAGACACCCGCCACAGAAGGCGAAACTGAAGCATAAGAAGTGAGAATTTTCGGGCTTTTCCCGAAAGGCCTCACGCGCGCACGTAATCTATAAAGGTATAAGGGAAGGCATGACGCTCATCGGCATCGTGCCTTTCTTCGTGTTCCACCCGCCATTCCTGTGGGTCAAAAACAGGGAAGAAAGCATCGGCCGCCTTGGGACTATCGTGAACCAGAGTCAGACACAACCTGTCGGCCAGCGGCAGAGCCGCCATATAAACACTCGCTCCCCCAATAACAAACACCTCGTTATCAGGTCGCACACCCTCTTCCGTTTCGTTTGCGACAGTCTGCTCCACCACCCTCAACACCTCTTCTAACGAAGCAAATACCTCCACAGCGGGAGCCTGGAAGTCTGGGTTGCGCGAAAGCACGATATTCCTGCGGTTGGGAAGTGCTCCCTTCGGCAACGATTCGAACGTACGGCGTCCCATCACGATAGTGTGTCCCGTCGTAAGTGCCTTGAAACGTTTCAGGTCATTCGGCAACCAATACAAAAGCTTATTCTCAAAGCCGATGGCACCGTTCTCTGCCACGGCGGCAATCAAACTTATCATAATAATACTATCTGTTGGATGAATTAATAGGTTGTTTTCACGATTGATGCCGTAGACATCTGATTTCAACTTTTCAACCTTTCAACTTTTCAACCTTTCCTCACACCGCCACCTCTGCCTTGATATGTGGCCACGGGTCGTAACCCTCCAACTGGAAGTCCTCATAGCGGAAGCTGAAGATATCCTTCACGTCGGGGTTCAGGAGCATACGTGGCAGGGGACGCGGTTCGCGGGTCAGTTGCAAGTGCGCTTGGTCGAGGTGGTTGAGGTAAAGGTGGGTGTCGCCCGTCGTATGGATGAACTCGCCAGCCTGCAACCCCGTGACCTGCGCCATCATTTGCAGCAACAAGGCATAAGAAGCTATGTTGAAAGGCACACCGAGGAAGGTGTCGGCCGAGCGCTGATAAAGCTGAAGGCTGAGACGACCGTCGGCAACATAGAACTGGAACAGGCAATGGCAGGGAGGAAGAGCCATGCTGTCGACCTCGGCCACATTCCAGGCCGAGACCATCATGCGGCGCGAGTCTGGATGATGCTTTATCAGGTCCACAACATTGGCAATTTGGTCGATGGTGCCTCCGTTGTAATCAGGCCACGAGCGCCATTGATGCCCATAGACCGGGCCGAGGTCGCCATTCTCATCTGCCCACTCGTCCCAGATAGTCACCTTATTATCATGGAGGTACTGGATATTCGTGTCCCCACGCAGGAACCAGAGCAGTTCGTGGATAATGCTGCGCAGGTGTAGTTTCTTCGTTGTCAGCAAGGGGAAGCCGTCGGCAAGGTCAAAGCGCATCTGATGACCGAAGATGCTCTTGGTGCCTGTTCCCGTTCGGTCTGTCTTCACCGCACCCTCATCAAGGATACGTTGCAGGAGATTTAAGTACTGTTTCATTCTTTCTGTTGTTTTTTCGGGTGCAAAGTTACTGATAAATCAGGAATAATCACTAACTTTGCACCATGAATTTACCAAAAGACTTCGAAAACTACTTCCTTCGCGTATGGAAAGAGGAAGATGTGGCAGCGCTCATTCGAGGATTGGACGCTGAGCCTGTGGTCAGTATCCGGCTAAATACTAAACGATTGCCGACGAATGCAGAACCTATTGGTGCCGACGGGCATGTCCCTTGGTGTCAGGAGGGCATTTACCTAAGAGAACGCCCTGTCTTCACAGCAGACCCCTTGCTTCACGCTGGCGCCTACTACGTCCAGGAAGCATCGAGCATGTTTCTCGCCCATATACTCCGCTCCCTGCAAGGGCAATCAACGACCACCAATCCTCCATCAGCAACCCAGCAACCAAGGCTTTCCAATCAACAACCCTCCATCTTCAATTTTCAACCCTCCAGAGCCCTCGACCTCTGTGCGGCTCCAGGCGGCAAGAGTACCCTGTTGCGCTCTCTCCTACCCGATGACTGTCTGTTGGTTTCCAACGAACCTATCCGCGCCCGTGCCCAAGTTCTCGCCGAGAACCTGGCGAAATGGGGACACCCCAACGTCGTCGTCACACAAGCCTTTGCGGCAGACATCTCGCAGGCGGTAGAGGAGGACAATCCGCTGGTAATGGGCGACAACACCATAACCCTCTCCCCCTTCGACCTTATCCTTGCTGATGTACCCTGCTCTGGCGAAGGGATGATGCGCAAGGAGGCGGAAGCCATCGCTCAATGGTCGCCCTCCCTCGTGGTCGAATGCGCCGCCCTTCAGCGCTCCATCATTCATGACATTTGGCCAGCCCTACGACCTGGAGGCATCCTCATATACTCCACTTGCACCTTCAACCCCGAGGAAGACGAAGAGAATGTGGAATGGATAGCTCGCGAACTTGGTGCCGAAATCCTTCCGATCCCCATCGACCCCACTTGGAACATCCGAGGCGACCTCAGAAAAAGAGAAAACAAAGAAGGCGAAGCACCCAACAACCCTATTCCTCAAACAGGAATACCATGCAACCCCATTCCCAAAACAGGAATACCATGCAACCCAGTTTCCCAAACAAGAATACCATGTTACCCAGTTTCCCAAACAAGAATACCATGTTACCCGGTTTCCCAAACAGGAATACCATGTTACCATTTTCTCCCTGGCGAAATTCGCGGCGAAGGCTTCTTCCTCGCTGTCCTCCGCAAGCACGCATCCTCGAATAATTCAGTACCCAGCAACTCCCCTCATGAGTTGACTTTCCTCGACAATTCAAATGAGTTGACTTTCCTCGATAAATCAAATGAGTTGGTGCTCGGCGGTTTTCCCGCCGAGAATCCCTCCCCCAAAAAGAAATCCAAGAAGAAAAAGAACCGCGCACCCCGCACTCCCGCGCTCCCAGTCCTCCCCACCAATCAACTAGACCAAGACGGGGTCCCCCAAGTAGAACTCACCCTCGCAGATGCCATTCGCTACCTCCAGCACGAAGCCCTCGTACTACCGCCTGAGACGCCACACGGCATCGTGCAAGTCTGCTATCGCGGTCAACGTTTAGGTCTAATGAAGAACCTCGGCACTCGCGCCAACAATCTTTTTCCAAAAGAATGGCGTATCCGCAGCAGCTTTCTATCCCCCTCTTCCCTTTTCTAAGCGATATAGCTACATACGCTTAAGCGTAAAGCACAAATGCCCCAAGCGTACAAAGACTACTGGAAGAATGAGAAATGGACGCTGCCATAGGTGCGATGGGCAACAAAATGAGGATGAGTGGAGAAATCGTTCGTCTTCCCATGCTCGAGGACAAAGAGGCCACCAGAAGAGAGGAGTGAAGGATAAGGGATAGAAGGTACATCCTCCCCATTATCAGCTGGAGCTTCGCGGAAGATGAGATCTGGGAGCTGAGGAATTTCTGGAAGCGTATAGGGAGGATCTGCAAAAATAAAGTCGTAGGTGCCGGGAGCACGATGCAAGAACCGAAGTACATCAGCACGCAGGAGCGTGACGTCGGCCTCGGCACCAAGGGTCTGGACAAAACGGCGAATAAATCCTACGTGCAAGGCATCGAGTTCCACAGAAGTGACATGGGAACAACCACGGGAGAGAAGTTCGAGTGTGATGCTGCCCGTCCCGGAAAAAAGATCCAAAGCATGCGGGACATCCCTTTCGAAGTCAATGTATGAACGGAGGACATTGAAAAGGTTCTCCTTGGCAAAGTCAGTAGTAGGTCGAGCCTTGAAGCTACGAGGGACGTCGAAGTGACGACCGCGGTATTTTCCAGCAACAATGCGCATGTACAGGATTCAGATTCTATTGAGCAATAATGCCATAAGGTCCAGAGGTACTTGTTTCTCACGAGCCAAGGGCACCCGATGGAAAATATCGGCTGGTGTCAGGACCTCTATGTTGCGAAGGTATTCGGCAAGTGCAGAGATTAGGCGTTGGTCTTCCTCTGTCTGTGGAGCTAGGAACTTCAGGGTATCTCGCGTCTGGTCGAGTCCGAGCTGTTGCCAGACGTTGAGGATGAAGTAGAGCGCATCCGGCGTGTTCTCTATAGGGAACGTGTTGGCTAATCGCAGACGACGATCCTGGAAGGAATAGAGGCTGTAGGAATCCGTCTCAGCACATACACAGAGGCTGGCACGATTTTGCGGCTGGTCATCCTCCAACAACAACAGTCGTTCCATAAGGATGGCACGAGAAGCAAAGAAGCGGGCAGTGGGATAGAACTGGAGGATAGCTTCCTCAACCTCTGTTGGGATGGCATAGAGTTCTGCACACTCCAACTGAGGCAGAATGTTGTAGGCCACACGTTGCCGCAGATCCTGCTGATTGGCAAAGGTGAATTGGTAAAGCTCTGCCGCTTCCTCACGGCGGAACTCCTCGAGGGGAACTCGCGTGGAAAGCGAACACAGCAGGACAAAGCACTGGTCTATCTGACGGTTGAAATAATCCGGGCGCATGAGTTCCTGCGAGAGTTGCTCGGCCAGTGAGTGGCTGTCAGCAAGACGGAAATGCTCGCCTCGGATGAGACTGCTCGTCTGCAAATCGCAGACAAAAAAAGAGAATCCATCCGCACGAAGGCGGATGGATAGACTCAGAGGATGGTAGGATTTACTCCCAGTTGCCGGCATTGTTGTTCCAGTTGTAGAGGTCTCCAATCTTCAGACCTGGATAGCTACCCATATCTTCAGCCAAACGTGCACGGTTGACTATCAGACGCTCACCATTGCGACCCATGTTCTTAAGGAAAGATACATCGGGGGCTGCGCACTCCATCGTGTACAAAATAGTACCAGAGCGGGTAACGGTGGGCAGAGCCTGAAGCTGGAAGGTGTCGCCTTCAGCGAAGGGAATGTAGCGGATGGAATCGGCATTGTAGCCGGGGCCGAAGAGGGAGTCGGAGAGGTTCACCCAAGTCGTATCACGGCGAAAGCCCTGCAGCCCGTTGGCAGCAATAGCAGCGGCGTCACCGCTGTTGACGATTTCGGCGGCCTTACGCTCGGTCAGACCCTTCTCCATCTGTTCGTCGGAAAGTACACCTTCCTTCACAATCTTGGGGATACGTCCGTTGCGAACGAACTCCACCAGCTTGAAGAGGCTGTCGCAGTATGAACCTTCGGGGTTCTGCAACTTGTACTCTTCCTGTGCTGCCTTGATTTCGAGCAGACGAGCCTTGACAGCATTTTCACGAATTGTGACTTCCTTACCGAAGTCGATGTCGTCCTGGATGCTGCGCCAGCAAATGAAGAGCAGACCGACGACACAAAGTGCTAAAAGCACGTTAAAAACCTTTTTCATGACGTGTATATGAATCTTTTTTACTACTTTTGCATCGCAAAAATAGAAAGAATTATTGAAATAAGCCGCATGTTCGGGCGTTTTTTTTACTTCTTATGCCAATAAATAGTCAAATGAGGGGTTTAATCCTCGAGAATTTCGGGTTTCAGCCTACCAAAGAGCAGGAAAATGCCACCAAAATGATAGCAGATTTCCTTTTTCAACGAAACACAGAAAGTATCTTCGTCTTGAGAGGCTATGCAGGCACCGGAAAGACCACTCTTGTGGGTGCTCTGGTGCGTTCGTTGATGCAATTGAAACAGCAGGTGGTGCTCATGGCTCCGACGGGTCGCGCCGCCAAAGTCTTCGCCCTGCATGCTGCTCATCCGGCCTACACCATCCATCGTCGTATCTATCGACAGAAGTCTTTCACGGGAGACATGAGCGGCTTCCTGGAAGGAGTGAACCTGATGCGCCACACGCTGTTCATCGTCGATGAGGCATCAATGATTGCGAACTCCGGAGTGAGCGGATCAGTCTTCGGTTCGGGTCATTTGTTGGATGATCTGGTGCATTTCGTCTATTCGGGAGAGGGATGCAGACTGATGTTGGTAGGCGATACGGCCCAGTTACCACCCGTGGGAGAAGAGGACAGTCCGGCACTGGTCAACGAACTGCTGGAAAGCTATGGGCTGAGTGTCTGCGATGCTACGCTGACAGAGGTGGTTCGGCAGCTCGAAGACTCAGGCATTTTATGGAATGCAACACAACTCCGCAGGATGTTGGTGGAGGATGACCTCTACGCCTTCCCAGAACTCCGCCTTGCAGGATTCGCAGATATCGTGCGGTTACCAGGCAACGAACTGATAGAAGCGTTGGAACAATCGTATTACCATTGCGGCATGGACGGAACCATCGTGGTGACACGTTCCAACTCACGCGCAAACATCTATAATAATGGTATACGCGCACGTATCCTGGACTACGACTCAGAACTGACAGGAGGCGATCAAGTGATTATTGTCAAAAACAACTACCACTGGCTGAAGCCTGAACCGGAGCAGCCAGAAACACAGATTGTGCAGACGGTTCAGGGAGGACAGAGGTCACAGCGGAATCAGAAGATGGACTTCATTGCCAATGGCGACGTGGCTGTCGTGCGCCGACTGCGTGGTGAACGGGAGGTACACGGCTTCCGTTTTGTGGATATTCTGCTGCGCTTCCCCGACTACGATGACCTCGAAGTGGAGGCAACTGCAATACTCGAAACCCTGCAAAGCGAAGCTCCTGCCTTAACACACGAACAACAAGAGAGCCTGTTCCAACACGTCTGGGAGGATTATCCCGAACTGACCACAAAGCGCGAACGCATGAAAGCGGTGAAGGAAGACCCCTATTTCAACGCCCTGCAAATCAAATATGCCTACGCCATTACCTGTCACAAGGCTCAAGGCGGGCAATGGCAGCACGTATTCATCGACCAGGGGTATGTGACCGAGGACATGCTCTCGGCCGATTACTTCCGATGGCTGTACACCGCTCTGACACGTGCCACAGAGAAAGTGTACCTCGTCAACTGGCCAAGACAGGAACTGGATGCGGAAAGCCAACATCAAATGGATGATTAGTTTTTCTTAAAAAAACAGAAATACACACGCATATTTTGTTCATTTTGGAAGTTTTTATTACCTTTGCACCAAAAATAAGCAAGGAACGATTCCTTTTTCCGACTTTTCGGACAAAAAGCATAAAGACCCAAGCCAAACAATGGACAACCATCAAATTAGTTTCAACCTCTCACAAATTCCAAAAAAATTTAGGGGTTCCCGTCTAGACAATCTCTATTTCTTCTTCGACAATCTGACTGATACAAATTCATTTTCCAACCGTGACCTCTTTGAAGTGGAATTCCCTGTCAAGAGCGAATCGCTGCTGGTTTTGACAATCGTAGAAGGAAAGCTGATATTCAAAATAAACCTTCAGGACGTGGAGGTTCATGGTGGCCAGACGCTGAGCATGATGCCCGGTTGCATCTTTCAGGTGCTGGAATATTCTGAGCACATTCGTTTCTTCGTCTTGTTGTTAGCTCCAGAAGTCATGGATTCAATACAGAAAAGTTTCGGCATTCACATAGACCTCGCTCACAAATATTATCACTATAGAGTCCGAGAAATGACGGAACATGCCTTGGATACGGGACTTACGATGTACCACCTCATCAAGGAGGAGTTGGAGCAACCGGACTATGAGAGGAAGAAGGACGTTATCCAGCGCTACTGCGAAATATGGATTCTAAAGAACTTCTCATTTTCCGAGGTCGATGAAATTCCGGAGATTCATAAGCCCGCCAATCGCAAGGAACAGATATTCCGCGACTTCCTAACGTTACTCGAACAATATTACACACAAGAGCGCAGCATTAGTTTCTATGCCGACCGCATGTGTCTGACGTCCAAATACCTCTCAACGATTGTCAAGGAGGTTAGTGGCAAGCATGGTATGCAATGGATTGACGAGTACGTGGTGCTGGAGGCCAAGGCGCTGTTGCGCGACGGTTCGATGAGTGTGAAACAAATCAGCGACAAGTTGAACTTCCCCTCACAAAGCATGTTCGGTCGCTTCTTTAAAAAGATGACAGGCTACTCGCCCAAACAGTTCATACAATTGTAGGATAATCGTACGAAACCAAAGCTCAAGATTCTACAACACATTGGAAGAAACAAGGAAGCGGCCTCCTCGAAAGAGAACCGCTTCCAATAGTTTGTGTAGGTTGTTACGTCGGGATGAGATTAGTTACGTCGCGTAGCAGAGTAGTTAATTCTCAGAGCCCATGACTTACGCAGAACCTCCTTGATGTCGGTGATGATACCCATCTGCGTGTGCTGGTCAATCTTCATGGACATGACCTGCGATGCGGGGTCGGGCATCGTCGTACGCTCCTGCGCCACGAAGTCCATGACCTCACGGGGCTCGGCGTAGCGGTCGTTCAGCTGGATACGTGTGCCGCTACCCATCTGGGCGCGCAGCTGGTCTGTAGGAGGACCTACGTAAATGAACGATACACACGACTTCTTCTCCAGTTTCTCGAGTTCCGTACCTGCGGGGACGGTGAATTTCACCTTCAGGGTGACTTCACGCATGGTCGTCACAATCATGAAGAAGAACAGGATGGTGAAGATCAAGTCAGGCAGAGATGAGGTGTTCATCTCGGGCATTTCTCTTTTTTCCTTATTTCTTGCCATGATTAGTTTCCTCCATAGTTTTTAGGTTCGGCCTCAGAAATCTTCTGGGGATAATAAGTGCGAATGGCGATTTGCTCATCTTCAGAGCAACGTGCATAGGGCCGTCCGAACTTGGCGATAGCCAAATCGTCGCGCAACTCGTTGTAAGCTGCCACAAGTTCATTCTGCACCTGGAAATATACATTATAGGGCGTACCACGGTCGGTCTGCACGGAAATGACATGCTTGTCAGTAACGTAACACGTACCGAGCAGGTCGATGACCTTGGCATGTTTTTCGGGCAGCTTCGCAGAGTTGTTCTTGTTCTCGATGAACTCCTTGGCACGTGAGCGCAGTTCCTTGATGTCAATAAAATCGTGGTTGCACATCAAGTTACCGGCGGCGTTGAGTCGGACGTTCAGCACATTGCGTTCCTTCACATCAATCTGCGCGTCTTCCTGATCCTTTTCAGGCGGCTGGGGAAGGCGTCGTGCCAAACCCATATCGGTGTCCATAGAGGTGGTCACCAGGAAGAAGATAAGCAGGATGAATGAGATGTCCGCAGTAGAACTGGAATTCAACCCTGGCACTTTCTTTTTCTTTCTTGCCATTATAGATAGGTTTAAAGTTTAATGTTCAAAGTCAGATGTGGAATGTTTAAAGTCTAAAGAATAATGCTTATTTCATGCGAACACGGATTACTTAATTGTTTTACATTAAACTCTAAACTTTAAACATTAAACAATTATTCCTTCGGAGTTGCGCTCTTGGTGAGATAACCGCTCATGCTGACAACAACAGCGACGATGGCGACAACTGCCAGGATGTAGATAGCCCACAGCCACATGTCAACGACCGTTACCATACCAGCAGAGGTTGTGACACCAGAGTTCGTGGTATAGGGTTCTTCTCCCAGGCCGAAGAGTACACCAATGACGAGAGTAGCGATGACAGTACCCCAAGTACACAGAGCCACCTTGCCACCAGCGATACCTGTGGGGCTGGGACCTGTGTTACCCGAATTCACAGTGGCACTGCGGACAAGGCTCCAGATGGTCAGACCTGCTGCAACGAAGAACAGGAGATACATAAGGATGAGAACGAGATCCGTCAGTGCGGGTGATACGTGTACGCCGTCAAAGTCCATGTTGTTGTAATCCACCAGGAAGAAGAGGAGGAAACAAACAACACCGAGTCCGATGCAGGAGTACAGCGCAATATTTGACAATTTTTCGAGTTTCATAATTCTGATGTTAACGTGTTAATTAATTAAGGTGTTAACGTGAATTACTTCTGACATTTGGGAGACTTCACGCACATTTCGAGCAGACCCATAGCTGCTTCTTCCATGTTATTGTTCAGAGCCTCGACGCGGCTGAGGACATAGTTGTAGAACACCTGAAGGATCAGAGCAACGACGATACCGAAGATGGTTGTGATAAGTGCGACCTTCATACCACCGGCAACGACGGTCGGGCTGATATCACCTGCGCGCTCGATGTCATCGAATGCCTGGACCATACCTATCACCGTTCCGAGGAAGCCGAGTGACGGAGCCATAGCGATGAACAGGGTAATCCAAGAGCAGTTCTCTTCGAGGTAAGCGCCCTGCACTTCTGCTTCGGTGTTGATGGTACGCTCGATGGTAGCGATGTCATTCTGGTCGGTGCTGTTGAGGCACATGATAGCCTTCTTGGAAATCTGAGCCACGGGGCCACGGGTGCCACCGCAGTATTCAACAGCGTCCTGAAGTTTGCCAGCCTCAACCTTGCTGCGGAGAGTTTCGAGGAACTTACGTGTGTTCACCTGAGCGAGGGTCAGATAGATAACGCGCTCGATGCAGAAAGCCAGACCGAGAACGAGAGCAACAGCAACGAGGCTCATGAAGCCAGCGTCACCTTCGATGAACTTTGTCTTGAGGGTCTTGTGCAAGCTCTGCTCTTCCTCAACGGGAGCGACAACCTCTTCCACTGCGGGAGCGGGTTCTTCTACAGCTGCGGAATCAACGACAGCGGAGTCTACGACTTGCTCGGTAGCAGCAGCCTCGTCAGCCACTTCGTCCTGAGCCATCACGGAGGGTGTCATGCCAAAAGTGCAGGCAGCCACCATTGCAACAATTGCAAAATACTTTTTCATTTTGTTTTTGGTTTAATGATGAATGATTTGTTATTTATTGTTTGTTATTCGGTCTACTTCACGTAAAATCGCTACAAAAATATCCTTTTTTTTGCTTACTCCCGCCATTTTCGTCAAAAAACTTTGCTTTCGGGGGTGATTTTCTTGTTTTTTTGTACATAAAGTGCCATTTATCGGGCTTTCGGGAACGTTTTTAGTGCATTTTCTGTCGTAATAGCCTCCACTTCTTCGGTTTCTACAGAATAAATATCGGCAAGCTTACGTATGACCTCCACAATATAGGCCGTTTCGTTGCGTTTTCCGCGGTACGGAACGGGTGCGAGATAGGGTGAATCGGTCTCGATGACGATACGCTCAAGGGGGACTACTTCACGGAGTACAGCGGGCAGCGGGCTTTTCTTGTAGGTGACCCCCCCCCCTATTCCGAGCATGAATCCATCGAAGTTCAACAGTTCTTCAGCCTCCTCAGCTGTTCCGCCAAAACAATGGAAGACCCCTCGCAACTTACTCTTCACACATTTATCTTCTTCGGTCTTTATGCCCAACAAAGACTTCAGACGGCCGAACAGAGAGGGCTGGGGATGTATACATTTCTTGAGTACGTCCACCATCTCGCGATGTGCATCACGAGTGTGAATCATCAGGGGAAGATTGTACTTCATGGCCCAACCGACCTGTATGGCAAAAGCTTCCTGCTGCTCCTTATACATCGAGCGATCCCAATAGTAATCCAGTCCTATTTCGCCAATTCCGATAAATGGATGTGAAGAACTGGCCAATAATCGCTCCATGGCCACCAACATCTGACGCCAAGGGCCTTGGAGATCTTCGGGATGGAGGCCCAGCATGGGATAAAGACGACCAGGATACTTGGTGGCCAGACCAATCATGGGCACAACGGTATCAGAATTGATATTCGGCAGGAATATCTTTGCTGCTCCAGCGTCGAAGGCACGTTGCAATACGTCGTCGATATCATCGGCGAACTGCTGATCGTAGAGGTGACTATGAGTATCGATGAACATGAGAAACGACCATACGGTAGGTTAGAGTTTAACTTTCCCTCTTGAGCAGGCTGATTGCAAGTGCGCGCAGTTGTTGTTTGCGTTCGGCGGGCAAGTTCACCCGCTCCAGGCTCTGAAGTGCAGCTTCGAAGTATTCGTTGATTCTATCCTCGGCCATAGGACGGACGCCTATCTCATCGTAGAGCGCAGTTACCTCCTGTATTTTCTCCTGCGGGTCGTACACTTCCCGGCTCAGCCAGTCATTCAGTCGGACGGCTTGTTCCGCGTTGGCTTTGCGCAGGGCATTGATAAGCATATAAGTTTTCTTGTTACAAAGGATATCGCCTCCTATCTTCTTGCCGAAAGTGAGAAAGTCGCCATAGACGTCCAGCAGATCGTCCTGCAACTGAAACGCCAGCCCCAACTGTTCGCCAAATCGGTAGAGCAATTCAGCATCTTCCTCTGGAGCATCGGCTTGCAAGGCACCCAGCTTCAAGGCACATGCCAACAGGACGGAGGTCTTCAGTCGAATCATCTCGATGTACTCTTCCTCACAGACGTCGTTACGCGTTTCAAATTCGAGATCCATCTGCTGTCCCTCGCCGATTTCCAAAGCGGTCTCAGTGAAAAGATCGAGGACAGCCTTCAAGTATTTTGGCTCGGCCTTAGCCATCAGTTGGTAGGCCATCACGAGCATGGTATCTCCGCTGAGAATGGCTGCATTCTCATTCCACACCCTGTGTACGGTGGGGCGTCCCCGTCGCACCTCAGCACGATCCATGACGTCATCGTGCAGGAGGGTATAGTTGTGGTAGGTCTCCAGCCCGAGTGCTGTGGGCATGACGCGGTCGATGTCGTCACGGTAGAGTTCGTAGGCCATCAGCACCAAGACCGGTCTAATTCGCTTGCCTCCCATCGAAAGGACGTATTTGACGGGTTCGTAGAGGCTGGCCGGCTGACGGTCGTAAGGCTGTGCGGCCAGCGCCTGATTGAAGTATTCCAGAAGTTGTGCAGGAGTTCTCATAGAGGTAGTCCTTGAATTAAAAGAGGCTCCGCTTGGTCGGCGCAGCCTCTATATAATATAAATAAGGTGTAATGATTTTGTGGATTTATTGCAGTTTAAACATCACGGGCAGACGGAAGCGTGAGCGTACAGGCTTGTTACCCTGACGAGCGGGACGCCAACGAGGCATCATCTTCACGACACGCTCTGCCTCCTTGGAGAGTGAAGCATCCGGTGAGCGGATGACCTCGACGTCCACGATGGAACCGTCCTTGTTCACCACGAATTGCACGAACACACGACCTTGGATACCTTGCTCCTGAGCAATAGCAGGATACTTGATGTGCTCGTTCAACCATCTGTAGCACTCATCGTCACCGCCGGGGAACTGGGCGTTCTCTTCCACAACTTCATAGATGTTGTCGTCGTCAGCTTCCTCACGTACGGGACCGACTACAGGTGCGGAAACGACAGCTGTGGGAGCGCCGTCGCCCGTCACGGTGGAGATGGCCTGGTTGACTTCTTCAGAGGTCTGTACCTCTTCTTCTTGCAGTTCGGTCTCATCATCCACGATGTTCAGAATTTCGGCAACTTTAGGTGCAGCGGCTGGTGGAGGAGCCATCTGTTCCTTCTGGGTGGTGATAGGAATCATGTCCTCTTCGAAATTACTTTCGTAGACGGGTTCGATTTCCTCGTACTTAATGTCACGTGTCGTGTACTCAAAAGCCACGAACATCAGCGCAAGCACCATCACGTATCCCAGCAGGAGGCTTGTTCCGCGTTGGTTGCGCAACTCTTCGGTCATAGACTTTGTCTCTTCCATGATTTTATCTTGTTTTTATTTTTATTATTCGGGCAGAAAGGGCGTTTTCTTCGCCTCAACGGGACAAAAGTAACACTTTTTTTTCAGATGAGCTTTCCTTTCGATACTTTTTTTTCATTCCAAGGCGTTTTTTTATAAAAAAATGGCCTCTTGCACCCCAAAACGGCCTTTTCTTGCGTTATATTATGGAAATAATCGCTACCTTTGCACACGATTTTGAACCATGAACAGAAATTTTTGCATAATAACAGTAGTTCTGTCGCTCTCAGTCGCCCTTCCTGCACGGAGTCAGAGCGGCGCGACCTCTGTGTTCGACTTCCTCTCGCTGCCCACATCATCCCATGCCACCGCTCTCGGCGGCAACAACCTCTCGCTTCCAGACGACGACGCCAGCCTGCTCTTCCTGAACCCTGCTCTCATGTCCGATGCCAGCGACCGCGCCCTTGCGCTCAGCTTCTTCACCTATATGCAAGGCAGCAAGGCGGGGACGGCTGCGTGGACAATGAGCCACGGCGAGCGTGGCACGTGGGGGGTGGGTGCACAGTTCGTGGGCTATGGCTCGATGAAGGAGACTTCTGTCGATGGTATCACGCAAGGTGACTTCTCAGCACTTGACATGGCTATCACGGGCGGTTACTCCTATGTACTGACTGAGCACTTGGCGGGTGGCGCAGCGGGTAAGTTCATCTACTCACACAATGGGCCCTACTCCTCCGTGGCCCTTGCCGTGGATCTCGGTCTGAACTTCTATAACGAGGATCGCGACTTCTCCATCTCCCTCGTGGGTGCCAACTTGGGTGGACAGGTGAAAGCCTTCGGTGACTCTCACGAAGCACTGCCCTACGACGTCCGCCTGGGCTTTACCAAGCAGCTGGCCAAAGCGCCCATCCGCTTCTCCTTCTCACTGGTAGACCTCACTCGCTGGAAAGCAAGCCAGTACTACAGTCCCGACGGAGACCCATCGGGCGGCCGCATCCTGACCAATCACTTTGTCGTGGGAGTGGATATCATCCCCGCCAAACAATTCTACCTCTCTGCAGGCTACAATTTCCGCCGAGCCTACGAGCTGAAAGCTGCTGGTGGTGTCCACGGTGCGGGTCTTTCCTTCGGCGCAGGTCTGAACATCAAGAAATTCCACCTCGGTATTGCCTACGCGAAATACCACCTATCTGTCCCTAGCTTCATGATTACGGCCCAGTACAGCCTCAGATGATTCATCATTCGTCATTCATAATTCATCATTCGTTAAATATGAAGAAAATCACTATCGCCATTGACGGCCACAGCTCCTGCGGCAAAAGCACCATGGCTAAAGACCTCGCCCGTGAGATAGGCTACATCTACATCGACAGCGGAGCCATGTACCGCTGCTGTACTCTCTTCGCCCTTCATCAAGGCCTCATTAACCCTGACGGCAGCATCCAGACCGAGGAGCTGGAGCGGCGCATGTCTGACATTCACGTCAGTTTCCGTCTTAATGCCGAGACGGGACACCCAGATACCTATTTAAATAATACGTGCGTGGAACGCGAGATACGCACGATGGAGGTCTCATCACACGTCAGCCCCATTGCCGCCCTGCCCTTTGTGCGCGCAGCCATGACTTCGCAGCAGCAGGAGATAGGTCGCGAAGGAGGCATCGTCATGGACGGACGTGATATCGGAACAGCAGTCTTCCCGAACGCCGAGATGAAGGTCTTCGTCACCGCCTCCGATGAGATTCGTGCCCAGCGTCGCTACGATGAACTCATAGCCAAGGGCGAATCCGCAGACTTCCAGCAAGTTCTGGAGAACCTACGCGAACGCGACCGCATCGACTCTACCCGCGCCGTCGCTCCCCTACGGCAAGCCGAAGATGCCCTCGTACTCGACAACAGCCACATGAGCATTCCCGAACAGAAGCAGTGGCTGATTGACCGATTTAAAGAGAGAATCCACGCCTAAACATTATAAGTCCTAAAGGCCTATTGGTTCCATGAGTCCCATTGGCCATTCCGCAATGACCATAGAAATTGACACAGGCTCTGGCTTCTGCTTCGGCGTGACCCGCGCCATAGGAAAGGCAGAGGAAGAGTTGCAGCAGGGATGTCCGCTCTACTGCCTCGGCGATATTGTGCACAACGGCCGCGAGGTGGAACGTCTGCGTCAGCTTGGCCTCGTCACCATCGACCACCATCAGTTTGCCCAGCTGCGGGATGCCAACGTGCTGTTGCGTGCTCACGGCGAGCCACCGTCGACCTACCTGCAGGCCTCAGCAAACCACATTAAACTCATCGACGCCACCTGTCCCGTCGTCCTCCATTTGCAGGAACGTATCCGTCGAGAATACGAGGCGGACGTGGATCATCGACGCCAGATTGTCATCTTCGGCAAACCTGGTCATGCAGAAGTGCTCGGACTCGTGGGGCAGACCGCAGGCACGGCAATTGTCATCGAAGGCGTGGAGGACGCCGCACAGCTGGATTTTTCGCGCGACATTTGTCTCTACAGCCAAACGACCAAGCCCTTAGACACCTTTCGCCGCATCGTCGAGTATATCCAACAGCACATCGCATCCACTGCCACCTTCACCTATGCGGACACCATCTGCCGTCAGGTGGCCAACCGAATGCCACACATACGCGAGTTTGCGGCTCGCCACGATGTCGTATTCTTTGTCTGTGGACGCAAGAGTAGCAATGGGCGTGTTCTCTTCGACGAGTGCAAGCGTGTGAATCCAAACTCCTTCCTCATCGACTCGCCCGACGAGCTCACCGCTGATTTCCTGGACTCTCTCGCCAGCTTCTCGCCTTCCCACACATCTTCGTCTGACTCCTGTACCACCGCTCGTTCTGAAGACGCAGACTCCTCGCCCGCTCTCTCCATCGGAATCTGTGGTGCCACCTCTACCCCGAAATGGCTTATGGAACAGTGTCGAGACCGGATTCTCAATCAGAACTTGGCAGCTACAGCAGAATAGGGTATCTCAAGGTTTTTCCATCCCTGCTGAATAATAATCTCCAAAACAATCCCCGCTTCCAGGCAACTGCCAGAAGCGGGGATTGTTGTATTTAGTCGCACGCGCCTGCGCGAACCTTAATAAATATTATCCAAGGAAGCTAAGAAGGATACCGGCTGCAACGGCAGAGCCAATGACACCTGCCACGTTCGGTCCCATGGCATGCATGAGCAGGAAGTTGCGCGGGTCTGCCTTGGCACCTTCGGTCTGTGAGACGCGGGCCGCCATGGGCACGGCACTGACACCTGCGGAACCAATGAGCGGGTTGATTTTCTCCTTGAGGAACAGGTTCAGGAACTTGGCCAGCAAGACACCACCGGCAGTACCTACGCCGAAGGCGACGATACCTACGCAAAGAATCGAGATGGTCTGGAAGTTCAAGAAAGCTTCGGCTGTAGCGGTAGCACCGACAGTCGTTCCGAGGAAGATGACGACGATGTTGTTCAGCTCGTTTTGAGCAGCCTTGCTCAGACGTTCCACGACACCACTTTCCTTCATCAGGTTACCCAACATGAGGCATCCGATGAGCGTAGCGGCGGAAGGAAGGATAAGGCTGACGATAATAGCCACAACGATGGGGAAGATGATTTTCTCCTTCTTCGAGACGTTGCGCAGCTGCTTCATACGGATGCAGCGTTCCTTCTCCGTGGTCAGTGCACGCATGATGGGCGGCTGGATGACAGGCACAAGTGCCATATACGAGTAGGCAGCCACGGCGATAGGACCGAGGAGGTGGGGAGCTAACTTCGAGGTGAGGAAGATGGCGGTGGGACCATCGGCACCACCGATGATGCCAATACTACCAGCCTCAGCAGGTGTGAAGCCGAAGAAGTCCATCTGAGTGACGAGGAAGGTGGCGAAGATACCCAGCTGGGCAGCAGCGCCCAGGAGCAGGCTCTTGGGGTTGGCGATGAGGGGACCGAAGTCCGTCATGGCACCCACACCGAGGAAGATGAGGCAGGGATAGACACCAGCCTTCACGCCGATATACAGGATGTCGAGCAGGCCACCATGGGACATCACATAACCGTAAGAATGATAACCTTCAGCACCTTCTTTCAAGAAGTGGTCATTCCAGATGTCTGTGTGGAAGAGGCCTGCATCCGGGATGTTGGCAAGCAACATACCGAAGGCGATGGGCAGCAGCAGCAGCGGCTCGTACTCCTTCTTGATGGCGAGGTAGAGCAGGAAGCAGGCGATGCCGATCATCACGGCGTTCTTCCAGCCTTCGCCCACGAAGAAGCTCGTGAAGCCCATGTCATTCCAGAACTTGGTCAGAGCCTGACCGAAGGAGAAGTCCTGGGCACTCGCCATCACGGGGAGGAGCAGGAACAGCAGCAGCAGACCCACCCCCCTGCCCCTCCCTGTGAGGGAGGGGAGTATATACCTTTTCAGGTTGTTAAACATAGTAATCATTTATTTAGTGTGAATGGATGGTTATTGACTAATGTGACCACTCCCTCCCTATAGGGAGGGTGAGGGGTGGGTCTAAGCGGTCACCACGAGCACTTGTCCGCTCTGCACCTGGTCGCCCACAGCCACATTGACGGCGGTGACCTTTCCGGCAAACTCGGCGGTGATGTTGTTCTCCATCTTCATGGCTTCCATGATGACCACGGTGTCGCCGGCAGCCACTTCCTGACCCACGCTGACGAGCACCTGCTTGATGGTTCCGGGCAGGGGAGCCTCAACATTCTTGGTGCCGGCGGCAACGGGAGCTGCAGGAGCAGGAGCAGGAGCTACGGCGGAAGCACCTTCGGCCTGGAACTCAACGAGGATGTCGCCTTGATTGACGCTGGCACCCACGCTGGTGCGTACTTTCAGTACGATGCCATCGCTCTCAGCGGTGATGGCATTCTCCATCTTCATGGCTTCCATGGTGATGACAGTGTCGCCTTTCTTGACCTTCTGCTTTTCGGCAACGAGCACCTGCTTGATGGTGCCAGGCAGGGGGGCAGTGATACTGCCCACTGCGGGGGCGGCAGCAGCGGGGGCTACATGGGAGGAAGCAGCAGCGGGGGCTGCGGCGTGGTGAACAACGGGTTTGGCAGCGTGGTGAGCCAGTGCAGAAACCTCCACAGCGTAGGTTTTGCCATTAAGTGTTACGGCCAGGACACCATTCTCCTGTTCGGATACTTGTGCGTCGTAGTCCTTGCCATCTATTTTAAATTTGAATTCTTTCATTTGGTGATTGAATGATTTAATGATTTTATATTTAATGATTGAAGTTCCGATTGGGAATCCGTAAATCGTGAATCTTCAAATCCTTAAATAATTACAAGTGTTTATTCAGCTCGGCATGCCAAGCGGGGTGATCTGTATGGTGAATGGTAAGGATGCCACTTTCCTCGTCGTGCTGATTCCCCATATAGAGGTAGACAGCGGTGGCGATAGCAGCTTGCTCGGCTTCGGATGCAGAGGCGATGTCAGCTTGCTTGGACTTGACATATTCTGCACCGGTGAGCACCTTCGGTTTGGCGACGGTCTCCACCTTGGCGGCAGAGCCCTTGGCCAAAGCGCTGAAGATATAGAGCACACACACCAGCAGGACGAGAATCGTGAAGACCACACCCACACTGATACCTGCCATACCCCAGGCCAAACCCCAATCGGTTGATAATATTGTCATATTTTCACGGCCCTTAGCCGTAGTTTAAAGTTTATTGTTGAATGTTGAATGAAGATTCTCTTGCTGCTTGCGAAGTTTTTCCGTTAAGGTTTGTTTGGAACGTTAAACCTTAAATACTTTCCACTTCACGCGCGGCGCGAACCTTATTTAAAGAGGAATGTTTCCGTGCTTCTTGGCAGGATTCTGCATACGCTTGTCGGACAGCTGGTCGAGTGCACGGATGATGCGGAAGCGGGTGTTACGCGGCTCGATGACATCATCGATGTAGCCATACTTGGCAGCGTTGTAGGGATTGGCAAAGAGCTTGGTGTATTCAGCCTCCTTCTCGGCGATGAACTCCTTGGCAGCCTCGGGACCCTTCTCTTCCTTGATGGCCTTGGCCTCCTTAGCATAGAGGACGGCGGCGGCACCGGCAGCACCCATGACGGCGATCTCGGCGCTGGGCCAAGCGTAGTTCATATCACCACGCAGTTGCTTGCAGCTCATCACGATGTGGCTGCCACCGTATGACTTGCGCAGGGTGACAGTTACCTTGGGGACTGTGCACTCGCCGTAGGCATAGAGCAGCTTGGCACCATGCAGGATGACGGCATTGTACTCCTGACCTGTACCGGGCAGGAAGCCTGGGACATCCACCAAAGTGACAATAGGAATATTGAACGCGTCGCAGAAGCGAACGAAGCGGGCACCCTTGCGCGAGGCATTGCAGTCGAGCACACCTGCCAGCTGCTTCGGCTGGTTAGCCACGATACCCACGCTCTCGCCGTTGAAGCGGGCGAAGCCGACGATGATGTTCTTGGCGAAGTTCGGCTGAACCTCAAAGAACTCGCCGTTGTCCACCACGCTGGCGATGACCTCATACATGTCGTAAGGCATGTTGGGGTTGTCAGGGATAATTTCGTTGAGATAGTCGTCCTTGCGGTCAATGGGGTCTGTGCACTCCACGCGAGGCGTCTTTTCCAGGTTGTTCTGCGGGATATAGCTCAGGAGCTGCTTGATCATGGCCATAGCTTCTTCCTCGGTCTTGGCGGTGAAGTGAGTCACACCAGACTTGGTGCTATGTACACTGGCTCCACCTAATTCTTCCTGAGTGACGACCTCGCCAAGCACGGTCTTCACAACGGCGGGACCGGTGAGGAACATGTAGCTGGTGCCTTCCATCATCAGGGTGAAGTCAGTGAGGGCGGGACTGTAGACAGCACCACCGGCACAAGGGCCAAAGATACCACTGATCTGGGGAATGACGCCGCTGGCCATGATATTGCGCTGGAAGATTTCGGAGTAGCCGGCCAGGGCGTTGATGCCTTCCTGAATGCGGGCGCCACCAGAGTCATTCAAACCGATGACGGGAGCACCAACCTTCATAGCCTGATCCATAACCTTGCAAATCTTCAGGGCCATGGTCTCGGAGAGAGAGCCTGCGTTGACGGTGAAATCCTGCGCGAAAACATAGACCAGACGACCACCGACGGTGCCGTAGCCTGTCACCACGCCGTCACCCATGTACTGCTTCTTCTCCATGCCGAAGTTGTGGCAGCGATGCGTTACGAACATGTCCATTTCCTCGAAACTGCCCTCGTCGAGCAGCATGGCGATGCGCTCGCGAGCGGTGTACTTGCCGCGCTCATGCTGCTTCTCAATGGCTTTCTCGCCACCACCCAGACGGGCTTTGGCGCGGAGCTCGATGAGCTCCTGAATCTTTTCCGTTTGTTTGCTCATTGCAATTTTGATTGTTGAACGTTTATGTAAATGTTATAACTTATAAGCCTTTTGAGCTGAAAAACGCTGCAAAGTTAAGCATAATAAACCGAACATGAAACCATTTAACCTTTTTTATTCAAAAAACAGCCGCTTTCTTTTGTGCTTTGAGCACTTTGTACTATATTTGCGGCAAAATTGCAAAGTCCAACGATGGAAAAGCAACCCATAAATATGGAAAAGCAACCCATAGTCATCACCCATAACCTCGCCGCAGACCTTCGCGGTGCTCTCGCCGCCATCTCCCCCGACCGCCTCTTCGTGCTCACGGACGAGAACACGGCTCGCCACTGTTGGCCCCTCCTCGCCCCAGCCTTCGCACTTGCCCAGAATTCCACCTCCCACCTCAGATTCCGCCCCCCCCTCACCCACCTCTGTTTCCACTTCCCCCTCCCCCACCCCTTGCCCTGTTGACGGCGGTTCGTCCGCCGTTCCCTCCCCCCACCTCATCACCATCCCCGCTGGCGACGAGGCGAAGACCCTGGAATCCCTCTCCTCCGTCTGGACAGCCCTCAGTCAGGGCGGTGCCACACGCCACTCCCTCCTATTAAACCTCGGAGGAGGCATGGTGACCGACCTCGGAGGCTTCGCCGCCTCCACCTTCAAGCGCGGCATCGCCTTCATCAACCTCCCCACCACCCTGCTCGCTATGATCGACGCCAGCGTGGGAGGCAAGACTGGTATTAACTTCTGCGGTCTGAAGAACGAGATAGGCGTCTTCCGCAACGCCTCCACAGTCTTCCTCGACACCCAGTTCCTCCATACCCTCGACCGCCCGAACCTCCTCAGCGGCTATGCCGAGATGCTCAAGCACGGCCTCATCTCAGACCACCAACACCTGACCAAGCTTCTCCAATTCGACATCCTGCATCCCGACCTCTGCCTGCTACAACAACTGGTGGAACACAGCGTGACCGTCAAGGAGGGAATCGTCCTCCAAGACCCCCAAGAGCACGGGCTACGCAAGGCGCTGAATCTCGGCCACACCGTAGGCCACGCGTTCGAGAGCCACGCTCTGGCCACCCACCACCCTGTTCTCCACGGTTTTGCCGTAGCATGGGGCCTTGTCTGCGAACTCTACCTGAGCATTAAACGTTTCAACTTCCCCCGCGACATCTTCTACGAGCTCCAAAGCTTTGTCCGTGACCATTATGGCCGCTTCCCCCTCGACTGCCGGGACTATGACCGCCTCTATGAGCTTATGACTCACGACAAGAAAAACACAGCAGGAATCGTTAACTTCACGCTTCTCGGCGATGTGGGTGACATCCGCATCAACCAGATTGCCACCAAAGAAGAAGTATTCGACATGCTGGACTACTACCGAGAGAATTAATATTAGCTAAAAAACCACAAAATATCCACAATATGAAAAAGTTTCTCTTCTTTGCAGCCCTGCTGCTCACCACCACTTCCTTCGCCCAGCGCGGTCGTCTGAAGCGCATGAGCGGAAACCCAATCCTTCCCGAGTTCCATGCCGACCCGGAAATCATGTTCTCCCACCAGACAGGACGTTTCTACATCTATTCCACTACTGACGGAGCACCCGGCTGGGGAGGCTATTATTTCACAGCTTTCTCCTCACCTGACCTCGTAGAATGGAAGCACGAGGGCATCATCCTCGACCTGGCCACCAAACAGGTGCCCTGGGCCACCGGAAACGCCTGGGCGCCAGCTATCATAGAGAAAGAAACGGCAGGGCAGTTCAAGTACTATTTCTACTACTCAGGCCACGACCCGCTCACCAACCGCAAGGCTATCGGCGTTGCTGTTGCGGAGACACCCACGGGACCCTTCTACGACCACGGTAGTCCTATCGTCAACAAGCTCCCCGAGGGCGTAAATGGCGGCCAGCAGATTGACGTCGACGTCTTCCAGGATCCGCAGACAGGAAAGAACTACCTTTACTGGGGCAACGGATACATGGCTGTAGCAGAACTGAACCGCGATATGGTCAGTATTGACACCACCACCATTCGGGTACTCACCCCCAAGGGCGGCTCACTCCAGGACTACCAGTACCGCGAGGCTCCCTACGTCTTCTACCGCAACGGTCTCTACTACTTTCTTTGGAGCGTGGACGACACGGGGTCGCCCAATTACCACGTCGCCTACGGTACAGCTGCCTCGCCCTTAGGACCCATCAACATCCCCACGCAACCTATCGTGCTCCAGCAGGATCCTCAGAATGAAATCTATGGTACGGCACACAACAGCGTCATCAACGTGCCTGGTTACGATGACTGGTACATCGTGTACCACCGCATCAACCCCGCCTACCTCGACCGCAAGATGGGTCCAGGCTTCCACCGTCAGGTGTGCATCGACCGCCTGCTCTTCGACAAGGACGGCGCCATTCTCCCCGTGCGACCCTCCCACTCTGGTGTTGCTCCTGTAAAACCCAAGAAACTCTCCAAGAAAAAGAAGTAAGCCAAACAGTAGATGTACCAACGTAGAATATTCATTCTGACTGCCACCTTCCTGCTTTTGGTCGCCGGTGCTATTGCGCAGCCGCAGATGGTTGTTTCCACCGACGTAATGAACGTGGGCGAAGTGATGTTCCAGCAACCCAAGACCATCAACTTCGAAATCAAGAACAACGGAACATCTCCGCTGCAACTCACGGCCGTCAATGCCTCTTGCGGTTGCACTCAAGTCAGTTGGCCGCGTGAACCCATCGCGCCAGGGGCTACAGCGAAAATCGAGGTCGTGTACGACGCACTCTTTCTGGGCACCTTCCAAAAGGAAATCGAAGTCTATTCCAATGCCTCCGACGAACCCACCTACCTCACCATTCAAGGGCGCGTGGTCAGCACCGCTGTCGAAACGGACTACAGCGACTTTCCCATCGTCATGGGTAACGTCCGCCTGTCCACGAACGAAGTGATGTTCGATGATGTCCACAGGGGCGAACGGCCTGAGTTTCTGCTGCACGTGTTCAACACCTCGCGCCAGAGCTACAAGCCAGAGCTCATGCACCTGCCCTCGTACCTCACGGCACGTTACCTTCCAGAAAAACTCCCTGCCGGACGCGTGGGACGCATCATCCTCACGCTGAACAGCGAGCGTCTGAAGAGCTATGGGCTCACCGAGACCTCCGTCTTCCTGGCCCAAAAGCTCGGCGACCGCGTGGCTCCGGAGAACGAGATATCCGTCTCGGCTGTCCTCCTCCCGGCCTTCTCACACCTCAGCAAGGAGCAGCTGGCTGCAGCTCCACGAATGGTACTCTCGCAGGAAAGCCTCGTCTTCGGCGACCTCGGCAAGAAGAAGAAAGCCACCCAGACCATATTGGTTCGCAACGACGGACGCACACCCCTCGTCGTGTCCAACGTACAGGTCTATGGCAAGGCTCTTAACGTCAGCCTCAGCAGCCGCACCATCAAGCCTGGGAAGACAGCCAAGCTGAAAGTCACGGTTCTCGCCGAGCACCTTCGCAAGGCCAAGACCGCGCCCCGCGTACTCATGATAGCCAACGATCCCCAGAAGCCAAAAACAATCATCAAAGTCAAGTAACTTACAACGTTAATCCTTCAATTTGTGGAACATCCAGAAAACAGCGAAGAATACAAGGGACTGGTCGTAAACAGCGGCGTGGAGCAGCCCTCCATCGTCAATCCCTACTTGCAGCGAGGCCGTTTTGCCCGTCGCAAGCTGACCGCCTCCGACTACGTGGAAGGCATCCTCAAGGGCAATACGGCCATCCTCGGACAGGCCGTAACCCTCGTAGAGAGCACCAATCCCGACCACCAGCGCATCGCTCAGGAAGTCATTGAGAAGTGCCTGCCCTATAGCGGCAAGAGCATCCGCATCGGCATCAGCGGTGTGCCCGGTGCTGGCAAGAGTACCAGCATCGACGAATTTGGCATCCATGTGCTGGAGCGTACCGGCGGACGACTTGCCGTACTGGCCATCGACCCCAGCTCCGAGAAGACCAAGGGCAGCATCCTCGGCGACAAGACGCGCATGGAGAAACTCAGCGTGCATCCCGACTCCTTCATCCGCCCCAGCCCCTCAGCAGGCTCCCTCGGCGGCGTGGCCCGCAAGACACGCGAGACCATCATCCTCTGTGAGGCTGCTGGCTTCGACAAGATTTTCGTGGAAACCGTAGGCGTGGGACAGAGCGAGACAGCCTGCCATTCCATGGTCGACTTCTTTCTCCTCATCCAGCTCGCTGGCACCGGCGACGAGCTACAGGGCATCAAACGCGGCATCATGGAAATGGCCGACGGCATTGTCATTAACAAGTGTGATGGTGAAAACGTGGACGCCTGCCACCTTGCCGCACGTCAGTTCCAGAACGCCCTCCATCTTTTCCCCATGCCCGAGAGTGGCTGGCTTCCCAAGGTGCTCTGCTATAGTGGCTTCTATGGTCTGGGAATCAAGGAGGTGTGGGATATGATCTACGAATACATGGACTTCACCAAGCAGAATGGCTACTTCGACCACCGCCGCGCCGAGCAGGCCAAGTACTGGATGTACGAGAGCATCAACGAGCAACTGTTGGCCGGCTTCTACCAGAACCCCACCCTCGCCAGCCTACTACCGCGCGCCGAAGAAAGCGTCCTCGCTGGACAAAAGACCTCCTTCGTCGCCGCCAAGCAGCTGCTTGATGCCTACCTCGCGCTACTGAAATAATGTTCCTCGCGCAGAATAATCCTATAATTATTATAAGCAACCAAACATGAAACGCTCACTCTTCACCCTCCTGTGTACGGGCGCTCTGTTCGCCTCGTGCCACCAACAACGCAGCCAAGTCTTCCTCGACGAGGGCAACGGCGCCGTCGAGATTTCTCGCATCGACCCCACGGACTGGTACGTGGGACTGAAAGACCCGTCGCTCCAGCTAATGGTCTATGGCCCCGGCATCCGCGAGGCTGAGGTCTATGTGGACGGTGCCCGCGTGGACTCCATAGTGCGGCTGGACTCCCCCAACTACCTCCTCGTCTACCTGAACCTCCAGGGCGCCAAGGCTGGCGAACTGCCCATTGCCTTCTGCCGCCCTAACAGCGAGGACAAGACCATCGTCAAATACCAGCTGAAACAGCGCGAGATGGCAGGCAACGAGCGTCAGGGCTTCACCAACGCCGACGTTCTCTACATGCTCATGCCCGACCGCTTTGCCCAAGGCCCCAACCACCCCGAACAGATTCCTGGTCTGAACACCTACGTGGAAGATCGCACCCAACCCAGTCTGAGACACGGCGGCGACCTCGAGGGCATCCGTCAGCACCTGGACTACTTCACCGAGCTGGGTGTCACCGCGCTCTGGTTCACCCCCGTACTGGAGAACAACTCACCCGATGACCATGACTTCTCTACCTACCACGGCTACGCCACCACGGATTACTACCGTGTAGACCCGCGCTTCGGCACCAACGAGCAATACCGCCAGCTCATCGACGACGCCCACGCCCACGGACTGAAAGTCGTCATGGACATGATCTTCAACCACTGTGGATTCGAGCACCCCTGGGTCAGCGACCTGCCCAGCAAGGACTGGGTCAACAAATCCGAGTGGCTGGCAGACCACGACCGTCGCGATGAACAGGGCGAAGTGCATACCACCGAGGGCTTCCTACAGACCAGCTACAAGCTCACTCCCGTCCTCGACCCCTACGCCTCCGAAGTGGACCTCTCGGAGAGCGTCGACGGATGGTTCGTACCGACCATGCCTGACCTCAACCACCGTAACCCCCACGTGATGAACTACCTTATACAGAACAGCATCTGGTGGATAGAGACCGCGGGAATCGACGGAATACGCATGGACACCTACCCCTACGCCGATGCTACCGGCATGGCACGATGGATGAAGCGCATAGACACCGAATATCCCAACTTCAACGTCGTCGGCGAGACCTGGGTGACAGAGCCGCCCTACACCGCCACCTGGCAGAAGGACAGCCGCCTCATCAACCCAGAAGCTCAACAGTTCAACAACCTCCCCGCCAACTCCTACCTGAAAACCGTCATGGATTTCAGCTTCTTCGACAAGCTGTCCAAGGCCAAGAACGAGCAGACCGACGGTTGGTGGGACGGTTACAACCGCGTCTACAACAGCCTCGTGTACGACTACCTCTACGAAGATCCCCAGCACGTGATGGCCTTCGTGGACAACCACGACACCGACCGCTTCCTCGGCACCGCTGGGGGTCCCTACCGTGTGGATAAGCTGAAACAGGCCCTGGCCCTGCTGCTGACCATGCCACGTATTCCGCAACTCTATTATGGTACGGAAATCCTGATGGACGGCACCAAGGCAGTCACCGACGGCGACGTGCGCTGTGACTTCCCAGGCGGTTTCCCCGGCGACGAGCACGATGCCTTCACCGCCGAAGGCCGCACCCCCGAACAGGAAGACATGTTCCAGTGGCTCAGCCGCCTGCTACATTGGCGCAACGGCAATGAGACCATCATCCGCGGCTACACCACACAATTCACCCCTTGGAAAGGAGTCTATGTCGTAGCACGCCGCTGGCACCGCTCCACAGTCATCACCGTCATCAATGGCACCGACGAACCCGCCACACTCGAGGTCGCACGCTTCGCCGAGTTGCTGAACACCGAAGGTACCGCCACCAGCCTGCAGGCTATCGACATACCAACGGAGCGCTCCTTCGACCTCACAGAGGATATCGAACTGAATCCACGCGAAGGGCTCGTCCTCGAACTACAATAATATTTAATTTTCCTTATTCCTCCTGATTCCCCACCCTGCCGCCGCCACGACCACGCTGGTCACGGGCGAGAGGAGGTTGAAGAAGCAGTAGGGGAGGTAGGCGAGGGTGGCGACGCCGAGGACGGTGCTCTGCACCAGTCCGCAAGTGTTCCAGGGGACGAGGACACTGGTGACGGTGGCTCCGTCCTCACAGGTGCGGCTGAGCAGGCGGGACTCGTAGCCACGCTCGCGGTAGATGTCCTGGAAGACACTGCTGGTCAGGATGATGCTCAGGAACTGGTCGGCGAGGGCGATATTGCAGAAGATTCCTGTAAACGCTGTGCTGGCCACCAGCGAAGCGGTGCCGCGGACGAAGCGCAGCAACAGGGTCATCATGTCGCGCAGCACACCCGTGGCAGTGACCACGCCGCCGAAGACCTGGGCGCAGATGATGAGCCACACGGTGGGCATCATACCCGCCATGCCGTTCGTGTGAATCAGCTTGTCGAGCATCTCGGAACCTGTCTCCAACTGCGTGGACGCATAGATAACCTTCATCACTCCTTCGTAGCTGGCCAGCAGTCCCTGCTCGCGCCCCGCTATCTGTGCGATGAGTGCGGGCTGGAAGACTCCGGCAACGACAGCGGCCATGAGTGCCGCCAGGAAGAGTACCACCATAGCAGGCCAGCGGCGCGCTATCATCACACCCGTAAATACAGGCACCAGCAGCAGCCAGGGTGAGATGAGGAACGTTTGGTGCAGGTCGTCGAGGAAGCCGACGCCCTCCGACTCGGCAACGTCCATCAGCAAACCCGCCACCGCAAAGATGAGCAGCGAGACGCAGAAGGTGGGAATGGTGGTGCGCATCATGTAGCGGATATGCGTGAAGAGGGGTGTGCCGGAAACGCTGGACGCCAGCACCGTCGTGTCTGAGAGGGGCGAGAGTTTGTCGCCGAAATAGGCACCCGTGATGATGCTACCGGCCACCCATCCATCGTCGAAACCCAAGGCGCGACCGATGCCCATCAGCGCCACACCAATAGTGGCCACCGTAGTCCACGACGAACCTACCATGACACTGACCAGCGCACAGAAGAGACTGCTGCTGACGAGGAACCACTCTGGCCGCAACACTTGTACACCATAATAAATCATCGTGGGCACGATGCCCGACACCATCCAAGTGCCACCGATGGCCCCGATGAGCAACAGGATGATGATGCTCGGCATGCAACTGGCTATCTTGGCTGTCATCTCCCGTTCCAACGACTCCCATTCCACACGCCCCATCAGGTAGCCCACAAAAACACAGATAGCAGACGCGATGAGCAACGACACCTGCGTGGCACCGTCCAGCGCATCGGTTCCGAAGACAGAGACGCAGACGGCAATCAACGCTATCAGAGCGATGAAGGGGATGAAGGAGAGAAGGGGTTTCATAGATGAGAAATGAAAAGATGAAGGGGAATATGAAAAATAGAGTTTACAAACAGATATTCGTGGGAGCAAAGGTAACGTTTTTCTGCGAGTCCTACGCAAAAAAAGAAGAAAAAGTGAGGAAGTTCAGCGAAAGGAGGCTGAATCCACGTTCTTTTCTTCTCTTTTTTTGCCCAATCGGATAATAATGACTACTTTTGCAAGACCTAACCTATATAAATATGAACGCGAAGGGACATGAACTGGCAGGCCGCCTACGGATGTGGTGCCTTGTGATTTGCGTATGGGGCTTGAACGCCGCTGCACAGGGCACTCATTGGTGCATAGAGGCCGAGTCGCCTCAGACGCGCATCGTGCTACGGGATGACACGCTGGACATCATCTCGCCCAAGGGACTCTCACTGTGGTGGGACGAACCGATAGAGGCACCGTGCACGATCGCATACCGGGCGTGTGTGGTCATGGAAGGTGGCCCTTGCGACCGCCTTTCGGATCTCAACTGCTTCTGGATGGCCAGCGAATCCAGACAGAGTTCACCTCTGAGGAACATCTCACAGCGTGGAGGGCGCTTCACCGAAAGCTACCGCCTGCAATGCTACTACCTCGGCTACGGCGGCAATTACAACAGCACCACCCGCTTCCGCCGCTACGACGGCGACACCTTAGCCATCAGCCTCCCCGACCACCGTCCCGCCATCCTGTGCGAATACACGGACTCCGCCCACCTGCTACGCCCCAACCATTGGTATTCGGTGCGCCTTGAAGTGCAACCCGACGGCGCTGCCGCCCACGTCCGCTACTACATAGACGACGAGCTCCTTGTGGATTACATCGACCCTCAGCCCCTGCTGTACGGCTGGTTCGCCTTCCGCACGACCTGGAGCCACACCCGCCTCACTGGATTCAGCATCACGCAGACCCACTGATTACGGACGTACAAGCAAAACCTTACTTGCCCGTCGTGAGCGAACTGCGCTTCTCGCGGTTGTAACTGCGGTATTCGTCCAAGGGAATTTCCACGTCGGGTTCCACCAAGTCGCCTTCGACAGGAAGACAGAAACGAAGATACTTGATGGTCAAACCGCGGGCAAGCCACTGCTGTTCGTAGTAGGTCTTTATGGAAAGGGAAAAAGACCCACCCTCACGGGAAGAGTCGGAGGTGGAATCATACAAATCTTCTGTACAGACCTCCACGGGCAGATGATTCACCTCCGTGACATATTTCGTGTAGGTGAAAAGGAAGTTGGAATCGGTCTTGAGGTGAATGATGCCGCCATCCTCGAGGAAGTGGCGATAACGTTGGAGGAAGTAGGTGGAGGTCAGTCGCTTGGTAGCCTTCTTCATCTGCGGGTCTGAGAAGGTGAGCCATATCTCCTGCACCTCGCCCGGAGCGAAGAAGCGGTCGATGATTTCGATGTTCGTACGCAGGAAGGCAACGTTCGTCAGCCCCTCCCGCAGCGATTCCGTGGCTCCTGTCCACATGCGAGCCCCCTTGATATCGACACCGATGAAGTTGCGGTCGGGATAGCGACGAGCCAGTCCTACGGCATACTCCCCGCGCCCACAGCCCAGTTCGAGGACGATAGGATGGTCGTTGTGGAAGAACTCCTTGCGCCAGCGGCCAATGAGATTCCCGACAGGACGAGACTCAGACTCTCCCCCCTGCCCCTCCCTTGTAGGGAGGGGAGTAGATACTTCTGACCCAGGAGCGCCAATAGCTTTGAATGGACATTCGAAGACGTGGGGGTAGCTCGCCATGTCGGCGAACTTCGCTAACTTGCCTTTGCTCATCGTACAATCCGTTAATTGGATATAATGCCTCTTGCCTTGAAAGTGACCGCTCCCTCCCTATAGGGAGGGCGGGGGGAGAGTCTGTTATTCAATCACCACCTTGGTCCATCCGTGGATGTCAGGCTCGATGCCGTACTGGATATCCACCAGCTTGTGGTACAGCTTGGAGGAGATGGGACCGGGCTTGCCGTCCTTGGAGAAGACGTAGCTGTGGCCAGTCATGGGATCATCGATGCGCTCGATGGGGCTGATGACGGCTGCCGTTCCGCAAGCACCTGCTTCCTCGAAGGTCGAGAGTTCCTCCAGCGGAATCTGGCGGCGCTCCACACGCAGTCCGAGGTCTTCGGCCAGCTGCATCAGGCTCATGTTCGTCACGCTGGGCAGGATGCTGTGGCTGAGCGGAGTGATGTAGGTATTGTCCTTGATGCCGAAGAAGTTGGCGGCACCGCACTCGTCGATGTACTTCTTCTCCTTGGCGTCGAGGTAGAACTCGCAGCTGTAGCCCTGCTCGTGTGCCCACTGGTTGGCCTTCAGGCTGGCAGCGTAGTTACCGCCCACCTTGTAGCAGCCGGTACCGAGGGGTGCTGAGCGGTCGTAGTCGCGGGTGATGACGTAGGGATTCGTGGCAAACCCCCCTTTGAAATAAGGCCCTACAGGCGTCACGAAGATGACAAAGAGGTATTCCGAGGCGGGGTGTACTCCCACCTGAGCCGTGGTGCCGATGAACAGCGGGCGGACATACAAGGTTGCTCCACTCTCGTAGGGCGGGATGAAGCGCTCGTTCAGGCGCACCACCTTCTTGACCATCTCTATGAAGCGCTCCGTGGGCAGTTCGGGCATGACGAGGCCACGACAGGTGGCCTGCAGGCGGGCGGCATTCTCCTCGGGACGGAAGATGCGCACCTTGCCGTCGGGGCAGCGGTAGGCCTTCAGACCCTCGAAAGCCTCCTGACCGTAGTGCAGACAGGTGGCGGCTATACTCAAGTTAATGTTGGTATCGGAGGTGACTTCTATCTCACCCCATTTGCCGTCGCGGTAAACGCAACGGACATTGTAGTCTGTCGGCATATAGCCGAAGGACAGATTCTTCCAATCGATTTCTTTCATCTTTTATACAAATTGCGTTTTTCGGCCGCAAAAGTAGGTAAAAACTGCGTAACGACCGCACAAAACGTCAGGAAAGTGCGGGGTTGCGGGCACTCATGCGTCGCTTTTTGACGCATTTAGCAAATTCTGCACCTCCTCTTCGGCAGCCGTGAGTTTCAGCCGGCAGAACTGCAACAGCTGATGGGCGTCCTTCAGCTTGGCAGCCAGCTGGTCAATGGGCAGCGTGCCATCCTCAGCCTGGCGAGCCAGTTTCTCGAGTTGCGACATCGCCTCTTCGTAGGTCATTGCTTGTAGATCCATAAATAAATAAGTATTCAAAATAGAATTTGAAAAATGGGAACATTGAAACGTGGAAAGCACACGTATTTATGGGGCAAAAGTACAAAAAAAGTATCACTTCGCGTCTGTGGCCTGCCGAAAGTTTCGATTTCGTAGCCTTCGTACCTTATTTTTCATTACTTTTGCGCCATGAACACCCCCAAAACCGCTTTCGCCATGTCCGATAACACCTTCGACGGCCTACTGCTTGACCACCATATCAAACCTACCGCCAACCGCATCCTTGTGGCACGTGCGCTGGCAGACAGCCGCCGTCCACTCTCGCTTGCGGAGTTGGAGGAACGGCTGATAACAATGGATCGCTCCAGCATCTTCCGCGTCCTCACCCTCTTCCGCGACCAGCATCTGGTACACGTCATCGAAGGAGGTGGCGAGGGCGTCCACTATGAACTCTGCCAGAGCCACGACCACGAGACAGACGACGACCTGCACGCCCACTTCCACTGCGAGCGATGCCACCGCACCTTCTGCTTAGAGGATGTGGCCATACCTGTCGTCACCCTGCCCGATGGCTATGAGGTGACAGCCGTCAACTATCTTATAAAAGGTATCTGCCCCGCCTGCGCCCGCACCCTCCGCCCTTAAAAAAGTTGACGCAAAAACTATCCGATCATTCCGATACATTCCGATAAAAAGAGGACATACATACCCTGTTACGTGTCGGGCACAACTATTATTAGCTCATGAACTTAGGTTTTACATCATATTATTTTTGAACCAAACTGCAAAAAGCGGATCGGAAAGGAACAGGCCAGACTCAGTCTCTTCAATAATCTCGCGCTCTTTGAGTGCTTTCTTCAGCTTGGGAAGATTGGAACGAGTTCCCAAGTTGAAACGGCTTGTAACCTCATGCTTCCCGAAATCATTGTGGTATCCACTGCAGATGGAACGAATGAGATTGAGTTGTAAAGAAGAGAGGTTCGCAGTCTGCTCCACAAAGAGGGGAGCTACTTGTGCCAGTGTGGCTTCCAAGCCTTCACGGAAGTTCTGTTCGGTTGCCTCCATCTCCGTAGCGGTTAGCACATTCCAAGCCAGTTGTTGCACATAAGCAGAATAGTTCTCCACGGTCGAACATATCTTCCCGGCCAACCCTTCTGAAATGCTCTTGCCTGCCACCTCGAAGCGACTTAGGATGAACGACACCCATTTTTCAGTTGGAATCTTCCTCAAGAAAAACATGTCGCCGAATTGGTAGAAAGGCATATTCCGGCTGTAGAACAAGTTACTCATCAAATGTTGTTTGCTACCGAAGAGGCAGTAGGAAGTGTGCTGATGGTGCTGCCACACACTACGAATGGTCTTTTGAATGGTTAGCGAATCGGGCATCTCGCCAATTTGCTGGAACTCATCGATGCATACCACGATTTGAATGCCACGCTTCCGGGCAATCTTTTCCGGCAAATCCAGGATTTCCTCTGGAACGTTCACGCGAGGGTTTACTCCCAAAGACAGAGAGAATTCCGTGGTGGGTTCTGGGCTGACAACAATTTTCGGACTCACCCCCATCAGAAACTCTTTGGCGTTGGCCACCATCCTCTCCATTTTGGTGGAGGTTGCCTGAATGACGGAAGAAGCAAACTTCTCATAAAATTCGTATTCCGTGCGACATTTATAGATGTCCATATACACGACCTTCAACGTCTTGCTTTCCGTGAGGCTTTTCACCTTTTTCACGAGGGAGGTCTTGCCCATGCGACGAGGTGAAATGAGGATAGAATTCACCCCATGCTCGAAGTTCAGCTGAAGACGTTTCGTCTCCAGTTCCCGGTCAGTAAAGAGTTCTCCTTCTACTGACATTCCGTAAATAAATGGCCTACTCATTCTTAGTGATATTTGGAATTCCGCAGGCAAAAGTAGAAAAAGAATTTAATATACACAAATAAGTTGTACACCAATCGGTGAACATTAATCAAATTTAACTAAAAAGCAGAAAATAAGGAGGTTTATTATCATTAAAGAATGTTCACCACCTGGTGTAACACCACTTGGTGTACAAATTTTGGCCGAAGAGCGAAAAGCGGTAAACACCATCATTTCGCCCTGAATCGAAAAGGAATCCGCGAAATAACCTGCGAGAATCACGGAAAAGAAAAAAGTTGACGCAAAAACTATCCGATCATTCCGATACATTCCGATAAAAAGATAGCCTCCCGAAGTGCATTCCTACATAAACGATTACTTGAGCAGAAGACCCGACACATTGTATTCGTTCCCATTAGCCTCAATCACTAATTTATTATTCCTTAGTATTTTACGAACAGACTTAGTGGTATGTGATTTGATTTGAGCAACTCCATTATATTCTATATTCATGGCGGTTATAGTTTGGTTTATATTCATCGTTGCGTATGTATTATACCAATACCAATAATAATAAGTCTGGAGCAAGTCAATAAATTGCGTACCAACAGAAGCAGTCGGATAGTCCATCGAAACACCCTTTTGCACAACGACCATATTATAGTTATATTTTCCGAAATAATTACCTTGTGGATTGCTGTTCTTATACGTTACATCAACAGGAACCCAGCCAAAGTCTTGAATATAAAATTCCGACCATACATGGAAGTTGTTGTTCGCACCAACTGCCACTACATGCCTTGCAGGAATACCCTTTGCTCTCAATAGTGAAATATAGATTGAGGAGAAATTACCACAATCTCCACCTCCATTCGCAAGTATTTCTGATAATGGGTGCAACCCGGTATTCGGATTCAAATATCTGTAATGGCTGGCAACATATTCATAACACTTTTCTGCATACGCTAATTTGTTACCTGAGCAATTGGTAAAGATTTGATTTGAAATACTCACTATTGTTTCATTGTCGGGGACAACAATCTCACCACTCTGCTTCGTGTTCTCTTTATAATCTAATGAGGAGGTATCATACTCTGGCATATCTCCCCAACTTCCATCCGCATGTTTATAGGGCGAGAAATCAATGGCAAAAGATTTAGGAGAGAATATAAAAGAATACCCCACACTATAATTCTTACTGGCATTACTCAAGTCAGTAGCATCCATGTTTAGTTCTAAATACTTGTTTTGATTCTCCGCAATTTCATGCTGAATCCAAGTCCCTGATGAATTGCAATCAAGTTCGTACACATTTTGGTACTCATCGGACTGCGGACATGGAGCTAAGATAACAAAATAATTGAATGCCGTCTGGCTGCTTCTTGTAATGTTAAATGTATTCTTGTATTGATAATAGCTTTGGGCATAGCCAGATAGATGGCAGCAACACAGCAATAATGACAAAAGGATATTTTGAGTTCTCATAAATACATACCCTGTTACGTGTCGTACATTCATAATAATTCTTTTTCTCTCATAAACTCATCAGCCACATAGAGGTCGCCGTAAAGATATAGACCTGTTGACTTGTCGTGCAAATCCTCACAGGTTTTGCTCTCATAGAACATCTGCAGTGCTTTCACAGGCTCAATGTTGAGCCGTTTGGCCAACTCTACAGAGATGGCGCCTATGCGGTTGCTCATGATAATCTCCTGAATGATTGGAGACTTGACGGGATCATCATATTTCTTCTGTTCCATCGAAAATCAGATTTGGCCAAAATCAAGATTCCGACGCCCGCATTTGCAGTCGGGATGATCTACTATCTCTGTTCCACCATGATATACTATCATTTCTTTTCCTCCCAGTTGTTAAGACATTCAATCATTCCTTCTGCGATATTTTCACGGCTTTCACTATGAAGAACCTCATAGTGGGGAATAATATAATGTTCAATTATTCCCACTTTCTTCATCCGCTGATGTACGTCTTTGTAGGAAACGTTTAAAAGTCGTGCCGTACTCTCAATACATGTAGCTACAAAAGCCATAACGACTTGAGTTCTGGGTATTTCAATAATATTCTCCATACGGATATTACTTTATTTTGTTATTTCAAATTCTATTATTATGGTCACAAAGGTACTCATTATTCTTGAAATACGATGCGGAAAGTCACTATAATTAACAATAAACTTCACTTAACTGCACTTTTTCTCACTTTTTGCCCTCGAACAAGACCATTTCGCATCGACACTTGCAATATATACGGAACTCAAACTAAAATAACGTGCGAGAATCACGGAAAAGAAAAAAGTTGACGCAGAAACTATCCGATCATTCCGATACATTCCGATAAACACAATTCAGCGGCAGCCTTCATCGATAGATCTATTATCAGATGTTGCATAGAGCATTAATACAATAGTCCGAACATCCACAATGGGATGCGATTCCGAGAACCCACCTCTGTATTGTCAACAGCCAGATAGCTGTCAGGAACATCCCTTATCTGGTCGAAGTTCTTGCCTTTGCCGCCAACCTCAAACAAATGTTTCCTATCGACAAGGAAATCACCGGCCTTTGGATAGCGCACTTCATGCCCTTGTGATAACTGATTACAGAAGAATGTCTCGCGAAGGGTACCAATGTCAACTTTTGGGGTAAGCGCAAACATCATGGTTGGGTTGTTGATGTATATCTTATCTGGCCGCGACAGATTATCCGGACTTTTCGCATCGTCACTCAGCAGCTGAAGCAGACCTCCACGCTGAAGCGCATAAAGCATTTTCAACCCTTGGTTGCGATCTGTTTCCAACTCCTTATAGAGTTCATTCATCTTTGGCAGTTGAGGAACCCTCTCTGCAAGAATCATCAACAACTTTTTCATTTTGCGAATCGTTGACATCGTGATTTCCTCTACATTAGGATAATCCACCTCTATCACCTGATTGGCGACATTCTGTAGCCTCTGGTAATAGCCATGATGTACAGCCTTATAGAAAGGGTAATACCCCACTTCAAGATATTTCTTGAAATGCTCAAGTATTTTTGCTTTTTCACATACCTCCATCGCAATGCCGACATGATCTACAAGTAGCTGTTCAAGAGTGACAGATGGCATCTGCAGTATGCCTTCGTATTCCAAGAACTCACGTAGCGACAATCCTCGCATTTCGTACATCGTCAAGCGACGAGAAAGATCCCCTTCGCTACTTTCCATCTGAAGCATTGATGAACCAGTATAAGCTACATAAAGTCCAGGATAATCATCACAGATATTCTTAAGCAGCGTTTGCCAATGTTTGTAATAGTGAATCTCATCTATAAAAAGATGGGTTCCGCCATGCGTATAATGGTAGTCCACGACATCGATGATATCGTGAGTACTGAACCACAGATTGTCCAGCGAAACATAAAGCACCTTATTCAACTCTTTCCCTTTAAAGGTTTCTTTGATATGTTGCAACATCAGAGTTGATTTCCCACATCCCTTAGGACCTTTAATGCCTATCAGCGTGTCGTTCCAATCTATCTGCTTGTAAAGATAGCGGAAAAAGGACATTGGCGTAGCAGCCAACCTACGTTGGAAAATCCGGATAAGAAAGCTTATATTTTCTTCCATAAATGATCGTTTTTAGCCTTATCGGCTGCAAAGTAAATAAAATGTTTCCAAACATCAAAATTTTATTGAAAAAAATGTTTCCAAACATTATAATTACTTGAATAAAGTGTTTCCAAACATCATCTTTGTAAAGTCGAATGGCTCGTTTCGGCCTTGGCGACTCATGTAGTAGCGAAAAAAAGTTGACGCAAAAACTATCCGATCATTCCGATACATTCCGATAAAAAGAGGACGGCACCAGCCACAAAATGACTGATGCCGTCCAATTTCAACCTTTCCGCTCGAGCTTGCTCGCTTGACACTTCAAGAACCTTTTAATTTTTCAATTTTTAGCTTCGCTGACTTTTGATTCCCGAGCTAAGCTCGCCTACCCGTAGCCTTTCACGACTCGGCCATTTCAAGCAAGCTTAATGGCGCTCGCTGCTCCAAAAGTTCAATTTTTCAATCTTCCCTCGCCCCTTCAGGGGAGAGTCGGAGAGGGGCTTCTTCAACGTTTCAACTTTTCAATCTTTCAATGTTTCAATTTTTCAACTTTCTATGGCCACCACATAATATGTCATTCCGAAGTGCTCTTCCTTGCGCTGGAATCCGAGGGCGCTGAGGGCGAGGCCAAGCTGGATCTTGGTGGAGCGGTTCTGAGGCAGGGCAGGATACTGACGGGCGACGATGTCGAGGAGTTCCTTCATGGGCAGGGGACGCACGTACTCACCAGGCAGAGGCTGACGGAAACAGGTGGTGACCATCACCTCGAAGTCGAAGGTGGCGCGGTAACGGGTGTTAGCCCGCTGGATAGACATCACCTCCTCAGGAATGAACCAGTAGCGTTCGCCTACGTGGAGCTCATGCAGCACCTGGGCGTAGAGCTGTTCGTAGTCGATGTCCAAGGTGTTGTCAATCAGCTTTCCACGAGTGAGCTCGATGCAGATGAATCGGCGAGAACCCGTCTGATCTTGCAGGGGATGAGGGTTGTTGGTGGTCGCCACGAAGCTGGCGAATCGCGTGCGGTCGGTCTGTTCGCTACCATAGATGACACGCCCATTCACGCGTACCTTAGATAACATCTGCTTCAGCTCCGCCTGCTGGGCGGGTCGCACCTGATCCAGCTCGTCGATGTTCACCAGCAGGTTGTTGGTCAGCGCCATCTCCTTGTCGAACTTGTTGCGCAAGTTCACGTGGTCGAGGTAATACTCGCGCAGGTGTTCAGGCAACAGACGCCAGAAGAAGGTGGACTTGCCGCATCCCTGGTCGCCGATGAGGGTGGGCACACACTCGTTGGCGTGCAAGGAGTCCATCTGCAGCCAATGAGCCACGACAGAGCGCAGCCACACGGCCAGCCAATAGCGCTGTTCGGAGGTGGAACCGGGCAGGAGGTTGAAGAGATAGTCCACGCGGTTGCGACCATCCCATTCGGGCAGGCCGTTGAGCCAGCTCACCACGGGATTCCACAGGGGAGTACGTTCGCTGTAGACGACGGCGGAGAGCATCGCGCGCAAACCTTTTTCTTCGGGTAACGCCTTGCATGCGAGGACGTAGAGGCTGTTCAGTGCTTGCTTGGTGAAGGGACGGAATGTACTTCCTTCGCGCTTCTCGCGGAACTCGGTCTTCTTGGAGAGTTCGTTGAAGCGGAACTCGTAGCCTTCCGTCAGAAATGCCTCTACAGGCAACATCTCTGCTTCAGGTTCCTGAGCCTGGGGCTCATCGATGGTTTCCAGAGCCTGGGGCTCTGCTACTTGTTGTTGCAGAATCATCTGCATTTCGTTGTTTTGCTGATCTTGGTTGGTCAGGCTTTCACTTTGAGTAAGTTTTTCTTTCATTTGTTTGATATTTTTAATAGGTTAGACATACACCTTCCGGTCGGTCGTGCACAAACCGCCATCGGGTTTTCGGCTGCAAAGATACAACAATTTTTCATTGTTTGCAAGTATTCTGCAAATTTTCAAAACACTAAATATCAGCCTATTACGAAGCAGAAAACGGCTATGTATCTTGCCCCTTATCCCTTGAACCAAACCTCTTTTCGTCCTACTCCAAATTGCATCGGAGCAGGCTGTATTCTCTTAGGGATTAGAGTTTAAAGATTAAAGCACGTTGTGATTTAATTAAAGCACATCGTGATAAATATACATCTAACCGTGATTTTTGTGCATCACGATGAGCATTTAACTTTAATTAATAGGCTAAATTTCTTTATCTCAGGAGGATGTTGTATATTTGCCCGCTGAAAGCGATGTTTTATCCAACTTGCCCTAAAAAAAACAGATAATTCAACTTTGGAAGTTGATAAGTAGGTATTCAAAATTAGTTTACATGATAATTCGTAGGTGCATTTCATGTCTTTTAGCTTCTCTTTGGTGCATATTTTCCTCTTATCCTCAGATTCCCGAGCAAGCTCGCCTACCCGTAGCCTTTCACATAGCCCGCTATTACCTCCGTCGCCATAGGAGTTATGGCTCCCCTCATCGGGTACGGATGGCCCAAGGGCAATCCTCTCAAA
>JAFXTO010000039.1 GCA_017535725.1 Bacteroidaceae bacterium
AATGTTCTTGAAGTATCAAGCGACCAAAGGTCGAGCGGAAATATTGAAACATTGAAAATTAGCTGCGCGCAGCGCATTATATCTAACAGCCCCCCAAGCCCACGCCCTTCAATAGTAATTGCTCTCCCCCTTGAGGGGGAGGGTGGTCACCAATGAAGGGTGAAGGCAGACTCTCCCCCGCCCTCCCTTTTAGGGAGGGAGCGAATACCAATGACTCTTGACACAGGGATGAGCCTTAAGGCAGACCCCCTCCTCACTCCCCCTCAAGGGGGAGAGTGGTCACCAATGACTCTTGACACAGAATAGTCTGTGGCGGGTAGAGTCTTAAGCGCATTAACCAAAAAAAGTAATTAATCAACCCCCAAGCCTACACCCTTCAATAGTAATTGCTCTCCCCCTTGAGGGGGAGCGGGGAGAGGGTCCGCCTTCACCCTGCAATGGTAACCACCCTCCCCCTTGAGGGGGAGCGGGGAGGGGGTCTAAGTCTAAACCATTATGAACGAAGCAAAGAAGAAGATTATCAAGAGGGTGATTGACATCGTCATCACCATCCTCACCGCCCTCGCAACAGCCGTGGGAGCACATGCAGCGGGAATTGTGAGATAGGCCCCTCTCCGACTCTCCCCTGAAGGGGCGAGAGAAAAAGAGGCCCCTCTCCGACTCTCCCCTGAAGGGGCGAGAGAAAGTTGAATAGTTGAAACGTTGAAACATTGAAACATTGAAACATTGAAACATTGAAACGTTGAAACATTGAAACGTTGAAACATTGAAAGCGGCCAATTATTGTCGTAATAACGAAATAATGAAGGCCGCTAAGTGAAGCGCACCGCTTTGTCGTGAGACAGGGCGGTGCGCTGTTATTCTGTAAAAAAACTTTTCTTCAAAGAGAACATGATATGCCCGATGGAATAACCAATAAGATAAAAAACAACGGCTCTCATTGACAGACAGAGAAAAATGGAGATTTTCTTTGGTGGTTCAGGAAACAATGTTTACCTTTGCACTATCAAAAGAGAAGAAAAACATGAAAACAACTGATCCCAACGACCCGTTCTACACTCCGAAGGTGATTGCCGACATCAGGAAAAGCATACTGATGCGCATCGGCAAAGATACAGATGTTCACAGGCTGGAACGCATCCGGGATTTGCTGATACCAAAGTCTTTCGCACCCGTTGTCATGTCTGAGGACACAATGAGCGTTGGTGAACCTCAAGTTGCATATTACACTCGCCGTCATGTGGATTCCCTGAGGAAACAACTGCAGCAGCAAGCCAACTCATGCGGTCTCGACATGATGGAGGAAATATTCTCCTATTACGACCACAACGGCATGTCTTTCAAGGAAGCCTATTTGGATGCCAAAGCTTCCACAATGGCATCGTATCCGTCGGATGCTGTAGAAGAGTTGGCAGAAGTCAACTTCATGATAGACCGCGACCCCGTGCCTGATGATTGGCAAGAACCACAGACTCCTGAGGAATGGGAGGCGTTGGACCGGGAACTGAACGAGGCAACGGATTACATTTCCGGCGAGGAGTTTTGGAGACACTTTGAGAAGATGGTGTCATGAAACAGATCTGGCGAAAATCTGCACGTACTCGCATTGAACGACAGGAACGATAGTTTGTGGACAATAAAGGGGCGGACTTTGCCGTGACCTTTATTGAAAACATTCGCAAAGCAGTAAATAGTGTGATGGCAATGCCTTCGATTGGACAGTTGGGTTACACAGCCAATGGTTATACCTACCGCTCTGTTCTGACTCATCCCAAGTGCCGCCTCTACTATCGCTACAACGATTTTATAGTGGTGTTCTACAAAGTTCACTTCTCTTCGATGTCTGATTAAGAACCCACCTTGAATAAGTTTGGTTCCGGGTGCGCTGTTTCCTACTTATTTCACGACGATCTTGCGCCCATTGGTGATGATGATTCCTTTGGAGGGGGAGGGGGTGGTGGGGCGACCGGAGAGGTCGTAGAGGGGATGCATTCGTGTCGGGGTGGTCTCGGAAGGGAGATTGACGGCATCGGGCTTCTCATAGAGTTCCACCTGCCAGATGTAGTTCTTCTCGAAGGAATATTCGGCCACGGGGCCGCTGGCGTCGTCGTTGACCGTCCAGAATGTCTTGGCCGTAAGCGCCCAGCTGCTGTCGCCGCCGAAGGCGTTGGTGGCGCGTACGGCGTATTTTCCATCCTGCTCCAGGAACACTTGAGCCTCCCACGTGTTGCGGGGGCTGGTCTGCGTGTTCGTGTTGATGTGCCCGGAGTTGAGCACCGGCGTTCCATTGTCCAAACCGGGGTTCGTGAAGCATTTGTTCATGAGCTTGAATCCGTAGCCATATTCTTCGCCTTTCACCTTGCGGAAGAGGAAGTGTCCTGCTTCCTGTGCTTCGGCCGTCAGGTAACCGTCCTCCGTCAGGTAGTACTTCTTGCTGTTGTAGATGGTGAACACGTTATAGGTCTTGCCAGTCACCAGGCTTTCCCAGGCTACGGCGTAGTCGCTCTTGCGGAAATTGTTGTCGATGAGTGCGTTGGTGAGTGCCAGCCCCTTGACGTCGTAACCGTTGGACTGGTCTGTGGCAGCATAGTCCATCAGCACGATGCCTGTAGGTCCCGAGTGTTCGGTGAGGAAGTCGATGACGGCTTGGTTCTGCGTGGCCGCGTTGTCCCTGTAGCCATCGCTGGAGGAAGCCGTGATGCCGAAGATTGATTCTGTCAGGGAGTAGCCCGAGGTGTGGTTGATGGCCCATATCCGCGAACTGCTGTTTCCCTCTGTGGTGAAGCGCATCAGGTTGAGCACGCTCTGGCGCTTGGTCTCCTTGGCACCGTCGGCGGTGCATTCGTAGAAGTCCTGGATGTAGCAGGTGGCCTGCGAGCCCTTGCCCACGATGAGCCCCTTCTTCTGGTCGTCCAGGGAAGTGCTGTGTGACCAGTTGCGGATGAAGCCGCCTGTGGGCGTTGAGGCATATTCGTCGCGGCTGAGCACCAGCATTTTACCGCGCAGGTCTTTCATCTTAGCCAGCGGAGTGAAGTTGGCGACATGGCTCTTGACAGGTTCTGAGGCCAGCAATGTCTTCATCATCCCGTTCCATTCGCTGCTGTTGTCGTCCGCATCCGTTTCGTGGCGAATCAACACAATAGCCGCCTCCGTGGGGTGCTGGTCCAGCAGGGTGCAGAGGGTGGAGAAGGCATCGTCGAGATAGAGGTTGGTTGAAATGATTCCGTGGTAAATGCGTAGTCTGTTGTCTTCCACGGTGGGGCGCAGGTCAAAGGCGCGGACACCGCAGTTCCACATCTCTGTCAGCGTCTTGTCCTGCGTGCGGGCAAATGTCTCGCCGCTCACCACGAGGTAGGCATTGTTCACACCGTGCCCCGTTCCTGCGTCGTGGGCTCCGGGAATGCTGAGCTGGCTGATATAGGTGTCATCCGCAATGCGCCCCATCCAGTCATCAGCGATGGCAGGGCATCCGAAGAGTAGCAGGAGAAACAACGTGGCCACGAAGGGCGGGAATGAACCACATCTTTTCATAAGAACAAGGTAGTTAAGTCGGTATTCAAAAATTGAGTGACTTATTTGATGTACACTTTGCGCCCCTTGACGATATAGAGTCCGGGCTTGCCGAGGGTGGTGCGGCGACCGGTCAAGTCTATGCATTGTTCGTTGTCGGTTTCCTTTCCTCCATTTCCAATTTCCTGTATTCCAGTGCCAGCGGGTCCGAAGTCAGTGACGCGGTTGGACATGGTGTTGAGGGCGCGGACGTCGTCAGTAGTGAGTGCGCGGTCATAGATGAGGAGGTCATCGATGAGAGCGTTGGGGCTTCCCCAGGGCGAGCCGGCGCCGAGGCTGAAGAAGGGTGCTGCGGTGATGAACTGGAGGACGTGGCTGTAGTCGAAGAGCTTGGCGGCTGCTGCTGCCGTGGTGGCGGTGCCAGCCGTGGACACAAAGCTCTTGTGGGCCTTCCTGGCGCCGTTGACGTAGAGGGTGACGCCATTGGTGGCGTCCACGGTGAGGGTGACGAGCGCCCACTCACCAACGGGGAGGTATTGCGTCGCATTCGTGCCCGTCTCGTTGGGACGGTTGACATCGAACGTGTTCGTGCCGTCGTCGAAGCCTGTGTAGGCGTTGCCTGTGAGGAAGAGGCGCTGCTTGATTTGTGCGGGTTGACTCACGGTCTTGTCCGTGAAGGCCCACAGGGTGTTCCACAGGTCTTCCTCAGCACGCCACACCCAGGCAGAGACGGTGAAGCCCTCCAGCCCCTCGCGCCCCTGCAGGGGGTTGGCGACTCGTGTGAAGGAGGAGGCAGACTGCGCTCCTGGGTATAGATGCACCACCTTGCCATCGCGGTCCAAGTTCTCATCCAGAGTAGGTGTGGTGCCCTGTCCGGTGCGGCCATAATAGACACTTTGGCTGTCGTCGTAGTGGTTGGTGGTAGGCTTGGCGTTGAAGTCGTAGTAGGCCACAATCCCCGTGCGGAAGTCGCCAGCGGGTTCGGTGGCTTTCTGGGCATAGACCTTGAAGCTGCGTTCGTAGACATAGTTCTCGGCCTGGATGCGACAGGTGAGGGTGACGGCAGTCGCCGTGTCGGCAGGGGAGAAGCGCCCCGTGTTGGAGATGACTGTGGGCGCGGAGGATTCCCACTCGATGGTGGCACCGAAGGCACCCTGGCCGTACAGCGGCAGGTGGCTGCCGATGGACTGTCCTGCACGGACGGGGACGGTGTACTGCTTGGCGGTGTAGGCCACGGCGTACTGTGGCAGCGCCTTGTAGCCCCAGATGCTGACGCCGTTGTTGGCCGTAGCGGTGAAGCAGATGGCTTGCATGGAACTGCCGTCCAACTGTTGCTGGATGACCACGCCGTTGTACGTGGTGTTGCCGGCTACAATCTTGATGTATCCGGTGCCTTCTGTCATGCTCCACGAACCCGTGAGGTCACCTGTTACTCTGCCTGCAGCGTTCAGCGTCAGTCGAATAGGCGTCACTTCCTGCATGTTCTTGTGATCCATCTTATAGCGGTGGATGAGCACGTCGTAACTGCCTGCTATCTGCTCGTTGGTGAAGAGGCAGCGCCGCGCGATGCTGTCGTCGTTCTCCGTCTCGCCGTCGAACTGGAAGGGGGCGGCGCAGAGCCAACCCTGCTGGTTGAGGAAGAGTTGGTGGGTGCGTACCTGGTGGCCTATGGTGCCGTCGTTGAACTTGGTGTGATAGACCACGAAGTTACGTCCGTGCTCATCGGCGGTGGCGCTGTTATGGCCTTGGGCGCACTCGCCCACGGTCATGAAACCCCAGTTGTTGTAAGCTCCCAGGAGCTTCATGCCTCCATTGGTCTGAGCGTTGGGGCCGAAGTTCAGCCAATAGCGATCGTGGTAGCAGGCGTCGTGGTCCGTGGCATCGACGTAGAGTCCATCGGGTGTCGCGCTGCGGAAGGTTCGCATCTCATAGCCTCCGTCGGGGGCGAATCCTCCGTAGCTCATGAAGAGGTAGTAGTAGTCTCCGATATGCTGGATGTACGACCCTTCGCCACTGCTGTAGTACCCTCCGGCAATGCGTTTTCCGAAGTAGGGGTCGGAGAGCGCACGTCCCTGTCCGTCGTTCTCCTCGGGATAGGTGTAGGTGTAGTCGCGCAGTCCGGTCTGTTTGTCCAATCGGATGATGAAAATGCCTCCGCTCCACGAGCCGTAGGTCATCCACAGCTCGCCGTCCTCGTCGAAGAACGTGCAGGGGTCGATGTCATTGGTCCACCACGTGCCCCAGTCGTTGCCTTTATTGTATTTCGCGGGGAGGCTGTTCTGCGTTCCTATCACCAGCTCGAGGTCGGTCTTCTTCCACGATATCTCTGGGATGGTGCTGTTGCGGAATCCAGAGTAGTGTACGGGGCCCTGGTAAACGTAGGGGCCGGTAATCTTGTCGGCTGTCAGCAGCACGATTACGGAGTGCCAGTCGTCCCCGTTGAGGCTCATGTACATCATCCACTTGTTGTTGTTGGGATTGTAGATGAGGTCGGGCGCCCACATATTGCCTGTGATATCCCAACCCGCTTGGTCGCCGTGAGCCCACTCCTTGGCGTCGAAGTTGCCGAAGACCACTTCCTGTACGTTGCCGCCGACGAGTGCTCGCACCGTGCGTGTCTCGTTGGTCGAGAAGGCATCGGCGAAGCCACAGACCGTGGCTCTGCCTGTGGAACCTATCTTGCCGAAGAGACTGCCGTTGTTCAAGCCCTGCCAGCTAATCATGTTGTCCGTGCTACGCGCCCAGCCGCGGTGGGAGCCTATTATATAATAGGTGTCGCCCTCAGAGTGAACCACCGAGGGGTCGTGAACACTCGCCCAGTCGCGGTTCACGCTTTTGTACAGCGCGTTCACTTCGGATTGGGTCAGGTTGATGGTCTCCTGGGCCGTGAGCGATTGGGTGGAATACAGAAAAGCGGTCAGCAAAGCTACCACGAGTGCGGGATAATACGTTCTTGTTGCCATAGTTTGTGTATGATTTGGCGTCAAAGGTAGTGAAAAAGCGTGAAAAGCTTTAACAAATCCACGGCATTTAACGTCATTTAATATAAATAAGGTAGAAAAGTTTGGCCGACTCGTTCAAAAAGTGTTCCTTTGCACCACGAAAATAGAACTGTCGGAAATAGAATTAGTCGAAAATAGCTAAATTTGAAAATTATGAAAAAGTTACTTATCATTCTCGCCGCAGGACTCCTGCTCACCTCCTGCGCCAGCAAGAAAAAGTTCAATGAGCTGCAGGCCAACTACACCTCCCTCCAGGATCAGTATCGTCAGGCTCAGGACGACCTGCAGTCCGCCAAGGTGACTCTGGCCGAGAACCGCGCCACCATCAAGAGTCTGGAAGACCGTCTGAAGGAGGCTCAGGCCAACAACGAACAGCTGAACACCCGCTACGCCGCTCTCCAGTCCTCTCTGGACAAGAGCCTCCAGCAAAGTGCTGAAGGTAACGTCAGTATCGCCAAGCTCGTGGACGAAATCAATGCTTCCAACAAATTCATCAAACAACTGGTGGAGGCCAAGGACAAGAGCGACAGCCTGAACATCACCCTGACCAACAACCTCACCCGCTCCTTGTCCAAGGAAGAGCTGAAGGAGGTTGACGTGCAGGTTCTCAAGGGTGTTGTCTATATCTCATTGGCTGACAACATGCTCTATCGCAGCGGCGACTACCAGATTAACGAGCGTGCTGCTGAGACCCTCTCGAAGATTGCCAAGATTATCAATGACTACAAGGATTACGACGTCCTCATTGAGGGTAACACCGACAACGTGCCCATTTCGAAGACTAATATCCGCAACAACTGGGATCTCGCAGCCCTGCGTGCATCCAGTGTGGTACAGGAGCTGCAAAACCGCTACGGTGTGGATCCCAAGCGCCTGACTGCAGGCAGCCGTGGTGAATATAATCCCATTGCCAGCAACGACACGGAGGTGGGTCGTCAGCGCAACCGTCGTACCCAGATTATCATCACTCCGCAGCTCGATGAGTTCATGGAACTGATTGATCAGGCTCCGGAGAAGACAGAGCAGGAGTAAGCAGCTGCCGCCTCGGCACAGCGTTCGCCATCGATGGCCGCGCTGACGATGCCTCCGGCATAGCCGGCGCCTTCGCCACAAGGATAGAGACCTTCCAGCCGTATGTGCTGGAGGGTCTCTCCGTTTCTGATGATGCGCACGGGTGCGGAGGTGCGGGTTTCCACGGCAATAACGGTTGCTTCGTTGGTGAGGAAGCCGTGGCTCTTGCGGCCAAAGATGCGGAAACCTTCCTGCAGGCGCTGGCTGATGGGCTTCGGGAGCCAAAAGTGGAGTGGGGAAGAGATGAGGCCGGGGGCGTAGCTGGAAGAAGGCAGGTCGTAGCTGAGGCGTCCATTAACGAAGTCCGCCATGCGTTGGGCGGGAGCCGTCTGCCTGCGACCGCCCTGCTGCCAAGCCAGTCGCTCGAGGTCTTCCTGGAAAGTGAGCATACAGAGGGCGTCTGTACCATCGGCAGAGATGTCTTCTGGTCTCACTTCCACCACCATTCCGGAATTGCTCCATCGTCCGCCTCGGTTACTGGGACTCATGCCATTGACAACGACCTGTTCGGGACCGGTGGCGGCAGGAACGACGAATCCACCGGGACACATGCAGAATGAATAGACTCCGCGGTCCTGCACCTGTTGCACGAAGGAATATTCGGCAGCGGGCAACCAGAGGCCGCGGCCGTTCCGATTATGATATTGTATCTGGTCGATGAGCTGCGAGGGATGTTCCAGACGGACGCCGACCGCAATGCCCTTGGCCTCAATCTCGATGTTGTGGGAGGCCAGTAGCCGGTAGACGTCGCGGGCGGAATGCCCTGTGGCGAGGATAACCGGGCCGTGGAGAAACCCCGGCCTCACCCCTAACCCCTCTCCTGAAGGCGAGGGGGAAGGCCTCGCCACCGTTTCCTCTCCTTTAGGAGAGGGAAGAGCTTGGGCAACCTTTATTCCCACCACTCGGTTCCCCTCTAAAAGGAGGTCGGTCATGCAGGTCTGGAAATGGACTTCGCCGCCGCAGCGGAGTATCGTTTCGCGGATGTTCTCGATGACCCGTGGCAGCCGGTCTGTGCCGATATGTGGGTGGGCATCGGCGAGGATGGTGGTCTGGGCTCCGTGTTGGCAGAAAACATTCAGTATTTTCTCCACTGAGCCACGCTTCTTGGAGCGCGTGTAGAGCTTGCCGTCGGAGTAGGCCCCAGCTCCTCCCTCGCCGAAAGAGTAGTTGCTCTCGGGATCCACCACGTGTTCCCGTGAGATGCGCGCGATGTCCTTCTTGCGGTCGTGTACGTTTTTGCCGCGTTCCACCACGATGGGTCGCACTCCCAGTTCTATGAGCCTGAGTGCCGCAAACAGTCCGCCGGGCCCTGCGCCAACAACGATGACCTGAGGACGTCCTTCTACGCAGGGGTACTCTGTCCGTTGGAACGCCTGCTCCTCCATGGGCTCGTCCACCCAGCAGCGTACGGTGAGGTTCACCATCACCTGACGCTGGCGTGCGTCGATGCTGCGGCGGATGATTCTCATGCCGCAAATGCTGCGTGCCTGCAGCGCGGTTTCCAGCACTATCGCCTCCTTCAGTTTGTTGTCCGTTGCTGCCACTTCGGGCGTCACGCGCAGTTGTACATCCCTTACCATTGTTGCTTCATTCCTTCATTTTTCATTCTTTCATTTCTCTCGTCCCTCTGTGTTCATGAAGTGAATTTCATTTTTCATTTTTCATTCCTTCATTTTTCATTCTTAAGATATTATCTGATAACAATCCGCTTGATGCCTACGGCGCGTCGTGGCCGCTCGTGGGAATCGGTGGGAGTCCGTCCGATGCGTGCAGCTATGGGCATCCCTTCCACGACCTCCCCGAATACCGTGTATTCTCCATCGAGATGCGGCGTCCCTCCAATTTTCGTGTAGGCCTGTTTCTGGGCTTCGTTAAAGGGACGTGGCGGGTTTGCAGCCATCGTCTCCTCGGCCTCCAACAAGAGTTGGTTCAGCCGTTCCTGGTGAGCGGCATAATCGGTGGCTTTCAGTTGGCTGAGCTCTGCTGCGTGTTGACGCTGCAGTTGCTCGAAGAGCGCTGTGGCACGCGCTTCGTAGAGCGTGGCCTGCAACTCGGCGAGTTCGCCGGAAGTATATTTCTTGCCAGTGACGATATACCACTGCAGGGGGCTGGACTCCTTCTGTGCGTTAATGCTGTCCGGCTCGCGTGCGGCGGCCAGGGCTCCTTGCTTGTGGAAATGGCGCGGATAGACGATTTCAGCCGGCACGCCAGCCTGCTTTTCGGTCCCTTCTGTCTCCCTTTTACCTGTCGTCTCCTCTGTCCCAATTTCATTTCTCATCCCTTCATTTTTCACTCCTTCATTTTTCATTTTCAATGTGGTGTCTCCGGCCTGAATAACCATTTCAGACACAATCCTGTTGAAGAGGATTCCGTCGTAGGCACCGGCCTGGACATTGTGGATGAAGTTGTCGCGGTGCAGGGGTGTGTCGTCATAAAGGCGCACGACAATATCGCCCTCGGTCGTTTCGATGAGAACCTCAGTTTGTCCGATGGCATCGCGCTTGTCGGAGCCACAGGCACAAAGTAGGAAGATGGCGACCAATGAAGCAGGAAATAGTCTCCTAATACGGAGTTTTCCTTCACTTTTCACTCTTTCACTTTTCATTTTTTATTCTTTCATTTTTCAAATTGCCGCCATTCGGCGTCAACACAGAGTTCACAGAGAAGACAGAGGCCACAGAGCAATCTTTAACGTTTCCGCTCGGCGCCTTGCGACGCTTTACGCTTGAAGCGCTCGTCAACTCATCAACTCGTCAACTTGTCAACTCGTCAACTCGTCAACTCATCAACTCGTCAACTCGTCAACTCATCAACTCGTCAGCTCATCAACTCATCAACTTGTCAACTTGTCAACCTTTTGCGGCGCAAAGATAGACAAAAAAGCTGAAAGATAATGCCCTTGGGTGCCAAAAATGCGATGAAATTTGGCGGATGCGGTTTTTTTGGTTAACTTTGCGCCGCAAAAGGTTGAAAATGGAAGTATCGATAAATATACGCGGTCGGCTGCAGGACTTCGGTTCGCCTTGTGTGATGGGCATTTTGAATGTCACTCCCGATTCCTTCTATTCTGGCAGTCGTGCAGAAACCGCCGAGGCCGTGGTTCAGCGTGCGCGTCGGCTTCTGGCCGAGGGAGCCGACATGCTTGATTTGGGCGCTTGCAGCACCCGTCCCAATTCCTCCCCTGTCAGCGAAGAGGAGGAGTGGCAGCGGCTCGCTCCTGCGCTGGAGGCGCTGCGGCGTGCGCTGCCGGACGCCGCGCTGAGTGTGGACACTTTTCGGGCCTCCATCGCGCGACGCAGCGTGCAGGACTTCAGAGTAGATATCATCAACGACATTTCTGGTGGTGAACTCGATTCCTCGATGTTCGAGACGGTGGCAGAGCTGGGCGTTCCCTATATTTTGATGCACGGCGGTTCGCCAGCTTCTGTCTTGCCCGACGAGCGTGCGATGGCGGCAACGATAGGTGAGGGCAGCGGCCGATGGGAAGATCTGATGATAGGAGAGGTTGCTCGCTACTTATCGGCACGCGCACAGCTCCTGCACTCACTTGGTGTGGCTGATGTCATTCTTGACCCTGGCTTTGGATTCGGAAAGACGATGGCCCAAAACTATGCCCTGCTGCGACGCCTCCCCGACCTGATGACAGCCTTCCCTGGTTATGCCCTGCTGGTGGGCCTCTCTCGCAAGAGGATGGTCCATAGCCTGCTGAACATCACCCCCGAAGAAGCCCTCAATGGTACTACCGTCCTCAATACCCTTGCCCTGCAGGGCGGCGCCCAGCTGCTGCGGGTACACGATGTTCGAGAGGCGGTGGAGGCCATTAGAATCTATATGGCATACAAGTCTTGATTAAATAAATTCATCATTCGTCATTCATCATGTTTTTCTCTTTTGGCATCAAGGACTTGATAGACATTCTGCTGGTAGCCGTTCTTCTGTACTCCGCCTACCGGCTGATGAAGGAATCCCGCTCGCTGAACCTCTTCTTCGGTGTGCTGCTGTTCATTATCTTCTGGCTGTTTGTGTCCCAGATTGTGGAGATGCGACTGCTGGGCACGTTGCTGGACCGCATCGTTAGCGTGGGCGCCATAGCGCTGCTTATCCTCTTTCAGGATGAAATCCGCAAGTTCTTTTATTCTATAGGAACGCACGAGCGCGTGCGTTCTGTCGCCCGTTTCTTTAGCGGCGAGCAGAAGCAAACCCACACGCGAGAGGATATCATGCCCATCGTGATGGCGTGCCTCTCGATGAGCAAGCAGAAAGTGGGTGCCCTTATCGTCATGCAGCGCTCTCTGCCGCTTACGGACTTCGTGCGTTCGGGCGAATACATCGATGCACGCATTAGCCAGCGCCTTATCGAGAACATCTTCTTCAAGAATTCCCCCTTGCACGACGGTGGCATGATTATTTCTCACAAGCGAATCACGGCAGCTGGCTGTATCCTCCCCGTGTCCCACGACCTCAGCCTTCCGAAGGAATTGGGCCTGCGTCACCGTGCAGCTATGGGTATCAGTCAGGAGACGGACGCGCTGGCAATCGTCGTCAGCGAGGAAACGGGAAACATCAGCATCGCATTCCGCGGCTCTTTCCAATTGCGCGTCACGGCCGAGGACCTGGAGCGCATCCTCACAGAAGATTCCTTCTGAGGTTGACAAGTTGACGAGTTGACGAGTTGACAAGTTGACGAGTTCTTGAAGTGTCAAGCGTCGCAAGGCGCCGAGCGGACAAGTTGATGAGTTGACAAGTTGACGAGTTGATGAGTTGATGAGTTGATGAGTTGACAAGTTAACAAGTTAACATGTTAACGAGTTCTTGAAGTGTAAAGCGCCGCAAGGCGCCGAGCGGAAAGGTTTTCAAGTTTTCTTAGTACTGAACAGGTGTACATGATTTTCATTTGTCAAATCATGCACACCTGTTTAAGTCCGTTTTTCCCGTCTTCCTACGAAAAAATTTCCTGGGTTCCTTCTCTCGTCCGTTGGTAGAATATATAGCCTCTGCTATTCTGAACTACGAGGCCGTGGTTATGGATGGGGTCGTGTGCTACTATCCCCAACTGATGAGCGAATATTATGAGTTCATTGCTGCGCGATTGGACGGCCCTCAGCCTGAATGGAGAAAGGTCGGTTTGTACTCGGCGCAGAACAACGCCCGCCTGTATTCCTATATTAATACGATCTCCGTGCGCCATTTTATGAAGGTGAAAGCTCGGGATGACAAGAAGAAAAATGTGGTCAGGCTGACAGAAAAAGGAGACTTGGAGACTCTGAGGAAGTACAATGGCTTTGATTCCAGTAGTCTACTCTATCAGGAATCTGATGAAATGAGGTGGGCCTGGAGTCAGTTGCCAGAGCGCGATAGGATGGTGTTGACTTACACCATTGTCGAAGAACGGGACACGGATGAGGTTTTTGAGCTGCTTAAGCCCCACGTGGAATGGAAGACAGACCCAGAACTCCTGAGTCCCAAAAAGCGACAAGATGCGGTCGCCTTGCTCAAGGGTCGTGCGAAGAAACATTTGAGACTCCTGATTCTCAGTTATCGAAACAAACAAAGAATGATATGAAACAGATTGTTAGAGACCAAGAACTAATGGCATATCTCGAAGGTACCCTGTCGGGGAGCGAGATTAGTGAGCTACGAACCAGGCTGGCAGACCAAGGTGAGGCAGACTTGCTGTATCATCTGGATCTGGCGCAGGAACGCCAAATTGAAGAGGAGGCAAATGCCCTGTTCGGTTCAGATACGTTCCATATAGAACAAGAAGAGGTGCTTTTCCAGCCGCCATACGCTGTCGCCGCAAAATTTTCTCCAAATATTTTGGATGATGGTGACAGAAACGACAAACAATGAACCTCAAAGGGTATGACAAACAAAAATGTTTAACCCCTAAAAACAACTTTAAGAATTATGAAAACAACATTTAGCATCAGTGACTTTGAGAGCCTTCAGACTCTTGTAGCCCAATTGAAGAACAATCGTCCGGAAGATGTCTCGGAGAACAGTTATCTCCAGCAGGCTCTGATGGAGCAACTCGAAAACCTCTCCCAGACAGAGGCTGAGCACATCGTCAATGAAATCACAGCTGGTATCGCAGATTTCACTTTGCAGTACAACAACCAGGTCGCCGACGGCAAGGACTCCGTTGAAGAAATCATTCGTCAGGCTATCGTGAACAACGATATGGACGAGGCTAACGCCATGCGCTATCTGGCCAGTATCATCATCGTGATGCGTATGCAGAAGAATGGAGCCGTTCCCCTCACAGATGAAGAAATCCAGGCTCAGCTGGACGAAGTCCTGAGGGACCGTGAAGTCAACGCTGATTCCGTTGAAGCCCTGATTCAGGAAGCCGTGGCCGAAATCAAGCAGAACGCCTTGCTCGCCGTGGACGATAGGCTTGCTAACCAAATCGCCTCCACCAAGTTGGATGCCCAGGCCGTAAGCACCATCAAGGAGATGACCGATGCTCCGCTGTACGTGGCCGTTGCCGCCTACATCGCAGGTGCCAAGGGCGAGCTCGAAATGCCTGAGAGTTATGACAACCCGCGCTTGTTGGGTGTCGGCGTCGCCAGCGGACTGAAGACCATGGAGCTGACGGGCGATCTGGCAGGAGGCATCATCGATGAGAACGTGTGGATGCAGTATATCAAGATTGTCACTGGAGTGACACTGGCACTGGCCGTTGGCTACTTGGCTCTGAATGTTATGGCAGCAATCAGCGTAGGCCTGTTCATAGCAGGTGTCCTGATTTTGGGTGAAGGCACAGTGGCTGTCATCTGCTCCTCTATCCTGGCTTTGGGCTTCTTAGTCTGGACAGCTTCCCACTTGGTGGCTGATGTGACCCAACTCATCCCCGTCTACAACGAGTGGTTTGACAAGGCCGTGAACTGGATTGCCACCTTCATCCCCCAAGCAAGCCAACGTCTGAAGTCCGCCTATCAGGTTGTACGCGAGAAGCTGTTGGCCTTGGGACACCGCGTGAAGGAGAAGTTCACAACGACCACGGAGACCACAGAAGAAGTAGCAGTGGAGGGATTGCAGCCCGCAGTCGTGACTACTTCCAACTAACCTTCCATCCTGCGCCCGAAACGGCTCGTTGCGGGCGCAGGAAAGTAAACATTTGTTTCACCTTAAGAAATTATAATAAAACGATGTTTCAACTGTCACCGTCATCTCTACAGAACCTTTTGGAAAAAGGTCGTGAATTAAGGGAGGGTCGCCCTGAAGGGGTCAGCCTTTCAGCTTATCTGCAAGCCACACTCATGGATCGTTTTCCGGAGATTACAGCTTCGGAAGCGGAACAAATCGTAACAGACCTGCAATATGGTGTGCGCGAGTTCAATAGCCGATACCTCATCGTGAAGCAGAACGAGAAGGAGGTCGACCTGCTGCCTTTGCTGGAAGGTTTGAGCATCGAGGATAAGTTCAATGCGCTGGTGAATCTGCAAACTGTCCTGCAGGTGTACCTCCAAGAGCCGAAGTCGCTGAGTCAGGAGGATTTAGATGCCATTCGTAGTACAATCGTAGGGCAGCGTGAACCCAGCGAGGCCTCCATCGCCCAGCTGCAGGAAGAACTTTCCGGTAGGTTCATGCAGATCCAGCTGGATGCCATTGGTGTAGACTCCGTCAGAGCTATTCTATCCAGTTCTGAGTTAACTCCGGAAACAGCGTTTGACTTCCTCAACGACGAGAGCAATGCGCACTACGCTGCGCTGGCTGCTTATATCTGTCGTCGGGAAGGTGATGAAGCTTTGCAAGCAGCTCCTTCCGATAACCGTTTGCTGGGTTCGACCATTGCAGCTGGCTTTGCACAAGCTACCAATGACCTGTTGCTGGCGACCAACCAAATCACCCAGAGCCAGTGGGAGCGCCTCACCAAGGGAGTGCTTGGCACGCTGTTGTTCCTGGTGCTCTTGGCTGCTGATTTGCTGACGAACTGTGTAGTCGGTCTTGGACTGATGGCACTCGTGATGTCCGTTCTTGGTACGAGCATGTTTAGCTTGATTGTCGCCTTCGGATTGGTCTGGGTTTGTTGCGACTACGTGGCCGATAAGGGGTCTCAGGCCGTCTTCTATCTGCTGGATAAGGCTGGTGCGTGGTATGACCGGGTCGTGGCTTGGCTTCGTTCCAAGTTCCAAACCAAGCGACCTGCCGGAACACAGACCGCAGAAGAAGCCGTGACCACAGAAGAGACTGTGACCACAGAAGGGACCGAAGAGGTCGAAGAAGGGCAGACCATGGCCGAGGAGACCACCACGAACGAGCAGTTAGGAAGTCGAAATCTGCAACCCGCATAATAAAGGTGTGTTGTGAAAATTCAAGTATAGGACAATCATCTTTTTAGTTATGTCACTAACAGTTACTACCATCCTTTTTCTTACTGCCGTAGCGTTGGAGTTAGCCATTGCTTGGCTGCAAGAGCGTAAAGGACTGGGCACTTCGCTGCCACCCGTGGATGTGAAGGGCATTTTGGAAGAACATTATCATCCTTGCGAGGTAGATATTGCTATGCGTCAGGAGTGCGCCAGTCTGCTGGAACGCGAGTTCCCGAATCCTCCGGAACTTCCTATGTGGAATCGCATCGACCAGAAGATGCGGTCTATGACCACCTCCCAGCGCCGTGATTTCCTCCGCCGACTGGCCGAGGAAGCTGCCCACACGATGAAGGTGCAGATTCGTGGAATCCGCTTTGAGGACATTGCAGGCTATGGTTGTTATCAGGCAGAAAATGATACTATCGTTATCTCCAATGCCTACCTCTCGATGGAAAATGAAGGCGTGGAAACCGTGAAAACCATTTTCCATGAATTGAAGCATGCTGTGCAGTACCATGCCATAGCAACGGGCGGTAACGTCTGGGGGTACCCGCGTGAGGTGCTTATTGCCTGGGTGAACAATTATCAGCACTATATTTACCCCACCAAGGATCCGGAAGGGTATTTCTATCAGCCTTTGGAAATCGATGCCTTCGGATTCGAGAACAGCTTGGTTCCCTCCTCCGTACCTACTTTTAAATTTCATGTCGTTTAACTCTTTCTACTCTCAGATGATTTATTTGGATATCTATCAAAAGCTGGCCACTCTCCCGGAACTGAGTTCCTGGGAGCGACTGAAGATGACCTTTCAGATTGCGCGCTGCTCCGAGAACATCCGTTCGGAAATCCTGACCTATCTGGACGACCAGACTCCAAGTGACTTTGAACTGAACCTGCAGTTCCAGGATCCGAAGACAGGCGAGCTACGTAATTCGACCGTCATGGTCAGGGACGTGGAACAGAAATTGCATATAGACACGCTTCCTGCGCTGTTATATATGGATTGGATTCGGCGCGAACCCCGTCGGGCGGCTATCTATACGCGCCGTATTGACAGCATCGAACTCCCATCGCCCGAGAAACTGCGTGCCCATATAGACCCCGAACTGCTGGAAGCGGCCGACAAAGTGTATGCCCAGGAACAGCAGGCAGACGAACAGTTGTTGCGGTCAGCTAACTGAATGCAGATTTTAGGTGTATTTTCAGAAAAATGAAAATGGAAAGGATGAACACAGCCAGCGATTATCTGGAAAGTCAGCGAGGGCGCCTCTCAGAAGCTCTGAAGAAGGCCTACCTTGCAGGTCAACATATCGTTTATATCGTGACGACCGACTACGGGGTCGTCCGCGACGTCCTGCGTTATCACCCAATTATACTTACTCGTGAGAAAGCCGTTACCATCAAGCAGCCTCCTGTGGTTCGTGATGGCGTGGTCGTTACCGAGGGGGTAGCCGCAGAACCGCAGACGATGTTCTACGGAGTAGAGGCGTTGCAGAATTTCAATCCTGCGGAACCCAGTATTTGTTTGGTGACTATCACGGAGAGAGCGGAACAGAACCTGGCAGTCTGTGCAGGACTGAAGAAGTTCGTGGAGCACCTGGGAGGTGTTGCGCCGGAGAACAAGAAAGTCAACTACCAGCGTTCGATGGTTGTCATCGTAACTCCCGTTGCTCCCGATGTTCCAGCGGAAGTGGCTCCCTTCTGCCGTGTCCTCAGGGTTGGGCATCCGTCGGAATCAGAAATCCGTAAGCTCATCATCGAGCAGGTCCTCAAGTTGGATCATAAGCATATCGCAGAAGCTCCGGGAGGGGACACTTACCTGCGACAGATGGTGCTCTATATGAAAGGCCTGACCCGTCAGAAGATTCAGCAGACCCTGGGACGCATCAAGTCTGAGCTGGACCGCGTGTTTATCCTTCCCGGCAATCAGGAGGAGTTTAATGAACTCGTTCGTATTATCATTGAGGAGAAGACCCAGCTGCTGGAGAACTCCAAAATCCTGAAGCTTCAACGAGTCAGCAAGTCCATGAAGAAGGTGAATGGCATGAGTCGGCTGACAGCCTGGTTAGAGATGCGCAAGCGGGTTATTGCCAATCCGGAGGAGGTCTGGCGGACTGTGCGTGTGCCGCAGCCTAAGGGTATCCTGCTTTCGGGTATTCCAGGAACTGGAAAGTCCCTGGCTGCCAAGACCACGGCACATGTCTTCGGCGACCTGCCCTTGCTGCAACTGGATATGGGAAATGTTATGGATAAATATCAGGGCGAGTCGGAGCACAAGATTGAGGAAGCTCTGCAGCTGGCTGAGGCAATGTCCCCCTGCATCCTCTGGATAGACGAGATAGAGAAAGGTATTGCCGGCGCAGCAGGCGGTTCGGGCAGCAGCGAGTCCATGCAACGAATCTTCGGGAAACTGCTGACGTGGATGCAGGAAAAGGAGGAACGCGGCATCTGTTGCTTCGTCTTTGCCACCGCCAACAGTATCGATAATATCCCGCCCGAGCTGTTCCGTAGTGGCCGCTTCGACGAGAAGTTCTTCACCTTCTTCCCGTCTGCCAAGGAATGTGTTGATATCTTCCTCGGATTGGTCAACGGCCAGCAGCATGCTTTCGTGGCCGAACAGAGGCAACGTGGTGAAGAACATCCCGTACACCTATTTGATGTTGGCATTTTGCAACGAGATTTCTTCGCCCAGATATTAGACAGTGAGGTCGTACTCCCACCGGATAGTGATGTGGTGCTCCCCGTTCCCTCTTCCAAGTCTCCGGGTAAGGTGCCGCGCGACAAGAAGTTCATGACTGGTTCGGATATCGAGGCCATCGTGGAAAGGGCCAAACTGATTATGTACTATCGTGGACAGACTGAGCAGCGGAGAGGTCATGCGGTCTATTCCACGGCACTTTTCAGGGACGCTATCTGTACGGCCATCAGCGAAATCAAGACCTACGGACAGACCAACGCCCGCAATGTTGCCAACTGCTATGTCCAACTCTCCGAGCATAACTTCTCTCCCGTCTCGGATGAGATAGTGGTACCTTTCGATTACCCTGACATCACGAGGTTGGAGGACGATGGGCTTCCCTTTGATTTGTGGTTGGAAGGCGACAACGGGGCGGTAGATTATTATCGCCATTTGCAGACAAGGTACGACCAACAGTTGTTCTGCTACGTTGGAATGGCTGTCAATCAATACGTAAAACCCGATAATCATTGAAGCACCTATGAAACTACGAGGAGTAATAATTACCAACAGGATGAACCTCTGTGAGTTCTTTGACTTTCAGGAATTCTGGTCCAAGCGCCAGGAATTCGTGGACACCCTCCAAAAGGATGTGTTCTTCGGTTCCGCTCATTCAGAACCTTATGTCCTGTACTCAGTGGTCGCTGATTGGATAGGCGGGAATCTGAAACTACAAATGAACTACAATAAGACGCGATTGACCCCAGCGGCCGTCATTGTGAAGGGTAGAAGCGTGCCCCGTCGCTTCTCCAATGGTTGTGGAGATGCATTGGGCAAGCTTTCGGAGCCCGACGCCTTGGGGCTGGTCGCTCTCTATGAGATGATGGGGCGTGATCTGAGTCTCGATATCGAGCAGGTACTGCCCGTCTTCCGTATAGACTTTATAGATCCAAAGAGTTCCTTCTGGGGAGTGCAGGGTGGTCGCGCCCACGTACTTCCTCCTTTGGACCGAAGCCAGATATCTGAAACCATGGAATTGCGGAACGTACTGATTGTCAATACGGGAGCAGCCGGAGATTTGGATGCCGTTGTGAAATTCGGTTCTCGCGAGCTACATCTGTCCCGCGGTGAATGTTGCCGGGCTATCTTCTGTGGCGGCTGTTGTCTGCATCTGCTGCCCCGCGTCTTTGGCGACCTTGAACTGTACCTGTCCAAGCCCCGTACCTCCAGCCTACGTAATCGTGCAGGCGTACCCATCCAGAACTCTGGAAGCGTGCTTTCTGTCGCTGCGGGCAGCGGAGGCTTCGTGTTGCTGACGGACGAAAAAACAGACCCCGTGGTGGCGCGCCATAGCAAGATTGACGATTCCTCCATCAACTACGGCCTGCCCAAGGACGAACGCCCCGTACATATCGCGATGAGCCCCAGCGGAAGAGATATCTACGTGCTGACCAATCGCAGACGACTCTACCACTATCCCAGCGATATAGATGAAGTCGAGTGCAAGGATCAGCAGGTGCTGATGGTAGATTTTATAGATGGCAAATTAGTTATTACAAAATAAGGAATACAATGGAACAAGAATCAGTAAAACGCCTTTCTCAGGCTATCGGAAGCAATAAAATAGAACAGGTGAAGGAAACCGTTCGGGGGGAACTGCGCAGCAAAATCGACCGTCTGCCTATTGATGCAACGCTGCAGGGCGAACTCTTGTCTGCCGTCTCACGTCTGCTGTACCCTGTGCAGCCCAAAGCCAGCCTGGGCGCCATCACCGTGGCTACGGGCGCTCCAGCAGAGTGGCTGATGCCAGTAGTCATTTTTGTGGTGATAACCTTGCTCATTCTGGTTGGCAAGCTAAGTATCCTGCTTGCTCTCTGTCTTGCCGCGGTTGCTGTCTTCGGCTTCAGTAAATGGTTCAGGAAATCGTTGGACAGACCAGCTCCGGAACCCAGGCTCCTCTTAGAAGGCAGCCCGGAACAGCTCTCTGTAGATATCGAAAAAGTGGTAGGAATGCTGGAGGACGTCGTGGACACCCTACAGCAGCCCAGGCAAGAACAACCAACGAAGGCGTTGCCGCTCATGGATTGTTACCCCAATGTCATCCGCTGGTTGCAAAACCTGTATGTGGACAGCGTGGAGCTGGAAGAGAAGCAGCAGGATCGCATCAAACGAAGTGTGCAGACACTGCTCAGGCAATGTTACTATGAAATAGTGGACTACGATGGAACCAACCTCGAGTTTTTCCAGACGGATCGGTCATCACTCGTAGATGCAACGACCCAGTTGGCACCCGCTATTGTGGATTCCCGAAGTGGCAAGATGGTAGTACCTGGTTCTGTCCTGTTCACGATGGATGCAAAGATTTAAGAACTAATGAAGAATAACATTTTAATAAAAGATTGATTATGGTACGTTATTTGATAGGTATAGACTTCGGTCATGGCGAAACGACCGCTTCCTGCGTGGACCTTCAGTCCGCAGACCACACCCCGTGGCACCTCAATATTCTGGATGGCAGTACAGATGAGGCTCGTAAGGTGGAGTCATGTGTCTGGTCTGGTACCAACAAGGAACAGTGGCATTTAGGCTGTCCGTCCATGGATGGTGCCCGCGATTTCTTTATCAACTTCAAGGCGCCCATGAACGAGATAACCCCGGAGAACAAAATGGCATACGCCTCGTTCATCAAGTTGGTGTATGAGCATATTCTGGAGAACCAGTCCGCCCTGTTCACCTACGATAGGAGGACGGGTGAGCGCAATTATGAAATCTACATTGCCTGTCCCTCTGGCTGGAACAAGGAAGACCCCAAGCAGATACATGAATATCTGGAATTCTTCAAAACCATCATTCCCGCCACGTGGGTGTTGCGCGAAAGCGATGCCGCCTACTTCAAGTTCAAGGACAAGGAACAGGCGCAGGCCAAGTCTATACTTGTGATTGATGTCGGTTCCAGCACCATCGACTTCACGTTCTACAACGAAGGTGGCATGAACCTGACCGAAGGGTTCAAGCATGGAGCATCGCGCATGGAGAGAGACATCCTGCGATACATCGAACAGCATTTCCCGGAATACATCGAGGCACGGGATGAACAGGATGCCGCATTCGCACAGGAGCAAAACAAGAAACGCAACTGGCGAAACTACGTACTCCATGATATCAAGATTCGCAAGGAAGAATTCTACACAAAAGGAGGACCGGATACAATAGGAACAATGGTACTGGATATAAGCAACCGTCGGTTCCTTCACACGTTGCGCAAACGCCTGTTCGATAATATCACATTCGACAAGACCAAACTCGAGGAGGTTTTGGCTCAGTATTGCAGCACGCTCCGTCAGGACTTCGAAAGCGTGGCCGCGCGCGTAGCGCCTGAGACCGTTATCCTGACGGGTGGTGCGTCGCGCATGCCTTGGTTGCAGCTGTTGGTGAAGGATGTCTTCTCCAGTGCGAAGGTGTTGAGGGACGATAATCCATCGTACGTCGTATCGGATGGCATCGCTGCCTACGCCTACGCCAAGCACGAATATATGCAAAGCCTTGATTCGTTGGTGGGGCGTTTCTGGAGTGAACATTCCGACAGTAAGCTTTCAGACCTCATCTTCGAGGGATTCAATGACACGCTCCGCACCATTCAGCTGCCGATGATCAAGACCATCTGCGACGCCTACGTGCGTGGCGAAATGAAGGATGCGGCAGGCAACTGCAGCACGCAGACCTTCATCCCTGCTATGGAACGCCATAACAACGCAGTCCTTCGGGACAACTCGGGTCGCATCTCCGCAGAGGTCGACCGGCTGCTGGGCCAGCATTTAGATGGTATTCTCACCGCGCAAATCAAGGAGCTCTTCCAAGAATGTTATGGCAATCGAGAAATAGAGGTGAATTTGGCCGTGGATCTGCACATTGGCTTGCAGGATGTCAGTATCGACAATCAATGGGATGCCCAGATGATTAAGGAGGTCACCGAGTCTTTGTTCGGCAATTGGCTCGCCAACGGTCGCATCGACAAGCACCGTGGATCCAATGAGCGCCAACAATTCAGCACCCGCTTCTACGAGGAACAGGAAAGTGCAAAAGTCACGCTTCCGAATAGGATGATGATCTCGTTGGTGAACGGGCTGAAGGCTCAGATTCAGCGTGCTCTGGATGATGTGCGCCTCAAAGCTCCCTTCGAGACTATTTATTCCCAGGACAACAAATAAAAGGATGAATAGGGCATCCCTCTTAGGGTTGTGACAGGAATAAAGGGCATGGCGGGAAAACCGCCATGCACCAACTCTGAAACCCTTTAGTGTTGTGACCGAACCCCTTGACTATATAGGCAGATAAGGGTGTGGAAGTTGGCGAAAGGGAGGACTGTTTTGTATAGGTTGTAAGGGGGGATGGGGACAAGGGATTATTGAAAATCGCGGCGCGCATCACTGCGCACCGCGATTAACTTTATTGTGTTTTTAACTTCTTAACTTCTCCGCCCGAAGGTGGAAGAAGTGGGTGTCATGGAAAAAGCGAAATTAAGGTTACGAACATATAATTTGGATAAGAGAAGAGGTTTAAATTAATAGGGGGCTGTCCCATTGGGGCAGCACTCTGGGGTGCTGACGGGTGTCAGAAGAGGGGGGAGGGGTAAACGCCCTCGTTGACGAGCTGCTGGATACGTTCGACGGTTCCAGGACGGTCGGCGGCGTAGGTGACGCCGAACCACTTGGAGGTGGTGTCGAGCACCTTCACGGTAGCGGTGCCTTCATTGATGAGTTTGTCGACCATGAGGGGGATGAAGAACTCAGCCTTGAGGTTCTCCATGTTCTTGGGGTTGGAGAGGAACTCCTTGAAGTACTCTTCGCTGTACTTGAAATAGTCGGGAGTGAATCCCCACATGTTCATGCTGACGGGCACGTTCTCGCCTCCCACGGGTTTCCATTCGCCGTCTTCCTTATAGCAGATCTCGCCGTCGATGCGCTCGATTTCTGTGCGCTCCACGACGTCGGTGAGGTTGCCTTCTGCATCCTTGCCGCATACGCCGCGTGCCACGCTGCCGTTCTCAGAGAGGGTGTTTCCTACTCGGAAGCCCACCATAGCATAGCGCCCCGTGCTACCTTCGGGCAGCTCGCTGAGGAACTTGCCGATGGTCATGAAGGCGTCGCGGTTGTAGAAGTCGTCGCAGTTGATAACACAGAAGGGTTCCTTGATGATATCCTTACCCATGAGCACAGCATGGTTGGTGCCCCAGGGTTTCACGCGACCTTCGGGTACGCTGAATCCTTCGGGGAGGTCATCCAGTGCCTGGAAGCAGAGTTCACAGGGCACATGTCCTTCGTACTTTTTTAGGATTTGATTGCGGAACTGGTCTTCGAAATCGCGACGGATGACCCATACGATTTTGCCGAATCCGGCCTGAATAGCATCGTAGATGGAGTAATCCATGATGGTTTCACCATTGGGGCCGAGTGCGTCGAGCTGCTTGAGGCCACCATAACGGCTGCCCATTCCGGCAGCGAGGAGGAAAAGAGTTGGTTTCATAGGATAAAAGTTCTTTTTGGTTTTGCTCTTTGGCGCGACAAAGTTACACATTATTTATTATACTCGTGCAAGAATTTCAAAAAAAGTACTCCCTATCCCCTATTTTTCATCATTTCCACCTCCTTTCGCCCCGCCCCTGCCCAGCAAGCGGGGCTCCAGGGGGCATGAACATGAATATATTGCCGCTATCTCCGATGCTGACGCGCCGGCACGGTGGCCTTCCATGGTATGAACGTGGATTTATTGCCGCTATTGCGGCTTCAAATAAGAGCAATTTGTTTTCGGTAGACGGTCGCAGAATACACTTTTGGCCTTTTTTCTTGGTCGTTCCACAAAAAAGGTATATCTTTGTGCCCGTAAACGCGTCGCGCAGACGCGCAAACCTTATTTATTGAGTCAATAAAGCGTATGGAAGAAAAGCAAGAACAGATGCAGCTGCCGGAGAATGCCCTTCGTGAGTTGCGCGAAGGCGAGCGGTATGAACCGCTTATGCGTCCGGATCGGGAATATGCCGAAGTTAATGCGTGGAGCGTGGGCTGGGGTGTGGTGATGGCCGTTATCTTTTCGGCCGCTGCCGCCTACCTCGGACTGAAAGTGGGTCAGGTCTTCGAGGCCGCCATCCCCATCGCCATCATTGCCGTAGGCTTGAGTACTGTAGCCCGCAGGAAGGGTGGGCTGGGGGAGAACGTCATCATCCAAAGCATCGGCGCCTCATCTGGAGTCATCGTTGCGGGAGCCATCTTTACCCTGCCCGCGCTGTATATCCTGCAAGCCAAGTACCCAGAGATTACCGTCAGCTTCATGCAGGTGTTCCTGGCCTCGCTTTTAGGAGGCTGTTTAGGCATTCTGTTCCTGATACCCTTTCGGCGCTATTTCGTCAAGGACATGCACGGCAAGTACCCCTTCCCCGAGGCAACCGCCACAACTCAGGTGTTGGTCAGCGGTCAGCAGGGGGGCAGTCAGGCCCGTCCCCTTATCTGGGCAGCAGCCATCGGCGGTCTGTATGACTTCGTTGTGGCGACCTTTGGTGCCTGGCACGAGACGCTGACCACGCGCATGACAGCGTGGGGCGAGTCGCTGGCCATGAAGGTGAAGCTGACCTTCTCCATCAATACGGGCGCAGCCGTATTGGGTCTGGGGTATATCGTTGGCCTGAAGTATGCCGCCATTATCTGTGCTGGCAGCCTGTTCGTTTGGTGGTTCCTGATTCCGCTGTTGGGAATGACTACGGTGGACAGTGTCATGCTCAGCCAGATGGATCCGCAGCAGATATTTACCACCTACGCACGTTATATAGGAATAGGTGCCATCGCCATGGCTGGTGTCATAGGCATCGTCAAGAGCTGGGGCGTCATCAAGGGTGCGGTGGGTCTGGCCGGCCGCGAGTTGCGCGGACAAGGCAAGGCAGTGGCTGCTGCCACCTTGCGCACAGACCGTGACCTCTCGATGCGCTTGCTTGCCATTGCTGTGGCTGTGGCGCTGACGGTTGTCTTCGTATTCTTCTATGCAGGTGTGATTCATAACCTGGCTCAGGCTTTGGTAGCTTGGCTCGTCGTGGCGGTTATCGCCTTCCTCTTCACGACCGTAGCGGCCAATGCCATTGCCATCGTGGGCAGTAACCCCGTCAGCGGCATGACGCTCATGACGCTCATTATTGCCTCCATCGTCCTCGTAGCCGTAGGGCTGCAGGGCACCAGCGGTATGGTGGCCTCCATGGTCATTGGCGGTGTGGTCTGCACGGCGCTGAGCATGGCTGGCGGCTTCGTCACCGACCTGAAGATTGGCTACTGGTTAGGTACGACCCCGGTTAAGCAGGAGACGTGGAAGTTCCTGGGTACGCTGGTATCGGCAGCTACCGTGGGCGGCGTCATCATCATCCTGAACAAGACCTACGGATTCACAGGCGACCATGCATTGGTGGCTCCTCAGGCCAACGCCATGGCTGCCGTTATTGAACCACTGATGATGGGTCAGGGAGCGCCTTGGCTGCTCTATGGTGTAGGTGCTGTGCTTGCTTTGCTGTTGAATGTGCTGGGCGTTCCTGTGCTGGCCTTCGCCCTGGGCATGTTCATCCCGTTGGAGCTGAATGTCCCGCTGGTCGTGGGCGGTGCCGTGAACTGGTTTGTCACTACCCGTTCGCAGGATGCAGCCTTGAACAAGGCTCGCGGCGAGCGTGGCACGTTACTCTCTTCTGGCTTCATTGCAGGTGGCGCCTTGATGGGTGTCGTCTCTGCCTTGCTTCGTTTCGTGGGCTTCGCGCCCGACAGCGCTTCGTGGCTGGCTAACCCCCTTTCCCAATTACTCTCCATCGTGGCCTACGTTGCACTCATCCTCTATGTGGTGGTAGGAAGTTTGAGGGCGAAGAGGGAAGGCTGAAAAGTTGAAACGTTGAAAGATTGAAATATTGAAAGGTTGAAATATTGAAAGGTTGAAATATTGAAAGGTTGAAAGATTGAAACATTGAAATCAAATTACATAAGATGAAACGACTTACCTTGCTCGCAATGGCCACGCTGATGGCTCTCGTAGTTGCCTCCGCCGACGAATGGCAGCGCCTGAATGCCCGACTGATGACTCCATGGGGCGAAACCATCGACCCAGAGAACGTCTGGCAAGAATACCCGCGTCCACAGCTGGTGCGCGGCAACTGGATGAATCTCAATGGTCTTTGGGATTACTACCGTCGCACGAACACCGTGCAATTAACCTATGAGAAAAACATCTCCAAGTTCAAGCAGAAGATTCTGGTGCCTTTTGGCGTGGAGTCTGCTCTATCTGGCATCCAGCACACAGACCTGGGCACGACAGCCAAATCCACGCTGATGTACCGTCGCACCCTGACGCTGCCAGATGATTTCAAGGACAAGCGCATCCTGCTGCACTTTGGCGCCGTGGACTGGCAGTGTGTCGTCTTTGTCAACGGTGAGCAGGTGGGCGAGCATAAGGGCGGCAGTGACCCTTTCTCGTTCGACATCACCCACTACCTCCACGCCGAAGGCGAACAGGAACTGCAGGTGGCGGTCTATGACCCCAGCAGTGGTGGCGGACAGCCCTGTGGCAAGCAGACGACCAATCCCAGCAGCATCTGGTACACCAGTTGTAGCGGTATCTGGCAGACCGTGTGGCTTGAAGCCGTTGGAGCAGCCTACGTGGAGCGCTACGAGGTAGTGCCCGATGCAGAGACCGGTAGCGTGCGAGTACGTGTCCTGGCCAACGACCCGACCTGCAAGTTCAGCCTCATTGCCCGCGACGGAGAAGAAGTGGTGGCCACGTCCGACAAGGTTCCCGTGGGTGAAGAGGTGACGCTTGTCATCCCAAATGCCAAGCTCTGGACGCCCGACACCCCCTTCCTCTACAACCTCGATATCGTGCTATGCAACGAGGACTGCCAGGAGTGCGACCGGGCACGTGGCTACTTCGGCCTGCGCACGCTGACCAAGGCGCTGGTGGACGGTCTGCCCGCCTTTATGCTCAATGGGAAACCCCTCTTCATGTTCGGCCCGCTGGATCAGGGCTGGTGGCCCGACGGTCTGCTGACTCCTCCCTCCTACGAAGCCATGATTTACGACCTGAAGACCATCAAGTCGTTGGGCATGAACATGGTTCGCAAGCATATCAAGGTAGAGAACGACCTCTGGTACGAATGGTGCGACCGCAACGGACTCATCGTCTGGCAGGATATGCCGAGTGGTGGCAGCAGCGGTAGCCTGGGCACCAAAGAGGAAATCCAGCAAAACTTCTATGAGGAATGTGAGCACATCGTCAACGCCCTGAAGCAGCATCCTTGTATTGGGGTGTGGGTGCCGTACAACGAAGGCTGGGGCCAGGATGCAAGTGAAGGTGCCGGCCACACGATACGAGGCTACCTCGTGGTGCGTAACACCGATGCCGACCGTGGCCGCCTGATGAACTCTGCTTCCGGATGGACGGACTTCGAAATCGGCGACATCGTGGACAGCCACAACTACCCCGCTCCCAACGCTAAAGCCGATTCGCGCAAGGAACGAGTGAGCGTCTGCGGCGAATACGGAGGTATCACACTCATGGTGGAAGGCCACCTATGGGCGGGCAGTCAGCAGACCTATACCCAGGTGAGTGACAGCGAAGCCTACACGGAGCGGTTCAACCAGTACACTTCGGCCTTGCAGACATTGCAGCAGAGTCGTGGTCTCTGGGGAGCCGTCTACACCCAGATTACTGATGTGGAACAGGAAGTCAACGGCATTCTGACCTACGACCGCAAGGTGCTCAAGGTCGATGATAATCAGCTGGCCTCCATCCGCAGCAAGATAGAATATACCATCAATAACCGTCTGGCAACGTCCACCAGTGTGCTGCCTGCTGGCGACAATGCGGACAATATTGTGTGGAGCTACACAACCCAGAAGCCTGCCGAAGGCTGGGAAAAGCCGGACTTCGACGCCAGTGAATGGAAGACGGGCAAGGCTGGATTCGGTAAGATTGATCAGTCGGCAGCACGCGTACGCACCACCTGGAGCACCGATGAAATCTGGATTCGCCGCAATTTCCAACTGGAGGGTGTCACGGAGGAGCAGCTTCCGGCACTCTGCCTGAGAGTCTTCTACGACGAAGACTCTGAAATCTATATCAATGGTGTCTTGGCTATGTCTATCACGGGCTACAACACCAGCTACCAACTCTTTGAGATTTCTGAGGCCGCCCGCAAGACCATTCGTCTCGATGGCGAAAACACCATTGCCATCCACACTAAGCAGACGTCAGGCGGACAGTACATCGATGCAGGTTTCAGCCTCCGCTCCTACAAGAGCAATGAGGAAGTGACCATCAAGCCGATGTCAACAGCAGCCTTTCCCAAGGCCGTTGAAGACCCCGAGAAGGCATATCTCCTGACCTATGCGACCGCAGATGACGAGGGACTTCACTACGCCTACAGCCTCGACGGACTCGACTGGCAGCTCCTGAACGAGGGACGGGAAGTCTTTTCCACCCCTGTTGCAGGAACACCGCTGCTTGACCCTTTTGTCTATAGGATGGAAGATGAAGAGGGGAAGCCCGTCTTCCATCTTGTTCATGGACTTAACGGAGAGAAGGGCCTCTTCCACTGGTCGTCAGAGGACCTGCTCGTATGGCAACCCATCAACGGTACGGACGCCAAAGTCGTAGACCTCAAGGTGCATTCGCCTGAGATTGGCTATGACACGAAATCAAAAAACTACATTTATCATTGGTCGGCGGACAATGGCTCGATGTTCATGCCCCGCTTTGTCCGCACCAAAGACTTCGTGAAGTACTCAAAGCCGGACACCTATTTCGACGCGAACGTGTCGGTCAAGGACCTGCATGTCTTTCCCAATGGCGACAAATATGTGGCTATCTTTTCGAACTCGACGAACGGCCAGCTCTATCAAGCCACCAGCAAGAGTCTGAATCCCACATCCTCCAAGTTCGAGAATCCCTCACAGATTCTAAACTTCAGCGTTCTGGAAGAACCCATGACGATTCCCACGTTAGGTGGCGACGGGTGGTTCCTGATGGCCAATATGGGAGAGAGACACCTCTTTTTCTCGTCCCTCACGTCAAGGTTGCAATGGAGAATGCTGGAAAACCTTTCCTTCAATATGCCTGCCGACCTCAAGAACGGCAAGGTGACCATCATCACCCGTTCGGAGCTGGCGTTGCTGCAAGAGCACATCACCTCCGTGCGACCTCTGACGCTTTCGCCGAGTGCTGCAGCTGCGGACAACGCTGTCTATAACGTTGCTGGACAACGTATGGCCTCACAATCAAGACAACACACGAAGTCGCTGCCGCGTGGCATTTACATCACCCACGGCAAGAAGGTGCTGGTTCAATAATCCATTGTTTCTGGAATAAACATAACTCACATACATACTAACCAAATTCAAACGTATCAACTCATGACATTGATTGAGAAAATCATCGCACGTGCGCAGGCCAATCCCCAACGTATCGTGCTGCCCGAAGCCGAAGAGGAGCGCACGCTCATCGCAGCCGACAAGGCCCTGGCCGACAAGCTGGCCGAGATCATCCTGATTGGTAATCCCGACAAGGTGCATGCACTGGCTGCACAACACCATCTTACACACATCGATGAGGCAACCCTCATCGACCCAGAAAACTACGAGCGTTCGGAGGAACTTGCCCAGCTGCTCTGCGAACTGCGCAAGAGCAAAGGAATGACCATCGAACAGGCTCGTCAGCTGGTGAAGAATCCATTGTACCTCGGCTGCATGATTATCAAGACCGAAGGCGCCGACGGTCAGATCAGCGGTGCCCTCTCAACGACGGGCGAAACCTTGCGTCCCGCCTTGCAAATCATCAAGTGCTCGCCGGGTATCACCTGTGTCAGCGGCGCTATGCTGCTCATCACCGACAAACCCGAATACGGTGAGGACGGTGTGCTCGTCGTGGGTGATGTGGCAGTTACGCCGATGCCCGATGCCGACCAGCTCGCACAGATTGCTGTCTGTACAGCACAGACCGCCAAGAGCGTAGCAGGCTTTGATGACCCGCGTGTGGCTATGCTCAGCTTCAGCACCAAGGGCTCTGCCAAGCACGAGGTGGTGGACAAGGTCATCGAGGCTACCCGTCTGGCCCAGGAGCGTTGTCCTGGACTGAAGATAGACGGAGAACTGCAGGCCGACGCGGCCCTGGTTCCCTCCGTAGGCGAAAAGAAAGCCCCGGGAAGTGCCATAGCAGGTCATGCCAATGTGCTCGTCTATCCGAACCTCGAAGTAGGAAACATCAGTTACAAGCTGGTGCAGCGTCTGGCCGGTGCCATCGCCATAGGTCCTATTCTCCAGGGCATCGCACGTCCTGTCAATGACCTCAGCCGTGGCTGTTCCGTGGATGATATTTATTACTTAATCGCTATAACTGCCTGTCAGGCGATGGATGCAAAATGAAAATACTTGTATTAAACTGCGGAAGCAGCAGTATAAAATATGCTCTCTACAACATGGATGACCAATCGGTCATCACCAGTGGCGGCATCGAGAAAATTGGGTTGCCAGACTCCTTTATTAAATATAAGGCTAACGGCGAGAAGTTCCAGTTCGAGGCTCCCGTGCCCGAGCACACCACTGGTGTACAGCTCATCTTCAAGGTGCTGACCGAGGGCGAACACGCCGTAATCAGCGACCTCCATGAGATAGACGCCGTAGGCCACCGCATGGTGCATGGCGGCGAGAAATTCACACAGAGTGTTATCCTCACTCCCGAGGTGATGGAACAGTTCGCTGCGTGCAACGACCTCGCCCCCCTACACAATCCTGCCAATATCAAGGGTGTTAATGCCGTCAAGGCCCTGCTGCCCGACCTTCCGCAGGTAGGCGTTTTCGACACCGCCTTCCACCAGACCATGCCCGACTATGCGTATATGTACGCGCTGCCCTACGACCTCTACCGCACCTACGGCGTACGTCGCTATGGTTTCCACGGCACCAGCCACCGCTACGTCTCTCAGCGTGTGTTGGAGTTCCTCGGTATGCCTGTCGAAGGTTCTAAGGTCATCACCTGCCACATTGGTGGTGGCGCTTCTATTGCTGCCGTGAAGGACGGCAAGGTGATGGATACCTCCATGGGCCTCACCCCGCTCGAAGGCCTGATGATGGGCACTCGCTCCGGCGACATCGATGCAGGTGCTGTGCTCTTCCTCATGGATAAGCTCGGTCTCGACACCAAGGGTATCTCCAACCTGCTGAACAAGCAGAGTGGACTGCTCGGCGTCAGCGAAGGACGCAGCGACTTCCGCGACATCCTGGCTGGCATCGCCGAAGGCAACGACCTTGCACGTCTGGCCAAGGAAATGTACACCTACCACATCAAGAAGTACATCGGTTCCTACGCCGCTGCCATGGGAGGCGTCGATGTCATCCTCTTCACCGCCGGCGCTGGAGAGAATCAGTATGAGGTGCGTGAAGGTGCCACCCGCGGCCTGGAATTCCTTGGCGTGGAGCTGGACGATGCGAAGAACCGCGCCTGCCGGGCAACGGAAGCCGTCATTTCCAAGGACTCTTCAAAGGTCAAGGTCTGCGTCATTCCCACCGACGAAGAACTGATGATTGCCACGGACACGCTGGCGCTGGTCTCTGGAAAGTAAGAAATGAAGTATTCCATCATTGTTCCCGTGTACAATCGCCCCGATGAAGTGGACGAGTTGCTTGCGAGCCTTTGTCATCAGACCTTGCACAACTTCGATGTCCACATCATCGAGGACGGTTCGGACATCCCCTGTAAGGCTGTCTGTAGTCACTATGGGATGGTGGACGGCGGTTCCTCCGCCGTCTCCTCCCCTTCTGCTCCCGCCTCTCCCTTCCCACTCTATTATTATATGAAGGAAAACGGCGGGCCGGGTGCTGCTCGCAACTACGGGGCAGAGCGCGCCATGGGCGATTACTTCATCGTCCTCGATTCTGACGTTGTGCTTCCGCCCGGCTACCTCGAGGCCATCGACCGAGAACTGGAGCAGAATCCCTGCGACGCCTTTGGCGGGCCAGACCGTGCGCACCCCGACTTCACACCTGTGCAGAAGGCCATCAGCTACTCCATGACTTCCTTCTTCACCACGGGCGGCATCCGAGGAGGCAAGAAGAAGTTGGACAAGTTCTACCCCCGCTCCTTCAATATGGGTGTGAGTCGTGAACTGTGGCAGCAGCTGGGCGGCTTCCGTGCCATGCGCTTTGGCGAGGACATTGATTTCAGCTACCGTATCTGTGAGGCAGGTGCCCGCTGCCGCCTCTTCCCTGAAGCGTGGGTGTGGCATAAGCGTCGTACGGACTTCCGCAAGTTCTTCCGTCAGGTGAACAATTCTGGCAAGGCTCGCATCAACCTGCATCTGCTGCATCCAGGGTCGATGAAGTTGGTACATACGCTGCCTGCGGTCTTCACGGTGGGCTGCATGTTCCTGGCCATCCCCTTCTTGTGTGGATTCGTGCTGGCTATCATGGGTGCTCTATCCGTATGGCACCAGCAATACATGGAAAACGGTTGCAACTTGGGCTTGATAGTCGTCATCTCTGGCGGAGCTTTGATGCTGGCCTCGTTGCTTCCTTTGCTGCTCTACTCCCTCCTCATCCTCATCGATTCCTCCATCCGCAACCGTAGCCTCTGGGTCGGTCTTCTCTCCGTCCCCGCCTCGTTCATCCAACTTCTCGGTTACGGTACCGGTTTCCTCAGCGCAGTTTGGAAGCGACTCATCCTTAGGAAGAAAGACGAGGGATTCGACAACAACGAAAAGCTATATAAATGAATATAAAGTCCCTCCCCTCCGACGAGCGCCCACGTGAACGTCTGATGCAACAAGGTGCTGCCGCCCTCTCACCTGCCGAGTTACTGGCCATCCTCATCGGCTCCGGTAACAGCGAGGAGACGGCCGTGCAGCTGATGCAGCGTGTGCTCAAGGACTGTGGAGGAAGTCTGAAAACCCTCAGTCGGCTCTCGCTCAGCGACCTCACCAAAAACTACAAGGGACTGGGACCTGCCAAGGCAGTCACCATCCTCGCTGCCTGCGAACTCGGTCGGCGCCGTTCCATGGAAGTGGCAGCAGAGAAGCGGTATATCCAGAATTCCGTGGACCTTTATAATATAATGTACCCGCGCATGCGCGACCTCGCCCACGAGGAGAGTTATGCCCTCTACCTCCGCGCCGACAGTAGCCTCGAAGGACAACCCTTTCTCGTCAGCAAGGGAGGACTCACCGCCACCGCTGTGGATATCCGCCTCGTCATCCGCGAAGCCCTCATCCGCCAGACACCCACCCTCGCCCTTGCCCATAACCACCCTTCGGGCAACAAACGTCCCAGCCGCGATGACGACAACCTGACAGAACGCCTTGCCAGCGCCTGCCGAACCATGGGCTTGCGACTGCTCGACCACGTCATCATCACCGATGGCGACTACTTCAGCTACAAAGAAGAAGGGAAACTATAGACAATGAATAATTGACAAATGGAAAAAATTGAATTAGAAGAAAAGGTAGTCGAACTCCTCAAGACCGTCTACGACCCCGAAATACCTGTCAACGTCTACGACCTCGGCCTCATCTATCGCATCGAGCTCAGCGACGACCTCACTCGGTTGGATGTCGATATGACCATGACTGCCCCCTCCTGTCCTATGGCGGACTTCATTGTCGAAGACGTGCGCCTGAAGCTGGAGAACATCGAAGGACTCTCCTCCGTAAACGTCAACCTCGTCTTCGAACCCGAGTGGACGCAGGATATGATGACCGAAGAAGCAAAACTTGAACTTGGAATGCTATGAAACCCATCTACTTCCTCTCCGATGCCCATTTGGGCAGCCAAGCTATCCGGCACGGACGTACTCAGGAGCGCCGCCTGGTTCGTTTCCTCGATAGCATCAAGTATAAGGCTGGTGCCGTTTACCTCCTTGGCGATATGTTCGACTTTTGGTATGAGTACAAATTTGTCGTGCCAAAAGGCTTCACGCGCTTCCTTGGCAAGGTGAGCGAACTCACAGACCTCGGTGTGGAAGTACACTTCTTCACGGGCAACCACGACATCTGGGCTTACGACTATCTGGAACGTGAGTGTGGTTGCATCCTTCACTACAAGCCCCAGACCGTGGAACTGGGTGATAGCCTCTTCTTCCTGGCCCATGGCGACGGTCTGGGAGATCCCAATTCCACCTTTAAGTTCTTGCGGTGGCTGTTCCATTATCGTCCAGCGCAAATCCTGTTTTCTGCCGTCCATCCACGTTGGGGCATGGAGTTGGGCTTGCGCTGGTCGGCACGCAATCGTCAAAAACATGAGGCAGAGGAGCCACCGTGCTATCTTGGCGAAGACAAGGAGCACCTTGTCCTCTACGCTAAGGACTATCTCCGTACTCATCCTGACATCAATTACTTCATCTTCGGTCATCGCCACATCGAGCTCGATCTCATGCTCAGCCATGACACCCGTCTGTTCATCCTTGGCGACTGGATTTCTCAATTCACCTACGTAGTCTTCGATGGCCAGCAAATCTCCATGCACAATTATATCGAGGGTGAGACAGAACCGTAAAAGGGAGTAGGCTGTATTTGAAAAAGGAGTAGGATGTTTTTGAAAAAGGATATAGATACGCGAATCGTTTGACAGCTGTCAAACAATTCACTCGTCCGTACGAGTTTGCCAACTCGTCCGTATGTGTTTGCCAACTCGTCCGTATGTGTTTGCCAACTCGTCCGTATGTGTTTGCCATCACGTCCGTCCGTGTTTGCCATCACGTCCTTACGTGTTTGTCTTCATGTCCGTATGCGTTTGCCTTTTCGTCCTTAGCTGCAATGTGGGTTAATTAACGGAACGCACCTTTAGTTTTTCTTAAATGGATTGAAAGAGCTGGATTAGCGCCTCGGGGGAGAGGTGTGTGTAGCTGGCGAGCACGTTGCCTTGACGCATTATGGGCGTGGGGACGGGGTCGCCTTTTGCGTTGTAGACCTGAGCAACGGAGGCGGGAGCAGGCGATAGGAACTGCGTGTAATGAAACTCATGGCCACGCAGTTCATGGCCGTTTAGTTCAAAGCGACGGTAGCCGAGAGAGAGATGGCGGTCGGCTTTACGAGCACTTACTGAATAGGGAAGAACGCCACACATGGGGTATTCGCCGTCATCTGTAATGATGCTCCCACAGAGATACATCATACCACCGCATTCGGCGATGATGCGTCCACCAGCTTCTGCAAACTCACGGACGAAGCGGCGCGTTTGCTCGGCCTTGACCAGCGCTTCCAGATGTTTTTCTGGGTAGCCACCAGGGAAGTAAAGGAGGGCAACCCCTTCCCCCGTCCTCCCTATAGGAGAGGAGGTAACATGTGCAGAACTGGCATCCTCCAAGTTTGCAAATAACGTAGTAGGATCTTCCGGATCAAAGAACACGACCTCTCCGAGTTCTGACAAGAGGTCGAGGGTTTCCTGATACATGAATGAGAAGGATTCTGCATTGCGGGCAACGAGAATACGACTGAATGAGGAGGCTTGCTTCATCGGTGAGACTTGCTTGTCCCATCGGTGAGACACGCATGTCCTGTCCGTGGTACTCGCCAACAGACTCTGAATGTCAAGACTTTGCGTAAGGGTGCGGATGAGTTCGTCGGTAGGTGCGTTCTCGGAGAAGTCCAGCCCGAGGTAACGCGAGCCTTGTTCCAAGGCGACTTGCTTGGGAATGCAGCCGAGGCAGGGAATGCTCACCTCTGCAGCCACCTCACGCAGCATCTGCTGGTGACGCAGACTGCCCACCTTATTAAATATCACGCCCGCGAAGCACAGATTCGAGCGGAAGTGGAGAAAGCCCTGCAGCAGCGCGGCCATGGAATAGGCGGCGGAGCGGGCATCGACCACGAGCACTACAGGCAGGTCCAGCACACGGGCTATCTCGGCACACGAGCCGCGGTCGCGGTCGTAACCGTCGAAGAGCCCCATCATCCCTTCGACAACAGCGATGTCGGCTGGCGTCTGAGCCCACTCCGGCGCTTCTGGGCCTCCCTGCGTATAGCGGGCAAAGAGCTCGCGGACGTGCTGAGGCGAAGCCATGAAGGTGTCGAGGTTCACGCTGGGTCGTCCGCACACGGCCTCGTGGAACTTTGTATCAATGTAATCGGGGCCACACTTGAAGGGTTGGACGACATGGCCTTGCTGTCGAAGCAAAGCCATGAGTCCACGTGCCACGGTGGTCTTTCCGGAACCGCTGAAGGGTGCTGCTATGAGGAATGCTGCTTTCATCGGGGCAAAGATACAGAATAGTTTAAAGTTTAATGTTTAAAGTTTAATGAAAAATGCATTTTAGGAGGGGAAAAGCAGAAAAAGCAGGTAAAAATGAATCCCAATGACAAAAAACATGGGACTTTAAACTTCAAACTTTAAACTTTTCCGTATCTTTGCGCCCGAAATCAGGCAATCGGCGGCCGAATGCCGTCCGATGCAAGGGAATCCGGTGCGAATCCGGGGCTGTACCTGCAGCTGTAATCCCCACAAGAAAGTCTGTTCGTATAACGCCACTGGCTGGTTTAGTTGACAAGTTAATGAGTTAGTAGTTGACAAGTTGACTAAGGCTGGGAAGGTAGAGCAGACGGGGAGAGCCAGAAGACCTGCCTGTTTTTCGTTTAACGATTAACGGTTAACGTTTAGCGGCGCCCAGGAACAGGCGTTCGGAGTTAATGAAACATCTTCTGTCTTTCGGCATGACACTATTGTGTCTTGCCTCCTCTCTTAAAGCACAAGACACCCTTCGTACCAATCGTATGGAAGAAGTGGTTGTAACCGGTACTGGCACCCAGCATCGGCTGAAGGATGCACCTGTACAGACAGAAGTTATCACGCGCCGAATGCTTGACAGCTATGGCGGCAAGAGCATCGAAGAAATCCTGAGCGGTCTGACGGCCAGCTTCGCTTTCAGCGAGGGCGACATGGGCAGCCAGATGCAACTGGGCGGCTTGAGTAATTCCTATATCCTTATCTTAATAGATGGCAAACGTATTCATGGGGACGTGGGTGGTGAAAACGACCTCGGACTCATCGACCCCCATAACATCGAGAAGATAGAGATTGTCAAGGGAGCCCAGAGCGCCCTCTATGGCAGCGATGCAATGGCGGGCGTCATCAATATCATCACGAAGAAGCACACTCAGAAGGGAGTCTTTGTGGACAACACCACCCGTTATGGGATGTACAACGATGTGCGCCAACACAACACCCTGGCCTTCAATATCGGCAAGGTCGGTAGCCAGACCAACTTCCAGCTACAACGCAACGACGGCTGGCAGAATACCGCCGAGGAGTATGCCGAGGGAATGGTGCTTACCGACAGCAAGAACAAGACGGTGAACATGTTCCGCAACTGGCAGCTGGCAGAACGACTGACGTTCAAGCCTTTGAAAGACTTGGAACTGTATGCAGAGGGATCCTATTACAAGAAGAACATCTGCCGTCCCAGAAACGGCAGACACCCGAGCTGCGATGTCTATACCTACGACCTCCGCTACAACAACGCCTCGGCTGCTATTGGTGGGAAGTGGTTTCTTAGTGATGAGGCCAAAGGGTCCATGCGCAACTATCTCACGCTGGATGCTGACTGGAACAAACATGCCTATTATTACGACTACACAGCACGAACCTACGAATATGTGCTGTTACAAGGCGAGGAATTTGGCGAATTGGACGGCGAATGGTATTCTGTGCCCATGTTGCCTGGACAGAGCAAGCTGCAGAGCGACCAGCAACGTGCGATGGCGCAGCTGAAAGGCATCTTCTACCTGCCCTACGAAAACACGTTGAATACAGGTGCTGAGTTCCGATACGACTATCTGAATGCCCCAGACCGCACAGAGACGGGAACTGCATCCGACTGGACTTCAGCCGTGTATGTGCAGGATGAGTTCAATCAGCTGGAGTGGTTCAACCTTACTGCTGGACTTCGGCTGGTGGACAACCGCAACTTCGGTCTGCGGCTGACCCCCAAGGTGAGTGCTATGTTCTCTGCTGGCGACTTCCGCTTCAGGTTAGGATGGAGCCAGGGCTTCAAGACACCTACCGTCAAGGAGTTGCATTACCGCTACCTCCATGTGATGGGCAGTAGCACGTTCTTCAATATCGGAAACACCAGCCTGAATCCCCAGACCAGCAATTATTACTCGGCCAATATTGAGTATCGTGGCCGGAAGCTGACTGCGTCCGTCACGGGATACCTGAACAAGCTGGACAACATGATTGCGCTGGTGAACGTGCCCGTGGGTGAGATTCCTGCTGGAATCACCACCGCATATCTGGGCGACGGCAGCAGCAACGTCCAGGCACGCATGTACAAAAATATGGATGATGCTCGCACCTACGGGGTGGATGTGACTGTTTCCTATCAGGTGATGAAAGACCTGCTGCTGAGCGCAGCATACAGCTACCTTGACACAGAAGCCAACCTGTATGATGCTTCCAAGGACAAGATGCAGACGGTGACCATAGATGGCACCGCTCATCACAAATGGAACGCCTCTGCCATGTACAGCCACACGTTCTGCCCGCAGTACAAGCTGGGGGTGAATCTGTCCACACGGGGCAGCAGCACACGCTTCTATCAGAACAACGGCAACGGAAGTCCCTTTCAGATATGGCGCATCAACACTACCCACGATCTGGGCAAGTCTGGCAAGATGCTAACATACAGGATAGAGGTGGGAGTAGACAACATCTTTAATTATGTAGACCGTACCATGCATCCCTATCATTTGGGAAACAATACCCCTGGAACCACGGTGTATGGCACTTTCAGCATCAAGTTCAAATCTGGCAAAAGAGTTAACAACTATAATTTCCCAACTAAACAAAAAACTAATTATGAAGAAGATTAAATCTTTTATTCTGGCCGCAATGGCTTTTACTTTGATTGCTCCTATGTTCACATCTTGTGGCAAGGATGATGACGATGCAAGTGCTGAACCGAAACAAGAAGTAATCAACAACATCATTTCGGAGTACAGCTATAATGACTCGATCGTTGCTGCCCAAAAAGCAAAGTCGGGCAAAGACGTTGCCGTTCTGTTGGTCGCCTTCGGTTCAACCTGGAACAACGCATTCCAGGCCTTCGACAAGACCAAGACAGCCTACGAGCAGGCTTTCCAAAACGCTGATGTCTACGTCAGTTTCTCCAGCGATATCTGCATCAACCGCGCAAGTGCCGGCGAGAACACAGACGACGAAGGTAACATCGTCAAGCGCGACTACTACGAACCCCGCTACCTGCTTCATGCTATCGGTGCTGCCAAGTACAGCAAGATTTATGTGCAGTCCCTGCAGGTCATCCCGGGTGAGGAGTTTGCCGCTGTGGTCGCTTCCGTCAAGAAGTTCATGAACAACGGTTACATCAAGAGCGCTCATCTGGATGATGAATACCTGGCAAAGCTCGAGGAGAACAAGGCCATCTTCCTGGGTATGCCTCTGTTGAACAATCCTGAGGAAGATGTCCCAGCAGTGGCCCAGCAGCTGTACGCCCTCTACCAGAACGAAGCCCAGCAGGGTGTTGTCGCTTTCATGGGTCATGGAAACCCCGACACCTACGACACGTTTAAGGCCAATGTCCGCTACACCCAACTCGAGGAAGCTCTGCAAGCACTCAACCCCCACTTCTTTGTTGGCACCGTGGATATGCCCGATAACTACAAGCAGGATGTCATGAGTCGTATGCAGGAGAAGGGCTTCCAAAGTGGCAAGATCTTCCTCCACGCCTTGATGTCCATTGCCGGTGACCACGCTCACAATGATATGGCAGGTGGTGCCTTGGAAGGTCAGGAGGAAGCCGAGTACTGGGATGAGGAAGAACCCGAAAGTGAAGATAACAGCTGGTACGAGTTCTTCAAGTTCTATCAGTATCAGCCCGAAGTTCCTCTTGCTGGCAAACACCCGCAGGGGCTCCTGGAGCTCTCTGGTATCCTGAATGTGTGGATTGAGCACACCAAGAATGCTGAATTCCTGGAGGATGCCTACCATAGCATGTATCCCGAAGAGTAAACGTGAATCCATGAAACACGCCATAAATACTATCTGCTTCGCTGCGGTGCTCTCCCTTTTGGGGAGCACCGCTTTCGCTCAATCTGATACTGTTCAACAGAGTGCTGCTCCCAGCCGGCAGAGTGAAGCTCGGTTTTCCCGTGCAGACCACGATTTGAATCCCGTTGTCGTCACAGGCACAGGCACCTACCACCGTGCCAACAACTCCCCCGTGGCCGTCAAGGTCATCACCGCCAAGGAACTCCGGGACACCCACGCCACTACCCTCGAGGATGCACTCACGCGGTTGACCACCAATGTCACCACCCACACCAGCGGAATGGGGACTTTCGTGAACTTCAACGGCATCAGCGATGATTACGTCGTCATCCTCGAGAACGGCAAGCGCATCAGTGGTGATGACCGCTGGAGTCGCATCTCTATGGCCAATGTTCGCCGCATCGAAATCTATAGCGGCGCGGCCTCGGCCCTCTACGGTTCAGATGCCATTGCGGGTGTCATCAATATCATCACCGAAGAGAGCCGCGAACCCGTCTCTGCATCTTCCGACACACGCTTCCGCAGCAACGGCCGCTTGGATCAAGACATCAAGGTGGATGCCACTGCTGGCCCTGTCTCCAGCCACACCACCTACACCCATCATCAGGCAGATAACTGGCAAGTCAACCATTACCAAGCCTTTGAAGAGGACGGCACCGAGGTTCTGAAACTCACAGGTCGCCCCATGTCCACCGCCTTCCACAGTAACGACCTCGCCGAGAAGCTTGATTTCCGCATCAATGACCAGTGGTCCCTTTACCTCCGCGGCTCTTACTACGACCACCAGACTGCCCGCCCCCAGTCCGCCACCTATTTCACCCAGAAGAAAAACACCTCCTCTTCCTCTTCTTCCGCCTCCCCCTCCCCCTCTTCTTCCACTTCCTCCCCTTCTTCCCCCTCCCCCTCTTCTTCCTCCTCCCCTGTCCCTGTTGACGGCGGTCTGTCCGCCGTCTCCTACTCCTACACCCCCAAAGTCGCCTACACCTACGACCTCCACCACACCTCCTACCTCTACGGTGGCGGCGCCCGCTGGACTCCGAACTCCCGCATCCACGTCTATCTCGACATTTACAGCGACAACTTCGTCTCGAAATATGCCTACTGGCAGACCGCCGAAAAGGAGGCCTACGACGAAACCCGCAAGCGCACCCACTACGTCAACGAAACCCTGCGCGGCATCTTCCGCCTCGCCTCGTGGAACAAGCTCTCCGCCGGTGCCGAGTTCGTCCAGGAAAGCCTCAACAGTCAGAGTGACAACATCGACTTCGAGACCACCAACACCTATAACCTCTTCGCACAGGACGAGCTGACCATCTGTCGCTCCTTTGAGGCCGTCGTGGGAGTACGCTACACCCAGAACGACCACTTCGGCGCAGCTTTCACCCCCAATGCAGGTCTCTTCTTCCATGCAGGTGACTTTCGACTGCGAGCCAACTACGCCGGCGGCTATCGTACTCCAACCCTCTCGCAGCTCTACGCCACCGACCAAGCCAAGACCGCCTTGCGCTACACACTCTTCAACACGGAGCTGAAGCCCGAGAAAAACCATTTCGTCAACCTCAACGCTGAGTACAGCAACTCATGGATGGTGGTCAGCGTCAGCGGATTCCTGAACAAAATCCGCGATATGATCAACTACCGCACAATGACCCAAGCCGAAATCGACGCCAGCGCCTCCCTCACCGCTCTGCAGAACGAGGGTTGGACCACTATTCGTCAGCGCGACAATATCGACCGCGCCACCTTGTGCGGCATCACTACTTCGGTGAAATTCCTCCTGCCCTACGGCTTTACCATCGGCGGTGGCTATACCTTCACGGACTCTGAGGCTGAGACGCAGACCTTGGATAAGAAGACACAACAGTATGTCACCACCACCTCGCCCGTTGATAAAAGCGTGAAGCACGTGGGTAGCGTCCTCGCCTCCTGGGACAAGACATGGAACGACTACCACCTGACCATCACCCTTAGCGGTCACATTCAGGGTGAGCGCTACAGCAGTACCTACGGCTATGCAGAAACCACTGGTCAGTGGGACCTCACCACTCGCCATACCATTGCTCTAAAGAATTTCACCCTTGAGCCAGGTCTTGGCATCGAAAACCTCTTCAACCAGCGCGATACCTCCCCCTGGAACTCCAACTTTTCGACCATCAACCCAGGACGCTCGCTGATTATAGGCTTAAGAATGAAGTTCTAATAAATCTTTTTTGTATCTTTGCACCGCAAAAACCTTTGAAAGCATGAAGAAAATCATCATTGCAGGTCTCGGCCCAGGAAGTCCAGATGACATGACACCAGCGGTCCTCGCTGCTGTCAGCGAAGCCGATGTCGTCGTGGGCTACAAATATTACTTTCGCTTCGTGGAGCCCTACCTGAGGGAGGGCTGCGAGTGCATAGATACAGGTATGAAGCGCGAGCGCGAACGCGCTGAGCAAGCTTTCCGTCTGGCCGAAGAGGGCCGCACAGTCGTCGTTATCTCATCCGGCGATGCAGGCATCTATGGTATGGCTCCGCTCATCTACGAGATGCAGCGTGAACGCGGCAGTGAAATCGCAGTGGTCACCTTGCCAGGTATCTCTGCCTTCCAGAAGGCAGCATCGTTATTGGGTGCTCCCATCGGACACGATATGTGTATCATCTCGTTGAGCGACCTGATGACACCATGGGCCGTCATCGAAAGACGCATTACGGCAGCTGCCGTGGGCGACTTTGTCACCGCGGTCTACAACCCCAAGTCGCACGGCCGCTATTGGCAACTGTACCGCCTCGTGGAACTCTTCCTCCAGCATCGTTCTCCAGACACTCCTGTTGGTTATGTCCGTCAGGCAGGCCGTGAGGAACAGGTGGTCAAAGTCTGCACACTTACCACCTTTGACCCAGAGGAGGTAGATATGTTCACCGTAGTCATCATTGGTAATTCTCAGTCGTATATTGCCAACGACAAATTCATCACCCCGCGCGGCTATTATCGTGAGCAGCCGACCGGCGATGTGAAACCTGGTCAGCAGATCATGAACGAATCCTTCCGCACCATCCTCTCTGAGATGAAGCACCCTGATATACCCCGCTGGCGCCTCTGGCCTCTGCTCCACGCCATACATACCACGGTGGATTTCAGTATGGAGGAGTGTTTATGGATGGATGAACGCGCCACGGAAATCCTCTATAATAAGGTAGCCGACGGTACCCTGCGCCACATCGTCACCGACGTCACGATGGCGGCAGCAGGCATCCGAAAAGGTGCCTTGGCGCGACTGGGCATTGAGGTTCATTGTTATATTAACGACCCGCGTATCTCGGACTTAGTCTCCCCTCCATCACGGGTGGGGAAGGAGATGCCCCTTATTACCCGCAGTCAGGCTTCCATGCAACTGGCTGCCGAGGAACATCCCGATGCCCTTTACGTAGTGGGCAATGCCCCCACCGCTCTCTTCGAGATTTGCGACCTGGTGCGCAAGGGCAAGCTACATCCGGCTGGCCTCATTGCCGCTCCTGTCGGTTTCGTACACGTCTGCGAGAGCAAGCACGCTGCCAAAACGCTGAAAGACATCCCAAAAATCATCGTCGAAGGACGCAAAGGAGGTAGTAACCTTGCCGCCACGCTCGTCAACGCAATCCTTACCTACGATGATGCAGAACAACTGAAACCAGGTCGCGACCTCTGAATAAAAAACACACTCCTCCTCAACAACTTTTCCTTGAACAATGAAATTCATCGTTATAGGCATCACCGACGACCCGCAGCCGTTCTTCTCTCCCGAAGTTCTGGAGATTATCCGAAGCGGTCACATCTTTTCGGGCGGCAAGCGCCACCATGAGATTGTGGCACCGTTGTTACCCGAAGATGCCGAGTGGATAGATATCACCGTGCCCATCGAAAAGGTGTTTGAGAAATACAAAAGACTCATCCCCAATTCCTCCCATGAGGGGAGGGAAGAGGCTGGCGCGATGACTATCTCTCGCAAGTCGGAGGACGCCTCTTCTTTATGCGAGGGGCTGGGTCTTACCGTCTTCGCCTCTGGTGACCCTCTCTTCTTTGGCTTTGCTAATACCATCAAGCGTGAGATGCCAGATGCTGAAATTGTGGTGTATCCAACGTTCAATTCCCTGCAGATGTTGGCCCACCGCCTTGTCCTCCCCTACCATGATATGCGTATCGTCTCGCTGACAGGTCGCTCTTGGCCTGAGTTCGACCGCGCCCTTATCGAGCGGGCTGGAAAGATTGGTGTTCTGACAGACAAGGAGCATACCCCAGCCGCCATCGCCCAACGAATGCTTGAATACGGCTACACCTATTATAATATATACGTGGGGGAGCACTTGGGTAATCCCCAAAAGGAGAAAATCTCCACCCTCTCCCTCGAAGAAGCCGCAAGCCGCACCTTCACACTTCCCAACTGCGTCATCCTTTGTCGTGTATGTTGCGATGTTATCGCAACTCAGCCTTTCGGCCTCCCCGACTCCTCCTTCACCCTACTCAACGGCCGCGAGAAGATGATTACGAAGATGCCCATCCGCCTGTTGACCCTCCAAACCCTCGACCTGCCCCAAAGACATGTCCTCTGGGACATCGGTTTCTGCACGGGCAGTGTCTCCATCGAGGCCCGTCTCCTTTTCCCGCATCTACACATCGAGGCCTTTGAAATCCGCCCTGAGTGCGAAGCTATCATTCATGAGAACGCTCGCCGCTTCGGTGCACCGGGAATTAACGTCCATATCGGCGACTTCTTAGACACTCCCTTAGAGGAAGGGTTGGCTCAGCCTGACGCCGTCTTCATCGGCGGTCACGGCGGCCACCTCAAGGAAATCATGGCCAAAGTCTTTCACTACCTCACCCCCGACGGCTGTATCGTGATGAACAGCGTCAAAGCCCCCAAAGTCCTCACCGACAGCCACCGGCTTTGGGACGAAGCCTGCCAGGAACTTGGCCTCCAGCAAGAGCCTCCCACCAAGATACTTCTTAACGACAACCACCCTATAGAAATCTTAAAATGCAGAAGATAGCGATTATACAAATTAACGAGGCTGGTCAACAGATAGCCCAGACGTTGGAACGTGAATTCAGCGCCTCCATCATCAGTCGCCATGAAGTTGGATCCTCCTGGAAGGAGTACGATGCCTTCGTCTTTATCGGTGCGATGGGAATCTGTGTTCGTACCATTGCTCCTTACATCAAAGATAAACACGAAGACCCTGCCGTCGTTTGTATCGACAGCATGGGGCTGCATGTGATTTCTGTCCTCAGCGGTCATATAGGTGGAGCCAACGATCTCACCAAAGAGATAGCAGCAATCATTGGTGGACATGAAGTCATCACCACGCAAAGCGACTGTGCCGGTCTGTGGGCACTCGATACCTTCGAAAAGCGATTCGGCTGGCCAATCGCCAGTGACATGGATGATATGAACGACTGCATCTTCGCTTTTGTCAATCGCCAGCCTACCGCCTTATTATTAGAAGTTCGTGACGAAGGAACAGATTATTTGGAGAAGACGCTGCCCAGTCACGTCACCATCATTAACGACATCAGCGAAGCCAATCCCAGACACTATAAGCTGCTCATCATCGTTTCACCTTTCATCCGTGAGGCATCGGCAGGTTTACTCAAATTGCATTATGTTCCGATGGTGGGAACTATCGGTTTCGGACTGGCTCATCATCCCGAGAAGTACGAAACCATTTACGACGAGATTACCAAGGCTTTTGCTGATAGCGGAGTCCTCCCCTGTTCCCATCGTTTCTGCACCATCGATGTAAAGAAGGACGAAGAGTTCTGTGCAATGCTTGAAGATGAATACAATGAGGACGTGGTATTCTTCACCGCAGAGGAACTGGCTACTGTTGAGGTGCCTAATCCCAGTTCTACTGTCCAAAAGCATGTGGGCACCCCCAGTGTCTGTGAAGCTGCTGCCATCTTAGGTTCCAATCATGGAAAGCTGATAATCCCCAAGATAAAAGGCAAGAACTGGACGGCAGCCCTCGCCATCGATAAACACCATCTCCGCCCCTTCTCTTCCTCTCCTTCTTTTTCTTCCTCCCCCTCCCTCTCTCCTTCCTCTCTATTTCCTTTCTCCTTCTCCCCTTCCTCTCTTTCCTCCCCTTTTTCCCCTTCTTCTCCCTGTCCCTCCTCTTCTTCCTCTCCTTCCTCCTCCCGCTCTTCCTCCCCTTCTTCCCCCTGTTCCTCCTCTTCTTCCTCTCCTTCATATCCTTCCTCCCCCCGCTCTCAGTTCGTGCTCGGCGGTTTTCCCGCCGAGAATCAAGGGTTTATTGAAATCATCGGTGCCGGCCCCGGCGACCCCGACCTCATCTCCGTCCGCGGCCGCCGTTTCCTCGAGCAGGCTGACCTCATTCTCTATGCAGGCTCCCTCGTTCCTCGTGCCCTTACGGATTGCCACAAGCCCGGCGCCGTCGTCTGCTCTTCTGCTGACATGAATCTCGAAGAGCAATGTGCCCTCATGAAGGAGCACTACGACCTCGGCCACCTCATCGTCCGCCTCCATACGGGCGACCCCTGCATCTTCGGCGCTATCCAGGAGCAGATGGCTTTCTTCGATACTAACGGTATGCACTACCACATCACCCCGGGCATTTCCTCGTTCCTCGCCGCCGCTGCTGAACTCCAGAGCCAGTTCACCATCCCCGAACGCTGTCAGACCATCATCCTCACTCGTGGCGAAGGCCGCACCCCAATGCCCGAAAAAGAGCAACTGCATCTCCTCGCCCGCTCTCAATCAACCATGTGCATCTTCCTTAGTGCCGCTATTGTGGATGATGTCCAGCGCGAACTCCTAATGGAATATCCGGAGGACACACCCGTTGCAGCCTGCTACCACCTCACCTGGCCCGACCAGCGTATCTACCGTGGTCAGCTCAAGGATCTTGCCCGTATTGTACATGAGAACCACCTCACCCTGACAACGATGCTTGTTGTTGGCGAAGCCATTGACAACCGCCAAGGACTCTCTGCCCTCTATGACCGTCATTTCACGCACCTATATAGGCAAGGTGATGGCGTTCATCCAGCGAAAAGACATACATAAATTGGCCACAGCCCCTATGAAAAAGTTAAGTTTTTTATTGCTGATAGTCCTGATTGTCGTATTGTTCGTGCTGAATCTCCTCCTCGGCACCGTTCATATTCCCGTGCGTGATGTCCTCAGTATCCTCATCTCCCCCTCTTCACAGGGAGATATGGAGAGCGGGTCGTCTATCTTCGCAAATATCATTTGGAATTCACGTGTACCACAGGCTTTGACAGCATTGATGGCAGGTGCAGGCCTGGCCGTCAGCGGTCTGCAGATGCAGACAGTCTTCCGCAATCCGCTGGCTGGGCCTTCGGTTCTCGGCATCTCCAATGGTGCCTCCTTAGGTGTGGCGTTGGTGGTGTTAATGTCCGGTTCTTTGGGTGGTGTGGCGCTGAGCCGTCTGGGTTATCTGGGCGATGTTGCCATGAGTGTGGCTGCTATTTTAGGAGCTTTGGCCGTGATGGGACTCATCGTTTGGGTGGCGCAGCGCGTGCAGTCGGGTGTCACGCTGCTTATTATTGGTGTGATGATAGGCTATCTGGCCAATGCCATCATCGGCGTGCTGAAGTTCTTTTCCAACGAAGAAGACATTAAAGCCTACGTCGTCTGGGGGCTCGGCTCCTTCGCCCGAGTCTCTGGCGACCAGATGACGCTTTTTGTCGTACTGATGGCAATCCTGTTGCCGTTGAGTATGTTGCTTGTGAAGACCATGAACCTCCTCCTTCTGGGTGATGCCTACGCCCGTAACCTCGGCCTCAACATCCAGCATGCCCGCACCCTCGTCATTCTCTCCTCTGGTGTCCTCGTAGCTATCGTCACCGCCTACTGCGGTCCTATTATGTTCATCGGACTCGCCGTCCCTCACCTCGCCCGTGCCCTCTTCCGCACCAGCGACCATCGTATCCTGATGCCCGCCACCCTTCTCGCTGGCGGAGCTCTCGCTCTGCTCTGCAACCTCATAGCACGCATGCCTGGCTTCGAGGGTGCCCTCCCCGTTAACTCCGTTACCGCCCTCGTCGGTGCCCCCGTTATTGCAGCTGTATTGTTCAAGAAACATGAATAAAACGAATAACAATGAATAGATTCATTTACGTAAAACTCAGTCTCGCACTCTTTTCTTTCCTCATTCTTTCCTGCGGTCAAAGTTCCCGTCAGGTCGGGGCTGTAGATTCCGTTGCACAGGTTACTGATAGTCTATCGGTAGTGAGGTATGCGAAAGGGTTCTCGGTACGGACTTTGGAGAATGGTATCAGATTGGTGGATGTGGCTGACCCGCAGACAGATGCGGATCGAATGCCCGTGAGTTATCATTTTGCATTGGTACCGAAGAATATCCTCTCCCAATCTTCTCCTGTAATGGAGGGGAGTGGACTCCGCGAAACAAACGTGGTTGTGCCTGAAGGCTATACTCCAGTGCAGGTTCCGGTGGAACGGACGCTGGTGATGACGATGTTACAACTGTCGAATTTCACGGCACTGGATGCCCTGGATGTCGTGCGCGGCATCACAGGCACCAAGAACCTTTTTAATAAGGAGGTACGTCAGCGGGTGAAGGACGGACGCATCGTGAAGATTGGCATGGAAGGCAACTTCGATACGGAACTGATACTGTCAGCTAATCCCGAAGTCATTTTTATTTCACCTTTCAAACGCGGTGGTTACGATACCATCAAGGAGACGGGTATCACTCTCATTCCCTACCTTGGCTACAAGGAACTCCATCCTCTCGGTCAGGCGGAATGGATCAAGTTCGTCGGCCTCTTCCTCGGCAAGGAAACGGAAGCGGATTCCATTTTTGCGGGAATCGAGGAGAGGTATTGCCGATTACGCTCTGAAGTCTGCAAAGTTCAGAATGCAAACAAGCCCACCGTCTTCTCCGGCGAGATGCACGGCGGCAACTGGTATGCCGTGGGTGGGCAAAGTACGCTTGCCCAGCTCTTCCGCGATGCTGGCGCAGATTACATTGTCAAGGATGACAACACGGGTGGTGTGAACATCGAGTTCGAACAGATGTATGCGATGGCAGCCGATGCCGACTACTGGCGCATCCTGAACAGCTTCCCTGGTGACTTCTCCTACGAAGCCCTGAAAGCCAGCGAGCCGCGCAATGAACTCTTCCGTGCCTTCCGCGAGAAAAAGGTCATCTACTGCAACATGAAGCAGACGCCTTACTATGAACTCTCGCCCGTGAATCCCGACGTTATTCTCGCCGACCTCATCGCCATCTTCCATCCGGAATTGATGCCCGCGGACTATGAGCCGACGTTTTATCAGTTGCTGCGATAGAGTTTGTAGTTTAATGTAGATTCCTCACCATATATGATTATTGTATTTGGAGGTACGACCGAGGGTCGCAAGGCAGTAGAAGTGCTGGAGGCAGCAGGGAAGCCTTTCTACTACTCGACATTCAGCAACGAGCAGGAGGTGGAACTGGTGCATGGCATCAGACTCACGGGAGGCATGGAAGTTCTGGAAATGATTGCCTGTTGCCGCGAGCATGACATTCGTCTCATTGTCGATGCTGCCCATCCTTTTGCCGAGGAATTACATCGCAACCTGCTGTATTTAGCAAAGCATATCAGTGCCCCCATCATCCGCTACGACCGAATCTATCCACCGCACGACGAGCGTATCGTATGGTGCAAGGACTATGCTGATGCCATCACTCAGATGGAGACGTGGGGGGTAAAACGGCTATTGGCGCTGACGGGTGTGAATACGATAGGCGCCCTCAAGCCTTTCTGGGAAAAACATGAGTGCTGGTGTCGAATCCTCAATCGGAGATATTCGCACCTCTTGGCGAGGAAGTCACAATTTCCAGAAGACCATCTTGTTTATTATGAGGACGATGAAACCTCGAATTTGATTTCGAGACTGCATCCTGATGCCATAATCACTAAGGAAAGTGGGATGAGCGGTGGCTTCTGTGAGAAGGTAGCGATAGCTCAGCAAGCAGGCGTCAAGGTATTTGTCGTAGAGCGTCCAGAATATCCTCCTCATACGCCAATTCCGCAAAACGTTCGTATTGAATATGTCAACGGTCCGCATGGTCTCCGCCGCACCGTGGAGCACCTCCTTCCCGATTTCTACCCACTGAAGAGTGGCCTGACGACCGGCACCTGCGCCACAGCTGCCGCCGTTGCCGCCCTTCGCCGCCTGCAAACAGGTGAATCCCCCTCGGAAGTCCTCGTCCGCCTGCCCAACGGCGAGACCCTCCCCGTTGCCGTCGGTTCATCCGACGGATTCTCCTTCTGCATCAAGGACGCAGGCGACGACCCCGATGTGACAAACGGCATAGAAGTCAGGGCAACCGTGCAACCCGCCTCCCACTTCGAGATACGAGGGGGCGAGGGCGTAGGTCGCTTCACCCTGCCCGGTTTTGATTACCCGCCAGGTGAACCCGCCATCAATCGTGGCCCGCGTCAGATGCTGCGGGATAACATCCCCGGTGATTACCTCATTACAATAAGCGTGAAGGGTGGGGCAGAGATTGCCCGCCGCACCTTCAACCCACGCTTGGGTATCGAAGGTGGAATCTCGATAATTGGGGTCTCTGGTATCGTTCAGCCTTACTCCGAGGAGGCTTTCTTGGAGAGCATACGAAAGTGCATGGAGGTTGCCAAGGCCAGCGGAAGCGAACGGGTGGTCATCGGCAGCGGTGCCAAAAGCGAGAACGCCCTGCGCAGCCGTTATCCCGACCTGCCCCCACAAGCCTTTGTGCAATACGGCAATTTTGTCGGCGAGACACTGCACATGGCTTCCGACCTTGGCATCCCAGCGGTCACATTGGGCGTGATGCTCGGCAAGGCTGTGAAGCTGGCAGCAGGACAGATGGATACCCACAGCCGCCGCGGCACCTTCGACCGCGACTTCCTCCAGCAGCTGCTCACGGAAGCCGGCTGCGACATCGACATCAGCTCCATCACCCTCGTCCGTGAACTATGGGAACTACTGTCGGAAGAACAGGCTCGGTCGTTCGCCACCATCGTCCTCACCCACTGTGCAGATTATTGCAAACCCCTGCTGCCTGCAGGACAACTCACCATCTTGCTCGTGGACGACGAGGGAGGTATCTGGGAATAACGAATGACTCAAAACAACAGAATACGATAAGATGATCAATGGTCACGGCGATGATGCCTACCGCTACAGCGGCATCCACCATAACTTCAGTAGCAACATCTACAGTCACGCAGACCTCAGTGCGCTGCAGTCTTTCCTTGCTACTCGCCTCGATGCCATCCGTTCCTATCCGGAGCCAGAACCACGTGTGCTGGAGGCACTGATAGCCGAGCGCTGCGGAGTGGACTCCGGTTGTGTGCTGGTCACCAATGGAGCTACGGATGCCATCTATCTGATAGCAGAGACATGGAAGGGTCTGCCTGCCTTTATCCATCAGCCAACTTTCTCTGAGTACGCAGATGCGTGCGACATGTTTGGAATGGAACAAGGTGAAAATGAAATCTGCTGGCTTTGTAACCCGAATAATCCCACAGGCACAGTCCTTCCGAAGGCCGACGTCCTACAACTGGCCACGAAGTACCAACTGCTCGTCCTTGACCAATCCTACGAAGACTATACGATGGAACCGCTGCTCTCTGCCATGGACGCCGTGGAGGCAGGTAACATCCTGCAACTGCATTCGCTCACGAAGACCTATGGTGTACCGGGACTGCGCATCGGTTATATCATAGGTGCCAATGAACTGGTTGATAAACTGCGCGGACGGCTACGTCCTTGGTCCGTGAATGCACTGGCTATCGAGGCTGCCACATGGCTCATCCAGAACCATGTTCAGGTACTTCCCGACCTGCCCAGTTACCTCGCCGAAGCCCAGCGTCTCCGCCAGTGCCTACAGGAACTGCCGGGTATGACCGTTGAACCGACCTCCACGAACTTCATGCTTTGTAGCATCGAGGGAATGACGGCAGCAGTACTCAAGGAACACCTTGCCACTCGCCACGGCATCCTCATCCGCGATGCCTCCAACTTCCACGGCCTCACGCCCCACCACTTCCGCGTGGCAGCACAGACGAGGGAGGAGGATGACTTGTTGATACAGGCCATCTCTCTGCTGCTCTGTCATGGGGAGTACCCCACTTCGTTCGAAAACGGCATGAAGCCAGCTTCCCTCCCTTATGGGAACAAACAGGGGACGGGCCTTCGTCCTCTAATGCTCGCCGGCACAGGCAGCGACGTTGGCAAAAGTGTGCTGGCAGCTGCCCTCTGCCGTATTTTCCTGCAAGACGGTTACCACCCAGCCCCCTTCAAGGCACAGAATATGGCATTGAACTCCTACGCCACGCCCGAAGGATTGGAGATTGGACGAGCACAGGCTGCACAGGCTGAAGCCGCTGGCATTCCCTGCCACACGGATATGAACCCGTTGCTACTGAAACCGCAGAGCGACCACACCTCGCAAGTGGTGCTGCATGGCAAACCCATAGGCAACCGCGATGCATACGATTATTGGAAAGCTCCCTCCTCACTCCCCCTAAAGAAGGAGCCTGGTCACCGTCAAGACAATCTTGATTTCCGCGCCGAGGTCTGTGCTGCCTTCGACCGCTTGGCAGTCCGCTACAGTCCCATCGTTATGGAAGGTGCAGGCAGCATATCGGAGTTGAACCTCCGGGCTACGGATCTCGTGAACCTGTCCATGGCTCGTCATGCCGATGCTGCAGTCATCCTGGTGGCAGATATCGACCGCGGCGGTGTCTTCGCTTCGGTCTACGGAAGCATCGCCCTTCAAACGCCAGAAGACCGTGCGCGCATCAAGGGCGTCATCATCAACAAGTTCCGCGGAGACCTGCGTCTCTTCGATGATGGACGCCAAATGCTGGAGCGCATCTGCGGCATACCCGTCCTGGGCGTCATTCCCTACTTCACGGACATCCATATCGAGGAAGAAGACAGCGTATCGCTGGCTGGCAAAGCCATGCAAGCGGAGCGAGGCAGGGTGAACATTGCGGTGGTACTGCTGCGTCATCTCTCGAACTTTACGGACTTCGACGCCCTGGAACAGGACTCGCGCGTACATCTTTATTATACCAATAACGTCGAAGAACTTCGCAAAGCGGATATCATCATTTTGCCAGGTTCGAAATCTACCCTCGACGACCTGCGTGAGCTGCGCCGCAATGGCTGCGCACAGACTATCCAACAAGCCGCGCGCCAGGGCACCATGGTCATCGGAATCTGCGGCGGCTACCAGATGATGGGTGTCGAGGTCTGCGATCCCGACCATGTGGAAGGTGATATCGAGCGCCTGCCAGGCCTGGGCCTCTTGCCCACCACAACCACGATGAGCGGCGAAAAAGTCACCCGCCAAGTACGTTTTTCGTTGGTGCCCGTCGGTTTTCCCGACGGGGACTCCCCCCACCTCTCCTCCCGTTCTCCTGAGACAGCCTCCGTCCCCTTCGCTTCCAATTCTTCCGAGACCGCCTTCCCCCACCTCGCCTACGAAATCCACATGGGCGAGACACGTCCCTTCGGCAATGCCCCTTCCTCCCCCTTCGCCCACCTCGACGACGGCCGCGAGGACGGCTACCGCGTCAGCGACCGCTGCTGGGGCACTTACCTCCACGGTGTCCTGGACAACATCCCCATTGTCGATTCCCTCCTCGCTCCCTTCGCCGACCGCCTCGAAGCCGATTCCCAGCCCTTCGACTACGCCGCCTTCAAAGAAGAGCAGTACAATCGCCTCGCTGATCATGTGCGCGAACACCTCGATATGAAACGACTATACGACATTATGAGGAATTAGAGATTTACGAAATTACCAACTCGACACTCTCAACTCTAAACTACTCTCAACTTTAAACTCTACACTACTTAACTACTCTAAACTCTACACTCTCAACTCATAACTACTCTACACTCTACGCTACTTAACTACTCTAAACTCTACACTCTCAACTCATAACTACTCTAAACTCTACACTACTTAACTACTCTAAACTCTACACTCTCAACTCATAACTACTCTAAACTCTAAACTACTTAACTACTCTCAACTCTAAACTCTACACTCTCAACTAAAAACACCCCTCCCCTTGTCCGCTATTCATTTTATATTAGTTATCTCCTTACTCCTCGGTTGGCTACTAGACCTTTGTCTGGGCGACCCAGCTTGGCTGCCTCATCCCATCGTATGGTTCGGCAAAGCTATTGCCACCTGTGAACGGCGCTGGAATCATGGCAATCATCGCAAGGTGAAAGGTGCCCTCGTGGCCGTTGGCCTTATTCTCCTCGTCTTCCTTTTCACCGCCCTGCTGTGTTATTTGCTTTACACCTGTCAGGTCTCACTCTTCGTCATCTTCAATGCGATAACGGTTTTCTACTGTCTTGCCGGCACGACCCTTATCCGCGAGGTGCGCGCCGTCTTCCTCGCCCTCGACAGCTCGCTGAACGAAGGGCGGCAACAGGTGGCTCGTATTGTGGGGCGCGACACCAGCGAGCTCTCGGCACAGGAGGTGCGCACCGCTGCCCTCGAAACCTTGGCGGAAAACCTCAGCGACGGTGTCATCGCTCCCCTCTTTTGGTTTACCCTCCTCGGAGCGCCGGGGATGATTACCTATAAGATGATCAACACCCTCGATTCCATGGTTGGCTACCGCACAGAACGCTACCGCGACTTCGGTTGCGTGGCCGCCCGCATCGATGATGTCGCCAACTTCATCCCCGCCCGCCTGACTGCGCTGCTGATGATTTTGGCAGGACAGTTGTTTTCCTTTCGACGGTCGTTGTTTTCGTTCGTTCTAAAGTACGGCCGCAACCACGCCTCGCCCAATAGTGGTTATCCCGAAGCCGCCCTTGCGGGCATCCTCAATTGTCGTTTCGGCGGTCCACACTATTACTTTGGTGAACTCTTTGACAAACCATATATTGGAGGGAACGACCGCGAACTGACTACGGAAGACATGAAAACAGCTGTGATAATCAATCGAATTTCAGAAATAATGATGGTCGTCCTCACCGCCTTATGCGTCTGGCTGTTGAACTGAAATACCCCCCAGTTGGTCAGGCCGGAGGTGATTGTTGCCAGAAAATTTGGCGGAACGGAGGGATTATTGTATCTTTGCGCCAAATTAGACAGGATGAAGCATATCTTGAAATGGGCGGGAATCGCTGCGGCGACGCTGCTGGCACTGATATTCCTGCTGATGTTCCTTCTTTATCTACCTCCCGTGCAAGACTTTGCCGTACGGAAGGTGACGACCTACCTGTCCGAGCAGACGGGGATGGATGTTTCTGTGGAACGTCTGCGACTGAGCTTCCTCCTGGACTTGGACTTGCAACAGCTGGCCATGACGGACAGCGAGGGTGACACCCTCGTAGCTGCTGACCACGCGCTGGTTGATCTTGACTTCAAGGCCATCATGCAGAGGCGTGTCAAGGTGGATGCCATTACGCTGACCCGTACACAACTCGACACCAAGGAATGGATAGCCTCCACCCTCATCCGAGGGCGGCTGGAAAAACTTGCGCTGCAGGACGACATCGATTTGAAGGAACAGCACGTGGCACTCAATAGTGTGGAAGTACACGGATTGAACCTCGATATCGCCCTGCGGGACACCACCACCGAGGAAGACACCACGACGAGCGCTCCCATTGAATGGATTATCGACATACAGCGTGCTGCCATCGAAGACGCCTGCGTGCGCTTCGTCATGGATGGCGACTCGGCCTTAGAGGTACAGACGGGAATCCGTAGCCTCGTAGCCACAGAAGGGCACATCGACCTCGACCAACAGCTCTACACGGTGGGTGAAGCCAAGATGCAGGCTGACAGCCTTCGCTTCTGGCCCTCTGGCAAAATCACGGAACCGTTGGCACAGAATGACCTGACCTTGGAGGCAGAAAAATTCACCTTCGATGGCGAACGCAGCTATCTGAGCGTTCCTACCATCAAGCTGAACACCCCTTCCTCCAATATGCAAGGTGATGTCAAGATGGAGTTCGATGCTTTTGAAGCCGGACAGAACAATCAGATGGCCTTCAGTCTGACTTCCTCATGGGGTCCCGATGACCTCCGCCGTCTGCTGGCACCCTGGTTGCCTGCGGACTTCAGCAAGGAGTTCTTCCGCTACTTCCCCAATAGTCCAATAGACCTCAATATTGGTGCCACAGGGAATGTAGATTGTCTGAATATAGGAGAGTTACTTGTTCGGATGCCCGAGAGCTTCAATCTCTTTGCTGCTGGCAATATACATTCCTTGACGACTCCCGCTTCCCAAAGGATCAGCTTGTCCTACGAGATGCAGACACAGAACCTCCGTTGGCTCACCTCCTGGTTAGACCTACAAGGAGTCCGACTTCCCCCGATGGAGATGAATGGCGAAGTGACGGCCACCGATGCCGCCAGCCACTATGAGGTCAACACCAAGTTGCGCGAACGTGGAGGTCTGGTGAAGCTACAAGGTTCCTTGGACACCCGTGGCGACCTTAGCTACGATGCCCACTTGCAGGCTCATAGTCTGAACCTCGACCACTTCCTGCCAGCCGATAGCCTCGGCATCGTCAGCCTGAATGCTACAGCTCGCGGCAATGGGACAGACCTGCTTGCTCCTGCCACCCATATTGATGCCACGACGCAGCTGACAAGTTTCCATTACAAACAGATGGACCTCAGTGGCCTGCAGTTGGAGGCTCGAGTTGCAAGAGGCCGTGGTCACGCCCGCCTGCACAGCGACACGGAACAGCTGTCGGCCACCGCAGACATCGACGCCCTGTTGGGTCGTCAGCTCACGGACCTCACCTTCGCACTCGACCTCAGCCGTGCCGACCTCCACGCGCTTGGACTCGTGGATCACCCCCTGAAGACCTCTATGTGCCTGCACCTCGACGGCACCACAGACCTCCGCTCCAGCCATGAGCTTCATGGACACATCACGGACATCATTCTCATGCCGCACGACAGCATTTTCCGCCCCGAGGACGTCCGGCTCAGGGCATGGCTGACCCCGGATACCACCCACGTCTTCCTCTCCAGCGGCGACCTGTTGCTGAACGCCAACGGCCGAACGGGCTACGACCGCCTGCTGGAACAGTTGGGACACTTCACCGACGAATTCAGTCGCCAGATGCAGGAGCGCCGGCTGGACACAGAGGCACTGGCCCATCGCTTGCCACAGATAGACTTCCACCTCCGATCGGGTGAACACAATCCCGTACACGACATCCTGAAAGCCATGGGCTATGGATTCAACGAGGCACGCCTGGACCTGAACCTCGACCCGCTCGTAGGCATCAACGGCAGAGGACACATCTACAGCCTGAATCCGGGAGCCATACAGCTCGACACCATCCGAATGGAGATGTATCAAGACTCAACAGGAGTGAAGATGGAGGCTCGGGTGTGCAACGGACGACGCAACCCCCAAATCACTTTCGATGCACGTCTCAGCGGATACTTCTTGCCTTCGGGCGCAGGCGCAAACCTTATATATTATGATGACCGCGGACGCAAGGGCGTGGATCTCGGACTGCTGGCGACCATCGAAGAGGAGGGCTTCCGCCTGCACCTGAATCCCCTGAATCCGATTCTTGCCTACCGCACCTTCCATCTCAACGACAACAACTACGTCATGCTCGGGCGCGGCAATCGAATCTCTGCCGATCTCGACCTATTGGCCGACGACGGAACTGGTCTCAAGCTATATTCCTCGCCCAACGAGGAGGCACTGCAAGACCTCTCCATTTCGCTCAACCGCTTCAATCTGGGCGAGCTGATGACCGTACTGCCTTATGCCCCCCGCCTGACCGGTTTCCTCCACGGCGATACCCACCTCATCCAGACGGCCGAGAATCTCAGCGTGTCCACAGACCTGACCGTGAACAACATGACCTTCGAGGGTGCTCCTCTGGGACAGATAGGCCTGCAGGCTGTTTACCTCCCGGAGTCTGACGGTAGCCACTTCATCAATGGCACACTGATGCAGACGGGCGTACCCGTGGCCTCCGTCAGCGGCTCCTACACCCCCAGCAAGACCGATGGCCAGCTAGATATTGCTGCCACCTTGGACCGCTTACCCTTCTCGCTGGCAAATGGATTCATCCCCAACGGCTTGGCACGACTGGAGGGTGTGGCTATCGGCGACGTTTACGTGGGAGGAACCACGACGCACCCGAAAGTCAACGGGCAGATAAACTCCAGCGGACTGCGTATCCTCTCGGATGCCTACAGTCTGGACCTTCGTTTCCAGAACGACACCATCCTATTGGAAAACAGCGACCTGCGTTTTGACAACATACAGGTTTACTCCACAGGAAAGAATCCCATTACCATCAATGGAGGCATTAACTTCTCAGACCTCAGTCGTATCAACATCGATACGCGTCTCAGAGCTAACAACTTCGAGCTCATCAATGCCAAGAAGACCAGGGATGCCCTGGCCTACGGCAAGGTGTTCGTTGACCTCAATGCCATGTTGCGCGGCACGACCGACAATCTGCGTCTCATGGGACAATTGAAAGTGCTCGATGACACAGACGTCACCTACGTACTCACCGACTCGCCTCTCTCCGATGACGACCAACTGGAGGGACTCGTGGAGTTCGTGGACTTCTCCGACACGCTGAAAGTGGAAGAGTACGCGCAGGTTCACCCGCAGAACCTGAATATCATGATGAACATCACCATCGATGATGCGGCAAAGGTACATTGTCTGCTCGGTACCGATGGAAAGAACTATGTGAATCTCGAAGGAGGTGGAGACCTCCTGCTGTCCTACACGCCTGAGAAAGACATGCAGCTCAATGGACGATACACCGTCCACCAAGGCACGATGAAGTACACCATGATGGTTATCCCGCTCAAGGAATTTACAATCAGGAACGGCAGCTATGTGGAGTTCCGGGGACCGATGACCAATCCCACGCTAAACATCAGTGCCACAGAATCTGTGACGACGTCCATCACAGAGTACGAAGAGACGCGAAGTGTGCTCTTCAACGTAGGACTGGCCATCACGCAGACGCTGGAGAACATGGGGCTGGAATTCACCATCGAAGCTCCCGAAGACATGACCCTGCAGAACGAACTGTCCACAATGACCAAGGAACAGCGAGGACGATTGGCCGTGACGATGCTTGCCACAGGTATGTACATCTCCGATTCGTCCACATCCAACGGACTATCCGCACACAATGCCCTCAACGCCTTCCTGCAAAGCCAGATCAGCAATATTACCGGCAAGGCTCTCAAGAGTGTAGACCTCTCCTTGGGGGTCACACAAGGTACCTCAGCCACGGGAACCTCGACCACGGACTACAGCTTCCGCCTATCCAAGCGATTCTGGAACAACCGAATCAACGTCATCATCGGCGGACGCGTAAGCACCGGAACCGATGCCACAAACACCGGAAAAAGCATATTGGACAACGTCACCGTGGAATATCGTCTGGACAAGAGCGCCACACGTTATGTATCTGCTTTTTACGACAAGAACCACGAATCCATCCTCGACGGCGAGGTGACAGAAATGGGCGCTGGACTCGTGCTGCGCCGGAAGACATCCAAGTTGAGCGAACTGTTCCTGTTCCGAAAAAAGAAGGAGAAGAAGCCATGAAGAAGATATTGATTTTTGCGATGGTCATGGTAGTACTCGCTGCTTGCTCTACCACCGAGAACCTTCCCGAGGGCGAACAACTCTATACGGGAATATCCGAGATTGCATACAACCGCAAGTCCAAAGCACCAGGACGGAAGCAGCAGGCAGACTCCACCGGGGTCATCACGGCAATAGCTGAGGCATACAACAGCGTGGAGGACTTCCTCACCGGAAACATGGATGCCAATGTGGTCATCCGGAGACTGAGAAAAAAGGCAGAAGACCGCGAACTTACACGCGAGGAGCGCGATAGCCTTCAACGTCAGATTGCCATCTATGAGCAAGCGATACAGACGGCCAGCGAAGAGGTTGAGGCCGCATTGTCATACGCACCGAACAATAGTATCTTTGGAAGCAGCACCGCTCGGTGGCCATTCCCCATCGGACTCTGGTTCTACAACGGCTACGTTAACAAGACCTCTCGGTTCAGTCGTTGGATTTTCGACACCTTTGCCGCCACGCCGCGCACCATCACCAGTGCCAACCCACGTCTGCGTGCTCAGATAGCTCAGACCACCCTGCGCAACTACGGATTCTTCCACGGTCGTGTGGACTACGACGTCTATCCCGAACGGCGCGACACGCTGAAGGCACGCATCGGCTACTCCGTATATCCCGGGCCACTACATCGTCTGGGTACCATTGAGTACCAGCGATTCGGACATTTCACAGACAGCCTCATCCGCTCCACCGCACATCTGAGTGTCATCCATCAGGGCGACCCCTTCAGCGCGCCACAGCTTGACGCCGAGCGCAAGCGACTCTCGGAACTCTTCCGTAACAATGGATTCTACTTCTTCCGTCCCGAGTTCATCACCTTCCGGGCCGACACCATCCAGCAGCCCCTCACTGCCCATCTGCAGGTGCGACCCAAGCCCGACCTGCCGCAGCCGATGCGCAACCGCTACTTCATGGGAAAGACCACCATCACCGTGCAGCCCTACGGAGACTATCATGTCACAGACAGCATGCTCACTCGAGACGGCAACATCCTCCGATGGAGCGGAGGAACCCAGAAGCCACCATTGCGCTACGGAGCCATACGCCACAACCTCTTCTACGAGCGAGGCTCGCTTTACCGCCAGCGCCTCCACGAATTCATCCAGTCCAAGGTGTCGGGAATGGGGATTTTCTCCAATGTCCAGATGAACTATACACCACGCGACACCTCCGCCACCTGCGACACCCTGGACGTCAATATCCTTGCCATCCTCGACAAACCCTATGATAGCGAACTCGAAGGGCGAATCACCAACAAGAGTATTGGATTGCTCGGCCCTGGACTATCATGGGGCATGACCAAGCGCAATGCCTTCCGTGGTGCTGAGAATCTAAGCTTCAAGGTACATGGCTCCTACGAGTGGCAGCTGAACGAAGAAAGCCGCGACAACCTGATTGGCGACGAGAGTTCCATCCTCAACAGCTTCGAGCTCGGAGCTACACTCTCCCTGACCTACCCGCGACTCATGCCACGATTCCTCGGACGCATGGTCAACAAATCCCAGCGCCGACAGCTCGAAGCGGGCAAGACGCCCCGAAGGGCCCTCGCCACCACGACCTTCAAACTCGATGCCACCTGGCTCAACAGATCGGCCTATTTCAAGATGATTAACTTCGGAGGCGAAATCACCTATACCTATCAGCGTAACCCGTGGGTGCGACATGAACTGACACCTTTCCGGTTGGAGTACAAGAGAATGTTCGAGTTCACCAACCGATTTGCCATACTTGCCCTCATCAATCCATCCATGCTCGTCTCCACAGAGGATGTCATCGTGCCGTCCATAGGCTATACCTTCACCTATACGCCACGGGCACGGGGTCGCCACAACCGCTTGCTAATGTTCACTGCCAAGGAAGCCGGCCTGATTACCAACGGCATCTACGGGCTCGCCGGCGAGGGGCTGAAGACGCGCGAGAAGAAACTCCTCGGCGTTCCCTTTGCAGAGTTCCTTAAACTCACCGCCGAGTGGCACGAGACATGGCCCATCACATCCGGTACCGACCTCGCAGCACGTGTCTTCCTTGGAGCCATGTGGAGCTGGGGCAACTCCACGATGGCACCCTTCTCCGAACATTTCTTCAGTGGTGGAGCCAACAGCATACGCGGGTTCCCCGTCCATGGCATAGGACCCGGAAGCTTTCGATTGGAGGAAGCCGCCTGGCGCTACGTCCTGCAGCTCGGCGACCTCAAGCTGGAGGCCAATGCAGAGTGGCGTTTCCCCATCTTTGCAGGCCTCAAGGGTGCCCTCTTCTTGGACGCCGGAAACGTCTGGTTCTTGACGCCGAAGGAAGAAATACCCGGAGCGGCCATTGATGCCGAGACATTCTTCAAGGAAATAGCACTTGGCACGGGAGTAGGACTGCGCTACGACCTCGACTTCCTCGTCCTCCGATTCGACATCGGCGTAGCACTCCATGCACCTTACGACACCGGCAAATCGGGATACTTCAACATTCCTCGCTTCAAGGATGCACTCGGCTTCCACCTCGCCGTGGGATATCCCTTCTGAACATCGGCAACCTGAAATCCACAATTTTTCGAGTCGTGCCTATTGCTCGAACAAATCGTCTAAGGTTATTTCTGCTTGAATCTCGCCCCATTGTTCGTTGTGAACAACCCCTTCGGTGGTCACCATGACGATATGAACGGCACGCTTTGTTCCTGTCACATCTGTAAAGACTTGGCGCTTCCGTTGAAGTTCTCTGCTGTAATCTACAGAAATAGCATATTGATCCTTGGCGTATTTCATCTCACAGATGTCTATGATGCCATCGCTTCGGTCAATAAGTAGGTCTATCTGTGCTTTTTCTTCGCCATTGCTACGCCAGGCATATTCATTTGTCAGGATTCCGCTGATACCCAGCCGCTTCTTGATTTGATCTATGTGCCACAGACATACACGTTCGAATGCTAACCCGCACCATGTGTTGTATTTGGGAGTGCCCAACATAGTTTTCCAATAGTTGGAACCTTGTCTTTGTTTATCTATATACTCATAATAAAATAAGGTGTAATGGTCTATGAGCTGGAAAATGTCTGATTTCGTCTTATACCCCATCATAGTATAGCTGCGAATGAATCCGCACCATTCCAAATCCTTCAAAATATCAGAGAATGTGCCGTTGTCTTCAAAACCGCCGAGGGATAACAATTCCAGACGCGTCATACCCATTTTCTTCCTCGCAAGTAGTTCTATCACACGGATATAAGGCTCTGGGGTTTTGAACAATGAGGCATATAGCATCTCAAACTCATCATGCAGTTCTCCATCAGGAGAGAATAACAGACGGTCTATCTCCTGTGCAATGCTCACCCCCTTCTGCAACAGGCTCCAATAATAAGGAACGCCTCCAAACACCATGTAAGCCTCCAACAATTGTTTACGACTGAGGGCAAGGCCACGTGACTGTGCCAACTGCTCACACAATCCTAATGGGAACGGTCTCAGGGAAATCCGGTGATTGAGACGGTTATGCAGACCTCCTTTGTTCTTAATAATTTTCTTTACCATCCACGAGGTACTGCTACCACAAACAACAAAGACTATATCCTTCCGTGCAGAAGCCCACTCATTCCAAAAAGACTCCAACTCTGAGAGGAAACCTGAACGTGGAGCGTCCATCCAAGGTAGTTCATCAAGGAAAACCACCTTTTTGCCTGTTGGCAATCCATTGAGGAAGCGTTTCAACTCACTGAAGGCATCTCCCCACGTTGTCAGTTCTGGCGTGTCCTTCAATCCTTGTTCTCTCAAAGCACGACGAAATCTCACTAATTGTTTCCTCGTTGTCAGTTTTGCAGCCCCAGTAAACTGGAAAGCGAAAGAGTAGTCAAACGCCTCCCTGATAAGGAATGTCTTACCAACACGGCGTCTTCCGTACACGGCAATAAACTGAGAATACTCTTCTTGAAGAGCACTTGTCAAAATTTTCTTTTCTTTGTCTCTACCTATCAACATAACATGGTCTTATTGGAATTCTGCTGCAAATATACAACTTTTCGGGCGTAAACCAGCGGAAACTATGTTTTTTTTTGAGTTTCCGCTGATTTAACGACGGAAAAGGCTTTTTCTCGTATCAGAAAAGAACGGTATGACTGTATTCAATAAGTCACAAAACTTCATAAGACCACTGACGAATTGATGGAAAGAAATAGACGTGTGGACCATGAGGTGATAAATGGTCCACACGTCTTAATCTATTGCCTATCGGCACTATTCTATTTCAACATGAGTTTCCGAGTCGTGCCATCATTCTTCATAAGAGGTTCAGTCGTCAATTTATTATGCTACTCACATTTTATTATATATACATAATTTCGCAAGACTTTAACTTGGTCTTTAAGTTCAAGTTTATTTATTGAATTATTACGTGGTAGTATTTGATTTGATTCGAAAGATTCAACAAGATTACTTAAATATGATGCTTTAATCGCATAACCAACATTTTCAGCTCCTGTGTGTTTCGCATTTACTATACCTATGACATTGCCCCGCTTGTCAAATAATGGTCCTCCACTATTTCCTGGTTGTATTGGTGCCGTTATTTGATATAAAGAAACATCACCTTGAAAACCACTCTTAGAACTAATAATTCCATCTGTTAACTTTACTTCTTCTCCCATAGTAGACGTTAGAGGGTATCCTAATACAAAGATTTTCTCACCTACATCACTGGTTTGGGTATTAATACTATAAGGAATGCTTGTAGCAATCTTATAATTGTCTTTTAGTTGGAGAATTGCGATATCATTCGTCTTGTCAACAGCCTTCACATTCGCATTGTATGGACTTGTCATATTCCCATTTATGCCATAGACTTCTATTTTCTTTGCATTTTCAACAACATGGTAATTAGTTACAATATAGGTGCTGTTAAGGGCAAACCCAGTTCCTGTCCAACCTACTGATGGAGTTTCTTGATTATTTTCAGATATATTATTGGGCCTTATTTTTATCATCATCTCTTCTTTCCCATCATCATCTTTCCATGTCAAAATGCCATCTTTATAAATAAAAGTTACTGAATTATGAATAGAGAAAGTTGGCCTTCCTGCATATACGTTCTGATTTGTAGTCGGCGTTAATTCTGATATGATATCACCTATTTTGAAGACACCTTCTACTGCTGGTTCGTAAGCAACTAAGAGATATTTGTCATTTGATATATTTTTATCCACTAATACAGCTACTTTTTTCATAATCCCAGCACTTTGATTACCTTCAAAAAGGTATAATCCAGAAATATCTCCTTTAGAGTTGGCAAGCAAGCTATCCATTCGCTCTTGGTTGCCGACATTTTTTCGATTCTCGACCTCTTTAATACGTATGTCTTCCCAAACAAATGGATCACTATGAATAGAGATTTTTCTCACTCCATTTTTTATAGGACCCGTGAAAGCAAAGCGTAATAAGGCATATCCTTCTAAATCTTTCATTGTTGAATACTTTCTACCTATTTTTAAACTTCTGAAAGCTTGAGTAGCAGAAGACATGTAATCTAATTGTATTAACGGTTGTTTTATTGTTTTCCCCGTTGAAGGGTCTTGATAAGACAAATAGGTAGAAGGCTTAATAACGATATCATCTCCACGATATCCCAGTACTTTCTTTGTTATATAATCTTGAAAATCAATAGTAACATGTATTTGCTTTTCATGAGTCATGACCATCAATACTATTGTACTAACCTCATTTTGATAACCAACGTAAGGTTGCTCTGTTATCTGAGGAAATGTCTTAATAGGACATAGTTGCATAACTAACAGAGAGAGTAGTAACCGAAACCTTACATCGAACTTTTCGTTTTTTCTTTGAATGGTAATGAGTGTCTTCATTTTCTTATACATTAATTGATGAATATTTAACTTTTCCAGAAATAAAAGTATATTTTGTTTCTATCATTTCTTTGATAGTTTTTTGAGCTTTCTTATTGAGAAATGGAGATAGTATAATTTGGTTAATCATACTCTTTGCATTTATACCGATTTCTACACTGTTTTGCGTTATTTCGCTAGCAGTCCCTTCTTCCTCAAAGTAAAAACGGAACTCTTCCTCTCCGCTATAATGAATATTCTTAGAAAATAATAGTTCATTCATCTTATATGAGCCATACCCTTTATACGTGATAGGGCCACAAAATATTATGTATTGATAGTCCTTTATGGATGAAACAAGATTATCAATCGTTGATTCTATCCTTACTCCTATGTTAGTTCTTGTATATGCTTTCCACATAAGATAATTCTCGCTCTCACGAAGAGTCCAACATGAAGTCAGAAGATTGGAAGATTCTTTATAAGTATTCCATATTTCATTTGCTCGTTTCATAAGAGACTCTTCATCTTTTTGGCTTAATTTTCTTCCGAATAACTGAAAGGGAAATAATCTATTTGAAGGAAGTTGGGACTCAAACTTATCTGCGAAAAACCTTTTCCTCGATACATAAAGCCTCTGATATTCAATCATACAGATAAAGTCATCAAAATCCATATAACGATAGATTTTGCTATGTACATCATTACAAGATGTAGAGGCAAAATATATATTACCTATTGAATTGGAGTCAGTTTTTTTCATCAAAAATATGTCGCCTAAGACTCCCCTTTAGGTAATGGGATTAAAATCACGTTTACATATATACAAAAAGCGCGGGAGTCATTCCTGTTACTCGTCCCGCAGTTCTGGCGTCTCGCATTGCCACTCAATCAAGAACGAGCAACAATGAAGAGGCCCACGCTGTATGTTTATCACAATCTTTTCTCGTTTTGATTAAACGGGAAAGGTCGTAAATAACATACTCATAGGCGTCTCCCTGTTGCTTTGTCTCTGATTGGAGTTGAGTTTGCGAGACTTCGAACTGCCAGAGAACAAAGCGCAGAAACGCTTTTGTCATATATGTATCCCACAAATCAACATTTGCATTATATCGGCATAATGAATGCCAGTTTTGCTCTTGTTTTTATGTAGGACGCCGCAAAAGTAGGAATAATTTGGGAATCAATAAAGAAAAACAGCAGAAAAGTGTCTTCCGATGCTCAAAAAGCATCAAAATCAACCATCAAGGCAAAGAAAAAGGACAAAAGAAAGCCTCTCCGAGGGTGGCGGGGAGGCAATTCTGTTTTTTTAGAGTGGAACTAATGTAGAATTATGCGGCAGAACCTATCTCATAGAGATATTCGGGGGCAAAGTCTGCACCATTCTCCCATTCAATGGTATTGAACTTAATGGAGAAATTCTTGAAATAGTTGATATCCTTAAGGGGGGTATAAACCGATCCCTTCAAAGAATTGCTCAGGTCCACAATCCTCCGCTCACCATTATTGAATAGCAACAGCAGTCTGTAGCCTTCAATATATTCTGCCTTTATAACTTCGATAAACATGGCTCCATTATTTTAGAGGTTCTATCTTTTCGAGAGGCTCACCGCTCTGTGCCTTGTTCCAATTGTTCATCAGTTCAGCACGATGATCTTCGAGCCA
>JAFXTO010000040.1 GCA_017535725.1 Bacteroidaceae bacterium
ATTGAAAAATGAAAAATGAAAAATAAAAGTTACTTAATTAATACCTTTCTTTTGACAACGTAATCTTTTTTACTGCACCTTGACACTTCGTCCATCTTTGAACTTGACAATCGTGATGCCGCGGCCGGGTTGGGCTATACGCTGACCATTGAGGTTGTAGTAGCCTTCGACCTCGTTGGAGAGGGATTCCATATTGACATCTCGGATAGCTGTCTGTTTGGGTGCACCAAGGTAGAACAACTTGAAGCCGTCAATGACCAGCATATCATTATCCACTTTCTTTGTCAGCTTGGCACCAATGGTCATCATCCTTTCGGTGGTTTGTTCGAGTGTCAGAATATTATCGTAGAGGGCTGCACATTATATAATACATATACGGGCGAATAGTTGGTCTCATCGTTGCTCTGGTTGTTGGAGCTGTGCTCGTCTAATACGGTGGGGTTGGGATTCTCTGCCCAACAGAAACCACGCTCGATAATCTTGTTACCGGTAGCGCTCATGCGGCCAACCATTGCGCAGCTTCCTACGATGACTTCGCCTGTGGTCACTTTGGGAACTGTGCCGCTGCCATTGAGCACGTTGTAGGCAAAGATGCCCTCTTCCATGATATAATCTGCCGTAGCCACCTTGTCGGTATCGATATTAGCGCTGGCCTTCAGGCTCTTGGCACTGTTGATGGCCGTCTGCAGTTTCTCCTGCCCGTTGGGTTTTCCGGAGGCCAATGCCGTCTCTCCTTTGGCGATGATGGCATCGAGTTGCACATAGAGTGCATTACTCTTACTGGCATCAGCCACGGCAATCGTCAATGCTCTGGAGGCAGCATCGCGTCCTGTACTTCCCGTTACGGCCTTGGCATCAGCAATGGCCGTCTGCAGCGCCTCCTTGGTGGCGGTGTTCATATCCTTACCCACCGATTCTTCGGCCTGTTTGATAAGTTCCGTGAAGGCAGCCTGCTCAGCCTCCTCGTCGAAACCCAGAAAAGAGAGGTGGAAATCGTCCACGCAGCAGTAGTTACCTGTGGCATTGAGCGTCTGGAAGCCTATGGTTACCTCGCCGGAAACGCTGACGAACTCTACTGCGTAGGTGCCATAGACACCTACTTCCGTGCGGCTGTCGCCGGCAAAGATGAAGCATCCCGTCTGCTGCATATTAGGGGTAGCCTGCTGGATGTTCTGGGCCACAGCGGTGAGCTTGTAGCGGCCGTTGGGCAGGTTCGTGAGGGTCTGCCAGAGCTTGGCGTCGTGAGCACCCGTCCCCCATTCCGACCACGTCTCGGCGTAGGTGTTACCCACCTTGCGGAAATCGCTGTTGCCCTGCGTGCCCATGCCACTGAACTGCCAGCCGTCGTTACCGCTCTCGAAGCTGGGATTTACGATAAGTTCGGTAGCATCCATGGGATTTTCGGGGCTTGCCAGATGTAGCCGATAGACGGTCATGGCCTCTAACAGCCGCTTCACCGCCTCATCCAAGCCCTCATTTTGGGCGGCATTCATGAGCCTTGGTAGATATATGCATTTCCTGCCGTGCCGCCTGACCATACCTCACGGTAGTAGTTGCCGTGCTTCAGCGGGAACACATTGTTCCCTTGCCGCCCGAACGAATTAGTCTTCCACTGCGAACGTCCTTCCTGCTCGAAGTCAGGGTCGCTGATGCGGTCGGTCATGTCGGTCTGCGCCCATGTAATCACTGAGCAAGCCATTGCCGCGACAAAAAGTGAAATTCTGTTCATCATATTTTCAAAGTTGACAAGTAGACAAGTTGACAAGTAGACGAGTTGACAAGTAGACGAGTTGACAAGTAGACAAGTTGACAAGTAGACGAGTTGACAAGTTGACGAGTTGACGAGTTGACAAGTTTCAATTTACCTCCCACTCCCAGACGCCCTTCACACCTTCTGTGATGATGACGCGCAGATAGCGGAAATTCTTGTTGATGAGATCCATATGCGGCGAGCATTTCTGTACATCGGAGTGTCCGCCGCAGGGTTGCCACGTCTGTCCGTCGGTGGAACCTTCGAGGCGGTAGGCATGTCCTGCCGTTGGACGCACGAAGGCGATGTGGCTCTCGTGAATGGTCTGGGCCTTCCCGAGGTCAAGGGTCAGCGTGGGCAGAGAGTCTGTGTCGCTGGCCATCCAGCGCGAGCCGTTGGACCCATCGATGGCATAGTCCGCCACGAAATACTCCGTGCGCTGGCAGCGGGAGTCGTTGAAATAGCGAATCTTATGGGGAGACCTGATGCTCGAAGCGGTCAGAGCTACGGGCTTCAGTAACTTATATTGTTCATTCTTCACATTCAGGGGTCCCACGCCCTCCAACGTCACTTCCACAGGTCGTATCGTTCCGTCTGCATTGAACTCCATGCGGTTGACATAAGTCTGACGGTTGGTGCTGTTGCGGCTGAATTCGAGGAAGGCAAAGTAGTAGTCTTCGCCGATGTTGAAGACGCAACCGTGTCCAGGACCGAAGACACCTTTATCTATATTAGTGGTCGAGACGCGGTCTTCCTGGGGAGTCTCGTAGGGACCGTAGGGCGACGTACGACTCATCATATAGTAGTACTCGTAGTTCTCGCTGCCACCTATCGTATAGAGGTAATAGTATATACCATTGCGCTTGAAGAAGATAGGACCCTCGCTGTATTCCTTGCGGCGTGTCTCCAGGGTTCGGATATCCGAGAGCGTGCGCATATCCTCTGCCAGTTTCGCCACGTACCGTCTGCCCCAGAACATATAGGCCTGACCGTCATCATCGATGAACACCTCTGCATCAATGCCTCCGCGATCATCACCTTGCAACAGGGTCGCTGTCGGAGTGAATGGTTGCTCGAATTTATCCACGCCTCCCACGAGGGTAAAGGGACCATCCGGGCTGTCCGCTACGCCTACGTGCATGAAGCCGTTGACGGTCGGATAGATGTACCACTTGTCGCCACGCTTCACTGCCTTGCTGGGCGCCCAGTACTTCTCGTTCTCTGCCGAGGGGAAGTAGGTGCCGTTGAAGTTCCAATGCACGAAGTCCTTGGACTTCCACACCACCGGAGGCCCCGAGGTGTCCAGTCCACGGCCATAGCCGTCGGTGGTAGCATAGCAATAGAAGGTGTCGCCTATCAGCTCAATGCTGGCATCGGCAATCATATCAGGCACCAGGGCGTTGCCGAAGGGATTCTGAGGAATGGGTACAGGCGTTGCCTTTTGTTCGCAGATACGGACGAAGCCAAAGGTCGTGTGGCCGTCCGTGCGACGGACAAGCACCTTTCCCGCAAAATCGTCGTCGCGGAGCAGCACGTCCTTCGTCTTGAAGGTGAGGATAAGGTCGTTGCCGTCTGTACGAGAGGCTGTGGGGCGTGCTCCCCGGCCGTAGTCTACCTCGTGAGGTGAGCCAAAACGGAAGGTCGTGAGGTCGAGGTCTGTCTGCGGGCGGAACCCTTCTTCAGCGCGAACCCGCAGTTCTATGCTGCGCCCTTTCCACGTTCCATGCTCCACGTTCCATGCTCCATTCTGCGACAACAGCAACCCCGGGTCGAGGGGGATACAGATATTTTTGGAATTATGGTGATCCTGGGGCTTGTCGTCCCACTTAATGGTGTCGATGACGGCGAAGTTGGCCTGCACAGCCCGTCCGTACTTGTCCTGCACGATGCGCATGCGCTCGAACTTGAACCAGTCCTCCTGCGTGCCGTCCTTGTGGCGGGCAATTCCGGGCATATATGCTTCACCATCGTCCACCTGCCAGTGGAGGCCATCGGCAGAGCGGAGATAGTAGGCAATGCGTCCCAGCCAATCGTTGACAATCAGATTATATTGCACCGAGTCTCGCCATAGCACTGGATCCTCGAAGCGGCCGTCTACCTTCGGATACACCGAGCCATCGGAGATCTGACGCCAGGTCGTGAGACCGTCGTCACTCACCCAAATACCACCACCGCGGCACACCATCAACCATCCACCCTCGGGACGGCGGGCGAAGCTGAGGTTCGAGAGGCCTTCGATGATAGGTTTGCCCTGTGGGTCGAAGTCGAAGTGGCCGTATTCCCACGGTCCGTCCAGACTCTTCGACATATAACGCCCGTCAATGACATAAAGCACCCACGTGCCGTCGTCTGTGCGGTAAATTTCGGGATTATGTCCTTTGCCCACGACCTGACGGGGCTGGAAAGGTCCGTGCATGGTGGGTCCCACGGCGTGTATCACCCATGAGTTGCCCCATTCCATGTGTCCTTTCTTTGCTCCCTCCGGCCAAGCTGCTACAAAATGATGCCACAAACCATCCTCGCCTTGCACGATATTCCCACCCCAGTAGCTCCACTGGGCGTCTTCGATACCGTTGTCTATCAGTCGCGGACGCACATAAGCTGCACCCCAGACGTCATCTCGCAGAACGGAACCTTCCATGGGCTGGAAACGGTCCATAAAACGTGCACCCTCTGCCAGCTGAGACCATGCGGCAGGGCGGGGACGGTCGGTAATCTGTGCCAGAAGTAGTGATGGAGAAATGTGGAAAAAGAAGAGGAAAACAGGGGCTGGACAGAGCCACAGTAAGGTAAGTAGAGTTCTTTTCATAATCAAGTGGACAAGTAGACAAGTAAACAAGTAAACAAGTTGACAAGTAAACGAGTTGACAAGTGGACTCAATTCTCAACATTTCAACTTTTCAACTTTTCAACATTTAACAAGTAACTAGTCCCCGATAGCAGGTGTTGTCTTGGTCTGCTCGCTGATCAATTTATCCAGTTCCTGTTGGATATCTTTCTTCCAGTCCGAACCGATGGCACGTACCGTGCGGGACGTATCCGCGAGGATGTAGTAGGGCAGCGTTTGGATGGCCAGTAACTCGCAAATGGGAGCATCCCAGATTTGGGGATAGCGGCGACGGTCGTAGTCGATGGTGTCGGCCTTCAGGCTATAGCCGTACTGCCGCTGGTCGAAGTCCAGGCTGATGCTGATGGGTTGCAGGCGCTTGCCTTTTGGCTGTTTCTCACACTTACGGATGGCTTCGCGTATGCTGATGGCCGCCTTACGACTGTCGCTTTTCCAGGTGGCCCAGAAATAAAGCAGCACGGGGCGGGCGGCTGAGTCCGTGGAGAGCAGCCGCAGGGTGTCACCGCCGATGGTGTCGGGTGGTAAGATGATATTCGGTAGTTTCTGGCCTTTGCGCAAGCGCGAGGAGGTGCTGCGCTCCAGCGTGAGCTGGCGCTGTAGATAGGAGCTGACGCGGCTGTCGGGATTGGCTTCTATATAGGCACGCATGGCGCGGTGCAGGCTGTCGGAGGTAGCCTGTACATGCTCCTGGCGGAAGCGCGTGAGGGCTTCGTTCTCCGGGTTGCCCTTGATGCTGACCGCACGCAACTGGTTGGCATCACCATTGAAGCGCACGTGGTCGCCGGGGCGAGCAAAGATGACTTGTTCGTTGAGATTCGGATAGATGAGGTAGAAGGTGGACTCTTCCTCCAGCCTGATCGTCCATTCGAAGGAACCCTCCAAAACATGGATGGTGTCGAGGTCGGTCAGACTGCCGTCAATGGCATAGATATAAAAATCCGCCTGCCGCAGGTTCTCGAGGGTTCCTGTCAGACGGAAGGTGTGGGAGTCGGTGCAAGATAGGAGTAATAAAAAGACGCACACCCCAACCCCTCTATAAAGGAAGGGGAGGAGGGTGTGCGATATCTTCTTTTTAAACATGTTACTTTACTATCCTGGCAATCTGGGCGGTGTACTTGGCAAATTCGAGATCACGTGCCGCACGCTTGGCGAGATTGGGATTCTGCTGGATGGCGTTGCGCAGGCCAGTAACGACCGCAGCGGAGTCACCCTGACGGGCACCTAAGATGGCCTGCAGGTAGTAAGTGATGCCATCGACGTTGGGGATGTTGGCCAGCGTCTTGGCGGCGGAGGCGTAGTCTTTGTTCAGAATCTGAGCCAGGGCGGCGCTGTTGGTGTTCACGCCGGCGAGGTTGGCAGCAGCGGCTGCGTAGTTACCCTTGGCCAGGTTCAGGTTGCCGAGGATTTCGCTGTAGGAGTCGGAACCTGTTCCGCGAGCGAGATAGGCTTCTGCGTCGGCAACCTTACCCTCTGCCAGAGCCAGCAGGGCTTCGTTCGTGGCCACTTCGGCGCTTTGGGGATTGATGCTCTTAGCCTTCTGCAGGTAGGCGGCAGCCGTCTGGACATCGCCGCTTTGGAAAGCCAGGTTGGCAAGGTTGTTATAGGCGCGGGCGTCGTTGGAGAAGAGGGCGGCGGCCTTCTCATACCACACCTTCTTCTGGACGTTGTCCTGCTGCAGGGAAGCGCCGTAGAGCACCTCTTCCACACTCAGCGAGCGGGCGTCGGTCTTGAACTGCTCCACAATCTGCTCATCGCTGCGACCGATGACGTCGTAGTTGGCGATGAGGCGTGCACGGCGCAACTCAGGCAGGATGCCCTTGGTGAGCTCCTCGTACACCACGCTCATATTGCGAATCTGCTGTTCGCGCTCGGCAGGATCCTGATACATGGAGAGGACGCGCAGGATGATTTCCTTATCCTGGATGTAACTCTCGTTGACCAGCTGCTGGAAGCCTTCCCAGTCCTCAGCGGTGAATCTCGTGGTGACATCGGCAGTCATCTTGTTCTTCTTCAGCTGCTCGTTGACATACTGCGCGGAGCTTTGCTGGCGTCTTTCGGCTAACTTCTCATTGTAGTCGAAGCGACCTTCGGGCGAAGCGTAGGCGCTGACCTCGATATTCAGCAGTCGAAGGGTCTCCTGATTGTCGTTGATTTCCTTCAGGATCTTCACGAAGTCCTGCACACTGGTGGTCTTCAGCTCGCTGGCGCGGATATTGGCTTGATTGACGAGGTACTTGATCTGACCCTCCTGCTTCTGGCGGATGGTGCGCTGGAAGGCGTCGGGAGCCAAGGCTGGATTGGCACTGGCGATGGTGCTGCGCAGCAGGTCGCTGGTGGCAACGACGCCGTAGCCCACCTTCAGGTCAGGCAACTGAATCTTCTTTTTGCCCTTCTTGGCGTCGAAGCGCAGGTAGAGGTCGCTCTGCATCATGCCTTCTCTGAAGGGGAAGGTGGCGCGCAGGGTATAGGTACCGCCTGTCTTATAGTTGACAACGGTATTGTTGCCCTGTACCTTCTCACCCTGGAAGGTGGTGCCAACGGAGGTCACCTCGCCGCCCCTGTACTTCAGTACGGGGGTCACACCGAGGGTGACTTTCTTATGCATATACTTCTGGGGGAAGGTGGCGCTGATGGTGGCGGGCACCTCGCTGCCCACGGTCTCCAAGGGGGTCGGGGTGACGGTGATGTTGTCGGCAGTGAGAGAGCCGAACTTGCTGCATGATGCCAGCATGAGGGCACCGGCAGCAGCAATGGAAAGAATGGTAATCTTACGCATGGTAGAAAAGAATTATTTAATCGTTTTTGCTTCTTTCGGCCGCAAAGGTAGTACAAACAACGTGTACCACCAAAAAAAATCCTCGCTTTTTCAGCCTTCTCGCAGAAACGACACTACTTTTACTGCTTGCAGACCATCAGGGGAGTCGCTTCCAAGTTTGCGTTTCGTGGAAGATACCCAGATAGCCGCGGACTTTCAGGTTCTTGCCATCCATCCAGATGGCACACTTGTAGGTCTTGCCGGTCTTGGGATCATAGATGGTGCCTCCTTCCCATCTGTCCTTCTTCTTGGAGAGGCCGGAAAGGATATCGACGCCTACGAGTTTACGGCTCTGGAGGGCTGCATCGGGATTGTGCTTGTCTTTCGTGTCGGCACCCTGTTGCAGCCAGATAATCTTACCATTGACTTTGTCGCCGGACTGGTAAATCTCTACGTGGCCGTCGCCGGACTCGATGAGCCATTTACCGAAGATGTCTTGTGAATAGGAGGTGAGTGACAGAATGGCCAATGCCATACTTAAAAGGATTCTTTTCATTGGGTTCTAATTTATGGATGAATGATCATTTTACTTAAAGTAGGTATTCAAAAATACTTAAAACCAATTATGAACACCTTATACTTACTTGTTCAGTGTCCAGGTGGCCCCGTCCTTGGTGTCCTTGATGACGAAGCCAAGGGCGGTGAGTTCGTTGCGGATGCGGTCGCTGGTGGCCCAGTCCTTGTTGGCTTTGGCGATGGCACGCTGCTCAAGTAGCATGTCAACGACGTGGCCGAACGCTTCCTCACGAGCGGCAGAAGCGGAGGAACCTGCTTGTACGCTGGTGGGAGGAAGGAGTCCCAGAATGTCTTCAGCGAAGAGGTGGATGGTGGAGGAGAGCTCCTCGAAGTCGGCAGAGGATATGGTTCCTTTGTGGTCCAGTACGCGGTTGATGGTGGAGGCTGCGTCGAAGAGGTGGCTGATGACGAGGGGCGAAGCGAGGTCGTCGTTCAGGGCGTCGTAGCACTTCTGACGGAGTTCGGAGCAGAGGCGGTGGGTTTGCTCGTCGCTTTGGGCTTCGGGCGTGAGGCGCTTGAGGTCTCCGATGGCGTTCATCAGGCGTTGCAGTCCTTTCTCAGCAGCCTGAAGGGCTTCGTTGGAGAAGTCTACGGTGCTGCGGTAGTGGGCCTGTAGGATGAAGAAGCGTATGGTCATGGGAGAGAAGGCCTGCGTGAGCTTCTCGTGTTCTCCCTTGAAGAACTGATTGAGGGTGATGAAGTTACCGAGCGACTTACCCATTTTTTGTCCACCAACGGTGAGCATGTTGCAGTGCATCCAGTACTTGACCATGTCGCTACCCTGACTGGCTACGGCCTGTGCTATTTCGCACTCATGATGCGGGAATACGAGGTCCATGCCTCCTCCGTGAATGTCGAAATGGTTGCCGAGGTACTTACGTCCCATGGCGGTGCACTCGCAGTGCCAGCCGGGGAAGCCGTCGCTCCAGGGGGATGGCCAGCGCATGATGTGTTCTGGCTGGGCGGCCTTCCAGAGGGCGAAATCCACCTGGTTACGTTTCTCGCCTATGCCATCGAGTTCACGGCTATTGTTGATGACGTCGTTCAGGTTTCGGCCAGAAAGGCGTCCATAATGGTATTTCTCGTTGTATTTCTCCACGTCGAAGTAGACGCTGCCGTGGCTCTCGTAGGCGAAACCATTGGCCAGTATTTCCTTGACCAGCTGGATTTGTTCGATGATATGGCCTGTGGCATGAGGTTCTATGGAGGGGGGCAGACAGTTGAGAGCGCGCATGGCATCGTGGAAGCGGTTGGTGTAATATTGTGCCACCTCCATGGGCTCCAGCTGTTCCAAGCGGGCCTTCTTGGCAATCTTATCCTCACCCTCGTCAGCATCGTGCTCCAGATGACCTACGTCGGTGATGTTGCGGACGTAGCGCACCTTATAGCCCAAGTGCTGGAGGTAGCGGAAGAGGAGGTCAAAGGTGATGGCAGGACGTGCGTGGCCCAAGTGGGCATCACCATAGACGGTGGGGCCGCAAACGTACATGCCTACTCGGCCTTCAACAAGAGGCTTGAACAATTGCTTAGTTCGCGAGAGTGTATTATATATAAGAAGGGGTTGGTTGTTCATTGTTGTGATGAGTTTTATAGAATAAAATAGGGATTATAGGACTCATGGGGCTAATAGGGCTAATGGGGCTAATTGAGCTCATGGGTTCCATGAGATTTTATCAGGCTTATGGTCAACATCGGCCATCTGCATGGATGAGTTCCAGCAGGCGGTCTACCGCTTCGGCCTCTGGTATATTCTTCTCCACGCATTCCTTGCCGCGGTAGAGGCTGACTTTACCGGCAGCAGCACCGACGTAGCCATAGTCGGCGTCGGCCATCTCGCCGGGACCATTGACGATGCATCCCATGATACCGATTTTCAGTTCCTTGAGATGAGCGGTGGCAGCCTTGATACGCTGGATAGTTGCGGGCAGGTCGTAGAGGGTGCGTCCACAGCCGGGACAGGAGATGTATTCCGTCTTGGTCATGCGCCGACGGGAGGCTTGGAGGAGAGCGTACGCCACGGGTATCTCGTTCTCAGGAGGCTCAGAGAGGGACACGCGGATGGTGTCTCCGATGCCATCTATGAGCAATGCTCCGATCCCCACAGCACTCTTGAGGCGGCCGTCTTCACCCTCACCGGCCTCAGTGACGCCCAGATGTAGCGGATAGGTCATGCCCTCGGCATCCATAGCCTGACAGAGCAGTCGCACGGATTCGACCATCACCACGGTATTCGAGGCCTTGATGCTGACCACTACATCCTTGAAACCGACCTTCGTACACACACGCAGAAACTCCATGCAGCTCTCGACGATGCCTGCCGGCGTGTCGCCATAGCGCGACATAATGCGGTCGCTGAGCGAGCCGTGGTTCACACCAATACGCACCGCCGTACCATGTTCGCGGCAGATGTCGAGGAAGGGTATGAGGCGGTCTTCTATCTTCTGGAGTTCGGCGGCATATTCCTCGTCTGTGAACTCCAGTTTCTTGAACTGACGGGCGGCATCGACGTAGTTGCCAGGATTGATGCGCACCTTCTCGCAGTAGCGGGCGGCGACGTCAGCCACCGCAGGGTTGAAATGGACGTCTGCCACCAAGGGAACATCGCATCCGGCAGCCCGCACACGCTCGTGGATGACCTTCATGTTCTCGGCCTCGCGTAGGCCCTGCGTGGTCAGCCTGACGAGCTCTCCTCCAGCGGCGGCTATCGCCAGAATCTGGCGTACGCAACCTTCCGTGTCCATAGTGGAGGTGGTACACATAGACTGAACCCGCACTGGATTCTGTCCTCCGATACCAATATTGCCGACTCGTACTTCGTGGGTGGGACGCCTTCGTCCCAGACCCCCTCCCCGCTCCCCCTCAAGGGGGAGAGTGGAATGTATCTGACTGGATGTCTTTTGTTCCATTGAAAACAGAGATATAATTTCTACTCTTGAAGGTGACCACCCACCCCCTAAAGGGGGAGTGAGGAGGGGATCCTAAACTTAAACTTCACTTCCGCCAGTTCCTGGTTGGCTTTCACAATCTTCTGTGCGAGACCTTTCTTATATTCGCGCATGCGCTCGGCCAAGGCGGTGTCCGTCAGTGCCAACATCTCGCAAGCCAGAACGGCAGCGTTCTGTGCACCATTGACTCCTACAGTTGCAACGGGTATTCCAGGAGGCATCTGAACGATGGAGAGGAGCGCATCGAGACCGTCGAGCATTCCTTTAATAGGTACACCAATAACAGGCAGTGTGGTCTGTGCTGCAATGACTCCTGGCAGGGCAGCAGCCATTCCCGCTGCTGCAATGATAACCTTGAGTCCACGGCCCTCGGCGCCGCGGGCGAAAGCCTCTACTTCGGAAGGGGTACGGTGAGCCGAAAGGGCGTTCATCTCGAATGGTACTTCCATTTCATCGAGGAACTTGGCAGCTTTCTCCATGACTGGCAGGTCGCTGGTGCTGCCCATGATGATGGATACTAAAGGGGACATTATAGTTGTTTTGAAGTTTAGAGTTTAGAGTTTAAAGTTTAGAGTAGTTATGAAGTTGAGAGTTTAGAGTTGAAAGAAGTTATGGATTTTAATTTTCATTCTTCATTAGTTCAACTTTTCAACTTTTCCGCTCGGCGCCTTGCGACGCTTCATGCTTGAAGAACGTTTCAACTTTTCAACTTTTCAACGTTTCAACGTTTCAACTTTCATCGGAACCTTGATTTTGCGCCGCAAAGGTACGCGGTTTTTGTCGAAAAAACAAAAAAACAGGGTTAAAACTTGTAATCTTGTCAAGCCCTCCGAGTAACTTTTCCATACCCTTTTGTCAATACAATCATGGAAAGGCATTCATTATCAGCAGAAAAAGATTTTCGCGTCCGCCGAAAATTTCCATGAGGCAAGTGATACAACCTATCGGAAAAAGCCGTACCTTTGCCGCAGATTTCAACATCAATTGTCTATGAAGACCGTCAGAGCCCTTTGCCTACTGCTCGCAATGCTGATTGTAGCGGCTTGCCATTCCTCGTCTGATGACTCCCTCAGGGAAACCCCAGACAGTGCCAGCGCCTGCTACGAGCGTGCCCTCAACGCCTACGATTCCGACAGCATTCGTCTCGCCGAACAGTTGCTGAACCAAGCCATCCGTCTCGCAAAGAAGGGAAACGACCTTCATACCATGTACCTCGCACAATTGCAATTGTCACAATCCCTCTCTCAGGGTAATCCCGAGGCGGCATTGAAGGTGGCAAAGCAGGCACTCGCCACCTACAAACGCAACCCCGACAGCAAACGCAACCATATTATTATTCTTGATTATATAGGAACGTACGCGAGCCAGGTGGCATTCCTCAGCGGCGGCTCCTTCGGCGAAGCTCTCGACTACACACGCGAAGCCTACGAACAGGCAAAGCTACACCGCGAAGAACTGGGCACGGAACAGCTCTGCCAGACCCTCACCAGTTTGGCAAACATCCATTGGGCTATGGAGGACTATCAGGAAGCACGGCGTTATGCCCGGATGGCAGAGCACAATGCCACTCGCGAGCTCCTGTTGGGCACACAACAAGTTCTGGCACGCTGCCTCGTCAGCTGCGACTCCCTCGCCGCTGCCGAGGACATTTACCGTCGTATGGAACCGGGCAACGATCTGCAGGCTTCCTATATCGTTCAAAGCAATCTCGCCAAGCTCGCCCTGTATCGCAATGACATCGAGGCGGCAGAGGAGGCCATAGACTCTGCCTTCAGCCACGCAGAAGACCTCTACTACCAAGCCCTGCAACAAAAGGACGACTACTATCAGACCGCCTTACAGCAGGAGCGCGACAACGAACGCCTGCGCTACCAAACCGCCCTACAACGACGTACACTCTGTAGCGGCATCATCATCGTTCTTCTACTGGCTGGTATCACCACCTATATCATCCGCCAGCGCCTGCGCGACAACAGGCAAAAGCTCATCATGCAGCAACAGGAACTGCGATTGCGCCAACAGGAAGCCGAAGCTCAGCGAGACCAACTGCGTCAGCGCGACGGCATCATCGAATTCCTAAAGAACTTCATCCTCGAACGCTCTACCGTCATCCAGAAATTAGGTACCAGCAGCGAACGCCACGTCACCCTCACCCCGCACGAATGGAAAGAGGTGGAACGCACCCTCAACGCCATCGACGGCGACCGCTTCATCCGACTGCGAGAGCGCTTTCCCGACCTGCGCGAAGAAGACCTCCAGCTCTGCATCCTCACCCGCCTGCGCCTCACCAACCGCGCAATCGGCAACATCTACGGCGTCAGCATCTCCGCCGTGCAGCACCGCAAGCTGAAGCTCAAAAAGGAAGTCTTCGGGGAGGACAACCCCGACATTACCTTTGAACAAGTGCTCGACAGTTTGTAAAGTTGAAAGGTTGAAATATGGAAAAGTAAGGAAGCTAAAAATTGAATATTAACTACTAAACCATACAATTATGAAACGAATAGTTCTTTTTGCAATGCTTTGCTTGTCTGCTTGGATTATGCAGGCACAACAGGATTCCACATATCATGCCTTCGTAGAGAGAGGCAAGTCGTGGTGCGTACACGGTTTCAATGCAGAAAATTTTCATACCGTCACCAATTATTACTTTTCATTGGAAAAGAACTATTTCGAAAGAAATGGACACGAATATTTCGAGATGTGCTCTAGGACCGATAATGGCGAGGAGACCTCAGTCGGTTTGTTCCGTGAAGAGGACTACCGTGTGTATCTCTATGAGGAAGAGGCTGGTAGGGAATATTTGATATATGACTTCAACCTGCAAGTGGGCGACAGGTTCGAGCCAGAATACGGTGACTATTCCTTCTGTGAAGTAAAGAAAGTGGGGGAACTACAAGTAAATGGTGAGACACTGAAGACCATTACCTTTGAAGCTAACGATAAGACGTCGTATGCTTTGGAAAGGGTGCAAGTAGAATGGATAGAAGGCATCGGACACCTTTCCGGACCTTTGGGTGGATTGTTCTCAGAGATTGTTCGCAACTCTTGGGAGTATCATACGGCATACGTACTCTACGACTACTCTCCCTGTTACCTTCCCCTCTCTTTCGACCTACCAGATACCGGTTGGCACGGTTGCCAGCTTCGACCTGTCAAGAAAGTAGCCTTCGATGATACCATCGGTAAGTTTGAATATGAACTTGTTCCGGATTCGGAACATGACAGCTATGCCCTTCACGTTTTTGGGAATGGCCCCATTTCCTGTAGCCCGAATCAATATTTGTATTGCATAGAAGAGGATACAGGAGACCCAAATGTCCGTAAACTGACGTTCCAAGGCGAAGAACTGGCACCTTATGCGGATTGTATATGGATGTATGAGGTGGATTTGTACTTTCATTTCTTCCAACCTGATATTCAGTATATCGCAGTTGATAAACAAGGTGAGCATCCAGTTCCTGTCCACGATAAGGAGGTTCCCTATCGTCCCTTCATTGAAGAGGGGAAGGTGTGGAAGGTGGGATGGTTCCCCGGACTGACTACGACTGCACAGCGGGTGGATAGCTACTATTTCGAAGGCGACACGATAGTCGGTGACTATTCCTGCAAGATCATGAAATGTTACCACGGAGAGACAAACCAACCTTGGAGCGGAAGGGCGCCATGGACAGAGTATGTTGGTTCCATTTACGAAGGAGGACAGCGTGTTTATTGTCTCTTCCCAGGGAAAGAAAAGTTCGTCCTCCTCTATGACTTTGCGTCTGCCGTCGGTGATACCATAGAAATATACAATGGATTAGCCGCGTATATGCAGGAAATGACCAAGGCTATCATTATGAAACGGACATATAACGACGCAGAATACTACAAAGGAACATCAACCTTCTTGGCACTGGCCATTCCAGAGGAGATAGACCACAAACATGAGTTTTGGCAAATCGACGAGCCAAATGTTTGGATGGAAGGAGTTGGAAACGTTGGAGTTCCATTGGATAATGTTTTTCCCTGCGATTGGGAGGGCTATTACAACAGCTTGATGTCCTGCACCATCGGCGATGAAGTCATCTACGGCGTGACGTCCATTGGCTCTGAAGTGAAGAAACAATGGTTAGACTTCACGCATACGACGAAGCCGAGGCCGAAGAGTCCGGGGATAAATGAAAGCCCCTCTCCAACTCTTCCCGTGGGGGCGAGGGATGAGACTGATGGCGAAGAGATGGTGACGGGAGAATACTCAGCGAAGGAACTGTTCGTAAACCTGAAGACGCTGACGGGACCGTATGTAGTGACACTGACGGACGACAACGGCAAGGAGGTGTATCGCAAGGAGGTGCAGACAAGTAACATCGTGGCACTCAACACCGACCTGACGAAATACGCCGACGGCACCTACACCCTCATCATAGAGAACAGCGAGGAGCAGTACACCGCCACCCTCGCACTCCCCCTTATCGACGATACCGTGCCCACCTCTGAAATCGTAAATGACACCTCTGTAAATCGTAAATACTTCGACCTCAGCGGACGCCAACTCTCCACCCTGCCCACGCAGAAGGGGGTGTATATCCGAGAGGGCAGAAAAGTGCTGGTGAAGTGATAAAAAAACTATCACTCCTTAACGGCCACACGAGATGGCCGCAAAGAGTGATAGAACGGTTTTAAAGATGGTGATTAGGTGTATTTTGAATGTCTTAGTAACGGTTACTTAGTTCAGTTCCACGGTCACACTCTGCAAGTCTTGCGGCCTGGAGCTGGTGCCGTAGAGGATTTCGTAGCGTCCGCTGTGGGCTTGCATGGAGTTTGTGGCAGGATTCCATAGTTCAAAGGTTTTGGCTGTCAGGGGCAGGACTACGTTTGCTGTCTGTCCGGCTTTCACCTCTACTCGCTGGAAAGCGCGCAACGACTTCAAGGGGCCTTCGCTGTCGCTGAGGTCGCGGACGTAGAGCTGCAAAACTTCCGTGCCGTCGCGTCGTCCGCTATTGCGGACAGGGACGGAGAGGCGGAATAATTCATCTGTTTCAGCAGTGCGGGCAGAGAATGCCTTGGAGGGAGTCAGGGTTCCCTTCCCTACCTCAAAGGTCGTATAGCTCAGGCCAAAGCCGAAGGCAAACAAGGGGTCGGAGAAATAGCGATAGGTGCGTCCTTTCATGGAATAATCCTCATAGTCAGGCAGCTGTTCCGTATTTCGATAGAAGGTGATGGGCAGCTTGCCGCTGGGACACACGTTGCCGAAGAGGACATCGGCCACGGCGGTGCCTCCCTCTTGACCGGGATACCAGACTTGGAGGATGGCGTCGCAGCTTTCTGTTTCGGGCGTCAAGGCAATGGCCGAGCCGGAGCAGTTGACATATACTACGGTCTTCCCAGCCGCCTTCAGTGCCTTCAGGAAATCGCGCTGCACGGCAGGTAGTTCGATATTGGTGCGGTCACCACCCTTGAACCCTTCGATCTGAACGGGCATTTCCTCACCTTCGAGAGCAGGCGAAATGCCTCCCACGAAGACCACCGTCTGGATGCCTTTCAGTTCCTGGATGGCGGCTTGATAATCGATGGGCATTTCCTTGGCGACATTGATTTTCATGTCAGCACCCCACGTAGGCACAAAAGCGTAGTGTACCTCTATATTATAAGACTTGCCGGCCTCGGCCTGCAGGACGGTGCGGGTGGGAGTGGTGCGCCATGAGTGTACGCGCTGCTTGCGTTCGCCGTCCACAAAGACCTCGAAATGGCCTGTTCCATCGACATTGACCACATATTCACCTCCCTCACGCGGAGTGAAGGTCGTCTCGTACTTAGCCGAGAAGTCGGAGAGCGCCACGCCGGGGGCGAAGTTGTGCATACCTGCCGTGGTGACGGAGAGGGGCGTCGTGTACTGCTGGGTGCATACAGGCTGTCCTTCCTCCTTCGGGTTATTCCAGAAAGTTCCTTGCAACCCGGCGCGTCCATTGGCACGGCACTCAGTAGCCAGACGACTGTCCATCACCTTGTCGTAGGTGAGGTCGCAGCCCGGCTGGTAAAGTATTTTCTTCTGCTTGGCACGAATGCCGTCGAGGATGGTGATGGTGTGATTGGGCGTACCATTGTAGTTACCCCACATCATGGGTTGGTTGTCGGCGTTGGGGCCAATGACGGCGATGCGTTCCTTACCGGCCTTCAGGGGGAGAACGTCGCCCTTGTTCTGGAGCAGGACGATGCACTGGCGCGCCATGTCAAGGGATTTCTGGGCGCTTTCCTTGGTGGACATGGCAGAATAGGGAATCTTAGCCCATTCCACCAGGGCGGGGTCATCCATTTCACCCAGGTCAAAACGTCCCTCGAGCAGTCGGATGACATGCTTATCCACTTCTGCCTCGGTCAGCAGTCCGCGGCGAACAGCCTCGGGAACACTGCGATAGGCGTAGCGATAACCGCACTCCACGTCCGTACCAGCCAGGACAGCCTTGGCCGAGCCATGAACGGCATCCGATGAAGATTTGTGGGAGGTATAGAAGTCGCTGACGGCTCCGCAGTCACTGACAACGAGGTACTTGAAACCCCACTCGTCGCGCAGGATTTGTTGTAGCAGACGGGCGTTGCCGCAGCAGGGCTCGTCGTCCAAACGCTGGTAGGCACACATCACCTCGCGGACTTGTGCATCCTGCACCAAGGCCTTGAAGGCTGGCATATATGTTTCCCAGAGGTCGCGCGGCTCTACATCAGTCAGGTTGGCGCTGTGGCGTGTGTACTCGGGACCGCTGTGTACGGCGTAGTGCTTGGCACAAGCCCAGAGCTTGCGGTACTTCGATGTCTCGGGACCCTGCAGGCCACGCACCACCTGTGTGCCCATCACGCTGGTAAGGTAGGGGTCTTCGCCGTAGGTCTCCTGCCCACGTCCCCACCGTGGGTCGCGGAAGATGTTCACATTGGGAGTCCAGACGCTGAGGCTGTGGAACTTCTCATCCTCACCACCGTTGTTCATGCGCTGGTGATACTGGGCACGGAACTCGGTGCTGGCCACGTCGAACACCTTATATACTAATTCAGGGTTGAAGCTTGCTGCCATTCCCACAGGTTCAGGGAAGACCGTCACGTTGCCCTGGTTGGCAGCGCCATGCAAAGCCTCGCTCCACCAGAAGAACTTACGGATTCCCAGCCGAGGTATGGCGGGCGACTCGTCGAGCATGAGTTGTGCCTTTTCCTCCAAGGTCAGACGGGAGCAGAGGTCTTCGGCCCGCTCCCGGGCACTCAGTTCCGGGTTCTGGTAAGGCAACGTCTGGGATTGCAGCGTGGCAACAACGCTACAAAACATCGTAATGAGCAGCAGTTTCTTCATAATTTGTCGAATCTTTTAGAAATTGCGGTGGCAAAGTTACAGATTTTTTCGCTAACATAACCTCTTATTATGTCTCTTTTTCTTCTTCTTTCTCCAAAAAGAGGGTTGGATTACGCAAAAAAAGCGACCCAAAGCGGGGCGGAGCAAGAAAAAAAGGGAAAAAGGAGCGGCACTCTCATGGGAAATGATTACTTTTGTCCCCCGAAAGCTCAACAACGCGACCCACGAGGCCGCACAGTATTCACCTCTAAAAAATAACCCGATTATGAAAAAGTATGTTTGCGACCCCTGTGGTTATGTTTATGACCCCGAACTTGGAGACCCCGATAATGGCATTGCCCCCGGAACCGCTTTCGAAGACCTCCCCGAAGACTGGGTGTGCCCCATCTGTGGAGTAGGCAAGGAAGACTTCAGCGCTGAGGAATAAAGAACACACCTATTTATATATTGGAGTACTCCACAGCCCTGAGTCGCATGGCATCCCTCTGCAGCGGAAGCGAACATTGCGAAAGCGAGGTACGCGAGAAGCTGCAGAGGGGTGGTATGTCCCCCGACGACATCCAGCGCATCGTGGACTATCTCTATGAGGAGCAGTACTTGGACAACCTGCGTTACTGCCGGGCCTTTGCCCACGACAAATTGCGCTTCGCCCGCTGGGGACGTGTGAAGATACAGCAAGCCCTCCGGCAAAAAGCCGTACCGGATGCAGCTATCTCCATCGCCCTGGATGAGTTGTCCGAGGAGGAATATCGCCGCATCCTGCACGACCTGGCACAGCAGAAAGAACGAACCTTGAAAGACGAGGACGAATACACCCGCCGCGGCAAGCTCATCCGCTTCCTCGCAGGACGGGGATTCACCATGGACGAAATCCTCGACAGCCTCTGAACCCTACGTAATCATCAGCAGAAAATGATTTTCTATTTTTCCGGAACAGGAAACACCCGCTGGGCGGCAGAACAAGTGGCAGCAGCCACCGGCGACCGCCTGCTCTTCATCCCCGAGGAACTGAAGGGCGACTGCCACTATAACCTGACTTCTCGAGAGCCCTTTGGCTTCTGTTTTCCTGTCCACGGCTGGCAGCCTCCGCATATTGTCCGGCAGTTCATCCGCCGCCTGCAAATCACCTCTCCCTTCGCCCTGAAGGCGCATTATTGCTACGCCCTGGTCACCTGTGGCGACAGCATCGGGCGCACCATGGAAATCCTGAGCAAGGAACTGCATCGGAAGGGGCTGGCGCTCAACAGTACCTTCTCGCTTACGATGCCTGAAAGCTACGTCTGTCTGCCATTCATGTACACCGACACCCCTCAGCGCGAGCGGGAAAAACTGCAACAGGCGGAGGAGGATTTACAGCAGTACAAGGAACTCATTATCGACCACAAGCGGGATGAGCACCACACGCGTCGCGGCCTGACGCCCTGGACGTTCAGCCACGTCTTCGGTGCCTACTTCAACGCCCGGATGATTAGCGACTCGAAGTTCACGGTGGATGCCGACCGCTGCATCCATTGTGGCAAATGCCAGCAGGTATGCCCCACCGGTGACGTCACCCTCGAAGCCGAATCCACGGATGCCGAAGCACCACGACTGCCTCATTGGCATCACGATGACAGCTGCACCAATTGTCTGGCCTGTTATCACTACTGCCCGCAGCACGCTATCAACTACGGCAGCATCACCCGCAAACGCGGACAATACTACTTCGGGCACTCGAAAAAATAGTAAGGTGTCTCTGTGTCCTAAAAATTAACTGCATCTAAGAATTCTATTTCGACGATGCGCAGTTCGTTCTTCGCATCGTCTCCGTCCTTGGCCTTGAGGAGGTCCAATTCTCCTGCGGCCGGCTCGGTGACTTCCACAATCCCGCCGAAAGCATCGTCGTCCTTGCCTGCTCCCCGCAGGCGAATGGTGATTTCGTCGGCCGTCACGATATTGGTTGGCTTCAGGTGGATATACCCCAAACTGCGGGGCGTCTCGCCGCTCCAGATAGGGAACTCGCGGGAGGGCTCATCGAGGTTGGTGGCCACGATTTCCAGTTTGTAGCTGCGTTGTCGCCATCCCGTCAGCTTCATGCAGATGTCATCTATTGCGGTACGGCGTGCCAGGTGATAGGTAATCCAAGCGGTGGATAGCCGTCCGTCGTTCTTCCATTCCGACAGTTCATTGTCATCGAAGCTGCGGACGGCGTGCTCGCTGTCATAACCTGCTGTGGCCGATGCGATAGGGACGCCCACGGCACGCTGACGATAGGAGGGCGTGAGCGGCGTTTCGCCTCGGGTGAAATGGCCTTTCAGGGAGAGGGAGGGGAGGTAGTGGAAGACGTCCACCGGCATCGTGCGGACGGCGATGTGTTCGGCCTCACCCAGACCGTCGGCAGCAGCAGCCACATGGATGGTGCCCGCCTTGGTGGTGGTGCGCACAAGGATGCGGCACACGCCGCATTCCACCGGCAGCGAGGTCGCACCGACGTAGTTATCCGATGTGTTCTTGGTGGCCGCGGCATCCAAGAGGGCGGGATCCAGGTTGAGGTTTGCCTGCTGGAACTGCAGGTTGTTGCGCGTTCCTATTCCGCCTATCCACTGCCCTTGGCCAGAGAGCGAGAAGTGGAGGATTCTGTCATCCAGCGGACAGCGGCGCCCTTGCTCATCAACGACTTCTGCCTGGATGATGACCATATCCGCGCCGTCGGCTTTTGCCCCTTCAGGATTCTGGATGGCCGTGAGTCGCAGGTGATGAGGCTCGCCGGCCGTGATGAGCTGGTAGTCGGAGGTGCGCTGCCCTTCCGTGTAGCCCACGGCACACAGGGCCCCGGGTTCATAGTGTACGCTGTCGAAGGTGAAGAGGTAGTTGTAGTCACGTCGTCCGTGACCCAGACTGCGGTCGTTCAGGAACAACTCCACATCGTCCGCATTCGAGACGACATACACCTTTTTTATAGTACCCGTCGGGTAGTTCCAGTGTCCCACGATGTACGTGGCGGGCCTCTCGTCGTCCACCCAGCCTGTCCACATCACCTGATGGGCGAAGAAGGCGTCTTTCGGGATGCGCATGGCGTCGGTGACGCCGCTCGTGCGGAAATTGGATTCGCCTCGGTGGTGCGTGTTGGTGTCGGAGAAGATAATCTTCACGCCGCCAGAGCTGACGCGCGTCCCTGTACCAGGCCGTTCCTGCCAATAGTCATACCAGCGGCGCACCATCTCCACGGCAAACTCATCCATATTATGATTGTACTCCACGGCTGGCTTTCCCCGGTACAGCGGTCCGCTGCCCTCGTGGTGATAGGGGTGGCTCTGTTCGTCCCAGTATTTCCGCAGTCCCTCGTCGCGGCAGTATTCCATGGCCCAGAAAGGTCGTCTCTTGCTCTTGTTGATATACAGCATCTCGCCCCCGTAGTCCGACTCGTCGATATCCAGCATCTCGCGGCTGCCGATGGCACGTCCTCCGTAGGGGTCGTACTGGTCGCGCAGGGCTTTCATCTCGAGCATGTGTTCGCGGCTGATGCTCTCGTTGCCGCTCTCGTAGAAGATAATGCTGGGGTTATTGCGGTTGTAGATGATGGCATCGCGCATCAGCTCTATGCGCTGTTGCCAGCGCGGTCCATCCACGTCCTTCTCGGCATCCCCTGCGGGCATAGCCTGCATCAGTCCCACTCTGTCACAGGACTCCACGTCCTGCTTCCAGGGTGTGACATGCATCCATCGCACCAGGTTTCCTCCCGACTCCACCATGAGTCCGTTGCTGTAGTCGCTGAGCCACGCGGGCACGCTCAGTCCCACTCCCGGCCACTCGTTGCTCGTCCGCTGGGCGTAGCCGTGAATCATGATGCAGCGGTCGTTCAGCCATATCTTGCCCTCGCCGAAGCGGGTCTTGCGGAATCCCGTGCGGGTGACCACTTCGTCGATGAGGGTTCCGTCGGCACCCTGCAGGCGCGTGGTCACCAAGTAGAGGTAGCCGTAGCCCCACGACCAGAAATGCAGGCCGCTGACCTCCTGTTGGATATGTACCGTTCGGGTCTCGCCCGGCAGCAAACTTTCGTAGTCACCGTGCAAGGTGGCAACGACGTGGCCCTCGGCATCCTGCACCTGCGCATAAAGATAAAAGGAACGCGCGCGCGTGTCGTCGTTCCGCACTTCGGACTCGACGTGGATGGTGGCACGGTGGCCGGCGATGTCGAAATTGCTGGCGTAGATATAGGTGCCCGTGGTGCCCAGGTTGGAATAGAGCGGCAAGGTCTGGTAGAGGCGGTCCGCCTGGTGGAGGTAGGCATTCTTGGGAATACCGCCGTAGTTGGCGTTGAAGTTGCGGTCGTTCCACTGGTAACGGCTGTCCAGCACCGGGTCACGGTACGTCCAGCTGTTGTCCACGCGCACGGCGATGACATTCTCACCCTCCTGGGCGTAGCTTGTCAGGTCGAAGCCGCAGGCCATCACCCCGTTCGTGGAAATGCCCAGCCGGTGGCCGTTCATCCAGAACTCTCCGCCCTGCCGCACGCCCTCGAATTCCACAAACACCTTCTTGTCCCGCAGGTTCTGCAGGCGGAAATGCTTGCGGTACCAGACGATGGTGTCCGTCAGGTCCACGATATCACGTGCAAACGCCTCGTGCCCGTTGAAGGCGCGCGGCAACGTGATTCGTTCCCAATACCTGTCGTTGAATTCCACCGCTTCTGCTCCCCGGAAATCTCCTACAGCCATCAGCCATTCAGCATTGAAATTCTGACGCTCGCGGTTAACGGCTATAGCGTCAAGAGCAAATAGCAATGTTAGCAGGAACAGAAGTTTTCTCATCGTGTCTCTCCGATGTGCCCGGAACGGGAATCGAACCCGTACGACCATCACTGGTCAAGGGATTTTAAGTCCCTCGTGTCTACCAATTCCACCATCTGGGCTGGTTTGCGGTGCAAAAGTAGGTGAAAAATTTGAAAGTTCCAAGTTTTTATCCTATTTTTGCGCCAAAATATGAACATATTACTTGTAAATACCTCCGAAATGGCTGGCGGAGCGGCTATTGCAGCGTCCCGTTTGTGCGATTCCCTGAACCGACGAGGCGTTCAGGCGACGCTGTTGGTACGCGACCGCGAAACCAGTCGCGCCACCACCCGCAGGGTGCCTGTTGGTGGCTTACGAGGTATGCGTCTGCAAGCAGCTTTCCTCTGGGAACGCTTCCGCATTTGGTGGGCCAACGGCTTCCGGCGCCAAGGACTCTTTGCTGTGGATATCGGTGTGGGGGGAGCCAGTATCGTGGACACCCCGGAGTTCAAAGCCGCCGATATCATCCACCTCCATTGGGTCAACCAGGGTTTCCTCTCCCTTGCCGAGCTACGTCGCATCCTGCGGAGCGGCAAACCCGTCGTCTGGACGATGCACGATATGTGGGTTGCCACGGGTATCTGTCATTACGCTGGTGATTGCGATCGGTTCCACACCCACTGCCACGACTGTCCCCAGCTGCTTCGTCCAGCTCCCCACGACCTCTCGTGGCGCATCTTCGATAGGAAAGCCACCATCTACTCCGAGGGACGCATCTCCTTTGTGGGCTGTAGCCGGTGGATTGCCGACCAGGCACGGCAAAGCCGTCTGATTGGTGCCTTCCCCATCACCAACATTCCCAACACCTACGACCACCACGTCTTCTGTCCCGGCTCACAGGAAGAGGGGCGCCTGCACTTCACCCTGCCCCGCCGCCTGCGCCTGCTGCTCTTCGTCTGCCAGAAAGTCACCGACCCACGCAAGGGCCTCGAATACCTCTTTACCGCCTTGCGCAGCCAGCCGCTGCACGCTTGGCAGGGACGTCTGGCGTTGGTCGTCGTGGGACAGATGGCCGATGATGTGGCCGAGCGCATCCCCCTGCCCATACACACCCTGGACTACATCTCCAACCCCGAGGACATGGCCTTGCTCTACCGCGCCGTGGACCTCTTCGTGACTCCCTCCCTCGAGGACAACCTACCGAATACCATCATGGAAGCCATGGCCTGCGGAACACCCTGCGTGGGGTTCAACGTTGGTGGAATACCCGAAATGATTGACCACGGAAAAAACGGCTACGTAGCCCGATACCGCGATGCCGACGACCTCGCCAAGGGCATAGACCACGTCCTCAGCGACCCCAACTACCAGGAACTCGCCAACGCTGCCGCGCAGAAGGCCACCACCGTATGGAACGAGCAGCGAGTCACCGACCAGTACATCGAGCTCTACCAGCAACAACTCCGTGACCCCGTAAATCCTTAACGCCCTACTATGTCCCCCGCCCTCATCGACGTCTCCGTCCTCATCCTCTTCTTCAACCGTCCCGAACAGCTGTCGAAGGTGTTCGAGCAAGTGCGCCGCGCACGCCCCGCGCGCCTGTTCCTTTATCAGGATGGCCCTCGCGGCGAACGTGACATGCCGGGAATCATGGCCTGCCGGGAGGTCGTGGCACAAGTGGACTGGGAGTGCGACGTCCACACGATGTACCAGGAGCGCAACTACGGCTGCGACCCCTCGGAGTACATCTCCCAGAAGTGGGCCTTCTCCCACGTGGACAAATGCATCGTCCTCGAGGACGACGACGTGCCCGACGTCTCTTTCTTCCACTTTTGCAAGGAGCTGCTGGACCGCTACGAGCACGACCAGCGCATCACCCTCATCTCCGGTTTCAACCACGAGGAGCACACCCCCGACTGCGGCGACGACTCCTACTTCTTCACCTCCCATTTCAGCATCTGGGGCTGGGCCAGCTGGCGGCGCGTCGTGGACCAATGGGACGAGCACTACACCTTCCTCGATGACCCCACAGAGCTGCAGATGCTGTCCAACCTCGTCCGCGAGCGCGGCTTCCGCGACGACTTCTTGCTGACCTGCCAGCGCCACCGCGAACTGGGCAAGGCCTACTACGAAACTATCTTCGAGAGCTGTATGCGCCTCAACTCCGGCCTCGCCATCATGCCACGCGATAACCTCGTCAACAACCTCGGCGTCACGGCCGACAGTACCCACTTCGCAGGCACCACCGCCACTCTGCCACGAGGCTACCGCCGCATCTTCACCATGGGACGCTACGCCATGCAGTTCCCCCTCCACCACCCCCGCCACGTCATCGAGCACGTGGCCTTTAAGGAGCGCGTTTACCGCATCCTCGCCTGGAACCATCCGTGGATCAAGGTCTCCCGCTCCTTCGAGGAACTCTGGCTGAACCTTCGTCACGGCGAGTTCGGCACCATCCGTCAGGCCATCGTCAAACGCATCCGCAAGTGGATTAACCCCCGTCAGGCCATCCACTGACAACTGCCCATAGGTATGAGTCCACTTTAAAAAGTCCTGAAAGGACTGTAACCTACCAGCCCAGGGCAGTGCCCTGGGTGATAATCACTCCGTTAGAGCAACGCCCTATAAGGGCAAAAGCACAATAAAAGCTTTTTCAAGTGGACTCAAGCATTAGTTTTTGATAGAAAAGTCCATTTTCTCTTGGTGTTTCCGTCTTTTTATTGTACCTTTGCGCTCGAAATCGCAAATTGCACTTTTTGATTAACTACTTAAAAAATCGATATGGCTGTAACATTCTTCATTATTTTATTCCTTCTCATTGCCTTCGGCATCACTTTCTTATTGCTTAAACGTCGCTACACGAAGCAGCTGGACATTGCCACGAAGCGTGCTCAGCAGAGCGAGCGCCTGAAATCAGTTTTCATTGAAAACATCAGCCGCACCCTCCGTTCGCCACTCAACGCCATCAACAACTATGGCGACCAGATTCTTGAGAAGAAAGATGAAGAGATGCAGCCTGCTCAGGTGAGGAAGGCGGTGACCCATATTGCTGAGTTCTCCAAGGAGCTGACAGATTACGTCGAACAGCTCCACGAAATGTCCAAGCTCGAGGGCATCACCCCGTCCTTCACGTTCATCGAGGTCAACCTCTCCGAACTCATGGCGTCCTATCGTCGCGAAACCCTGAACTACACGAAGCCCGATGTCAGCGTCCGTGTGACCACCGAGCTCTCGCCGCATTGCAGGGGCGTTCTGGACACCAATCTCATGCACCAGCTGATGATGCATCTGTTGACGAATGCTGCCAAGCACGTCACCCACGGCGACATCTTCATCCGATATACCTGTGAGCGCAGGGGACTGAAGGTCTCTGTCAGCTACACCGGCATGGAACAATCCGAACTGGCCGAGGGCGACATCTATACCTATCTGGAGCAGGAGGATGCCCTCAAGGATTCCAGCAAGTCATCCGTCTTAGGACTTGCTATCTGCCGCGCCATCGTCGATATGTTTGGAGGTGAGTTCTTCATGGAAACAGAAAGCGGCAAGAAAAACGTCGCCTCCTTCTGGTTCCCATGCGAGATGAAGGACGTCTACAGAGACCTCTAAATTAGTTTAGAGTTTAGAGTTCTTCGAAGGATCGAAGCGACCAAGGTCGAGCGCTTGAAGGGTCAAGCGTCGCAAGGCGCCGAGCGTAGAGTAGTTAGATAGTTTAGGGTAGATAAAGTAGGTCTCTACGTTAGAGAAAAGACCCTCTTACGTAGATGCTTCTTTGCATGATTTATCCTAAAAGAAAACTCAAAAAGTTTGCGGGATTTGACATATTCGGGGATAAAAAGTTTGCGGGATTTGACATATTCGGGGGTAAAAAGTTTGCGGGATTTGACATTTTTATCTACAATTCTTTGATAATTAGAAATAAACATATATCTTTGCCGCGCAAAACATAAGATTACATCAATAATATGCCATCCAAAGCAACAAATAAGGTTTTCAAGCGGAAGATATATGAGCGAATGCTCGAATGGAAAAGGGACCAGCACGGAACTACGGCTCTGCTCATCAGAGGCGCAAGACGCGTCGGAAAATCTACTATTGCCGAACAATTCGCAAAGAAAGAATATGAGAGTTGTCTCATCATAGATTTCGCGCATGTCTCCAAAGACATCATGCGTCTTTTTGAAGACACCTCAGATCTTGATTACCTCTTCACACAACTTCAGTTGGCTTATCATGTGAATCTGGTTCCCAGAAAATCGGTGGTAGTCTTTGACGAAATACAGAAACAGCCTCTGGCACGTCAAGCTATCAAGTACTTGGTTGCTGACGGACGCTATGATTACATAGAAACTGGCTCGCTTTTGAGTATCAAAAAGAACATAAAAGACATAGTGATTCCAAGCGAGGAAACGCGCCTTGATATGTATCCCATGGATTACGAGGAGTTCCGATGGGCATTAGGCGATGAGGCTACGATACCGCTGTTGAAGATCGTGTTTGAAAAACCAAAGCCTTTGGGCGATGCCGTTCACAGGAAACTCATGCGTGACTTCCGGTTATATATGTTAGTCGGTGGAATGCCGCAGGTCGTCAATGATTATCTTGATACACAGAATCTGAGTATCGTAGACCAGCGCAAACGCAGCATCATCAATCTTTACGATGATGACTTCTACAAGTTAGACCCCTCGGGCGTAACTTCGCTGATGTTCCATGCAATACCTGCTCAGCTGAGTACAAACGCATCACGATATAAGGTGGCAGGTGTCGTGGAAGGAGGACGTGTAGATCGACTTCTGGAAGAGATAGCGATTTTAAAAGACTCGATGACTACCAATATCTGTTATCATGCAAATGATCCGAGCGCCGGACTATCACTGAACATCAGTCAGGACCAGTTTAAATTATTTTGCGGAGACACAGGATTGTTTGTGACATTGGCATTTTGGGACAACGATTTCACAGAGAATGTCATCTATCAGAAATTGCTCACCGACAAACTCAACACGAATCTTGGCTATGTCTATGAGAATATTGTTGCACAAATGTTAGTGGCAGCAAACAATAAACTATTTTATCATTGTTGGCCGACGGAAACGGGAAAGCGAAACTACGAAGTTGACTTCATCGTTTCCCGGAAAGCAAAGATTTGTCCCATAGAAGTAAAATCATCGCAATCTACACAACACGTTTCAATAGACACATTTATGAAGAAGTATTCAGAACGTGTTCTTCACAGATATCTACTTCATCCAAAAGACATTCGTAAAGACGAGGATTTGCTTTGCCTGCCGACCTATATGGCTTCATTCCTTTGACTCTAAACCACATTCCATCCACGAATCAGAGGCGGACAACCGCGTTGAATAATTAATCTCTGCAAGCTGGTCGTTCTTTAATGCGTAGGCGCAGAAGCGTAGAGAGCTGGGCGCAACTTGAAATGGACACAGATGGGTAGTACGTTTGACAACTGTCAAACGATTCACTCAGCCGTACGAGTTTGCCATCTCGTCCGTACGTGTTTGCTAACTCGTCCGTATCTTATTAGACTTACATACGTATCTTATTGGTCTTACATACGTATCTTATTGGACTTACATACGTATCTTATTGGACTTACATACGTATCTTATTGACCTTACTTCCGTATGTTATTATGCTATAATCTCCTCGCGTACGCGCGTATGCGCGCGCGGGCACGAAAGAAAGAAAAATCCCGTCACTTCGTCACAAATGGATGTTTTTAAGGTATCTAATTTCTGAATATTAGATGTTTATAAGTGTGACGAAAGGTGTGACGAAGGTGATAAATTGGTGACGAAGTGACGAAAACGCCCCCAAAATACCCTAAATTTATGAATAATTCATGGTTAAATTAGTGATAAATTCGTGTAAAGATGAATCTTCCAACGTCAATGGGTACATCAATGGTCATGAATAATCTTCAACGCAGCATGTTGTGAGAGCCAGCACCAATTCTTCTCTTCTCACATAAATTATCCATGCGCTCGGCTCGAAGAGACGCTTGACACTTCAAGAATTGACCCACGAACTTTCCATGAATTATCGCTTAGCGAAGTCAACAAAAGACCATGAATTATTGCAGAGCATGTGACGATTTCGTCACTTCGTCACGCTCCGTCACGCTCTTCGTCACGCTCCATTTTATTAGCATACAATGAATTATCTCCAAATGTGACAAAGTGACGAGATTTTCGGTGCTCTCGTGCCCGCGCGCACGCGAAAGGTTGGTGACGGGTGCGGTCTTTTTCTGTTAAAATTTGAAAAAGGGACACCAGTTCATATTAATGGTGTTCTAAGGGCAGGACGGTGAAGCCGATTCCCGAGCAAGCTCGCCCGCTCGGCGCTCTGCGTCGCTTAACACTTCAAGCGCTCGACCCTTGGTCGCTTCGACACTTCGAAGAACCCGTAGCCTTTCTCCGCTCAATAGCTGGGGGTGGGCAGTACCCCCGGAATGCTTTCCGACCTTTCTGTCCGTTATTAACCTCATAGGTCGTAAAATCCTTTCTTTTTTCTGAAAGATAAGACATTTTCTGCTGATTTTTCCGTAAAAACAGTAAAAAATAGACGGATTATGAACATTTTTTGGCAAAGAAGTCGAAGAATTGAAAACTTTTATGTACTTTTGCATGTGGAATCGGGGAGAAATCCGGTTTCATTGATGCATTAGCTTATTATTTCGCGCTTAACCAAAAGTGCCTGAGAAACTCTTTTTGGAATAGTCACGAGATAATAGAAGTGAGGTTACCAGAGCAATCTGGATACCTGCCTAAAGTGTAAAGCTATGCCCTCGCCTTATGGCGTGGCGTTCTTATTACACAACAGGCAGGGGTTCCAATTCTCAGGCACGCCCCACGGTTAAGCGCATAAGGATGATCACGCCATTTTTATGCCCTTACTATTGCATTCAGTAAATCTAAATGGATGTGTACAACGTACAGACTCCTACATCCAGAAAGTGAAACGCTGAATCTCGGGAAGTCTATAGGCCTAACATGTTTTATTATTTTGAAGTATTTCTCTCGTTTATTATTAACAGGGTGTCTTCTTCTACCTTTTTTTGTAACATCATGTAGTAAAGATGGTGATGAAGAAGAAATCACCGAAATTGTTGACTCATCTCAAAACAACGATTCTAAAGAAGGACAGCAGACAACAAACAAAAAACCAGTTATCCGTTCTTTGAAATTATCTGTCAAAAAGAATGGTTCGAAAGTATCTTCTTCTGTAGGTATCAATGCAACGATACAAGTCGAAAACCCAGCCGACGCTCCTGTTACAAATGTATCTATCTCATGTGAAGGGAAAACGGCTTCTGCAAGGTATTCTATGGGATATTATACAGCAAGTCTCACTGTCCCTGGAAAAGCCTATGGAACAACTTATACCGTAAAAGCAACAGCAACTAATAAATATGGTTCATATACCAGTAATACATCATTCAAAAGACCATAATATAATGAAAACAACATCAGAAAACATTTGTTCAAGAAGGGAATTCTTCAAACAAGCAGCAAAAGGCGTATTGCCCATTTTAGGACTAACTATTTGGGGACCATCTTTAATATCTTCGTGTAGTAAGGATGATTGTGATGGTTGCAACAATAGTTGTTCTGATAGTTGCGTTACAAGTTGTAAAAATACCTGCGATGCAAGTTGCTCATCTGGCTGTAAAGGAAGTTGTAGTACCGGATGTAGTAAAACTTGCAAAACGACCTGCCAAACAACGTGCAAAGAAAGGTGTAGTACAAAATCAAGATATAATTAAAGATGGCATCAGAAGACAGTCTTACACGTTACAAGAACATAACTTTTATTGTGACCAAAGATTGTCAATTGGCTTGTAAATATTGCTATCTCGTAGGAAAGAATTCTAAGGAAAGAATGTCCTACGAGATAGCGAAGTTGGCTGTTGACTATCTGTTAAACGAAAACCGTAATTTCCAAGAAGAAGGGGTTGTCTGGGATTTCATAGGGGGAGAACCCTTCGTAGAAATAGATTTAATAACACAAATATGTAATTACATCAAATATGTGATGTACGACAAAAATCATAAATGGTTTAACAATTATAGATTTAATATCTCAACAAACGGAATAAATTATAATAATGATAAAGTTCAGAAGTTCATAAAGGATAACCATACCCATCTGAGTATTGGCATAACTATTGATGGGACAAAACAAAAACACGATTTAAACCGTATATATAAAAATGGGAAGGGATCTTATGATGATGTCGTCAAAAACATTCCATTATGGGTGGAGCAATTCCCTAATGATGGGACTAAAGTGACTATCAGCAATTTGGATATTCCATATATTAAAGAGAGTGTCTTGCACCTTTATAATCTCGGCATTCATGAAGTTAATATAAATTGTGTTTTCGAAAATGTATGGAATGAGGGAGATGATATAAAATTTGAACAGCAGCTGATAGAACTGGCTGATAGTATTATAGATAAAGGGCTTTATAAAGCCTATGATTGTTCGTTCTTTTCCGAAAATATTGGGAAGCCACTTGTTGACAATGGAAATTGGTGCGGAGCAGGGATGATGCTCGCAATTGATTCATCTGGCAATTTCTACCCATGTACGCGATTTGCCGGCTACTCCTTACGCTCAAAGAAACCAATTGTTATTGGAAATGTTTGGAACGGAATTGACAATAATAAACTTCGCCCTTTTCTAACGCTTAACAGAAAAATGCAAAGCTCTCAAATGTGTATCGACTGTGAAGTGGCCAGTGGATGTGCGTGGTGCCAAGGCGAGAATTACGATGCAGCAGATACTCCTACCATCTATCAGAGATCCACTGCTATATGCAAAATGCATAAAGCTCAGGTTCGTGCCAACAACTACTATTGGAACAAGCTCTATCGCAAGTTAGAATTGGAAGGCGAGCGAGAGGAGTTTGAGAAAAATAAAAAAGAAACAAAAGACATCATCTGTTGACGATATGCTGCAATACCTTATTTTATTATTAGACGATACGAGTACCTCGTTTTGTCATTACGAGAATCCTAAAACGGAACGTCGATTGATTCCCGTGGAAACATTGAGGCAGGGAATCCGATTCAGTATGATGGAGAATCTGATGATCCAGTATGTTTATCCCGACTATGAGCTTCCCCAAGATTATCAGGATGTGATAGAAAGTATAGACCACTCCAAAATCAAACCCCAAAAAGAAGATGCAGATGTGTGGGTGACAGACAAGGTGGAATGCTTGAGTTCGGATATCCCTGTGGTGTTACGTATTGACAAAGAGGGCTTGCTCGCTCATGAGCAGGGAATCGCTGAGGCAATAGGAAAAGTTTCGAGACTGAATATCGTTCTGACTGATGTAGAGACTTTCATGGAAGAAGACTTTACTCACTACAAGTCTTTACTTGGAAAACTATCATCCTCGTTGGAACAATTATATGTTGATGGGAAAACTCCGCAACTAAATTTACTGACTGACCGCATGATGCTCAAGCAGATGAACAACTGTAGAGCGGGCGATACGACAATCACACTGGCACCTAACGGAAAGTTCTATGTCTGTCCTGCTTTCTACTATGAAGACCCGTCTGATAGCATCGGTGATTTGGAGAATGGACTTGACATTATGAACAAACAACTATATCGGCTTGACCATGCACCAATTTGCAGTCATTGCGATGCATGGCAATGCAAACGCTGTATTTGGCTGAACCGCAAGACAACGCTGGAAGTGAACACTCCTTCACATGAGCAATGTGTGTTAGCACATTTGGAGCGTAATGCAAGCCGCGATTTGTTGAATAACATACGCAAGCATGGGACTTTCCTTCCTGAACAGGAAGAAATCAAAGAAATAGATTATTTGGACCCTTTTGATAATAGAGACGAATGGCAATGAAGAAACTTGTAGGGCAAGTGACACCCGAAGAGCGTACAGAGATTCAGACGCTCTTTGAACGTCGCAACGGATTGAATGAACTGGCGAAGATTCTGACAGCAGACAATGCCGAGTTGTATGAGAAACTTGTGAAAGATTTGGGCGAGACCAGTACGAAGTTCCAAAGCTGGTGGGATCGTATGGCTCAGAAATACCTGTGGGAATCAGCTGAGAATGGCAACTGGGAGATTAACTTTGAAACATGTGAAATATTTCTCGTAGCATAATGGCATTAAAACTGTTATTTATTGGCACAACCGAATTGCTGCTTATCAGCGGCCTTGCCCTGCTGCTTTTCGGCGGTAAGAAACTGCCAGAAATGATGAAAGGTCTGGGGCAGGGCGTTCAGAGTTTCAAGAAGGGAATGAAAGAGCCTTTGGAAGAGGAAACAGAAGAAGCAGAGTCAGAGCAAGAGAATGTCGAAGGAGAAAAGAAAGCAAAACCAGAAGACAAAGACAAGCAATAAAGGCACAGAACACGATGAGGCTCTGATGACTACTGGCGGACACCTTGAAGTGCTCCGCCAAATGCTTTTCCGTATCCTTGGCGTAGCTGGGACTTTTGCTGTAGTAATATTCTGCTTCAAGGACACTACATGGCAACTACTGCTTGCTCCAAGTGAGTGGGACTTCTGTACTTACCGCTGGATAGAATCGGCTTTTCAATTCTTAGACACGGGCTTCCGCTTTGAGGAGTTCCATGTCAACCTGATAGCTACTGATTTATCGAGTCAGTTCATGACACATATCACAACGGCTGTTTATCTTGGTGTATTGGGAGCATCACCTTATATATTATTTGAGCTGTTCTGCTTCATATCGCCTGCGCTTTACGAAAACGAACGCAAATATTCCGTACAGGTAGCTGGCATCGTCTATGTGCTCTTCATCCTCGGCGTGCTGATGTCGTACTTCGTGCTGTTCCCCATCTCGTTCCGTTTCCTCGGCACTTACAGCGTGTCGGCAAGGGTGGTGAGCAACATCACGCTTGATTCGTATATTTCTACCTTTGTGTCGTTGACACTGGTCATGGGTGTTGTGTTCCAACTACCCATTATTGCTTTCTTCCTTGGCAAGATGGGCGTGATTACTTCCGAAATGCTTTCCCAATACCGCAAACATTCCTTCCTCATCATTATGTTGGTGGCTGCTATCATCACCCCGCCCGACTTGATGACACTTATTCTTGTTACCATTCCTCTATATCTTCTTTATGAATTAAGCATTAGAGTTGTAAAAATCGTTGAGAATTAATCTTGCATGATTATGAAAACAACTCAATAGTGTCTTTTAAACTTTTAACGGACACCCAATCAAAATGCCAAGAGTCGCGAGATGGCAACAACAAGAGATTTTCCCGATAGTGGATGTATGTCGAGCATCGCAGCATTCGAACTGTTCTAGTAACTGTTAAATAATAACTGGGCACGATTTGCTAAATGAAGAATAAATGAACAAAATGAACGAAAATGGCAGCATAATGATAAAAAAATGCGTCATGATGATGTAGAATCAAAATAAAACATCTATCTTTGCAGCATCTTAAGCGATAAACACTATGGCACAAGTATCAATGACCGTGCGTATGGACGCACAACTGAAACAGAAGTTTGATGTGCTCTGCTCACAATTTGGCATGAGTGCAAATACGGCTATGAACATCTTCGCGAATGCTGTTGTGGTTTATAGGCGAATACCTTTTGAAATCAAGGCATACGAAGATGATTCTGCCGAGAGTTGGAAGAGGGCTTTTTACGCCCTAAGGAAACAAGCCCGGGAAAATGGTCTTCAGGATATGTCTTTAGAGGAAATCAATGAGGAAATACGTCAGACACGTGCGGAAAGAGCAGAAAGGGAAAAGGTCGCCGTATGATATACGCTGTTATTGACACGAACGTCCTTGTTTCGGCTATCATCACAAGTAATCTGCAATCTCCAACTTTGCGGGTGATGGAGGCTATGCTTGCGAAAAAGATTATTCCCCTGTATGACGATGAAATCATCTGCGAGTACTCAGAAGTACTGCATCGTCCCAAATTTGGTTTTGATGACAAAGTAATCAATTCATATCTGGAAGCTATATTGAGAGAAGGCATATCAGCTCAGCGTGTTACCAGCAGTAACTTTTTCCGGACCCTAAGGACATTGTATTCTATGAAGTAGCCCTTTCAAAGGAAGAAGCTTACCTTGTGACGGGAAACAAGAAGCTTTTTCCCAATTCGCCCATTGTTGTTTCTCCCGCTGAAATGATGGATATTCTGCAACGAGAAGGATTTGAATAAACTAGTGTCTATTATGCTTTTAACGGACACCCAATCAGAACGCCAAGAGTCGCGAGATGGCAACAACAAGAGATTTTCCCGATAGTTGATGAAGAGGGGCATCTGCAAAACATGCCCCATTTACTGCCAATATTAATGAAAGCCCAAAGCGGTATTTTGTTGAAATAGGCCGCTGCGATGCCATTGCCGCTTGTCATCCCCTCCGCGTGGTCTTTCGTGACAGTAGTTTCACCGAAGCCGCACAAAAAATGAACCTCTTCGAACTGTTTAAGCAGAAGTGCGGTTGGACAAATCAGGAAGTGCAGAACAACGTCAGAGTGATATATTTTTCGGTGTTTCGTCAAGAAAAATGTGTAAAGACGTCAGTTATTCGTCAAGAAAAGTGTGTGAGGACTTCGATTATTCGTCAAGAAAAGTGTTATAAAACAAATGAAACTAAAATTTAAAACCAACAATTCCAAAAGAAAGACCAAAAACAACTCCTTTTTTGATAATACAGAGCAAAAGCAGCATAAAACAACAATAATATTATGCGAAAACTACTGAACTAGGAACAGAGAGCCCTGAAGAAGCAGTAACGAAAAGACATTGGGAGTTTCTCTCTCATTTATCCCAGTGTCGGGAGCGCGGGTAGCGTGACCATTCAGGTCAACCCCGCGCTCTCTTGTTTGTGAAAAGGGTGAAAATATATTCGTTTTGGTTGTTCATGTGTTATGTAAAGTTAAGTTTTATTACAAATAATGCTTTTTATTTGGCGGTGAAATACAAAATTGCTAATTTCGCCGCTGAATAAAACGACATTTTTATGAAAAGTATTATAGGCAGAGAAGCAGAGATAAGGGAATTGCAAGAGCGATACTCAAGCGATAGGGCTCAGTTTGTTGCTGTATATACAAATTGTCAGACCCGTTCTGTATCTTCTATCTGCGCTATGTACCAGACAATAGCAGCTATACCACCAGTTTCTGGCAGGAGAGCCATACTTCACAAAGCATCGTCAGTTGGCGCGGATTTGCATTTGAGGAAATTTGCCTCAAACATATCAGTCAGATAAAGCAAGCTTTGGGAATCCAAGGTGTCAATACCAAACAGTCATCATGGGCACTTCGGGGGGATGATGAGAAAGAGGGGACACAAATTGACCTCATTATAGAACGTGCGGACCTTATTGTGAACATGTGTGAGATGAAGTTCTATGGTGAGGATTTCTCTGTTGACAAGGCCTATTTTCAGAAGCTCAACACTCGTGAGAAGCTGCTTACGGAACATATTTCCAAACGAGAGAAAGTTCATCCCGCCTTAGTCACTACATACGGATTGAAATATAATGAGTATAGTGGCGTTTTCCAACGAGTGGTAACAATGGATAATCTATTTGTATAGTATTAAAAAACAAACACTAACAAAAAAAACGTTCATCCCATCATGATTGTCATGAGACACAGAATCATTGCCATCATTGCCCTCCTGTGGGCATTTGCAGGAGGTTATAGCACTGTTGTGGCGCAGGAAAATCTGCAGCGGCAAGCGAAGACAACGGGGGCGGAAAAGACCTTCACTATTGTGAAGGAGCTGCCCATCACCAGCATCAAGAACCAGTGGCGCAGCGGCACCTGCTGGGCCTACGGCACGCTGGGCTACCTCGAGAGCGAAATCTTGCGCAAGACAGGCCGCGAGTACGACCTCTGTGAGATGTTCATCGTCAACAAGGACTACATGGACAACGCCACGCACTACGTGCGCATGCACGGTTTCAGCCAGATCTCCGAGGGCGGGTCGTGCGACGATGTCGTGGATGTCATCCGTCGCCATGGCATCTGCCCCGAGGACGCTATGCCCGCACCTGGTTCGCTCGTGGGCGACTCGTTGGCCAACTTCAAGGTCTTCTTCCCCCGGCTGGACAGCCTGGTGCGCAGCATCGTGGTCAAGGATGCCAAAGCCCCCAAGCCCCACTGGCAGGACAGCGTGCAGGTTCTCATCGACAGCAACCTTGGCCGTTGCCCTGAGACCTTCGTCCACGAAGGCAAGACCTACACCCCGCGCTCCTTCGCCGAGAGCCTCGGCCTGAACCTCGACGACTATGTCAGCCTGACGAGCTACACGCACCACCCCTTCCGTGAGTGGTTCGTCATCGAGGCTCCCTACAAGTGGCGCCTCAAACCCAGCTATAACATCCCCATCGACGAGCTCATGGCGACCCTCGACGCGGCCCTCGATGCCGGCTACACCGTAGCCTGGGGCGGCGACGTCACGGGCGACTTCGACCGCACCGGCACGGCCGAGCTGCCCGACGGTGTGCAGCCCTCACAAGCGTTGCGGCAGGAGCAGTGGGACGATTGGCGCTTCACCTACGACCACGTGATGCTCATCTACGGCAAGGCCACCGACGAGGCGGGCCGCCCCTTCTACATGGTCAAGAACACTTGGGGTCGCTACGGCCGCTACGACGGCATCTGGTATATGTCGCGCGACTACATGGCGCTGAACACCACCTACATCTTCCTCAATCGCCACGCACTGCCGAAGCATTTGCGGAAGGCCGTCAGCAAATAATCCCATATCGGTCATTAGGTCGCCCTAATGACCGATATGGGATAACCGGTGACGGGTGCGCTCTTTTCTGTTAAAAATTGAAAAGAGGAACACCTTTATTTTAGCAGTTCATCCGGGTAGGTGGGCATGGCTCCGTTTTGGGTGCAGACGTATGCACTGACCTGAACGGCGGTGCGATGGGCCTCGGGAACGGACTTACCGTTGAGGATGCTACCCACGAAGGAGCCAGTGAAGGAGTCGCCTGCGCCTACGGTGTCGGCCACCCTTACCTTCGGAGTCTCTTGGAAGGAGACGTGGCCGGGGGTGAAGACGTAGCTGCCGTTGGTGCCGCAGGTGAGCACGAGCATGTCGAGGTTGTACTTGCCGAGGATGAGCCAACATTTATTTTCGATGTCGAGGCCGGGATAGCCGAACATGCGGCCAATGAGCACCAATTCCTCGTCGTTAATCTTCAAGATGTTACAACGCTGGAAGGACTCGCGCAGGATCTCTTGCGTATAGAACTGCTGGCGCAGGTTGATGTCAAAAATCTTCAGGCAGTCAGCGGGTGTGGCATCGAGGAACTTCTGGATGGTCTCGCGGCTGACCACATTGCGCTGAGCCAGTGAGCCGAAGCAGACGGCGCGGCAGTTGCGGGCAATCTGGGCGATGTCATCATCGAAGGGGATGTTGTCCCAAGCCACGTTCTCCTTGATGTCATACGTGGGGATGCCCTGCTCGTCGAGCTGCACCTGCACGGTACCAGTGGGATAAGGCACGCGGGGCAGCAGGTCGTTCAGGCCGTGCTCCTTCAGGGCCTCGATGGTCTCGTCGGCCAGTTTATCCTCGCCGAGTGCACTGACGGCGATGGTTTTGTCCATGCCGAGGAATTGCCCGGCATGATAGGCGAAGTTGGCGGGTGCCCCACCCAGTTTCTTACCTTCGGGAAGTACATCCCACAGGACTTCTCCGAGTCCGACGACGTAGCGAGTAGCCTCACCCCCGAAACTGGCCTCACCCCCGCCCCCTCTCCGATTGGAGAGGGGAGTAGTTACATTTTGCTGTTCCATATTCTCTGAGATAATATAATTGGTTAATATAGCTATTACTTTATAACGAAGAATCTAATAAGTTTTCACTGTTGTTCCTTTATAGCGGTGAGACTATCTACTCCCCTCTCCAATCGGAGAGGGGTTGGGGGTGAGGCTTTTTATGTAGGTGAACAGATAGACGACACCCACGGCCATCACCAGCACGGCACCGGCCTGTCCCATGGCATCGCTCAGTAATCCCATGAAGAGCGGGAAGATGGTGCCGCCGAAGAGACCCATAATCATCAGGCCACTGACCTCGTTCTGCTTCGAGGGCATGGCTTCGAGGGCGGTGGCAAAGCACATCGAGAAGACATTCGAGTTGCCGTAGCCTACGAGGGCGATAGCGGCGTAGAGCATCCATTTCTCAGTACCCACAAACAGGCCACACATCGACAGGGCCATCATACAGACGGAGATGATGAAAAACGTCCGCATCTTCAGCACACGCAAGAAGAAGGAGCCGGTGAGACAGCCGATGGTACGGAAGATGAAGTAGAGCGAGGTGGCAAAGGCGGCCTCGTTGAGTGTCATGCCGAGGCGTTCCATCAGAATCTTCGGGGCCGTGGTGTTCGTGCCTACGTCGATGCCCACATGACACATAATGCCGAGGAACGACAGCAATACGATGGGCGTGCCGAGAAGCGTGAAGCATTCCACGAAGGTAGAGGGTTTGCCCTCCACAGGCGGTTCCTCTATGGGGGTCACAAAGAGCAGAATCGTGGAGAGGATGCCAACCACAAGGAAGATGGCGAAAAGCACACGCCAGTTCAGTCCGAACTCCGGTATGACCATTGTGGCGCCCCACATGGCGAGATAAGGTGCTGAGAACGAGGCAATAGCTTTAATGAACTGTCCGAAGGTCAGCGTCGAAGCAAGATTACCACCCCCCATCACGGTCGATACCAGCGGGTTGAGCGATGTCTGCATCAGGGCGTTGCCGATACCCAACAATGAGAAGGCCACGAGCATGATACCGAAGTTCTCACCAAAGAGCGGTAGCAGCAGCGACACCACCGTCACCACGAGCGACAGCAGCACGGTCTTCTTACGACCAATCTTGTTCATCAGCATACCCGTGGGAACACTGAAGATGAGGAACCAGAAGAATACAAGCGAGGGAAACACGTTGGCCACGGAGTCAGTCAGCCCTAGGTCTTCCTTCACATAGTTGGAGGCAATGCCCACCAGATCCACGAAGCCCATGCAGAAGAAGCAGAGCATTACGGGAATCAGAGCTAAGGAAGCCTCACCCCCGACCCCTCTCCTATCGGAGAGGGGAGTAGTTACATTTTGCTTTTGCATATTATTCTATTTTTGTTTGTATTAGAGATATTAGTATTTCAGCGGTAAGACTATCTACCCCCCTCTCCAATAGGAGAGGGGTTGGGGGTGAGGCTGTATATTGTTGCCCTGCCACCCTTCACCTTTATATTATTATAGGGTTCGGAGGGGAACACGAGGTTGGTCATCGCCATCTTTCCATCGGCATCGAAGGCCTCGATGCTGCAACGGTCGATGAAGAGGCGCAGTTGCTTGATGGTGCCATAGGTCGGGGCCTCGGTCACACAGGGGAAGTCTGCGCTGAAGCTCACATCACCACTCTTGGTACGATCCATCGTGAAGGTCTGCTTCGCGGCATCGTAGGTCATCGTGACCTGCTCGCCCTTAGCGTTCGATAGCACTATCTCAGCTTGTTTCTTTACGTCGATGACTATCTCGCAGGCTTCCGTCGGCTGCTTCACCTGGACACCACGAGCGGTCAGCATTTCCTTAGAAGGCACAACGCTGACGTAGGTCTCACCGTTATATGTAAAGAGTCCAAGGTCGCGGGGGATGCTGTTGGCCGAGCGGAACTGCATCGTCGGTACCTGGTTGGCGTACTGCCAGTTCGACATCCAAGCCAATACCGTGCGTCGGTTGTCAGGCGCATTGTAGAACGATACTGTAGCATAATGGTCTTTTCCATAGTCCATCCACTTCGTCACTTCGGGCTTCGACTCGCAGGTGAACTTATGGCCGTCGAACTGCCCGACAAAGTACTGTGTGGCAGAGCCTCCAAATGGCCCTCCTGGGTTGATGTTGCAGATGAGTACCCACTTGTTATCAATTTTGAACAGATCAGGACATTCCCACACGCCATCGTGGTTGCCGTATCCCAAACCGAAGCGTGACTCCTCCTTCCACTCCTTCAAGTCTGAGGACGAGTAGATGCGCATTTCCTGTCCCACGGCAAGGATGAGGTTCCACGCCTTGATGTCCTCGTTCCAGAAGGGACGCGGGTCGCGGAAGTCCTTGTCTTCGGCAGTCAGCACGGGGTTACCTTCATACTTCGTAAACGTCCTACCGCCATCGTTGGAAAAGGCTATGCACTGCGCCTGCACGTCACCGCCAAACGGTGTGGGACGGCTCGCCGTGTACATGGCCACAACATCTCCATCCTGTATACTCTGTGTCCTCTGTCCGCTCTGTGCACTCTGTGTTCTAACTACACACGACCCGCTGAACATGGTGCCCCATACGTCGGGAGCCAACGCCACACCCTCGTCCTTCCAATGGATGAGATCGGTCGAAGATGAGTGTCCCCAATGCATGTTGCCCCACATGGAACCATAGGGGTTGTACTGGTAATAGAGATTCCAAACGCCATCCTTATAAAACATCCCGTTTGGGTCATTCATCCACCCACGCTTCGGCGTATGGTGATACAGTGGCCGGAACTTCTCGTCGATCAAGGCGAAATCTGCATCGTCGTTCTGCGCCAACTTCTTGTAGCACACGCTACCCGTCGGCACATTCTGCACGCAAACCCTTAGCTCACCTTTACCCTGATAGGGCTGCAAGTCGAGCGCTACATAATAGTCCACCTGCTCACGGGCCATGCGCACGTTCTGCTCCATCTGTAGCATACCGCTGACGATAACCTGCACCTTCCCCTCGGGAGCCTTCTCCTCGATGGGCAACCACAGGTAGCGTCCAGTCTCCTTCGGCATCACGATGCTCTGCTCACAAGCCTGAGGCGTCACCACCTGACCCCACCCCATCGTCAGCGTCATCACGGCCACCATTGTCATTAAAAATCTCTTCATCATGCTCATTTTTCTTTAGTTATTAATAATCTGCGGCAAAGTTATACGTTTTTCTCGTTTCTGGCCTGTTATTTCTGTTTCATTTTCTGCAAATAATCGTTCACTGCATCATTATTGCTATAAATGTTATCCTGAAAAGCAATCTTCTTTGCCAATTAACTAACTAAAAAATATCTACTAACCTTTATTTGACAAAAACCTTTTTGCCATTTACGATATACATTCCTTTGCGGGGATTAATCACGCGCTGACCAGCGATGTTGAAGTACTCGGTGGTAGTGCTTGCAGAGTGAACGGACGTTTCACGAACACCCGTACTCTCTTTCTTGACGAGCACGATGGCTGTGAAGTTGAAGGGATTGCCACTTTCCTTGTTGCATTGAACCATGAGTCTGTCAGTGTCAAGTCTTGCAGCCATATCAATGCCCTCAAGGCTGAGTTCTGCATACTCGTTAGTCATGGTCATCGTGGTCTGGTCGCCCAGCTTGCCACCCTCGTCCCATCTGGTGAGCACATTGATGACATAATCCGTACGGTTAGCCTCTGAATAGAAGCGGATGGCCTTGTAGTCGCTCCAGTTGATGCCATCGAATGAGGTCTTGGCCACCTCTAATGTACTCCATTCGTCCATCCAGAAGTAGCCTGTCCAGACTGTATTCTCATCGACATTGTCCTTGCCGTCGCCATACCATATCTTGGTTACGGTGAAGCCTTTGCCGCAAATCTCCATTCCGTAGGCCTGAAGACTTGCAAGCATTCCCTGGGTGATGAACACTTCCATTTCGTGCTGATCTGCATAAAGGAAGTGGGCGTAGCGTGTTCCAGGCAGCATGCCGCCGTTGCTGTGCAGTTCGATGACTTCTCCCGTGGCGTCGGTGAATTCAAAGACGATTTTCTGTCCTACCTGAGCTTCTGCAAACTTAGCAGCCTCAATAGTCAATGTGTTAGACCAATCTACCGCGTGCGTACCTTCCCAAAGATCTGTGGCCGTAGCGATGGTTGTTGTTGCCATAAGGCATAAGAGTAAAAATGCTTTCTTCATAATGTTGTTGTTTAAAGGGTTAGACAATTAAATTTTCCGAGTGCAAAATTACTGCAAACCAACCAAATAGACAATAAGATATGTTACATAGGATAAGAGAAATCGTTCAATGTAGCATTATTTTACTACATTGAACGATAATTCATAAAAACCGCTCAAGCCTTTACTGCTGACTGACTTTTACATCACTGATGGTGACGGAACCACCGTAGTTATTGATGCTCCAGCAGTTCTTCTGGATACCGTAGATGCGCTGGGTGTAGGCACAGACATCGTTGATGTAGAGCACGAGGACGCTGTTGTCGGTGTAGATGTCGATGTGGTAGGTGTTATCGGCAGGACGCTCAAACAAGTAGCCGTCAGCGGCATCAATGAAGCCCTTGCCTTCTGTACCCTCCTGCTCGAAGTTCACCTTGCGGTGGTTCTCATCCTCGGGGTTGACGACAATGGTGTAGTACTTCTTAGAATCGGAGCCGCGGACGAAGGAGATGCCGAACTTATCCCAGTTATTGGAGGTCTTGATAGTGAATGAGATATGATTAGCCGTACCGAGACGTTTATAGAGGACGTAGGCATCGTCGCCGGAGAGGGTACCACCGTTATAGCCGTTCGACTCCATTACATTAGCACTAACAGCCTGATTATATTTCGAGGCCATAGCAGGCACGGCACCCAAAGTCAGCGTACCGTCAGTGTGCTGGATAATCTTGTGGCATACCAGCGCACCTGACCAATTGGGCTCGCCATCGGCACCAACGTTGATGTTTTTCTCATGAATGTCAGCACCGGTGCGGTAGGGACTCCAGCCCCAGATGAGGCGGTCGGCGCCGTTGGAAGCGGTCTTGGCTGCATAGAAGGCGCGGCTGTCGAGCACACCCTCATGGCCATCCTTCGGCCAGTTGGCACCTGGATCGTTGAAGCAGGCCTTCAGGGCATCGAAGGTGGGAGCCATCATGTACTTCACCTTGCGGCTCCATGCGGCACGGTAACCTTCGCTATAAACCAAGTACCACCAATCACCCATCTTGAAGATGTCGGGACACTCACACATGCGGTCCCATATCATGGGGAAGGAGCCTACGTGCTCCCACGTCTTCATATCGCTTGACTTGAACTCGGCGAAGCGGAGCTTACTGGCGATGACCATGTGATAGAGGCCATCCTCAGCGGTGAAAATCTGCGGGTCGCGGAAGTCATTGGCGTCGTAACCGTAATCAGTGCCCTTCAGCTGCCAGACATTATCCTTAGTCCAAGTCTTGAAGTCGGACGAGATGGCACGCATCACGACCTCGTGGTTGGGCAGCAGGACGTTGTAGCCAGTGTAATAAATATAGTAGAGACCGTCCTTCTCGTTGTAGATGGCGCAGCCAGTGCCGAGGGAAGCATCCTGCTGGGCGGTGCTGGTGCCAGTGGGGAGGACTTCACCGAGGGGTGTGTAGTTGGCACCGTCCTTGGTACTGATGCCCCAGAAGGGGTGGTAGCAGGCACCGTTGTTGTCGTACTCCTGGAGGTAGAGCACCTTGTATTCGCCAGCCTTCTGATCATAGAAGGGCATGGGGTCACCACAGCGTCCGATGGCGGGCATGTAGTAGGTATTAAAGCCTGCTTCGTCGGTGGGGGCGAAGAAGGTGGTGGTGCCAGCCCAGTCACGGGCAGGGTCGGCTGTGAAGTCGTCGTCGCTGCAGGAGAGAAGGCAGAAAGCGAGAAGCAGACCCACCCCCCAGCTTGCCCGTCCTCGGCTTAGGAGATAAGCCTCGGTCGCTCGGGGAGCTTGACATTTAGTCAACCTCCTTTTTCCTCGCTGCCCTGCTAGGGAGGGGAGTAAATACTCTTGCAAGTAGTTATTACTTTTGGAAAATATAGTGGTATTCATATTGTTTGTTATTTGAGTTATTACTTTTTTATTGCTTTGGGTAACCACTCCCCTCCCTAACAGGGAGGGGCTGGTGGGGTCGTTTATTTTGTTAAATAGTTAATGGCATTCTTTGTCATTGTGGCAATGTTCTTATGGTAGTTCTCCTGATAGCCAGGTTCGAGAGTATAGCTATACCAGTCGTAGCAGCCGGAGCCGATGCAGATGATGCCTCCCTTGCCGTCATGGGCGGGATATTCCCAAGCAACAACAGCGCCGTCGCCGCCAATGCCGAGGACTTTACCACCGGTGCGGGTCTCCCAAGCAGCATGGCTGTCGTAGCCACCCCAGTCGGTGCCGATGTGGTACTGGGCGGTGGAATTGGTGATATGATAGCCAGCGTCGGTGCAATAGACCTCGTTGGCATTGTCGCCCTGGATGAGGTTCTGCCACAGCGGGTGGTCGTTCTGGCCGTCGAAGATGCGGAAGCTCCACGGTCCGCCGCACAACTCGGCAGCGTCTTCGTTCTGGCCCCAACAGTTGTTGGGTGTGGTCCACTCGTCATCACCGGTGGCGCCGATGAACGAGGGCAGGTTGGTGGCATAGCGGGTGAGGAAGAGTGCGCCGCCGTTCTCATAGAAGGCACGCAGCTCGTTCTTCGTGTCGAGGGCGTCGGTAGCCTTAGCCACAAACACGTCGTGACCGTCCACGCCACCATCGACATGCCAGTGCCACCAGATGACCTTACAATCACTGAGGTCGAGTGTTCCGGCACGCAGGTCGGCGAAGCTGGCATATAGTGAGTTGGCCACGTTGCCAAGCATCCACTCACAGGCGACCTTAGCCTCGGAGTCGAGCTCGCTCATGGTGGCGGCGCTGCCAATGAAGAGGGCTGCAGGCTTGTCGATGCAGATGACCGTGACGGTATAAGTGCTCATGGCCGAATTGTTGGTCACGGTATAAGTGACAGGCTGAGTGAAGTCCGTAGCAGCACCAGAGGCTGGGGTGATGGCGGCGTTCTGGCTATAGGTGATAGAAGGCACTAGGGTGGTGATGTCTACTCCTGCTGGCACATAGACTGTGATGGTCTTTGCTGCCTGGTCGATGGCTCCGGTGTAAATGTCGTTGATAACGAAGGATAGTATGCGTGCCTCGTCATGGAGGACGCTGACGGTCCAGTCGAGGAAGGTTTCGCCGTTGGTGACGTGCAGCACCTGGGCGGCATTCATATTGAGAGTGGCACCCTGGGCGATGTTGCAGGCTGCGCCATCGCTGACGGTGAGTGTGGTGACCTTCATGGCAGAGGTCTCATAGACCTCGGGGAGGCGGACAACGATAGAGTGCGAGGCGAGGTCGATGGTACCCTCATAATTGTCGAGTGCAAAAGCCTCCACCATGCAGTCGCCAGAAAGTTGTAAATCGCTGGTGTTATCCTCGGAGCACGACCATAGCCCACAGACGGCACACAACGCGAAAAATACATATAATAATTTGGTATTCATAATTACAATTCGTTTAATTTTTTGTTTTTACCAGTTGCCAATATTCTGAATATAATTGCCGTTGCTGGCTGAGATCTGCTCGAAGGGGATGGGCAGGTACTCGTCCTTGTTGGCGGTGAAGTGGGCACTGGCGTAGATGGCGCAGTGGGGAATCTCCTCGGCGTAGTACTTGTTGAGGACGGTGGCGGCATCGCCCCAGCGAACGAGGTCAAAGAAACGCTCGCACTCCATTCCGAGCTCCAGACGGCGTTCCATCTTCACAATCCTGACAGCGTCTTCCTTGCTGTAGCTGCCCTTGTAGGTGGAGGCGAACATCTTGATACCGTATAGGTGCTGGTAGCTGCTGATCATCTGGGTACTGCCAGCGGCTCGAGTGCGGACGGCATTGACCAGCTTGATGGCTTCGTCGGTTTTTCCCAACTGGGCGTAAGCCTCAGCGCGCATCAGGAGTACGTCGGCGTAGCGGAAGACGATGCGATTCATGGAGGAGGCCCAGTAGCTGCCCTTGATGAGGTATTGACCGATGAGGGCGGGATCAACGTTCTGCTTCAGCGAGACGTTGTAGCCGTAGAGGCCATTGGAGCGGCTCCAGATGCTGGTTTCTTCCATCATGTAGTTACGGTTGAACATGTAGGGCAGTCCGGGTATGCCCACAGTGAGGAAGAGGCGCGGGTCGGCGTTGTCGGCGGTCTTGTCATAGTCCTTCTGGTTGAACGTGTCGATGAGGGGCAGACCGTCGGCACCGGTGCGGTAGGCGTTGACGAGGTTCTGGCTGGGCTTGTAGAAATCGCAGCCACCGTCGGTGGCACCGGGTATGTTGGGCGGGATAAGGCCGTAGCTCCAGTTGAGGTTGCCGTAGGTGCTGCCGTCGTTGCGGCTGTACTGAATGGCCCAGAGGCTCTCGCGGCCGTTCTCATACTGCTCCTCGGGACGGAAGTTGTTGTGCATGTCGTCCTCCAGGCCGTAGTCGGCGTAGAGAGCGGAGTTGGTGAACTCGATGACCTTCTGCAGGTCGGCCTCGTCGATGCTGGTGACCAGATTGCTGTTGGCGTCATCCTGATGATAAGCCTTGTAGAGATACACCTTGGACAGGAAAGCAGCGGCGGCAGCCTTGGTGGGGCGACCCTTGTCGGCCTGCGTGGCGGGGAGGGTGTTGTAGGCTTCCATGAGGTCGTTGATGATGAGCTGCCAGCCCTCGTCATTGGTATAGGTGCGGTTGCTGAGGGTGTTGTACTCGTCGTAGCTCAGATTGGGGTCGATGACGAAGGGGATGTTCTTGTAGAGGCGCTTGAGGAGGAAGTGGGCGTAGGCGCGGAGGAACTTCATCTCTGCCAGGCGTTGCTGCTTCATGGTGAAGCTATCGTCGCAGGAATTCAGGAGGGCGATGGCACTGTTGACACGGGAGATGCTGTTGTAGAGGCGCACCCACATATCATTAATATTCCAGTTGGTGGTCAGGACGCCCTGCTGCACCTCCAGCTGATGGAACACGTCGCCGTCGCTGGTACCACTACCGCCCTTGTAGGCATCGTCCGAGCGGACATCGAAGTTCCACATAGAGAAGGAGGAGTTGATGTCCTCGGCAGAGGTGAAGATGGCGTAGGCGGAGATGGCCATGGCCTCTGCGTTCTCGGGTGATTTCACCTGCTCGTCGCTGAGGGTGCCCTGCGGGGTGTGCTCGTCGAGGAAGTCGGAGCAGGAGATGAGGGTTGCTGTGATACAGCAACATACAAAACCTTTGGTAATGAATTGATATATCTTTTTCATGATGGCTGCTTATTAGAATGACACATTAAGACCGAAGGTGACGTTGAGGGGGATGGGATAGCCGAAGTTGGCGTTCTCGGGATCTACGCCGGTGAAGCTCTTGCTCTTGATGGTGAAGAGGTTCTGGGCACTGAGGTACACGCGGAGGCGGTCAGCATGAATTTTGCCGCAGACCTTCTCGGGCAGGTTATAGCCGAGCTGGACGGTGCGGAGTTTGGCGTAGCTGCCATTCTCGACGAAGTAGCTCGAGACGCGCTTCTCGTTGTTGTTGTCCATGGTGCTGATGGCGGGGATGTTGCTGCCCATGTTCGTGGGGCTCCAGGCATCGAGCAGACGGTTGCCCTTATTCAGGTTGCTGATGTTCAGACCGCTCCAGAGGTCGGTCTCACGCTTGAGGTCAGAGATGACATCGACGCCCTGCACACCCTGCCAGAACATGGTGAAGTCCCAGTTCTTGTACTGCAGGTAGATGTTCAGGCCCCAGGTGAAGTCGGGCACGGGGCTGTAGATCCATTTCTGGTCCTTCTCGTTGATGACTCCGTCCTCGTTGAGGTCCTTCCAGCGGATGCGGCCGAGGCCGGCACCGTTCTGGGTGGCGTGGTTGTCTATCTCGTCCTGACTCTTGAAGATGCCGTCATAGACGTAGCCGACTTGTGCGCCAAAGGGATGACCGACAACGCTCTCTACGCCGTTGCCACCAAAGGTGCCACGTGCGGCGATGGTCTCGGGCAACTTGGTCACTTCGTTGCGATAGGAACCGATGTTGCCCGTCAGGTCGTAGCTGAAGTGGCCCACGCTGCCACGATAGCCGATGTTGAACTCCACACCTTTGTTCTCCATCTCGCCGGCGTTGATCCACTGGCTACTGCCTTCACCCATGACACCGATACCGGGCATATAAACAAGGATGTCCTTGGTCTTCTTGTAGTACCACTCAAAGGAGCCGTAGAGGGCGTTGCGGAAGAGGCCGAAGTCCAGACCGATATTAGTCTGCGTGGTGGTCTCCCACTTCAGGTCGTCGTTACCGAGCTGGTTGCGCTTGAAACCGCTGGGAAGGGTCTGGCCGCCGTTGGTGCCGGCGATGTCGTAGCTGGTGCCGTAGCTCTGGCCACCAAAGCCAGCCTCGCCGTAGTTGCTCTCGTAGAGTGTGTAGCGGGCAATGTTCGAGATTTCCTGGTTACCCGTCTGACCCCAGCTGGCGCGCAGCTTCAGGTTGTCGAGCCAGTTAATACCCTTCATGAAGCCTTCCTCGCTGATACGCCAACCGGCACTGACGCTGGGGAAGGTTCCGTATTTATTATTCTTACCGAAGCGACTGCTGCCGTCATGGCGAACGGTGAGGCTGGCCAGATAGCGGTCGGCGTAGGAGTAGTTGATTTTACCAAAGAATGATGTGAGCGTGTAGCCCTCGCCACTGCCGTAAGCCTCGGCCTCGCCCACACCGGCGTTGGGCCACATATAGTCGGGGTTCAGGATCATGTAGTCATACTTTTTGCCACTGAACCACACGTCATCCTCGCGGTTCAGCTCAACGCCAGCGAGGACGTCGCCGCGGTGCTTGCCCTTCTCGAAATTGTAGGTGGCAATGGCATTCCACATCCACTTCGTCCAGTGCTCCTGCTTGGCTTCCACGCCGTTGATGGGGTTGGCCACGGTTCCCTCGGTGATGGGGTACTGGAAGATGCGCTGCTGTTTCTGTGCGTAGTCGAGACCAAAGGTGGTTTTGACGTTGAAGCCCTTGAAGGGGTTGATGTTCAAGTAGGCATCGCCGAACATGCGCCAGTAGGTGTAACGGTTATCGCTGTTGCGGTCCAGACGGGCCACGGGGTTCTCGCGGTCGGGATAGCCGCCCACAGGACCTGCGTAGTCTCCGCTGGTGGTGTAGACAGGGAGTGAGGGATTGAACTGCAACACATTCTCCAAGAAGCCGCCAGGCGCCTGCACTTCGCTGGTGCGGTTGACGGTTAGGTTCTCACCCACGGTAATCAGGTTGCGCTCGCCCAGTTTGATGAGCTTGTAGTCTGAGTTCACGCGAGCCGAGAAACGGTCAAAGTCGCTCTGCTTGATAATACCCTTATTCTTATAATAGCCGAGGGAGAAGAATGACGATCCGCGTTCGCTGCCGTTGCTCAGCGAGACGTTGTACTGCTGAATGACACCCGTGCGGGTGGTCTCGTCGAACCAATCTGTGTCGGCGGCAGGGGTGGTGCCGGCGGCATCCAGATATTTGCTCATGGTGATGCCGTTGATGGTGGGCACGCCCTGCTGGTTGTAGGTCCAGTCGTAGCGGTAGCCGAGGCCGTTCTGGTTGGGGTCGAGGCCATCGTTGACATATCCCTGCCACATCACCTGTCCGAACTCCTTGGCATTGAGCACGTGCATTTTGTGGGCGTAGGTCTGCACGGCTACCGAGCCGTCGAAGTTGATTTTCACTTTGCCCTCCTTGCCCTTCTTGGTGGTGATGATGATGACACCGTTGGCAGCGCGGCTACCATAGATGCTGGCCGAGGCAGCGTCCTTCAGCACCTGTATGCTCTCAATGTCGTTGCCGTTGAGCTCGTGCATACCAGCCTTAGTGGGCACACCGTCGATGATATAAAGCGGGTCGTTGTTGTTGAGCGTGCCCACACCGCGGATGCGCACCGTGGCGGCACCCGAGGGTGAACCGTCGGCGGAGATGTTCATGCCAGGGACGCGGCCCTGCAGAGCCTTGATGGGGTTGTTCTCATTCTGCTTGGCAATCTCATCCACGCTGACCACGCTCACGGCACCTGTGAGGTCAGCCTTGCGCTGAACGGTGTAGCCGGTGACCACGAGTTCATTCATCTCCGAGGCGGCCTCGCCCATGGTCACGGTCATGCCGTCCTTGGCCGCAACCTCCTGGGTCTCGAAACCCATGAAGGAGACTACGAGGGTGGCACCACGGGACACCGAAATCTTGAACTTACCGTCCATGTCGGTAATCGTGCCGTTGGTCGCGTTGCCTTTTTCTCTTACCGTGGCACCAGGCAGACCCTCGCCGAGGTCGTCGAGCACTGTGCCACTGATGTCCACTTGCTGCGCCCAGAGCGCTGTGCCAGCAAGAATGAGCGCGAGGCTCATCAACAATCGTCTTAGCTTTTGCATTGTTTTGTTTGTTAGTGAATGATGTTTGTTGGTTTTGCTGGTGCAAAGGACGGTATAATATATAAAGGTGTAGATAAAGAATCGTTCATCCCCTTGAACATTTGTTACTTTGCAACAAATATGAAAGAGGATGAACGATATTTACAAGGTGGAAAAGTTGACGAGTTGACGAGTTGACGAGTTGACGAGTTGACAAGTTAACGAGTTGACAAGTTAACAAGTTGACAAGTTAACAAGTTGACAAGTTGACGAGTTGACAACGTTTCCGCTCGAGCTTGCTCGCTTGACACTTCAAGAACTTTTCCTGACTTCCCCTGGCACCATGCCAAATTCATCCTTGAAGCATTTGGTGAAATAGGCGGGGGCGGAGAAACCGACGTCGTAGGCCACCTCGCTGACGTTCTTATCTGTGGTCAGCAACATCTGGTAGGCTCGATTCAGACGGGCGATGCGCAGGAGTTCCACGGGTGACGAGCCCGTGAGGGCCTTAACCTTGCGGTAGAGCTGCACACGACTGAGGTTCATCTCAGCCGCCAGATCCTCCACGCTAAGCTCACTGTTCGTCATCCTCCGTTCCACGACTTCGCGAAAAAGGGTAATGAAGAGAGGCTCTGTTTCTGTTTTTTGCCCTTCCTCTGGAATATCGGCGATTGCCGTTGTTTTCTCTATGTTCTCTGTCAGCTCTATGCTCTCTGTGCTTCCCAGATTCCATAGGTTATTTACAACGCGTTCCCTGCGGATATTGACTTTACTGAGGTGGTAGAGGTAGAAGAGGACGATGGCCACGAGCAGCAGGATGATGACGCCGATAGCCAACCAGTTGACCACTCTTTGCACATCAAGTTCATGGAGATAGTTGTCCGCCTTGTCGTGCAGCAGGTCAAGACGGTCGGCTTGTCGCATCAGCTCCTCGCTTTGCATCAGCAAGACCTTGGCATTGTCTCTGGTCACTAAGGCTGACATCAACATCGTCTCCTTCTCGTAGGGCTTTCCTTCGAGAATATTAACAGCCAATTCGATAATCTGGTCACCGTGTGTGGGATAAATGTAAGAGGCGTCAAGCAAAGAGTCGCGCACTAATTGTATGCCGCCATTCTCGCCCGGCAGGCCGTCGATGCCGCAATATAACACGGCCTCACCCCCGACTCCTCTCCTAAAGGGGAGGGGGGCGTGATTATCTTTGCTATTGGAAATGTCAGTGGCAAAATTATCTACTCTCGCCTCCCCTTCAGGGGAGGGATTGAGGGAGGGGCCAGAGTTTGCTAACGCTTTTCTTGCTCCCATTGCAGTGCGGTCATTGGCTCCAAAAACAAGGTCTACGCGTACATCTTTATTATTTAAGAGCCATTGTTTCGTACTCTCGTATGCGGTCGGCTCCGTCCAGTCACCCTGCAGCGAGCCCACCACCTTGATACCGGGCGCATCCTTGATGGCATCCATGAAACCGTTGTGGCGCTCGATGGCGGGCGATGACCCTTCCAAGCCCTTTATTTCCAACACATGCCCCTCTTCAATTTTTAAACTTTTCAACTTTTCAACAATATACTCGCCCATCACGCGCCCCATCTCGTAGTTATCAGCACTGATAAAGGCGGTATATTTCTGCGAACTGGTCTTGCGCTCAAACACTATGACGGGGATGCCTTTGTCGTATGCACGGTCGATGGCAGGCGAGATGGTCTGCACCTGATTGGGTGCCACAATCAGCAAGTCGATGCCATCATTCATGAGGCTGTCAATCTGCTGCACCTGCCGCTCGTCGCTATCGTAGGCCGCAGCAAACTTGAGCTCCACGTTGTCATGGAAATAAGCCCCCATACGCAGCTCAGCATTCTGCTTGTGACGCCAAATGTCATCCGAACACTGTGATATTCCGATACGATACTTCACCTTGTTGCCCGAGCAAGAGGCAAGTACCGTAGCCAATACAAATACATAAAAGAAACGCTTACGAAGTTTCTGCAATCCTTCTATCGTATCCATCGCATTCTCTATTTTTTGGTGCAAGGGTGGTGCAAACCGAATGCAAAGAACAGTTCTTTGCTGAGGTGCTGCCCACCTTCGCGATGTTTCACGGCGCAAAGATACTACTTATTTTTGGAGATTTTGAGCTATTTGTATAAAAACAGCCAAATAGTAATCGGTTTTTATGATTTGCTGGAACTTTTCTTACTCAAATCATTTCTTTTGACTACTTTTGCACAAACAAATGTTGCAGTTATCAGAACGGACTCCCTATCTGAACAAAAAGAATAGCGAAATGGATAATCAAAAAGAGATCTTCCCAATAGTGGATGAAGAGGGGCGGGTGATTGGTTCGGCCACGAGGGGCGAATGCCACAGTAGTTCGAAGCTGTTGCACCCCGTAGTGCATCTGCATGTGTTTAACTCAGCAGGCGACATCTACCTGCAACGCAGGCCAACGTGGAAAGATATTCAGCCAGGGAAGTGGGACACTGCCGTAGGAGGACACATTGATTACGGCGAGACACCAGAAGAGGCGTTACTACGCGAGGTGCGCGAGGAATTGGGCATCACGGACTTCCAACCTGAATTCATGGACAAATACGTTTTCGAGAGCAAGCGCGAGCGTGAACTGGTGTATGTTCATCGCTGCATCTACGACGGCGTGATTCGTCCTTCGACCGAAGAACTGGATGGTGGCCGGTTCTGGACGATGGAGGAGATACGCGAGGCAATGGGCAAGGATATACTGACGCCTAACTTCGAAAGCGAATTTAGAAGATGTTTCCGTACTTTGGTGACGGTGACAACGACACCACCCCTACACGACCACCATTCCGAATGGTGACAGGGCAAGCCTTGCCAAGCGGAAGTGCATCTTGCCCCAGGGGATGCCGATGATGGTGATGCAGAGCAGTAGGCCGTAGAAGATGTGGGTGAGACAAATCCAGATGCCACCTACGAAAAACCACAAAACATTCATGAAAACGCTCAGGCAGCCCGGCTGCGACGCCTTCCACTGCACCTGCGATCCGAACGGCCAGATGGCCAGCATACCCAGTTTCATACTCTGCAAACCAAACGGGATACCAATAATGGTTATCATCAGAAGCAGTCCCGCGATGAAATACTCTATGGCAGTATGCAGCCCGCCAAAAATCAGCCAAATGATGTTGCCTAAAAACTTCATGTTCGCTCTCTTTCAATTCTCTGTTTGTTAGGAGTGCTTGCTAAGTAACATCTTATTACAGTTTCTCGCCATAGCAGAGGTCGCCGGCATCGCCGAATCCTGGGACGATGTATTTGTTGGCATTCATGCCGGGGTCGATGGCGGCGCACCAGACGGTGGCATCATCGGGCAGTGTCTGGCGGAGGACTTCAAGACCTTCGGGGGTGGCGATGACACAAGCGATATGTATGTGCTTGGGGGTACCCGTCTTGATGAGGGCTTCGTAGCTGGCAGCCATACTTCCACCCGTAGCGAGCATTGGGTCAACGATGACGAGGGTCTTGCCCTTGCAGGAGGGGGCTGCCATGTATTCTGTATGGATGCCTACCTCGGTATGCTCGCGATTGGTGTACATACGATATGCTGAGACGAAGCCGTTGGCGGCACGATCGAAAACGTGGAGGAAGCCTTGGTGGAAGGGGAGTCCGGCGCGTAGTACAGTAGCCACGAGCATGTCGTCTTTCGGTACGTTGATGTCGATGGTGCCGAGTGGGGTGGTAACGTTCTTGGTTTTGTATTCGAGTGCCTTGGAGAGTTCGTAGGCCATCATCTCACCGATACGCTGGATGTTGTGGCGGAAGAGGAGTCGGTTGCGCTGGTAGCTCTTGTCGCGCAGTTCGGCCATGTACTGGTTGATAACGGTGTTTTGCTGGGAGAAGTCGATGATTTTTAACATGTTGAAAGGTTGAAAAGTGGAAAGGTTGAAAGATTGAAAGGGATAGTTAGTTTCCTATGACGAGTTGGAAGGGTGTGTAGCGGACGAGGTAGCGGTAGAGGCTGCTACCAGGTTCGCCTTGAGAGACGGTTCCGAGTTCGTTGAGGTCATAGATTCTCATACAGTTGGAACATTCTGCCCGGGCACCTGCAAGCAGTCGGATGTTGCGGGTGATGCTGAGGTTGTCGTAGCAATTGGGACAAACAATGTCGTAGCAGATGACCTGGTCGGGGAAACGGCTGGAAATCATGGAGGTGTGGCCGACGACAAAGCCGTTGGAACGCCCGAAATTGAAGTGACCGTAGCTCACCTCACGTGCTGTAAGGCTGACGGAACGGGTGGTCTTCAGGTTGGTGTACTCCATGAAACTGCCCTTGTTGACCACGGTGCAGAACTCGCCCATCCCGTTAAGTGCCGCGTTGAGCACCTCGTTGGTATTGGTGTTCTGGACGACGAAGCGGACAGGATAGTTATCATAGAGACGTTCGGCCTGAGAACAGGAGGAGAGGAAGATTGAACAGAATAAAAAGTTGAAAAGTTGAACTTTTGGAGCAGCGAGCGCCATCAAGCTTGCTTGAAATGGCCGAGTCGTGACAAAAGTCAGCGAAGCTAAAGGTTGAAACATTGAAAGATTGAAAAAGAGGAGTGCGAAGCGGCGGAGAAGTCGATAAGCACGCGGCCCATAGGATTCATGGGCTTCAGGACGTGTATGGGCACTACTATCTTTCAATGTTTCAACTTTTCAACCTTTCAATGTTTCAATCTTTCAATATTTCAACCTTCAGCGAGCTTCCTCTCCGCCTCATCGACTCGCTCGAAGGGAAAACCTTCGAGCACTTGGTGCATCTGGGAAGCGATTTCGGCGGTGCAGAGATTACCGATGGAACCTGCATGGGTGTGATGTACCTGCTTCTGCGGTGTGAACTGACCTGCTTCGATGTCAAGTCCCACCTTGCGATAGGCATCACGGAAGGGCATTCCGTTGGATGCGAGACGGTTAACCTCCTCGACGGAGAACATGAGGTCGTAGCGCGGGTCATCGAGGATGTGTTCGTTCACCCGTATGCGCGCAATAATATAAGTGGTCATGCGGAGGCAGTCCTTCAGTTCGTCGAAGGCGGGGAGGAACACCTCCTTGATAATCTGCAGGTCGCGGAAGTAGCCGCTGGGCAAGTTGTTCATGATGAGCGTCACCTGCTGGGGCAGAGCCTGCAACTTGTTGCACTTGGCACGGGTGAGTTCAAAGACGTCGGGATTCTTCTTGTGGGGCATAATGCTGCTGCCCGTTGTACATTCGTCGGGTAGTTTCAGGAATCCGAAGTTCTGGGAGTTGAACAGACAGGCGTCGAATGCGAGCTTGGCGATGGTACCGGCGACAGATGCGAGTGCGAATGCTACGTTGCGCTCCATCTTGCCACGTCCCATCTGGGCGTAAACCACGTTGTAGTCCATGGAATCGAATCCCAGCAGGTCAGTGGTCATCTGTCGGTCAAGGGGAAAACTGGAACCATAGCCCGCAGCGGAGCCCAAGGGGTTTCGGTTGACAAGGCGGTAGGCAGCCTGCAGGAAGAGCATGTCGTCCGCCAGGCTCTCGGCGTAGGCACCGAACCAGAGTCCGAAGCTGGAGGGCATGGCAACCTGTAGGTGTGTGTAGCCAGGCATGAGCACGTCCTTATACTGCTCGCTCTGGACCTGCAACGCGTCGAAAAGAGCCTTCACTAGTTCCACGACCTCGCGCAGCTGACGGCGTGTCCAGAGTTTCAGATCCACAAGTACCTGGTCGTTACGCGAACGTCCGCTGTGAATCTTCTTGCCGACATCTCCCAGACGGCGTGTCAGCAACAGCTCCACCTCACTGTGTATATCCTCCACCCCTTCCTCGATGGAAAACTCCCCTGCACGGATGTCGGCGAGGATGCGGCGCAGCTCGGCCAACAACACTTGTAACTCGCTGGCTGTCAGGAGGCCGATGGATTGTAACATCGTGATGTGGGCCATGGAACCCAACACATCGCTCTCAGCCAGATAGAGGTCGAGTTCACGGTCACGCCCCACGGTGAACCGCTCGATTTCGGCTGTGGGCACCACATTTTTCTGCCAAAGCTTCATTGCCATAACTTTACACGCGAAATATGATATGGAATTCAATACCCGTAGGGTATCATTGCGAGCATGTCGGCCAGTTTCTCCACCCCTTCCTGCAGGGGTTTCTTGGCCATCTGCTTCATGAAGAAATTGAGTTCTGCGCCGATGGTACACTTCATCTTGCACTCGTAGGGCGATGTGGGTAGTAGCTGAATCCAGAGATTTGCGGCCATGGGGGCCCCTTCGACGATGAACTTGATGCACTTCAGCTCATCGCGTTCAACGATGCGGAGTGTCACGGCTCCGATAGGTGAAGAGGGGTAGGTCACGGCGTCTTCCGTGAACTGCAGCTGAGCCACGGCCTCCTGTATCTGGCCGAGCTTATCCTCCGGCACCTGTCCGGAGGACTTGATTTGCTCCACAAAGGCAGGGTCGTTGGCGCGCTCCTGAATGACGCGGAGGTTATTTAAGTCCGACAGTTTCGCATAGACAGAAGACTGCGGATAATGAATGAGCTTTACGGAACTTTCGAATTTGGTCATATATGGGGACGGCTTGCGCCGTAGTTTAATGTTTAAGGTTTAAGGTTTAAAGTTTAAAGTTTAAAGAGAGGTTTACCCCCAGTGTGCTGGGTCTTTACGCCACTCGTTGAGCAGCTGGATGTCAGATTCCTTGATATATCCGATGCGTGCGGCTTCGTTGACGACGGCCTCGTAGTTGGTGAGTGTGACGAGGTTCACCTTGGCTTGGCGGAAGGCTTCGGTAGCCACATCGAATCCATAGGTGTATGCGGCCACCATACCGATGACCTCGCATCCGTTCATCCGGATTGCTTCCACGGCCTTGAGGCTGCTGCCACCGGTACTGATGAGGTCTTCAACGACGACGACCTTCATGTCCGGCTTCAGTTCTCCTTCGATGAGGTTCTCCAGTCCGTGATCCTTGGGTTTCGAACGGACATAGACGAAGGGCAGTGACAGCAGGTCTGCCACAAGTGCTCCCTGTGGAATGGCACCGGTAGCCACGCCTGCCACAGCCTCCACCTCGGGGAAGCGTTCGAGGATGATGCGCGCAATCTCGGTCTTCACGAACGAGCGCAGCTCAGGGTATGAGAGGGTCTTACGATTATCGCAATAGAAAGGAGACTTCCAGCCGCTGGCCCAAGTGAAGGGGTTCTGGGGCTGTAGTTTAATAGCTTTGACTTTCAACAGTTTGGCTGCAAAGATTTTTTCGAGTGTTTTCATAACGCTTTTACCTATTTCTGCGAGTGGTGTTAACTCGCACGTTTCTCTTTTCGGGCGCAAAGATAGGTAAAAAATTTCACATGCGAAGCATTTTATCAGAAAATGACCCATTTCGAAGACATTTTATTGTCTGAAGTCATGTACAGATGACAAAATCGTCGCGCACGCGTACCTTTAAATAATTAGCTGGGCATTCAACAAGCGGCCTTAGGCAACCGAAATAGCCCCCAAAAGAGCATGTGGACACAAAAAATCCTGTTTTTTTAGGCCGTATTCCGATTTTTCACTACTTTTGCCCCCACTAAGGGGCCAAAGTGCCTCTCAACACCCTAAAAACTGAACAACGTGATTCGCAAATTCGACTTCCTTATCATCGGCTCGGGCGTAGCCGGCATGAGCTATGCACTCAAGGTCGCCCAGAGCGGCAAGGGCAAAGTGGCCCTCATCTGCAAAACCACCATTGACGAGGCCAACACCGACAAGGCACAGGGCGGCGTGGCCAGCGTCACGAACCTCAAGGTAGATAATTTCGAGAAGCACATCCAGGACACCATGGTGGCCGGGGACTTCATCTCTGACCCCGCCGCCGTAGAGCAGGTGGTAAGAAACGCGCCGAAGGGCATCGCAGACCTCGTGAAGTGGGGCGTGAACTTCGACCGCAACGAGGATGGGGAGTTTGACCTCCACCGCGAAGGCGGACACTCGGAGTTCCGTATCCTGCACCACGCCGACGACACCGGCCACGAAATCCAGCAGGGACTCATCCGTGCCGTACGCGCCGACAAACGCATCACCGTCCTCGAGAACCATTTCGCCGTGGAAATCATCACCCAGCACCACCTCGGCCGAGAGGTCAACCGCCACATGACGGACATCGAGTGCTACGGCGCTTACGTCCTCGACCCTGACACCCACAAGATTGACACCTTCCTCTCGCGCGTAACGCTGATGGCCACCGGCGGCACGGGTGCCGTCTATGCCACCACCACCAATCCCAATATTGCCACGGGCGACGGCATCGCCATGGTCTATCGCGCCAAGGGCATCGTCAAGGATATGGAATTCGTGCAGTTCCACCCCACCGCCCTCTTCAATCCCAGCGAGACGCACCCCGCCTACCTCATCACCGAGGCTATGCGCGGCTACGGCGGCATCCTGCGACTGCCCAACGGTGAGGAGTTCATGCAGAAGTACGACAAACGCCTCTCCCTCGCTCCCCGCGACATCGTAGCGCGAGCTATCGACAAGGAGATGAAGATCCACGGCATCGACCACGTTTGCCTCGACGTCACCCACAAAGACCCCGAGGAGACCAAGCACCACTTCCCCAATATCTACGCCAAGTGCCTCAGCATCGGCATCGACATCACCAAGCAGTACATCCCCGTGGTGCCCTGTGCCCATTACATGTGCGGAGGTATCAAGGTCGATTTGAACGGCCAGTCCACCATCAACCGCCTCTACGCCGTCGGCGAATGTTCCTGCACCGGCCTCCACGGCGGCAATCGCCTGGCCTCCAACTCCCTCATCGAAGCCGTGGTCTATGCCGACAAGGCGGCCGAGCACTCCATCGCACACATCGACGAATATGCTTTCAACGAGCAGGTACCGGAGTGGAATGACGAAGGCACGATGACCAACGAGGAGAAAGTGCTCATCGCACAGGATATGAAGGAAGTAGGGCAGATTATGTCGAACTACGTAGGCATCGTCCGCAGCGACCTGCGCCTGCATCGGGCCTGGACCCGCTTGGACATCATCTACGAGGAGACAGAGGAACTATTCAAGCGCGTCAAGGCCAGCAAGGACATCTGCGAACTCCGTAATATGGTCAACGTTGGCTACCTTATCACCCGCCAGGCCATCGAACGCAAGGAGAGCAGAGGCTTGCACTACACCGTTGACTATCCCAAGCACGCCTACGACCAGAAATAAGGTAGCTCTATACATTAAGTAGGTGTTCAAAAATTTTGAACACCTACTTAATATAACACATCATCAGTCTTGCTATCAGGGCCGGGACGTCAGCAGCCGATAGTATTCCGCGGCACCGAGGAGGAAACAGCCAGTGCCAAAATCCTCGAAGTCAGGATGTTGTTCATAGGTGACGGGCTGGGCAGAAGCAGGTTCTTTGCCCGTACCCTGTACGTAGCCAAGGAAACCGTCGGGATGAACACAGTCGGTGGCCATCGTCTTCCAGGCACGGTCGCAGGCAGAGCGGTAGCGACGCAACGAAAGCAACCCAGTGCGGATGCCCCAGCTCATGCCACAGAGGAAGAGAGCGGAGCCTGTGAGTTCCTTGCCGCCGTAGTTCGTAGGACAGAGCAAGCTGGGATTCCAGAGACCGTCGGCACGCTGGCAACACAACAGGGCGGCACTCATGCGCTCGAAGTCCTTGCGCAGCAGGCGGTAGTGACGCCGCATCTGTTTATCCATGGGGCGTGAACTGAGATCATCCATCGCCTTGACGATGGCCACATACGCCCATCCGCAGCCTCGGCTCCAGTAGCAGTTGCTGCCGTCAGCTTCCTTGTAGGGCGGCACATAGTCCTGGTCACGCCACCACAATCCTTCCTTTTCGTTGAACAGCCCACCGGCCAACGTGTCACGCGTCCAGATGTACATCTTCATGGCGTGGTCGGCATAGCGGCTGTCGCCCGTGATGCGATACATCTTTGTATAGGCGGGCAAGGCCATCTGAATGGCATCGACCCACGTCCACCAACCCACTTTTGTCTGCATCTGGAGTTCGAGGTTCTGCTGCACGTGCTCCATCATGCGGCGGTCATTTGTCATCAGATAGCGGTCGAGGTAGGTCTGGCCGCAACACTGGTTATCGGCATCCGTCGTCCGAATGCCGTCACGCGGCTTCCAGCCGTGGAATTCACCCCAACGGTCCACATAGTCGAGATAAGCGGGAACGGGGTCGATGGCATAGAGGGCCATCAGACCTTCATAATATACCGCACGAGTCCACAGGTGGCTGGGACGTTCTTTTTTTACAAAGGTCGGCTGGGTAGGGTCAGGAACATTGTTCATGAAATAGTCATTCACCCTACGCGCCATTGCCAGCACCTCCTCGGCAGCGGGTTGGGCAGAGGCGGCAGGAAGAACGCAGAATAGCGTTGTGAGCACAGAAAAGAGGAAGTTCTTCATAGATGTTTGAGCATTTGTGTGTGCAAAGATAAGAAAAAATCGCCGATTATTTGTATATTTGCACCCGAAAACACGATTATGATGAGATACAACTTGTTTTTGTGCGCTTTTCTATGCACTTTTGGAATCCGAGCAGTGGCCGGAAGCGGAAAACCGACTACTAACCATTGGCCCGATGGGACGCCCATCAGCAGTTGGTTCGCCGACACCAGCCGCATCAACATTTCGACACTGGGTACACGCTACGTCCTCACGGACTATGGCGTGGCCACGGACAGCAACCTCGTTCAGACGGCTTCGATACAGGCCGTTATCGACCGCGCCTCGGCCGATGGAGGAGGGGTCATCGTGGTGCCGCGTGGAACGTTCCTCACGGGAGCGCTGTTCTTCAAGAGAGGGACACACCTGCATGTCGAGGAGGGCGGAAAGCTGAAGGGAATCGATGCCATCAAGCACTACCCCTTGCTGAAGACCCGCATCGAAGGGCAGACACGCGACTACTTTGCGGCATTGGTGAACGCCGATAGCGTGGACCACTTTTCCATCAGCGGACAGGGAACCATCGACGGCAACGGCCTTCGCTTTTGGGAGGAGTTCTGGATTCGGCGCCGCTTCAATCCAGAATGTACGAACCTCGAGGCACTGCGACCTCGGCTGGTCTATCTCTCCAACTGCAACGACGTACAGGTACAGGACGTACACCTCATCAACAGCGGTTTCTGGACCAGCCACCTCTATCGCTGCCAGCGCGTGAAGTACATCGGCTGCACCATCTATGCACCCCATGAGCCGGCAGAATCAAAAGCTCCCAGCAGCGACGCCCTGGACATTGATGTCTGCCGCGACGTGCTCGTACATGGCTGCAAAATCAGCGTGAACGACGACGCCGTGGTCATCAAAGGCGGAAAGGGCACCTGGGCAGACCTGCAACCAGAGAACGGACCGACAGAGAACGTCATCGTGCAGCACTGTCGCTATGGGTTCGTCCACGGATGCCTCACCCTGGGCAGCGAGAGCCTGCATGACCGGAATATCATCCTGCGCGACTGCCACGTTGACAAAGCCAGTCGCGTGCTGTGGCTGAAGATGCGACCTGACACCCCTCAGCACTACGAACAGCTGCGCGTGGAACGCATCACGGGTTCCTGCGGCAGTTTCCTTTTCATCCGTCCATGGACACAGTTCTTCCAACCCTCTGAACGCCAGGACATGCCGCTGTCAGAGTGCCACGACATCACCATCAGGAACATCCAGATGCGCTGCCGCCGCTTCCTCGATATCGGCGCCTCAGACAAATACCGACTGCATCGCTTCACCTTCGAGGACATTGACGTGGAGGAGGAACGGGGAGAGTTCAATACGGAGGCGATAGAAAGTGTGGAGACACACAACGTGAATGTCCGCAGGAAGCAGGAGACCTCAACGGCAAAGGCTGGCACCCGATGGTGGTGGATGGGCTCGGCGGTGGATGAGGAGAACCTGCGATGGAACCTGGAACAGTATGCGACAAAGGGTATCGGAACCGTGGAAATAACACCGATTTACGGAGTGAAGGGCAATGAACAGAACAACGTGCCCTTTCTTTCCACGCGATGGATGGACTTGCTGCGCTTTTGCATCGAAGAGAGCAACCGCCTGGGAATCCAGGTGGATATGAGTTGTGGAACGGGCTGGCCATTCGGCGGCCCAGACGTGCCATTGGAAGAGGCGGCCTGCAAGCTGGTGGTGGTGGATACCATCGTCAACAAGGAAGCTGTCGAAGGGCTCAAGCTGGAAGCTCCCCAAAAAGAGAAGGACTTCGCACGACTCATCGTGCAACGGGATTTCCCAACTTCTGATGCCGCCCGACGCAGGGTCATCGCACTCTTCGAGAGCCGGACGCGCCAGCGGGTGAAACGTGCAGCTCCAGGAGGCGAGGGCTGGGTCATTGATCACTTTGATTCCACGGCGGTGGCACACTACCTGCAGCGCATCGACGACGCCTTCACAGAAAATGGCACCCCCTGGCCTGCCACCCTCTTCAACGACAGCTACGAGGTCTATGGTGCCGACTGGACACCCACCTTATTAGAGGAGTTTGCACAACGGCGCGGCTACCGGTTGGAAGACCGACTGACGGCATTCATCGATGGCGATGCAGATATCATCAGCGACTATCGCGAAACAATGGGAGAATTGCTGCTGCAGAACTTCACGGAACAATGGACGCGATGGGCACACTCCCACGGCACCAAGGTACGCAATCAGGCTCATGGCTCGCCGGCGAACCTCATTGACGTCTATGCGGCAGTGGATATTCCTGAGATTGAAGGCTTTGGACTGACGGACTTCGGCATTCGTGGCCTGCGACGCGATGCGATGACCCGCAAGAACGATGCCGACTTCTCGATGCTCAAATACGCTTCGTCGGCAGCCCACATCACAGGCAAGCCGCTCACCAGTGCGGAGAGCTTCACATGGCTGACAGAGCACTTCCGCACGAGTCTGTCGCAGATGAAACCTGATTTGGATCTGATGTTCTGTGCGGGTGTCAACCGCATGTTGTTCCATGGCACCTGCTTCTCGCCCAAAGAGGATACGTGGCCTGGCTGGCAGTTCTATGCATCGGTCGATATGTCGCCGACGAACACCATCTGGCGCGATGCCCAATACTTGATGCAGTACATCGAGCGTTGTCAGCAGTTCCTGCAGTGGGGGCAGCCCGACAACGACTTCCTCGTCTACCTGCCCGTTCGAGACTTATGGCACCAACAGACGCAGCAGCGGCTGATGCAATTCGACATCCATTCCATGGCCAGCAAAGCAGCAGACTTCATACGCGCAATCCTTACTATAGATTCCCTGGGATTCGACAGCGATTACATCAGCGAACGCTACCTCCTCACAACGACCTTCGACGGTGAACACCTGCGCACCGCCAGCGGAACACCCTACCGAGCCCTCATCATCCCAGGCAACTGCCGCCTGTCGCCCCAACTCCAGCACCACCTTCAAGCCCTGGAAGCCCAAGGAGCCCCCATCATCCGCGACCTATCTCCGCAAACCTTGTCCCAGGTCGCCAAGCCCGAAGCCCTGAAAACCCAACTCGGCCTCCACCTCATCCGTCGTTGGTGCCCGTCGGTTTTCCCGACGGGTTCTCCCACCCCCTCTTCCGCCCTTCCTTCCCCCTCTCCTTCCGCCCCCTCCTCCCTTCCCCCTTCCTCCCCCCTTACCTCTCCCTCTACCTCCTCCCCCTCCCACCACTACTTCATCGCCAACCTCACCCCCCACGACGTGGATGCTTACGTCCCCCTCGCCGTGGACTTCCGTTCTGCCACCTGGATAGACCCCATGACCACGGCCCTCCCCTACCCTGCCGAGATTCACGACGGCCAGCTTCACATCCAACTCCGCTCTGGGGAATCGCGCTTCCTCCTGACAGACAACAGCAGCAACGCGGTCACTAGCAGCCACACCGTCGACCACGCTCCCGCCAGCCCAACAACTGCTGACACCCTCCACCTCCGTCAGGGCTGGCGGCTCACCTTCCTCGAAAGCACCCCAGCCATAAGCCAAACCTTCCTACTCGACACCCTGCAGACCTGGGAAGGCCTCAACGCAGAGACCGCAGAGCTGATGGGCACGGGAGTCTATGAGTGTACATTCAGCCTGAAATCCGACGAACAGGCACAGCAACCTTGGCAAATCGACCTCGGCGAAGTCAGGGAGAGTGCCCGCGTCAGCATAAACGACAGCGAGATAGGTTGTGCGTGGGCAGTACCCTTCGTGCTTCAGGTGCCACAGGGGGTACTCCGCAAAGGAGAGAATCGCCTGCGCATAGAAGTCACCAACCTGCCTGCCAACCACATCGCAGCCCTCGACCGACAGCAGGTATTCTGGAGGAAGTTCGAAGATATCAACGTCGTGGACATCAATTACCACAGCACGACCTACGCCAACTGGACACCCATGCCCTCCGGACTAAAAGGACCCATCCAACTATACACTCGCACCAACTTACAAAATGCGCATAAATAAGTTCCAAATCGTAACAAAAGCACATCTATCCGCGCTTCTTCCTTGATATGAATCAACGAATTACGTTTTAGAGCATCAAAAACGAAAAAAAACTTGTATAAAGTGTACTTATTACACAAAAAGTCCGTACCTTTGCACCGTCAAAAAGAAAAAAGGTCTCAAGCGCGAGACTTAAAGATATACGGTTTTTCATGGTATTAGGTTAGTTTTAAAGGTTTTCATCCAGAGTAGCGAAAGCTACTCAACTTTAGGTAAGTTAGTTAAGGTAAATTGATTGCAGAATAACCAGCCGTACAGTCGCAGTGATGCGGCAAGAAAGCAGAAGTGCATGTGAGCACCGAAACGGTTATTCTGAAAAGATTCAACAAGATTTGTTCATAGCTAAAAACGGTTCATCGTGAGATGAGCCGTTTTTTTGTTTTAGTACTTTTCTGTTTAGTCTGACTACAGAAAATTTTATGGTTCTGGGCGTTTCGGTCACTATTTGCTTATAAGTAGTTGAATATCAGGAAAGAGAAAAGTGACCGAAATGTTTTTTCGGTCACTTTTCAGTCATTTTCGATCACTTTTCGGTCACTTTTCAATCACTATGCCGCCAGTTTGGGAATGAGAAAGTAACAGGGGCCGTGGGAGGTGTGGTCTTTTTTGATGCCCATCTCGTTGAGGATGCGACCGATGCGACTTTTGGTGCTGGCATTGGGTTGCAAGGAGGGATACTGCTGGTTCAGGACTGCAAAGATCTGTTTGTAACCCATGGGCTGGACAATCTCAGTCGTCGTGGGCTTACGGAAGCAGATGGTGAGCATCTCGCCGAGGTCGGCGGTGTGCTGGAACTCCAGGTTATCGCGCTCGATGGCGCGACATTCTCTCATGTCGAACCAATAGCGCAGATGTTGCTCCCGCACTTCGTGTACGACTTGTGCATAGAGCTGGACATAGTTGATTTCCTGCGTATTGTCAATCTCCTTTCCAGCGGGGATGAGCACACAGAGGAAGCGACGGGAACCCGTGGGGTCGTTGAGCGGATGCGGGTTGTTCGTCGTTGCCACGAAGCTGGCATAGCGCGGACGGTCGGTCTGCGTCTTCTGATAGATACCACGTCCGTTGACGCGGTTCTTGGAGAGCGCATACTTCAGCTTGGGTTGCTGGGAAGGGGTGAGCTGGTCAATCTCGTCGATGTTGACAATCAGATTGTTGGACAGCGCCATGTCGCTATCGAACTTGTTCGCGAAGTTGAAGTGATCCAGGAAGTATTCCTGCAGTTCTGGCGGCAGGAGTCTGCGCCAAAAGATGGTCTTTCCGCAACCTTGGTCGCCAATGAGCATAGCGATGTTCTCGTTGCCATGCATGGTGTCGAGTTGCAACCAGTGGGCAACGGTCGAACGTAGCCAGACGCCGTAGCGCTGGATCTGTTCGTTGGTGATGCCCGGAATGCGTCCGAAGTAGTCGGCTACCCAGTTACGCCCATCCCATTCGGGGAGGTTGTCAAGCCACTGTTTTACCGGGTCAAAGAGCGGGATGTCTTCGCTAAATAGGTACTCCACGATGTTAGTTTTCAGCCCCTCAACGTCCGGCAATGCAATCTTGGCACGTCGGATGATGGTGTTCAGGGCCTCATCGGTGAGAGGTCGCCAGCGTTGCTCCACGGTTTCGTAGATAGGTGTTCCCTCCTCGTTCTTGGCTTCCAAAAGCAGATCGGCATCGTACTTACGCTCGCGGAATTCTACTTTGGCATTTAGGCAGTTGCGTCGGAATTCAAGGTTGTCCGTCAGGTACTGCTCGGTGATTTGGACGTCTTGTCCCTCACCGTTGGTGTTTGAATTAAGGTTTTTGTTAAGCATAAAACTATCTGGAGTCGTATGAAGAATCGTCAGATGGGTCGCTTAAACAGCGCTGACGGTTCTTCGCCAGATTCGGGTGCAAAGGTACGCCTTTTTTTCATATCCTCCAAATTTTTTGGCGGGACAATCCAGGGAAATTTACAAAATCGGAGGCCAACTTATTGGGTAACAGCATCATGCAATTTCCTTATTTGCATACTTATGGAAATGGCTGGAGAGGGAGGCTGAGTAGTGGTCGAAAAATGACCGAAAATGACTGAAAAGTGATTGAAAATGACCGAAACGTGACTGAAAAACGGATGCCGCACGATTCCTTTCTTACTGATAGCGAGCAAGATATCAGAAGAAAAGTGATCGAAACGGGAAAAAGTGCTCAAAACATATATACGTTTGGGCGAACACGTATATACGTATTTATAAATAGGAACGTACGCGTTAGGGGATATCAACCTTTCAACGTTTCCTTGTGCGTCATGATATCAAGCACGAAACGATCCGTCTCGTCCATGCCCCGACTACCTATCGATGTGAGGTTATGGATGCTGCGATCCACATCATCCTCGATGATGCCTTCCGCCGAAGTCACGTATTTATGCTGGATGGCCAACATCGCCGACATCACCGCCGTTCCCACACCCGTCGTCAGTTTCAGGGCACACGAGGGTTTGGCACCATCGCAAATCATGCCCGTCAGGTTCGCTATCATATTCTTCACCGAGTGAGCCACCTGCTCGTAGGTGCCGCCCATCAGGTAGGTGATGCCGCAGCTGCTTCCTGTGCTTGCCACCACACATCCGCAGAGTGCCGAAAGCGTGCCTAACGACTGCTTGATGTAGATGGCAGTGAGGTGCGAGAGTGTCAGTGCCCGTATCAGTTCCTCTTCCGTATTATGATTCTCGCGTGCGAAGACCACCACCGGCATCGTCGCACAGATTCCCTGATTACCGCTGCCGCTGTTGCTCATCACTGGAATCTTCGCTCCCGCCATGCGAGCATCACAGGCACAGCTGGTCTCACTCAGAATCTTCGAGAAAATGCCGTCGCCCATAATGCCACGTCCCAACGGACTACATAAGGTCTTTCCGAGCTGGTGCCCGTAGTTTTCTCGCAGACCGTCGGCCGCTGCCGCTTCATTCAGTCGCTTGGAATCGAGGATGAAACGAAGGTCGTCCAAGGGTTGCGTGGTGGCGAAGGTGAAGACAGAGAAAAGGGACAGGGGGGAAGCCCCCTTTGGCTCCTCAACCAGCTCTCCATCGCCCCCTTGCGCACGCCCTTCACAAGTGACCACTCCCTCCCTCTGAGGGAGGGTGAGGGGTGGGTCTTCTACAAAATGCGTATGGCTCCCCTTGATGCACGCTTCAGCAGTACGTCCATCTTCACCCGTGACCTGGACGTGGATAAACAGTTTGTCAGGATCCTGCTCCTCCAGTTGAATAGAGATACGATCCTCGTTGATATAACGCTTGGCAGCCTCCAAGTCAGCAGATGTGCAGTCGCGCAGAACCTCCAACCCGAGGCATGACTTACCTCCGATGGCTCCCATAGCCACGGCGATGGGCAGACCTATCATGCCCCCTGTTCCAGGGATTCCGACTCCCATGGCGTTCTTCAGGATGTTCGCACTAAGCCGGAGAGCGATGTGCTGGGGCAGTGTACCCAGCTGTTCCGTGGCACGTGCCACACAGAGCGCCACCGCCATCGGTTCCGTACACCCGATGGCTGGTACCACCTCGCGGTGCAGCAGCTCCAATATTACTTGTCGTTCGTTGTCAGCTAGCATAAGTTTTCCTTGTTTTGCAATGCAAAGATACCCTTTTTTCGACAAACACTCGCACTTTTCACAAAAAAGATGCAGCGAACTACAGAAAAATGCCCGTTTACCAATCACGACAAAGGTCGTTGTAGCAGCTGACAGTATATATAGGCGCAGGGATTACTTCTACTGTGGATCTAACTCTGGATTTTTCTTACGCACAGAATTTGGAGAGTTTGAATCGAAGTATAGCTCAAGTGCCTCTATGGCATCGGAAGGAGTGATAAAGCCATCGAAATTCAAATCAGCAGCTATCGGATTAAAGTCATTCTGTTCCATTTTGAAGTAATGGTAGATAATCATAATGGCATCAGCTGGAGTAACAACTCCGTCACTATTTACGTCACCTAATACATAATCATACACATAGAATGATGTAGTGATATCGCTTAGTGAAGATTCATGTAGTTGACCATCAACGATGAGATTCATTTTGTTCAGAGTCAGGTGGATGCCGTATGTTTTATTTGTCACTGCGTCTTCTGGTACATGCAGGTACAAAGTAATGATAGTTCCGTCATTACCAGAGATGGTAGCCGTTCCAGATGAAGGTGTCAAAGCAAAGTTATAAGAACCGTTGTCCCAGTCCTTCATTGTAATAGACATTTTCTTTGCACGCCTGTCAAGTTCATATATAATGTCATTGTCTTCGTCCTTAGCTAATCTAAACCCTTCTGGTAGAGTTAAGGAGAAAGAACAGCCAACAGGAGTTGTGACATTTTTCAATCTGATTTCCATTTTGACAATATCACCAGCTCCTCCTTCCATTGGGTCTATATAAATCGCATCTGACAAAGATGAAATATCTGTAACCTCAATCTCGTCATCTAGTTCAGAATCTTCTTCCAACTCGACAATCTCCTTAAAATCTTTCCAGTAATCTGCATCCTTATAAGCCGCCTTGCAACCGAAGGGGACATAGAGAATTGAGTTGGCGCGATTTGTGAACACATTGGCTGTAATTGCAATTGGCACTTCCCTTCTAACTGTAACGGATACTATCCGATTTCCGGAAAAAGCATATTCTCCGATTGTCTCTACGTTCTTAGGTATATCTATCTCAGTAAGAGCATCACATCCACAAAAAGCATAATCTTCAATAGTTGTCACCAAAGCAGGAATGGATACAGTCGTTAGATTCTTCTGGTCATAAAAGCATTCATAACCGATTACCACTACGGTTTCGGGAATAATCGTATTCTTACAACCTGCTACAAGTTTTGTTCCATCCTTTGATACAACAGCATTGCTGCCATCTGGTGAAATGTATGTCGCACTGCCTGGTGCTACCTGAAGCATCTCTATATTGTAACATCCGGCAAAAGACGACCCTCTCACATAAGTCGTACTGGCAGGTATTACAATGTTCTCAAGGCTAGTGCAACCATCGTATGCAAATCTACCTATAGACTTGAGCCCATCTGGGAATGCCACCTCTTCAAGGTTGGCACACCCATAGAATGCACACCAAGATATTTCTTCCAAGCCCTGTGGAAGATCCATGTGCTCTAAATCAACAAATTCAAAAGCGAAGTCTCCAATTTTCTTTATCCCAGAGGGAATGACAGTTGTCTTGCAACCTTGTATCAGTGTGTTGCTCGATGTCTCAATAATGGCATTGCATTCGTTCCGCGAATCGTAATACGTATTTGCTGCGTCAACTTGAATGGATGTAAGGTTAGAGTTGTGTACAAATGGATAAATGCCTATTTCCTTGACACTTGCAGGGATGTAAATAGAGTGTAAGTCGCAATGAAGAAAAGCTCCTAACTCGATTGAGGAGATACCTTCTGGCAATCTCAAATTGGTAAGATTTTTGCAATTGTCAAAAGCACGATCTCCTATGGATGTCAATCCTGTGAAGTATTGCAACTCAACAAACGATGTAATGACACTATTTGCTTTGAACACCTGTCCTATATCCGTCACTGCGGCGGCCTCTCCAAACGACAACTCGCCGTCGCCATTAGTATCCCAGTTCTCCACGCAAATACGCTTCACTTCGGCATCAGCAAAGTCTATATTGGCCATTTCAACTATTTCCTTGAAGTCTTTCCAATATTTAGCAGCCGAATAAGCTGCCTTACTGCCCATTGGCACATATAATATCGCTTTTGTTCTGTTCGGGAATACGCTGCTATTAATAGATAGGGGGTTACTTGTTCCTACGGTCACTGAGGTTATACTAGTGCAACCATCGAAAGCATATTCACCGATGGAAGTCACACTATTAGGGATGATAACTGAAGTCAGGTCAGGGCATCTTTGGAAAGCATATTCACTGATGGAAGTCACACTGTTGGGAATAGTTACGGAAGTCAGGCCACTGCGACCATAAAAAGCGTAGCCTTTGATGGAAGTCACTGTATTGGGAATAACTGTGTTTTTACATCCCAACAATAAACTATTTGTCGATGTATTTATCAATGCATTACAGTTGCCCCGTGAATCATACTTCGCGTTTCCACTTTCAACAATTATCGTTTCAAGGTTATTACACCCACTAAAGGCTGTGGTTCCATTTGGACCGTCCCAAACGGGAATATTAGTCACACTATTTGGAATAGTCACGGAGGTCAGGCCACTACAACCATAAAAAGCATATATGTCAATGGTTGTCACACTGTTGGGTATGACTGTGCTTTTACATCCCTGCACCAAAGTATTTGAGGCAGTTTCAATCACTGCATTGCAGTTATCCCTAGAATCATACTTCGTATTCCCATCTTCAACAACAATCGTTTCTATGCTGACGCAGGAATTAAAAGCTGGTTGAGCAATGGTGGTAAGGCTTTTAGGAATGAATAGTGAGGTCAGATTTCTACAGCCAGAAAACGCATATTCGCCAATAGATTTTACACCATTGGAAATAGTTACGGATGCCAGACTGCGACAATTAGAGAACGCATATTCCCCAATAGAAGTTACACTGCTGGGAACAGATACCGTAGTCAGACCAGCACAACCGCTGAAAGCCCCCTTTGTAATGGATTTTACACTATTAGGAATGGTAACGGAAGTAAGTCCGCTACAACCTTTGAAAACAAAATTGTCAATAGAAATCAGCCTGTTAGGTATAGTCACTGTAGTCATACCGCTACAATTCTGGTATTTCTATGTCGTTACTACTCAATATCTTACCTATTAAATGATAGAAAGCTGAGGTGGTTAATTCTGCTGATGAAGAAAAAGTTGCGATTTTAAGATTTTTTCATAAAAATTAGCGAGCCGAGGGCTAA
>JAFXTO010000041.1 GCA_017535725.1 Bacteroidaceae bacterium
GAATCCCAAGCCACCCCCTCCGAATCCCAAGCCACCCCCTCCGAATCCCAAGCCACCGTGAACGCCGCATCAGCGGCGGCTCTCCTCATCACCCGTCCTCTCAAACTCGGCCAGCACGATGTCCTTAAAACCATAGACACCATCATACAGCGCGGCTACTTCCGAAAGGGACACGTCAAGACCATCCTCTACGGCTCCCGTGACCTCTTCAATTGGCACCTCGTCTTTTCATCCACAGACCACATACTCCGCGGATTCCTTGGAACACCATACAAATACTTTCGCGTCGCACTCATCTGCAACCTCGAAAAAGACGAATCCATATTCAGCTGCACCATAAGATACACCCCAAGACATGTCAATCAACCACGATAATCACCACTGCGCCGATAATCGTTGGTGCTTCCCACTTTCCCCACCAAGAAATCCCCGTGCCTTGCGGTCTGTCCGCAAGGAAAAACAGCCTCTCCGTTACTGCTTCCCCTTTCCCCGCGAAGAAAACAAACACTCATGATTGTTTTAGCTAGTTTATGAAGAAAGGCATCCGTCCGTGAGGATAGATGCCTTTCAATTTATTGCCACCGTGCCCAGCGCGTCAGCGCAGGGACTATCCGAACGGCGAAAGCGTACGTCTAACCCTGCCTACACGGTAGTTCAGAGATGAACTTATCTTCCCTTCCACCTCTTCGGCCTTCTTTGCCCACTTCTCTTCGCTCTCCGGCTTCGTGTGGCTTGTCCAGTCAGCCATCACCTTATACACCAGCAGCTCATGAATAAGTCGGCGCAACAGCTCTACAGTCGTCTGTGAGAAATCATCAGGAACCAGCATATTTAGAACCAGCGTATCACGCTCCTGCAGGGTATCATCAAGTGCCGTCTGATCAGTCACCTCAACCTTGGAGTAAGGATAGCACAGTTCCACGCAGTCGGCAAACGCCAAGTCCAACACACGCGTCACACGGTCTATATTACCATCCTCGCCTATATCCATTACTTGGTGGCGGTCGTGCTCGTCCTGCGTCTTCATCGTATCACCTTCTACGTAGGCGTAGTTCCTGCAGTCGTACAGGATTTCCTCACGCTTGAACGTGAGGGTTACACTCTTTGTCCTTGGCTTTATCATCGCTTACGGGTTTCCTGTGTTTCCTGAATTTTCACTTGTGCTGTTAGTTGGTGCAGATGTGGGATTTGTACGTGTGGGGCGCACCCGCTTGTTCACGGCCTCACGGATCTGCTCCAAGTTAGCTGCGGCCTTCGCGAAATAGTCGGAGGCGTCGTTTTTGTTGGTGATTGTGAACCAGTCCCCAATAGCGGTGTTCACAAGATACTGGTGCAGCGCGGCACTGATAGTGTCGTTGGTCGCCTTGTTGAAGTTCGACGGAACCTTCAAGGAAACAGTTATGTCACCCGTACCAGCCATCTGAATGTCGTTGGTGGTCGTACCACTCTCTTCCAGATACTCGCTCAACTTCGTCTTCAGCGTAGCAAAGGCATTGCCAAGGCTGCGAAGAATCTGGTTGGCATTCTCCTCGTCATCGTTCGCCTGCATGTTGGCCACCTCCTCGTGGTTACCACTCGTCTGACGGCTCCGGCCTGTCAGGTAAGTCTTATTTTGTACATCGTACATCAGTTCGCTCTTGTACAGCGTAATAGTAATAGTTTGTCTTGCCATAATCTCTTAGTATTTATGTTCCTATTATTATGTTCTGTTGTCATCGTTCTTGTTGTCATCGTTCTGTATGTTGCCATGTCATGGCAACGGAACTACCCTCTTTGGCTTCTTCCTGTAGAATACCTTGCCCATCACGTCATTCATCATACCTACTGCATCGGCTGCATAGCCATCAGCCTCACCCTTGTTCGTGAACTTGTACCACTTCGATACAATAGCCGACACAAAGAAACTGAACAGGCTCGCCTGTATGCTCTCCGTCAGGTTCTCGTCATACGACGACGACAGTTCCAGCTCAACCACATAGTCACGGCTCAGGTCTATTGTGCTGCCCTCGCTGTTGTCACTCACAGAAACAAGGAACTTCTTCAGCTTCTCCGTGGCGGCATTGCAGGCCTCTGTCCAGAACCGTTCAAGCATAGACCTGTCTGAATCGGTTGTGAAGATACGGTCATACGCGCTGTTATCGTTCTGCATCTTCGTTCCTGTATAGCTCGTGGTCTTGGCTACCTCGTCATAGACCTGCTGCTTGCTCACTGTCAACGTTACATCTATCATACCACAAATATAGTCGTTATTTCGTTTACACCTCTTTTAAGTTTTAGCTGTCGTGGACTACCATAGCCGCAGATAAGCACCGACTCCGACATAGACATCTGGTTTCTTGTTTATCACACCATATCCTACGCCTGTAATCACACCAACACTAAACCTCGGCTGTCGGCTTCGTTGCGTTTGTTGTTGTGCCACAACAACCTTCTCACTGACCGTCTTTTCATGCACAAAGATGCTGTCAAGATTTGGCATGTAGCCGCTCACATAAGCGCGATATTCATCGGCAATGTATTCCTTCTGCGTAATAGGTATCTCAACGGCTACGCTGTCCGTCCGTCCCGTCTGTTGCGACTCTGTCGCAACTAATGTACCATCCGTGCCCACCGCGTCAGCCACCCCCACTTTCAATGCCACCGCGTCAGCTCTCCCCACTTTCAATGCCACCGTGCCCGCTGCGTCAGCGGCGGGTTCTGCAACCTTCAACACCTTGGTCACATACCTCACCACCACACTATCCCTCGCCACAGGCTCATAGTAGGGGATGGTATCTATCACCTCCGTCCGAACCGTGTCTGTTGGTGCTTCGCGGTTTCCCCGCGAAGAATACCAAGCCCTTTCACCAAGCATTCCTGCCACAAGCGCGAATAGAGCCACTGTTATGTAGCTCGTCCTCCTGCGGCGACCGTAACTTATATCATCCATGTTGCAGCCTCCTCCTCGCGGCGTCTTGTAAGTCCTGGCAACACCTTGCCTTTGCACTTGTCCCACCTCTTGAACTCAGACACGATCTCTTCATCGGGAGCACCAGCCACTATCTTCTTCTTTAACGTACTACTGCTAAATTTTCCCTCGCCGACATTGAAGACAAAGCTCACCAAAGCATCAAACTGACCCTGACGGAAGTTGATGTTCATTCCGTTAATCAGACGCTCAATGGGAGATATATCCTCCATCAGAAGAGCATCCGCTATCTCTTCGGTGATAACCATGCCTGCTGTCACTCCGCGAGTATGACCGTACCCTATTGTCCATACACCGGCAGGGCACTTGTATGCGCTCAGGGAAAGACCCTCAAATTCCTTGATGAGGGAAAGCATGTCACTGCTCGTTTTCATGAGTCTTATAACGTTCGTTGATTATCGTCATTGGTTAATTCTATTGCCGTATTACCGTGCGTCCACTTCGCATCGTAGCCAAGCTCCAAAGCACGGAAGCCAAGTATAAGAGTCGGGAAGACTATCAGCTCGCCGACGGCAGTAAGCACACTGCCGTCTATCACACCAAGAGGAGGGACGAAGAAGCCGCCGACTATCAGGCTGATGCTTACGCCAAAGCTAATAAAAAAAGCTATGGCGCAGATACGGCACTTTTTATCCTTCTTGAAGTCGCACATGGCTTATGACAATTTAAAATACCGTCTGTTATCTTATCTCTTTGTGCAACATTTACGCCGCAAAAATACTCATTCATGTTCACCGCACACTTTTATCTTTTAACCGTCATTGACTTACAGCGCATTCAACGCCTCTTCATACTCCGTGAAGTCATAACTGTCTTTCTGTGTCCATCCAGCCTGCAAGCAATTCAGAATATATGTAAAGGCACTACTATAGAAGTCATCCAACTCGGACTGCGTCTCAAAAGTATGGTACACGGCTGTACCGTCTGATTGCTCACCAAGTTTGAACGTAACGGGCAACAGACCCATGTGATGGGCTTCGGAGAAGTTACGCTGGTTCTCAGCGGACAGCCACACAGAATGGCCGTTCCACACAAAACCACTAAGTATATTCGTGTCCGTTTGCTTGTTGATGACACCGAAAACAAATTCCTTGACATCATCCATCGTAGGCTTGTACGCATACCTTTGCTCGATGAACGTCACACCGTCGGACTCTTCCGTCTCGTAGGGCTGAACATCTGTCCTTACGATGTAAGTCTGCTTGCGCTTGCTCGCAAGCTCCACAAGGGCTACGCCTTTCGAGCCCTCGCGTCTTGTCATGTCGATTTCTTTCATATTCGTAATTATTATATGATTATGTGAACATATACCCATATCCCCCATCGGCTTTGATGACCGTCTCAAAGGGGAGCATACCCTTCTCCTGGGCGAAGTCAAGGGCTTTCTTCATCTTCTCATTGTTCGTGAAGAACTTACGTTCCTCGTCATTGTCCTTGATGCGAACGACAACGATGTAACGGCCTTCTCCTTCCTTCGTCCTGATGTCGGTCTCGAAGTCAAGCACAATAACAGACCTGTTCGTCAGTTGACGCAAAGTAATTGACGTCTGAGAAAACTCTTTCTTGCCGTCTCGTTGGTAAATGAATCCTAATTCCGAGAATCTTGTCATGCTGATGCCTGTCAGTTTGCGGAACAGATGCCTCGCGTTGGCGTGACGGCAGATACCATAGAACGAGCCTATCAGCTCACGCCTCCGACGCATAGAGCGCACCCTTGACCAACGCCTTGCGAAACGCTGTTTGGTGTTCTTGCGGATGCTCACCTTGCCGTCATCACGAATGATGTAGCCGAGGAAGTCTACGCTTCTGTCCTTGTGCTGCCAGCATTGTGCCGTGTGTTTGATTTCGACCCCTGCCTTCTCCGTCTGTTCTTGAAGGGCATGCACTGCACGTGTCAACTCATGCCACGAACCTGCCATAACCAAACGGTCATCACAATAACGCTTGTAATAGCGGAATCCCTCACGGTCTTTCATCACATGGTCGCAGTACTCGCTCAAAAGCAGGTTCTCCAGACCCTGACTCGGGCGCATTCCGATGCTTACACCATCTGGAAGCATACGAACCCACCGCTCAAGCATCCTGACCATACGACGGTCACGTATCTTACTCCGCACAACATCCATAAGAACGTCCTGAGACGTGCTCTGGTAGAACTTCTTGATGTCATCCTTATACACCAGACGTGTGCCTGCAGGATCACTATTCATGTCATGCAGCACACGGCGCAACAGATAGTGACTACCCCTGCCCTTGATACTTGCTGCTGTGTCGGCAACAAACGACCTGTCAAGGTGCTTCTCTACCGTCTTCATCACTGCATGGATACCTATCGACCGCAGAAGAGATATGCACTGTATCGTACGTGTCTTGCCACGTTCGCAAATGGTCTTCTCCGTGTAGCGTCCTGGACGGAGCGTACCACCGAGGATGCTTGACTGGATGGCGCGTATCACCATGTCACGATGAGCCACAATCCAGCGGCCTGCCCAAGTCTTCTTGCGCTTGCCACGAAGTTCATAATCCAGCGAGTCGGCAATATTACACCAATCTGCTGCCTCTTCCGTGATATGCTTGATGCTCTTTGACACCTGTTCCTTTGTTTAACAATAATATTTACTATCTCTTATTCACCTCTCTTATATCCTCTCTTTCCGTTCCATGCGGTAGCCCCGCATATTCCTCTCAAATCCCCGTACCATGCGGTCTGTCCGCATGGGTCTATTTGTCAGCCTTCATGTTCCGGGCGTGCCATTTTCGTTTTCCTTTCCCTAATAGGGCTTAGTCTACTCACCGCTATGCCCAAGCGCATCGTGATTTTCCACTTCTTCCAGTTGAGTATGCTGGCTGTGCCACAGCGACCCCGTTCGGAAGTGTAGTGAGGCTCGACAGGCTGCGGGACTACGCGGCAGCACGTACCGCCATATCCGGCATCTTTTTCGTCTTTTGGCTGACTACTGCGCTTGAAGTCATTCTGAGTGCGAGGCGCGACCCGACATTCGTGTTCGTGTTCGAGGGGGCGTTGTTCGAGTTCACGTAAGCGACACCGCCGTTCGTGTTCGCGTTGTTGTTCGAGCGGTTGACCACGCGGGAGCCTCTGCCTGTCTCTACCTTGTTTCTTCTTGTTATGTATGTTGCTATTTTATAGCAACCACCATGAGCCCTTGGCGTGAGGCAGGGGTTGTACCCCTGCACCCCGCCTCACGCTTCCACGTTTCCTCACGCGGCCTTATAGGCCGCTACCGATTCCGCTTCCGTCACCGTGCCATTGAAGGCGAGGCGCGACCCGACATACGTGTTCGTGTACGAGGGGGCGTAGGTCGAGCTCACGAAAGCGACACCGCCGTTCGCGTTCGCGGCGTTGCTCGAGCGGCCGACCACGCGGGAGCCTGAGTTACCATTAACCCAGTCACAGTAGGATGTCGTTTCTGTAGCACTCTTGGCTCGCGGTATGAAATCAAGATCCTCTGTCACCTTGAATCGGCCTGCATAGCCGCCAGTGCCTTCAAATTGATACCAGCCGCTCAACGTGCGGTTCTCACCCGTATTCATGTCCTTGATGGTAATCACATAGTCGCTCGACGTGACATTACCAATCCATTCCGCAATGTCGCCCCACCAGTTTTCAATACCCCAGAACTTGGTGTTGTCGGTATTGCCGTTGCTGGAAGTGGTGTCGGTCATGCCTAACGAATCCTTGCTGCCAAGCGTGCGTGTGTTTGTGTTGGAGCCGGTGCCGCATTGGGCCTGCGAGTTCATGCGCCCGTACCACGCATAGAACAGCACGCACATCATCCACTGCCATTCCCAAGTCACGCACGAATAGCCCGTGCCACGGGCTGCGGCATAGCTGTTGCCTGTTGCCTGAGTGAAGTTCGCGCTGCCCTGAACGCCGCTGCGGCTGTAGCCCTTGCCGTCACTGACGTACATCTTCTTCGCACCAAGCAGGTTCTTGTCGCCCTCCCATTTCTTCCATGTCGGGTCAGGCTCTCCAGCAAACGCAAAGGCAAAAGCGTACTTGTCATAGCTCCCATCCTCCGCCACAGTGCCCGGTGCATCAGCACCGGGAATCACCTTCCACCAGAACACAGGCAATTTCATCCACTGATCACCCTCGCTGCCGTCTAAGGCTGCATTCGTGCCGTCGGCATACTTCGTCCCGTCGCTGTCAGAGAGCTGGCAGATGAGCTGGTTCCCCGTCTCCGTCTGCTTACCCAGGTACAGGTGGCTGTTGCTCCTGATGGCCTGTATCACCGTACCCTGCACGTCACCCGTTACCATCGCCGTCTCGTCTGTATCCGTCTGGTCAATGGTAATCACGTCACGCGCAATGTACGTGTAGGCCATCGTCACCGACCTGCTCCCCTGGCTCGCAGTGAACGTCTGCGCAGTTGGCGTGAGGTAGTCATACACACGCGCAGCCTCCACCGTGTACTCCGTCTCCTGGGCCACCTTCACCGTCAGCGTACCCGTTCCCGTGGCGACAACCACGCCGCCGACCTTCACCGTCAGCTCTGCCAGCGCCGACACATCGCCGCTGTCTGCAGTTGCCGTCACTGTCACCTCCTCCTTCGCGTTGTTGATGGCCCGCGCTATGGCACCCTCCACGCCGATGTTCGCCCTGGCCTGTGCCTGTTGCCCATTCGTCAGCGTCTGCGCCGAATACCGCACAACGTTCAGCATCTCCTCAGGGCTCGCGCTCGCACCTATGTTGTCACGAGCCTGCTGGCGCTCTTGCTCCGTCAGCGTCTGCGGGGAGTACTTCACGGCATGGCCGTCCGAACTGTAGTACTGCACCTTCGGCTGAGTCACGCTCTGCTCGCTCTCCTCCGAAGAGTCCAGCACAAACAGCTTCCCATACTTCGGGTGGCTCTCCAGCCCCCCCTGCAAAGCCGTGTCAGTAGTCTCAAACTTGCCCCCGCCCTCTATCTCGGGCGCAAACCTCACCAGTGCGCTCAAACCGCCGCCAAGCTGCACACGCACACTCGCCACACTCTTCGATGTATAAATCTTCTTTGTCATAACTATCAATCATTAAAGGTTAGAACTTCATTAGCAAACGTCCTACAGAAACTATCTGCTATCATCATAAAGCCTTCAAGATTAGGATGAGCACCATTAGTACCTACAACTTCTTTTAAGTCAGGCATCCTTGTGTTAGCAGCCTTGGTAGTCGTAGGAAATACATTCTCACTGTCAACCTCTGTGAAGGTATTCACCAAATAACAGAAATTACTATAAGGTTCATTATTAACATCCTTGCCCTTGGCAATCAAGTCATCTATCATCTGCACATACCTAAATGCACCTAAAGTAGCATCAATATACTTACCCTGTGCATTAGCACTTGCACCAATGTCATCTTCCAAACCATAGTAAGTACTGAAAGGAATAGCAGTACCTATCAGCACCTTGCAATTTGGGTACTCAGAATGCAAGGTATCAAGCAGTAGCTTAATACTCAAAAGCGTAGGATTAAGGTCATTATCATGAAGAGCAGGAATATTGATACTGCCCATGAAGCAGCAAAGCACATCAAGTTTACCACCGCAGTAAGTTTCGACATAAGGAACAAAGGTAACTTCACCATCATCCTCAAATGGGGCATAACCCTCACTGCTATAGTCAACATAGGTTATGCTATCACCACCGCTGTTTGTCAATGTACCACTCTGAGACGTTGGCACTGCAATAGGACTACCACTTGCATAAATAAACCGAATATTATCTTCACCATCAACACCCGACACATTAACCTCTGCCACAGCAATAGTTGCAGTGACAGCATTGCCTTGACCATCAACGCCAGTAAACGTATAAGTGGTACCAATATTCACAGTGGGATTGCCGCTCACATAAAACCTGATAGCATTTTGTGGAGTATAGAAGTTTTTCCAAGTCCAGCCGCCTGTAGCTTCCAAGTGAATATCATTATAAGCATACATACCTGTCTTCCTTCCCACAAAGTTAATATTACTTAGCCCATATCCAGTAGGAGTTCCGTCATTAGCTGTCAGCCTCCTATAAAGCTCACCAACCCATTGACCTTTGTTCGTAGTACTTGCACCAATACACAGCACATTCAATCCACCAGAAGGAACATTCAAATCAGCAGCCCTTGTAACTTTTATCGGAGTATTAGTCTCAGGAGTAGTATTATACCAATCATCAACTATGCAATGTTTGACATAAGCACCACTGCTAATCTGACCATTCACCAACTCAGGAGTAATTTCAAGGTATCTCTTATATACCTTACCATGAACAGGAGACATCACAAACTTATTGTAGTACTGATACGGGTTCATACTTGCGACCATACCTCTGACAAATTCCTGCTGAGTCTCTCCTATCACACCATAGAGAATACTTGGAAAATAATGAATTGGTAAATTCACAGAACTTGGGGTTCCACCTTCTTCGAGGGCAGCAACACGGACATCCAGTCCTTGAACTTGTCTTTTAAGACCCCCCTCATCAGCTATAAGAGCCACCGTTGATGGAACATAATGTACATCCACATCATCGGGATATCTATCAGCAACGGTTTGTGATATATTAGTCTTAGTAATAGTCGCTACAAGTGTAGTAGAATTAGCTGTTATCGGTAACTCGCAATACCCTGCTTGGTATTGGGCAGGCAAAATATATGATTCCACAATCCAATTATCATTACCATCCTTTCCTGTGGCGATAATTCCTTGTACTACAGTATTGCCTGTCTTCTTATAAGAAAAACCATAGAATACAACCTTTCTAAAACCTCTTGCATAAGCACCTGTTAAATCAACTGTATAATTTCTGTAATGCACAGAAGTTGATTGTTCTCCAGTGTATCTCGCAGGATAAGAATCATCCCCTCCTACAACAGTAGGAAGTGTACCCTTTACGCCATACAATTCATTATTCAGTTCTTGTATAGTATCATCAGTTTCCTCAAACTTAGAATCTACTTCTCCAAACATGAAGTTCACAGCTTCAACAGAAGGAACTGCATTACTCACCTCGCTACTGAGGTCATCAACAATAGAGACATCGGAAACCTGCTCACCCGTGGCAAATGCAACAGGACTTGATAAATCCTTAACCTTTTCTTCCAAATCAGTGACCCTACCTTCCAAAGTACCATTCTTGTGTACCTTCAAAGAATAAGAGCCAACACCTCTAGTAGTCTTAAATCTGTAAACAGCCCACTCACAGGTCAACGAACTATTAGCAGGAAGGAGTACATAATTATAACTACCTGGTGAATCGGATATGGTATCATACACATTAACATCCAAGTCCCCATTATTTTCAATAATAGAACCAGCTGGAATAGGGTTATTCTCATCACTCCATATATTCCTCCAAGTATCTTCCGTAGTCCCGCTGATAATAAAAGGCCGAACCTCATCCTCAATAGGGGAAACCGCGTTCTCTACAACTGTATCCACGCCTATGTTCTCTCTCGCCTGCTCCTTCTCTGCCTCCGTCAGCGACTGCTGGCCGTAAAGCACCACGTTCTCCAAATCGTCCACGCCGCCAGTGCCTCCCGTTGCCTCCCACGTCCCAGCCGTGTTGCAGCGGTAGACATACCCCGGCACACTGTCACCAATGACAGCCCACATACCCACCTCCGGGGTAGGGTAGGCCGACTGTAGGGCAGCAAGCGTTGCAAACAGGCCCACGTTCGGCTGCTTCACATGCCCGGCACGCAACACACCCTGCACACGCAGGTCACCATGCACGTCAGCATGAGAGCCCACATGCACCTCATTCTGTACCTGCAGGTCGCTCACCGTGAAGTCCTGCCGACCCGTCGTCTCAGTCACCACAGCTGCATTCTCCCACTGCTTGATGTACTTGTTCCACCTGTATTTTGTACCCTGTTGGTTGGGAATAAACAGGTAGTCACCTTCTATACCTCCGTTGGGATAGGCTACCCACACGGCTTCTATATTTGCAAAATTACCAAGATTCCTTATATCCATAATCTCCTATGTTGCTCTTTTATGATATTCGATTCTTCTCTCCTCTACCACCGTGCCCGCAACATCAGCTTATGCCACCGTGCCCGCAACATCAGCTTATGCCACCGTGCCCGTAGCATTAGCTACGGGTTTAACTACGGGTTTCCCCTCACTCCGAGCAATCCCTTACACACGGCCATACACCCATTCGCCTGTTCCGTCTGTTGCTGCGCCACCGCAACCAAGTAAGCCGCATAGTACACCACAGGCCGCACCAGCTTATCCGGCAAGTCAATCACCTCCTCTTCATCAAGCGTATATCTCTTCGGTATCGGTGCATATCGCGCCATCTTGATATACACATGCTCGCCTTGCTCACAGCTGTAGAACTCAAGCACATTACCGATGGGCTGCTGCACGATAGCAACGACAGGGCGCTGAGGATTACCACGAACACCAGCATAGCGGCTCTTCTGCCTGCTGTACAGCGGCGAGGTCTCGTCAATGGCCACCGTCACAGGCATCGACCAGTCGCTCATCTGGAACACAATCAGACGCAGGAAATCATCAGGAAGCACGATATGACCACTACCATAGCCTGCCTGCATATCCCAGCCGATGGTGTCACCAAAAGCCTTGCCACTACCAAGCAACACTGCCGGAGCTAACATAACAACCATGCGCGCGGCATCCTCAACCTTGCTCTTGATAAGCTCGTCGAGAGACAGCGTGTCGATGTCGTTCAGCTCCGTAAGAGCCTCGCTGTTCATATTCTGGTCGAGTGCAATCCGTATCTCACCAACCAAGTCCGTTACTGAATATGTCATACTCTTTTCATCTTTGATGTTACAACCGCATCCTGCACCTCTACGCAGGCTTCCTCTGCCACTGTGCCCGTCGAGTCAGCGGCGGGTCTTAACTCCAGATAATAACCACTCCGTTCTCGCTTGCAACCTTCTCGATTTCGGAACGGCTGCGCATCTTACTCCTGCTAATACCGAACTTGTCAGCCAGGTAGTCCTTGGCGTCATCGTTGCAGGTCATCTTCACCTCAACAGCGGCCTTCACACCACCACCATTACCAATGTCACCACCGGTTGGTGCTTCCCGCTTCCCCCGCGAGGAAATCCCCGTGCCTTGCGGTCTGTCCGCAAGGGCATCCTGTGTCCTCAGAGTATCGTCGGCCACAAACAGCTTACCATATTTCGGGTGACGTTCCAAACCTTGCTGGATATGCACATTGTCCGTGTAGTACACGCTGCCACCACCTGTGACAGGATTGAAACTGACGTGCGTGTTACCACCTGTAGGAAGTACAACGCTGATGCTTACGCAACTCTTGGATTTATATTTCTTCAACATAGCATGTCTTTTTTGATTGTTAGGTATGTTGCTGTGCTGCAGCAACCTCTCTTAATAGAAAGAGGGACGGGCGAAAAGTTGCCCGCCCCTCGTTATAGTTTGGTGCCTTGCGGTTCACCCGCAAGGAGTTGTTTACGCCTTCGTGTACGTCTTCGTTGCAACGTCTGAGGCTGTCATTCCGTCCTTCATGGCAATAGCCTTGATGGTGGTCGTGGCACTCAGGGTAATCTTGTTCGTCGCATTGTAGGCGGTAGATGCGCTCGTAGGAGTGCTGCCATCAGTGGTGTAATAGATGGTTGCACCTACAGTGTCTGTCGAAAGCTCTACTACCTGAGTGGCGGCAGAGGCCGTCCAGCTGTCAGGAGAGAACGTAGGCGTAGCGACAACGGGGGCCTTGGCCAAGCGCAATCTCGCATGTGCCTTAGCATAGCGCAGGTACAGACAGGCAACCTCCTGAATGACCACAGCATTAGTGTTACGAACACCGGCCTTCTTCAGGTCGAGGATATTACGGCTCCAGCTTACGTGGGTCTTCTTCGTCAGGTATTCGGGATCAAGGGCGAAGCCACAGTCACTCATGCCGTTCAGGTCGAACAGCTCATGATGGATGGTAAGAATCTCACCGAAGTCAGTCTCCCAGCTCTTGAACTTCAGGTTCCAAACCTCAACGGTGTCCTTCAGGCGGAATTTCTCACTCTTAATCTTTGAGAAAGCTGCAAGCATGTTACTACCGCAAAGAAGTACCTTACGCTTGTTGCCGATACCAGTACCGACAAACAAGTCCTTGCTGATGTCAACAAGGTTCTCATCGCTGATGACGGCACACTGCTTCGTAGCATCCCATTCGCCTACCTCGATGTCCTTGCCGGCCATCCACCAGATTCCACCTGTGAACCAAGTGTTCATACCATCTTTGGTAGTGTGACGGATGACATTCTTCACGCCCCAGATAAAGGTATTCTCCTGAGCAAGACGCATGTCGTAGATACCATCCTCCTCAATGTCGCTAAAGCTCCAGTCTACTTCCTTGGCAGCAATCTTGTCAAACGTGGACTGCTCCACCTGTATCATGAAGTTCTGGCAGTACTGAATCTCGGGCATAGGGATATTGTTGAAGCGCCCAGTCTGAACGTCAAGCTCACCGCAAGCCTTACCCATACGTACCAACGTGGTGCCGGAAGGAATGGCAGGAACCAAGGTCGTCTGACCGTCAGTGGCCTTGTTACCGTTCACCGCATAAACCACGGGCATTGAGGTACTATCGTTACGGCCACATACACAGAGCACCAAGTCGGGAGTATTCTCATCGTCCTGGTCGTAGGCTACACCCTTGTCATCGTACTTACCCTTTATTCCAACGACACGGATGGTATCATCCAGAGTGAACATATTGGCATCGTCTACGGGAAGAGTGACGCTTGCACCGCTGACCTGAGCTTCAAGAGCATCAGTCGTAACGCAGCTGATGGGACGGGTGCCTACGCTGTAGTACTTCACCTCGAACGAGTCACTGCTTTGTGCCTTGGCATAGCGCGAAATCTGGTCTATAGGAGTCGCCATCGGGCGAATCTTGATGATGCGCTTGTCGATGTCCTTCGTGTAGAACTCGGGATCGCCATCTTGACGGCCGGCCGTCTCGGTTGCAATACCTGTGGGAGGTGCGGCGTTACCGCCATCGCCACCTGTCGTTTTACCTGCATCGGGAAGGTTAGAGGCATCTGCCAGCATAACACCCGATTGTGCGCCGCTAACCAGCGCAAGGAATGTGAGTAGCAAACTCAGCATCCAATTTGAAGCTTTTGAAATCTTCTTCATTGCTGTTAATTATTAAAAGGTTATTACTATAATTAAAAAAACACTTCATTTCTCTGTTGGTGCTTCCCGCTTTTCCCGCGAGGAAGAACACCCCTCCGTTGGTGCTTCGCGGTTTCCCCGCGAGGAAGAACACCCCTCCGTTGGTGCTTCGCGGTTTCCCCGCGAAGAAGGAACCACTGTGCCTTGCGCATTAGCGCAGGGTCACTCCTGCCCAGTCCCTTGCGGTCTGTCCGCAAGGACTACTACCGGGCACTAATGCGCTTCTCGCCACCGCGCTCCCAAATGGTCTTTGTACCATCGTCGAAGTTGTCCAACGCGCCAAGGCTCGGTCTCGGGCGGCTCGGTCTTCCTGAACCGTTAGAACCGCCAAGAGCTGCCGTGCCGTCACCACTCTTCGGCTTACGAAGCTTCTCTTCTACCTTCGTGTTCTTCCCCTGAACGACACCTTCCTCGTTGGCGGCGGTCACGTCTGCGTCGTGGTTGATGGCTTTCAGCGCCATGTCGATACTCTCTGGGGTGAACTTACCGACAATGCCGTCCTTGATGATGGTCAGAAGAAGCTCCATAGCGGAATCTATCTCCTCATCACTCATGCCACGCTCCTGCTGCATACGCTCCAAGGTGGAAAGGCTCTCCTGGAGGTTCTTCTGATAAACATCTTCCAGCTCCTTCTCCTTGGCCACACGATCTACAAACTCCTTGTTGGCCGCGGCTATCTCTTCCTGACGTTCTGGGTCATCAATGGCATCCTTGATGTCGGTGCCGAACTGACGAACCAAACCGACAACGGGGTCTTCACCCTTACGCCAATCTGTCAGGAAACGAGCACTGCGAGGGTCGCTCGTAAACATGTCCGAGAAGGCCTTCTCGCGCTCACGATAACCCGCAAGATTTTTGTCGTATTCGTCGTAATCATCGGAAATTTGACCGAAAAAAGAATCTTCATCCGAAAAATCCTTGTCGGGATAGCGGCTTTGCAAACGCTCAGTCATCAACTGACGCCTGCTCTTAACTTGCTTATTATCAATCTCTGCCATAGTTTAATGATGGGTTTGAAAATTTTTCAGGGCAAAGATAAGTAACTTTTACCATATCTCACTTTTATCTTTTAACCAGCGTTTTCACTATCTTTGCACTTGAATAAATCATCTCTCATGACAACCGTAATAACATCACTACCGTTGAGTATGACGCCATGTTATGGCGAACATAAATAATATGAAACCACACGGAAGCAAGTTTGAATATGAACAACAACGTAACGAAGAACTCGTGAGGACATATTTCGAACTCATGGAGGCTGCTACATACATCTGCCCTGCTGACATCTACAGGGAGGTGGTCAATAAGCCATCGTCACGATTCTGGGTCAGTGAAGAACGTGCGGCTATTGTCATTGCGGCAATGATGAAAGGTGACCAACTGATGAGCATGAGGCCTAACAAACGGGAAATGTTCAGGGAGATTTTCAGAAGAGCAATGGTAATAAGAAATGAGAAACCCGAACTGTCCATCTTTGAAATAGCATGTCTGGTCGTTATGCAACAGGCACCGAAATTCTATCTTTCACCCGGTTCTGCAGAAGTGTATATTTGCACTACAAAAAAAGGCTTTTACGCCGCCAAGAAAGCTAAGCTTGCTTATATCTCAACAGCGAGAAATAATATCAATGACGACTAAATGAAACGAACAGTCCAAACTAAAACCATATCACTTGTAATATCCATTATATGTCTGATAATCAGTGTTTTAACAAGTGCTTTCGATGGCTTTACCATCGGGGATTTCGGCATCTGTAAGGGTTCATCAATCCTTTCCCGCCTCCTCTATTCATTCTTCCACGCATCAATCCCTCATGCACTCATCAACTGCTGGTGCCTCCTTTCTATTGCTTTCCTCTATGACCTGTCTCTAACCTCCCTCTTCATAGCATACATCACCGCCATCACCTTCCCCATCGACACACTCGCAACCGCCTTCCCCGCCGCTTCCCCCGCAACCGCCTTCCCCGCCGCTTCCCCCGCAACCGCCTTCCCCATCAACCTCCCCGCGTTGGTGCTCGGCGGTTTTCCCGCCGAGACCCCCACCGTCGGCCTATCTGCCGTATGCTTCTCCCTCCTTGGCCAAGTATCCTTTCAGGTCAAGCGCAAATGCCTCTTCCACGTCTGGGTCATCTCCTTTATCGCCATAGGATTCATCCTACCTCCACTCTGTTCCGTATGTGGCTATGCCATAGCCACCCCAAATAACCTCCTTCACATCTACTGCTACGTTGCCGGGCTGTTCGTCGGCTTCCTCAACTCTCCAGCAAACGAGAGCCATCATGCTCGCATGAATGGCCGAGAGCAGCGGAGAGTCATCACAGATAACTCTCCTGCCCATGAAGAAAAGTAGCGTGCTCAGCGGTTTACCCCCCGAGGTTGAGGCCATCGTGGCAGAGAACGAACGACGCAACGCAGCCATTCGTGTCAAGTTCAATCCCATCACCGGCGAAGGCTCGATAGGGGAGAGGAAGAAGATAGAAATATCTGACTTCCCCATACCCGTTCAGTATATACCCAAGCGCATGATGCGCGTGCCCCTCGTCAAGCAGCTCGTCGCAGCTGGCTCTATTGAGGCTTTCTTTGAGGAACTGACGGACGGAGAACAGGAATACACGGACGAAGAAAAGCAGAAAATCATCGAGCAATTCGTCAGAATACGATGCCGGTTCGACTTCGCATTTTGGGCGGCGCTATACGTGTTCATCAAGCAGAAGGGTGGAGGCGAAGATATTCACTTCCGGCTCAATCGCCCGCAACGAAAGTTGATTGAGCGATTCGAGGCAATGCGCCTCAAAGGGAAGCCCATACGTCTCATTCTGCTGAAAGCACGACAATGGGGAGGCTCAACGGCCACGCAGATATACATGGCATGGCTGCAGCTCATACACAAGGTGGGTCTCAACAGCCTCATCGTCGGTCACGTCAAGGATGCCTCTAACGAGGTGAAGGACATGTTCGACCGCATGATTAAGGAGTACCCCATCAGTATGCTCTACAAGCTGGGAGAGTCCTACAACGAGAACGAACCGAAGTTGGTGGGGGTCGGAAACAGCGGAAACATACACCGCATACCGCAACGAAACTGCAAAATCAAAATCGGTACCGCGGAAAAGCCCGATTCCGCTCGTGGTGGTGACTACAACCTCGTCCACTGCACGGAGGTCGGTTTGTGGAAGAAAACCGACGGAAAGACACCTGAGCAGATTGTGCGCTCGGCGTGCTCGGGTATTCTGCTGAAACCATACACCATGATTGTGTATGAGTCAACGGCAAACGGAACAGGTAACTTCTTCCACAAGGAATATCTTGCTGCCAAGCTGCGCAGAAGCCAGTTTGAGGCAATGTTTGTCGCATGGTACGAAATCGAGCAGTATGCACTTCCCATCACCAAGGAAACCGTGCCCGAAGCATCAGCCTCGGGTCTCACACCAACGCAAGCCTTTGCCTTGTGGCTCTATAACAACCGCAACAACGAAGCTGCCGCATCTGACCGCGAACAGCCTGGCACATACCTGTGGAGCTTGTGGAAGCAGGGCGCAACACTCGAAGCCATCAACTGGTACATTCAGGAGCGATCCAAATACACAAGTCATGCAGACATGGCTTCGGAATATCCTTCCAACGATATCGAGGCTTTCACTTTCTCTGGTCGCCGCGTATTCGCAAACGAAGATGTTGAAAAGTTCCGTGCAGCCTGCAGACCGCCTAAGTACATCGGCGAAATCTACGGGCGTGCTGACGAAGGCGAAGAGGCATTGCAAAACCTACGATTCAGAAAAGAGGAAAACGGCCGCTTTTGGATGTGGCAAGATGTGGAGAAGGACGAAGAGGAAGAAGTCATTGACCGATACCTCGTCATTGTCGATGTATGCAAGGGACAGACAGAGAAAGCAGACTTTGCAGACATTCTTGTCATTGACCGTATATATATGATGGATGCAGAACCGCCGTCCGTCATTGCCGAATGGCACGGACACATCGACATGGATAAGCTCGCATGGAAAGCCGCACAGGTGGCGGCATACTACAACAATGCGCTACTGGTCATTGAGAGCAATACCCTTGAAACCAACAACACAAAGGGCGAGGCTGAGTATATCCTTACGCTCATCCACGATGCCTACGGTGACCAGCTCTATGCACGTAAGCAGAGCGCAGAAGACATACGCGAAGGACTGCCAAAAAAGTACGGATTTCACACCAACCCACTCACCAAGAAGGTGGTCATCCACAACCTGAAAGCCATTGTGCGCGAACACCTGTACGTCGAACGCGAAGAGGCGTGCTTGGATGAATACCTCACATACATCGAGAACGAGAAAGGAGGATTCGAGGCAATGGAAGGCTACCACGACGACCGACTCATGACACGTGCCATCGGTATGCAGATATGCTATCATGAAATGGATCTGCCGCGTATCATCAAGAAACCACGGCAACCTGTCAACCACAAAAGGAAAAAGGCGGACTCTGCCGCAACAATATAAGTGTTCAGTATGTCGCCATGTCATGGCGACCAGTCTATAACTCTAAATTCAAGTTTTATGTACAACCCATTCCTACAATTCACCGACTACCTCCGCTACCGCGAAGCAGTCAAGCAAGCAGACAAAGAACATGCTAAAACAGGCGAACGCTACTACGTCATGCCAGCCACCGTGTCCGAAGCGTCAGCTTCGGCTATCAAGCTACTCATCATGAACAGGAAAACCTTCCGAAAGCTGAAACAGAAGCACTACATCAGCCAAATCGCAACACAGCGCGACCTCCTCAACGAGTGCTTCTACTGCACCCCCTACCGCGACGGAAACGGCTACCTCGATGCACATGGTCGCCGCATAAAACTCCTCCTCTACTTCTCCTACTGCAAGGCAACCCAAAAACTTATAAAAGAATACAAACATGCAAAACAAAAGCAAAAGTAAAACCACATCGTCACCCGCATTATCACCTCCACCCATTGGTGCTTCGCAGTCCTCCAGCGAAGAAACCACCGTGCCCGTCGCGTCAGCGGCGGTATTAGAGGGCATCGCAACCCTCACCAATGACCCGCTCGCCACCTACTCCCTACATGGTGGCAGACCATCAAAAAGAGGCAGTCGCAAATGACTGCCTCCTTTGGTTTTCCCGCACCGCCGCCACGGTGCCCGTCGCGTTAGCGGCGGGTTCCTCATGCCGCCTGCCGCATAGCACCATAAAGCTGCTCTACAGCCTGCTGGTTTGCGCCCTGTGCCACCTGCTGCTGCAATTGAGGTGACAATCCCTCCGGCATTTGACCATTCTCCAGCTGTTCCTGCTGGCTCTTGATGCTCTGCAGCAACTGGTCTGCAAACGGGAAGTTACCATTCTCCAACAGCTGCTGCAAGGAAATCTGGCCTGCACTCCAAATCTGCATCAGGAACTCGTTCGCCATCTGACGGTAAGCTGGAGTGCTTGTGCTCTCTGTGATGCTTAGGTCAAACTCAATGTCGCGTATCTTCTTCGGGTCGTACTCAACCTGTGCACCGCTCTTGCCAGCAATGTTGAACACGCGCTTGCTGTCGTAGAACTGCTGCATGTTCTTAACGTCCTTGTACGCGGCATCAACGACAAACATGGAGAACGAATCAAGCAAGTCAAGCAACGACGTGGTCGCATTCTGCTGCTGCTGCGCATACAAGGTGCCACTCGTGCCGCTCGTCGGCGTTCTTCCCTGCAAAGCACCGTGAACACCGCTGATGTCCTCGAAGAACTTCAACTGCAACTGTAACAACTCATTGATGCCAATGTTCGTCGAGTTGTTTGCCACTTGTTGAGGAATTTGGCCGCTCTTGCTCGGACGGTACAGAATAACACCGTTGAAGCGAGCCCACTCGTCCGCTACCTCGTTGATGTCCATGCCCTTAAAGCACTCCTCGGGAGCCAGAAGAACACCCTTGGCACTCGCCTTCATAATCCAGTAGTGCAGCGTCACAAGCTGGTTCACGTAGCGCTGCTGGTCGATAACGTCTGCAACAAAGCTGTGTATTTCACCGTCGATGAACGGGTAAGCCTTGAACACGTAAGGATGGCTCTTGTGCTCGTAGGGACTTTCACCCTCGTCCAGAATGTCACCGAAAGGAGTCAGGTAATAATAGTACCAATAATCATCCATGAACCATTCGGCCTTGATCAGAGGAATATCCTCCACTGACATACCGGCTTCAATACCACGCTGGGTGCGCCGATTATTGACGGCATCCACCATCACACCATAGTCCTCAACGTCTATCTTATACACGTCACCATTATTGTAGTCATGGCATCGGTACCGGGGCTTGCTCTCCTTGCGCCACACCTCGATGACACGGCAACGCGTCGGGTCTGAGGTAAACAGGAAGTCGTAGTTCTGCAGACGGCTGTAACCGAAACGCTCACACTGAGTAATCAGTGCGCCCTTGTTCCGCGCGGTAGCATAGATGCGGCTCAGACGCTCATAGTCGCCAGGGCTGTGAGCAAACTGCTGGCACAACTGCTCAAAGCTGATGTCGTGTACCTCGCCCAAACAGCTGCAGTCCCAACCACGGAAGTCACGCATGTTGTTGTCGATAAAGAAATTGTTCGGCTGAACATAGTCCGTCCAGCAATCCAGCTTCTCATTACGCCAACCATACCACTTACGATGAACGACAAAACCACTGATAAGGTACTCTTCCATCGTACGAGCATAAACCTCATTCATCCTGTTCATCTGCATATTACACTGCAAGATGGTGCTCATCGTCTCGCCAAGCTTCTGCTCGTCACGGTCACGTGCGGTGCATATAGGCTCTTTAGACTGACTACGATAAACACCAAGTACATTCTTCACAAGCCTGCGAATCAGGTTGTTCTTCAGCGGAGGAGTACCCATCCCCTTGATGAACTCTTCCTCCGTCATGTCCTCACCGTCAACATGGACGATGTCGCCCCATTGGTCACCGTAGCAGTAACGCTTGTTACGCTCCCGGTCTATCCTGAAACGCGACATGTTGTCCCAGTACTGCTGCGCTTCCATCAGAACATGGAACGCACGACGGTCACCGAACTTCTTCGCCTCCTTGATGGTATCCATCTCCAGCAACGGGCGAACATTCCTCATGGATAACAATTTTTCTTCTGCCATATCTCTATTTATTATATTATGGATCTTCGTTATTACCTTCGTTGCCACCGTGCCCTGCGCATCAGCGCAGGGACTATTTGACTTCATGCAACTGGTCTATCAGCTCTCGCATCGTAGCATACATCTCTGCCTCAATATTCTTGCGCTCGGACTCATCCGAAGCATCAGTCATGTCATCGCGCATATCGTCAATGTCTGCCTTGTATTCATCGAACAGCTCATACCTCATATACTCAGGCGAGTTATACAGGAAATCCACCTTTTCGGCCATCCCGCTAACACCCTCGTCGGCAGCAGCATCATACTTACGAAGCAATCGGAGAGTTTCCTCATATTCCTTCTTATACTTGAAATACTCGTTCTGCAATTTCCTGTTGGCCGTGCGCTCGTCACCACTCTTGATGACACGGTTGGCAAGCAACATATTCCTCCAGTCGAAATCGCGGTCACCAAGGACGGTTTCGCCCATCTTCTTCAACTTCTCTGCAGTATTCATGTAGCCACCGAAAACGCCGTTAAGCAGGTATTCCACCTTCGCGGGGTTGATGTCAATGCCTCCCTTCTTGAACTCGTCGCCACCTGTAGCCTCGTTGAGCCACTTGGAAACGCCTACCAGCGTTTGGTCGGCATTCTTATACGCCTTCGTCCATTCGGGATCATTCTGATTCCACGGAGTATCTTTGTAGATGGGTAAGCCCGTCCAACTCCTGTTCATGATGTAGGCCTCGACGAAGGGCTTAACGCTACTCGGAATAATCGGAGATACACCACCGCCACCTTCAAGCATATCAAGGGGAAGTATCTGGCTCAACTGACTGGCAAACTGATACGCCATTTCCTTGTTGTCATAGTATTCATTGCCGCTGATAACGCCACTCGCCAATTCACCAAGGCCATAGATGGCCCTGAACTCGATAGGCAAGGGCATCGTCACCCATTGCTCGCCTACACGGAAGCAAATATTACTCCTGCGCACGTACTCGGGCAAGTTATAGTAGGCGTTCTTATCATCATCGTCGCCGTCACCACCGCCCATCATGGCTGCAAGCTGGGGAATGACATAGCCAAGGATGAACATAGAGGCGGCGCCGGCAATGGCCTTGCCTTTATGGCGCTTGCCTGCTCTGCCGAAGTTTGTCAAGCCTTGAACACCGGCATTCCAGAAGACGTAGGCCAAACGGCCACCACCACCGACGTACGAGCCAACCTTGCCTAAGAAGGTCTGCCCTGTGGCATTGACCATCTTGCCACCACTTCCCTTCTTATTGAAGTTCACGCTGACTTCCTTTGCATCGTAGATGCTACGGTCGATACTTCTGCCCATTTCGCGGCTTGTGACAAAGGCTGCAAATCTCGCGCAGTTCTCAACGCTTCGATTGAGTAAATCAAGCTGCATACCCAGCGCGCTCCATGCCTTGCGGGTCATACTGCCTTGCTTTTTCAGTTCGTTGGCAATCTCCTTCTTGTGTTCCTCGATGTCGCGCACGCTGGTATAGCCTGTCTCACCGCCATTCATCATGAACTGATAGAACAGCTTCCTGTAGTAGTCCATGCTCCCCGGTCTTGTTTGTTGCGACTGTGTCGCAACTTTTCCCCTCAGCTCTCCACTCTCCCATTCACCAAGCAGCTTTCGCATGATTGCAGGGTTCATCTTGCCAAAGTTCTTGTGGAACCTCAAAGCATAGCGTGGACTCTCCTTCACCCACGTCATGCAGTTACTATAGAGCATGTCGCGGAAGAAATTACTCACCACGAAGTCCGGGTTTCGGGTCGTGTAGAACGCACTCAGGTGACGATTCACCCATTCACCGGCTTTCAGCATATTACCGACAACGCCGCCCGTCTCTACGTCGGGGTTGGTCAGCCCGTTCAGGGCTTGTGCGGCACGCGGACTGCCGTTGATGGTCAGAACAAAGGTCTCGCCACCTCGCTTTACCAATACCTGATGCTCTTTCAGATTACCCCTCACTACCTTGTAAGGGATATTACGGGCATCCCTACCATGCTTATAGCGGTCGGGGTCTGCTGCTGCAAGCTGCTCCATGCGCTGCTCAAAGGCTTCGACCTTGCGCTCTACGTCGGCTGCGGTGTCACCATCTTCGAGGTCGGCGAAAACAGGCACCCAAGAATCGGAGGCCGCATCATACTCCAGCCAGAGTGAGTTAATGCTTACCAAGTCACTCGGATGGTTCTGAACAAAGTTCAGGAAGCGCTGCTTCATCTGATTGCGGTTGCCCTGACGGATAGCGGAATCTGCCATCATGGCAATGGTGGCTATTGGGTCGTCGGCCTTGCTGCTACGACCTACAGCGTGCTTGATGGGACTGCCAAAGGGGCCGCTCTTGCTCGTCAGGTAGCCGTAAACCTCATCACTGGTCGTCTCATCCCATCCCTGCAAAGGAATGTAATACTCAAACATGTCACGTATCTGCTCATATCGTTCCTTGCTTAATAGACCACTTCTGTATATTTTCTCCAACGTCGCTTGTGTAGCCTCGCGTGTCCTTGACCAAAGCTCGGTCGTGTCGTATGCGGCTTCGTAATCATCCACCATCTGCTGTGCAGCGGCTTCGGCTGCGGACAAATCATCTTCGCCCGTCAAGGCTGTAAGGCCAGAGTAATCCTTCTCGCGGAACTTTGCGTAGGCATCGTTGAAGTCGCCACCGTTGGCCTCTACCTCACGGGCATCACGCTCCGCAAATACCCTGTTTCGCTCCAGTCCGTGCTTCGCCATCATGTAGTCCGTAAGCATCTGACGCGCTGTCGCCACCGTGCCCGTCGCATTTGCGGCGGGTTTCGTCAGCCTGCCTATCTCTTCCAAAAGCGGGAGCATGAAACGCAGATAGTAGTCGTGCTGCTCGGCGGCATTCACGCTGCTCATCCTGTTCTCGGCAAGGTAGGCATTTTCGTAGCCCTCCACATCCTCGATGCGCAACTGTGCCCGATGCGTTAGCGTCGGGTTAAGAATAGCCTCATACAGCTTCTCAAGACCAAGCATAGAATCTTGAACGGCCTCCCTGAACTGATACATACCACTTGACACCATTCGCTCGTAAGCATCACGGGCAGTAGCGCGGTCGCGCGAGCTGAAATCGCCGTCCCTGTATCGCTCCGACGCTCGTGCGAAGGCTGAATTATCGTCAATTACGGCAATACGTTTCCCTGCCCGTATAAGTCTTGGGAGGAACAAGTCGAGCTTGTTTTTTGGTATGGACGTCTGTCCAATAATATCCTCAAGTTCTTTCCTGTCTGTCGAATAGTACCTGTCGCCGCTAAGTATCAACGCCATTGTACTATCTTCGGGGTATCTCTGTTTGAATGCTTGGATAACACTTACTATCTGCTTATCTCTTGTGTCTGGAGTGCCTTCCTCCTGTCGGGTGCCGCGCGTATTCGAGTGGGAAACATCAAAGTTACCCACGCCAAGTTTCATCTGCATAGTAATATCCTCAGCTTCCCTGAACGGATTAAGGTATCTGCCCGGCTCTGCCATGTTCTCATAACTTCTCCAGAGGATATAGCGCAGTTCATTGTCGCTGAGGGCAGAACCACCGTAGGAAGGCAAACCAAGCTCATGCAACATATTCAGGAACCAACTCTTAATCTTTGACCACCAGCCTGTGCCATCGGCGCGCTCGAAGTCCGTATCTTCTGCAAGCCTTGCAAGATATTCCTCCGTAGCCTCGCGGAAGTCCCAATTGCGTGCCCTCGCCATCTCCACGACCTGAGCGCGAATGTCCGTTTCTGCGTGCTGGAATACATTGTCGAGGAATTGGTCAAAGCGACTGCCGAACAACTTACGAAGTCCGTAGTGCGCGACACCTTCATGCAGGATGGTCTTCAACACGTCGTTGAGACCACTATGATTGCTGAGGACAATCACAATATTACCCGTCTTGGCATCGAACCATCCCTTTGCTCTTGCCTTGCGCCCTTTAAGACCACTCGCATCTTCCTTCAACGTAACACGTCCGTCAAGCTTCAGGCGCGAGATAAGTTCTCTTGCACCATCGCGCATACGCCGCTTCTGGCGTTCCACAAACGCCTCATGCTGCTTCTTCGTGAATCCAGCCCTACGACTGCTTGCGAGGCTTTCCTCATACGTCATGCGCTCAGTGCCGTCACCTTCGCGTTCACGGGTGGCATCACTTTCAGCCTCATCATCCCGGAAACGAACATCTTCATCATCATCTTCCTCTTCATCATCCTCTGTGGCCTCCGTTATCTCTGTGGCCTCTGTGACATCGGAATCCATCTCCCGGTATTTCTGTTCCTTTTCTTCGAGTTCCTTCTTCATGGCTTCGGAGTATTCCTCAAAGCGAGCATGTGCCTGTGCCAGCTCGTCTGCATACTCAAACGCCTTGCCGGAGCGATCACGAACCTGAGCAAGTGACTTCTCATCCTTGGCAATGATACCCTCACTACGTTCTATGCCTTCACGGAAATCATCTCCGCTGATAACATTTACTACAATATCTTCAAGGGCTTCGCGTAACAAAGACTGCCGTACAGGGACATTATGGAGGTTCAGAACTTCGCAGTCGTAGATCATTTTCCTGTGGACTGCGCTGAACAACGTTCCTTGCTCCTGCTTGGTTTCTATGCTCAGTTCGGTGGTGATAACAAACTCGATGCCGTTCACGGTCACTGTCAACTGACGCCGCTGGCTCTTCACCGAAGGATTCTCGCGAAGCTCTATCTCTGCATCTTTGATGCGCTTGTTGAAGTCCTTGATGTAGTCGGCCATACCTTCAATGCTCGCAAACCTCTGCTCCCCTATACTAATAGAAAGTCCCGTCTGTTGCGATGTTATCGCAACAACCATTTCAAGGTTCTTGCGATACTGCTCCAAACGCTCTTGCCACATCCTGATTTCACTCTCCAACCTCGGTATCTCGTGGTGGCAATAAGTCTGGTCGGCTTCCCACTGCTTTTTCTTGGCCTCATATTTGCGAACGTCCTTTTCTGCCTGGTTCTTCAACATGGCATATTCGGAGCCGGACAACTGAGCAACGGTATCACCAAACACATCTTCTTCCTCTTCAAGGGCGCGGTTCTCCATAGAGTTGGCCATCATCTGCTTGCCGTTCATGATACTGTCCGCAATGGCACCCTTCGTCTTCAAACGCTGGTATGCCGTCACGTCCAAGCTGTCCTCAACACCAAATCTCAACACACGAACAGGCTTACCCATCTCCTTGTGAATGTTGCCTTGGCGAAGGATGCGCCCATTGCGCTGGGTGTAGTCCATAGGACGGTTAGGAGCATCCAGATGTATCAGGGTGTGCAAGCGTTCCTGAATATTCACGCCGGTACCGAGGGTAAAGGTGCTGCCCATAATGACACGAACCTCACCACGGTTCACCTTGTCGAAGATTTCAAGCTTCTTCTTCACGCTCATGCCGCTCTTCATCACCACAATCTGCTCGGCGGGAACACCTGCGGCTATCAGCTTGGCGCGTATATCCTCATAGAGGTTGAAGCCGCTTTGCTTGTTCTGATAGTTGTCGGCAAAGAGGGCGACGGTGCCGTGGTAGCTCGCGGTCTCTTCAAGGCTCTTCAAGGTCTGCCTTACGGCCTCATTGGTCTTGCTCTGAGGCTCATCGTCGGCATCACTGACAACCAGACGAGCATCAACGGCTGCGGCCTTGGCAATGCCATACATCGTCAAGGGGATATGGCTGTGTTGCTTCTTCTCCTTGCCCGTCATCTTCTCGAAAGCCTCTAACTGCTTCTTCACATACTTCATCACACTACGCAAGGCGCGCGTCTGAGGAAGATAGATGTCTTGCGCCTTGCCTCCTTCCAAATCAGGAATCTTCGTCTCCCCACCCTCCTTGATACGCTGCTCTTCAACCTCTCTCGTAAGAACGGTGTCTGCGACACTCGACCAGATACGAACAAGCTCAGGCAGGTTCACATAACCTGCAAACCTGTTATTCTCCTTGAACTTGCCACTCGTCGTGAATTCAAGCATCTGCTGCAGGTTACCGAAGTTCCTGACAAAGTCATCAAAGTAGAATATGCCATACTCCTTCATCACGTCGGCGGGCATAAGGTAGCGCATGAAAGTCCATATCTCAGCGGCGGTGTTGCTGATTGGAGTGCCGGTAGCAAAAACAACATTGCGACCGTTGTTCTTCTCTAATATCGCCTGAGTCTTCAGATAGACACCCTGAGCCTTTTTGCTGTAAGACGGGTCTACACCTTTGACGCCTCGCTGCATAGCTGTGGCAAAGCCAAGGTGCTTGTATTCGTGTGCCTCATCAACCAAGATGGCATCAATGCCCATATCGTCGAAGTTCTCAACATCGTCGGTCTCTCTATCCAGCATTTCCCTGGCACGAACCTCGGCGTTCTGTCGCGTCACGGCCTCCTTCTTCGCATCACGCTCCTTGCGTTTGTCGCTGATGGCTCCCGAAAGGTCGGCCAGCTCATCTTCAAGCTTCTCAATCTCGCGCTCGGCCTGCTTTACGACTAAGCTGTTCGGATCAGCGTCACGCATCAGCTCCAGAGCCATCAGCTTCTCTTCAATCTTATCCCGAACAAAAGCCATCTGTCGCTCTTCGCTGTCGGGAATACGCTCAAAGACGGACTGAGGAACAATAATCATATCCCAGTCGTTGTACTTGATTTTGGCGTAGAAGTTACGTCGCCCGTCGCCTGTGTGGTCTTTATCTTCCAACGTCAGCACCTTGGCACCAGGGTACAACTCCTTCGCGCTCTCTACAAACTGACCGACGGTCGAATTCTGAACGACAATCATCGGCTTCCTCGCCGTGCCAAGCCTGCGCATCTCCATCGCAGTACTGATGAGCGTGTAGGTCTTGCCGGAGCCTACTTCATGTGCCAGCAACAAAGGCTGCATGGTGGTACGAACAACGGCCTTGGCTTGGTGAGGACGAAGGGAAAACGGCTCGCCATCGATAACCGTGGCTGCACCTCCGAAGTGCGCAGGAACAAACTCGTCAGGAATCGTGCGAGGAACATAGTTATTGAACATCTCATTATAAGTGCGTTCTATCTGGTCGCTCAGAGACGGGTCGGACTGCATCTTAGCGCGAGCCCAATCCCGGAAGTCCTGACGGATCTCGTCTATCTTGTTGGCGCAGGCTTGTGTGGCCTCATTATCCGTGACGGTCTCTGTACTGCCATCCCACTTCTTGTGAGTCTCGCTAACGGTGATAGTCTTATTCTGAATCGCGGCTTCTATGAGCTGGGTGCCCATGATTGTCTTGTGAAGCATCTCACTCACAATGCCCATAGCACGGTTCTTCTGTTCGCCGACAAAGTAGGGCGTTCTCATCATCCATGTGCCACCTACGGAAGTCAGAGTCACCTCAATGTCGGTTCTTTCCTTGATATACTCTTCATAGAGCTTCGGGTCAATCCACGACGAACCAAGGTTGAAGTCTATCAGGTGGGCGGGGATGTTCATGGGAATAATGGCCTCTAACGCCTTGATGTTGGCATCATAGCGGCCATCGCTGTTGTTAGCCTGAGCTTGCGCAAGCTTCTCACGTACATTACCACTCAGATACTCATAGCTCACTTCCATCTGTCTTGTTACAGGGTCTTCAAAGCCCAGTCCGCTCTTCACAATCTCATCCCTCACCTCTTGTTCAGTATGTTGCGACTGAGTCGCAACTCCATTATTCAGCTTCTCCGTAATCCAAGGCACATCAATCCGGCCATGAACATAGATACTGGCTATAATGCCATCCTTCACATTCTTGGGTTCTGGTTCTTTCTCCTTCTCGATAACACGCCTGCTGAAAATATCGGTCTTGCCAAACTCAAGGATGCGCTTACCGGTCTTCACGTCGCCGCGCTCGCTGAACTTCTCCAGCGCAAGCACGTTCGGGAAGTCAACATCATTCTTCAGGAAGGAGATAGAAGTATTCCTGTGTAGGTGGCCATACGTCTTCACAAACTGGTCGTAGGCTCTGTTCAAAGCCTTCAACAAAGGCTGCAAGCCTGCATCATCCTCATGCTCAGTCTGATACCGCAACAACTCTGCCAAAGCCTTCTTGATACCTTGGTAAGCCTCGAAGCACTCTACCTTGCTATGACCCTTAACCTTATTGGCGTTCAAGGACAGCGGTACGGCCTTGCCACGCTGCGCAACGCACAACTGACCATTGCCATCGACAACCATACTCCCCTCCTTGACACCTTCGCCAAGCTCTTCATACACCGCATCGGCCACCGTGCCCGTCGCGTCAGCGGCGGGTATTGCTTCCCAATCCTTATCCGAAAAGCTCTCTGCCCAGCCCTTCAACATCTCTGCCTGGTTCTTTCCTTTCACAGGGAATAGTGATCGGCTTGTTGGATAACGGGTTTCTCCCATTTCAAAGTTGAAGTGCATTTCACCGCCCATCATTTCCGGGTGCTCCACGAAGTAGGCGTTATAATCCATTGACAACTGCTTCACGACGGGGACATCTTCACCTTTCACACGCTTAGTATCGCCGGTATCATATTCGGCGGCGCGCTCACCAGTCGTTGACAGCACGTCAATGGCGTATGGTGACTTCTTGCCGTTCACACGCTTGCGTACCACAATGATGTCACTCGTCGCACCTGTACCACCAAACGTCTCATTGTTCAGACGGAAAGCACCTACCACATCAACACCACCTTCCTGAACAATCCACTCGCGTAGCCTTGCACTATCATCAAGAGTACTTCTTGATGTGATGAAGATACCAATGCCACCTTCACGAAGCTTCCGAATATTCTTAGCTATACAAAAATCCTGTATGCTATGACGGAACTTGCGTGACAAGTCACTGTCACCCGATGTGTCTTTGGGTACGAGCAAGCCAGGAACAAAAGGAACATTGGTAATGGCCAAGTCAACACTGCCGTTCTCTACCTGTGTCGCCTCAAAACCCTGAATCTGAACTTGCGCATCAGGATAAAGCAGCTTCAAGATGTTGCCTGTCGTCTGGTCTATCTCAACGGCCTGAATAGAACTGCGCTCGCTCAGATCTGTTGGCATCAGACCGATAATGTTTCCGATACCTGCACTACCTTCAAGCACGTTGCCACCCGTGAAGCCCATTGCACGAGCAATATCCCACATGGTATCAATAACAGCGGCGGGCGTGTAGTAGGCACTATTGCGGCTCATGTTAGCCTGCTCGTAGGCCTCTTCACCCAATAATGCCCTAAGTCGTGCCGGTATGCCATCGGGTCTGTAGCCTCCACTATATCCGTCAGGATTGAAAGCCTTGCCAAGGCCACCCCAACCGCTGAACTGACGCAACACAGCCATCTGTTCGGGGGTAGCCTGCTCGCCACTCTCGATAAGCTGCTGCATCAACTCAATAGCCTTGATGTTCGCCTCGATGCGTGCATCAACAACCTTGGGAGCGTAGTCCTTACCGCGCTCCGCATGATTGTTATGTGTGTTCTTGGGATTGGCTGGCCGCTCTAACGGCTGTCGAGTGCCCTTCGGTTTTCCCGAAGGTGTAGAAGGAGTTAGCTGCGGTACATGTCCAGCGGGTCGTCGAGAGGTGCGAACGCTGCTGCCTTCTCTTCCTTGGTCAGCTCGCTCACCTTCTTGCCCAGACGCTTCGCTTCGTCTTCCAGAATGCTCTCGTAAGTCACTACCGTCGGCTGGCAATCCTGCGGAGCGTACTGCATCAGTTCTCTCATGTTGTCCATTGCTGCTATCGTTTGTGGGTTCTACATTAGTGGCATCATCGCCCAGGAAACCGAATAGGTCTGGTTCCTGCGGCAAAGATACACGTTTTTCCTGAGATTGTTGCTTCTTCTTGCCTTTTTGTGCAATTTTGAGGATTTTTTGCGTCGCTTCCTCTGCTTGATGGGCGAGTTCGTCCTCCTTGCTAACCTCTTCAGCTCTCTCAAAGACCGTAGCAGTAGCGCCCGTCGCGTCAGCGCTGGCCACCGTGCCCGTCGCGTCAGCGGCGCGTTCCACGGAAAGGACATCGAAGCGCTTCACCTCATCGTAAGGGGTCATTTCATCGCTATAACCGGCATCCTCCACCTCGGGCAATTCCCTTGCGCCGTTGTAGAAAGCTTTCAGATAGGGACGGATGGCATCGCCAAGGTCGTCAATCATCTTCTTACAGAAGTCGGCGAACTTCCTGGCACCTGCCTCAATGTGGAATGCGGCCATTTCAGTACCGATGGCAAGGATTTCAGGATCTATGCCCATGTTCATCTGTCCTCCCATCTTCTTGCGCATACGCGCCTTCAATTCCTCGTACCTGTCACGGCTCACCAAGGAATTGTTAGCACCATAGCTCTCATCTGCCGTACTACCACCTTCATTCACTTCGACCACCGTGTCCGTCGCGTCAGCGGCGGCTTCCTGCTGTGCCTCATCGGTCACCGCTGACATATCAGCCAGCGTAACAGGCGCACTCTCTTCCAGCGTCTCACCACTCTCTTCAAGAACGGCACTCGCAAGCTGCTCGGCACTCTCAGTATCACGCATCAGGTAGCCGCCATCATCCTTGCTCCACCAGCCTCGCAGCTCCTTCGCAAGTTTGTTGGCTGCACGCTGCTGCTCTTTCGGCAGTTCCTTGTCGAACTTAACCAACAACATTTCAAGCTTTTTGCCGCCCTTTGTGGTGTATTCGGTAGGAATTAGCTGGTATGAAGTGGGTTGGCCAGCACTTTTTCCCTCTTTTTCTTGCTCGTTAGCAGAAATCTCACTACCTTTGTCCTCAGAAATACCACCTTGCTCCCGTCCATCAGGATATTGATGGGGATTGTTCCCATTGAGAAGTGCCTGTTGTTCGGGAGTAATATTTTCTGCGGTATATATTAGCTCATCGTGCACGTCTGAAAGAGCATTACGCCCAAACACGGTGTTGATGGCGTTTACTTCGATGTCACGACCAGCATTCTTCACCTCTGCGCTGACAACAACAAAGGAACCGTTTGGCAACTGAATGGCAGTATAGAGTCTATAGCCCTTTTGTTTCTGCTTTTGCTCGTCCTCATAGTATCGGGTAATTGCAAAGGGTGACTGCAGCGCATCAGGCAACTTCTCCCATACCTCAACGGGAAAGGTGTGTTCAACATCCTTGCCAATATGACGTGAAAGGACACCGTAACGGATGGTGAACTTATCGCCAGTGAGGCCAAGAGCTTTCATGAAAACAGGAGTCTTGGCTACATCGAAGAAGGTCATGGAATATAACTTAGATGCATATTCCTTGCCCTTGCTATACAAATCCTTGATAGCGTCAATGAAGCTTCGCTTCTGCTCTGTGGCCTCAACTCCTTCCCCAAGCTGTGTGTCGCCAAGCGTCTTGACGCTGCTATACTCTGCAAAGGGCTTCGTCTTTCGATGCGAGCTTTCAATCCACTTCTTGAACTCTTCCTTGCTGACGGGAGTAATGGCACCAAGACCCTGCCAACCTTCTTCATAGTTGGAGAGGTAAGCTTTGCGGGCGCTCTCGATGTCCGGGAATCCATACATTACCTTGTGCTCATCAAAAACCACCGTGCCCGAAGCATCAGCTTCGGGTCTCACCTGGTCAACGACAAACACCTCACCACTTTCGGGATTGTCGCTTAGGAATACGTCGATGTGGTCGCCATCTACACCCTCGGTACCACGGATATAGCCGTAGGTGTTATTCATCACCTGCCGCCATTCACGACCGCTGGCATCACGGCCACTGCGCTCGCTGCCCTTCGGATTCTCAATAGTAATATCGAACCCGTCTATCCTGACGTGACCCTTCTTGTAGTTCCCGGCTTCCTTCTGTGCCTCTGTTGGATTGGTATCAACATCGGACTCGGCTGCAGCTACTGCTGCGCTGACTTCACTGCCTCTGCCAGCAGTACCATCTTCCTGAGCTGCTTCAACTCGTTCTTCTGTGGCTGTTGCGATGGCTGCTTGTTGTTCTGCTTCTGTTCCATATTGTAGTAGTTGTCTGACTTCGTTGAGTATATCGTCCTGACTTCTCACGTCGCCGCTAAAGATGTCTAACTGACCATTGGCAGAATCCTTGGCAGCTTTGTTATAGAGTGTGAGGGTCTTTTTGAGTAGGGTAGTGCGGTTGTCATTGAGCACGTCGGCCAGCATCAGGACGGTGGCATTGGTGTAGTCGGCAACGGTGGCACCTTCATCAAACTGGAAAAGGTTTCCTTGACGGGCGAAACCGCTGACAGCATCACCGGCCTTGTAGCCGTTCTGTCGTGCCTGATACACAAGGTCAATGGCTTGTGCAAGTTCGCTTTCAAGGCTATACTCCTTGCCAAGCATGATATTGTTGCTGATTTCGGCCAAGGCAGCTATGACACTCTGCCGGATGCTCTTGTAGGCGGTAATCTCACGAACTGCATCGGGATTACTTTCGAAGGCTTTACCGATGAGCATGTTTTCCAGCATTTCCTTACCTTGTGCGCTGATGGTATCACCATCGAACATCTCGGCATATTGAGCCTGACTGATAGCACCAGCAGCTCTAAGTTCATTGATAGCCTCTGTCGTGGCTCTCGAATCTGCGTAGAAATCGCCAAGCGTGTCATACGCATTGATACTTCTGATAATGCGCCCGAAGATGTCATCACCGACAATCTTACCAAGCTTCACGGCCTGCTCCGTCTTGGACTGACCCTTCATCTCCTGCTGGTTGAACTTGGCGAAGGTCTCTGCAGTGTATGGCATGGCTTCATCTGGAACAAACACCACACGAGGATGTCCTGTCACCGTGCCAGTCGCGTCAGCGGTGGGGGTCGCCATGAACGCCTCCACCTGTTCCCTCGTGAACCCAAACTGCTCAGGGTACGTTAACAGGTACTCGATATATGCGCCATCGGTTCCGGCATCCGCTGCAAGCTCACCTGCCATCGTACGACCATTGCCACTGAGCACTACACCGTCCCTACTCACTACAACGGGAGTCTGCAACGCCCTCTGATCATAGACAGAGGCAATCTGTCGTGTGGTGCTCTGTGCGTCTTTGTCGCGCTCATAGTCGCGGTCATTCACACTCTGCCCATTCTCATCAAGCGGGAAGCCTTCATTCTTGGCAAACTCGGCTCGCGCGTTATGGCTCGGAGTGGCTGCACCACTCTCAACCAGAACGTATCTGCCAGGCACGCGCTCACCATTGGCAAGGACAATCTCATTCCTGGCACCTTCAACCTTCGGCGCAGCCTCCCACTTCTCGCGGATAGCTGGAGCAACATTGTTGGTGCCAAGTGCAGATTGCTCTTCACGCTTGCGCAGTTCCTCAGCCTGTCTCGCCTGTTCCTCTGCTATCGCACGTTCAGTCTGTTGCGATTGTGTCGCAACTCTTTCGGCTGACTCTGCGGCCAACACCTGACGCTGTGCATCCTTGACCTGCTTCCAGTAGTCGGCCACCTGTTGGGCGGCTTCTACTTTCTGTTGGTACTCGGCTTGCTCCTTGCGGTACTTTGCAAGGCTTGTTCCCATCTTGGGCTGCTTCTCCTTCGCTTTCTCCAGCGCTTTGTCTGCGGCCTTTTTGTTGGCCTCAACAAATTGGTTGGCTTCCTCGCGGGTCAAACCAGCTTCATTATATATATAGGAATGCGCACGCGCAGGTGTAGCGCGCATGAAGTCAGGCTCTGCTTCCTCGCCTTCGCCAATCATCGGCATCGGCTCCACCACCGTGCCCGTCGCATCAGCGGCGGGTTTGCCCGGCTCAGCAATGACAGGAGGCGCAGAAGCCTGCTGCATACTCTCGGCACCACCGCCTTCAACAGCCGCCATCTCTTCGCCCACCTGTTTATTGCCTTGTTGCCCTTCAACGGCAACCACCGTGCCTGTCGCGTCAGCGGCGGGTTCCTGTGCTGCTCCATTATGATCAACAACCATCCCATCCAGCTCGTCACGGCTGAAAAGGTTTATCTTCTTCCCACCAATAGGTACTTCGGTATATACCTCTATCATCCCGTCCTCGTTGGCCTCGCCTATGATGGAGCCTCTTACAGTCCCTTCATCGGTCTGCAACGTCACTACGTCGTTGAGATTGTAAACAGGCCTATTTGCCTCATGCTCTGCCTCTGACTGTGCCTTACGCCGTGCGGCCTTCTCCTGCTCAAACTGCTGCAACCTCGCCATATTGGCTTTATCGGCCATCTGCTGCACCTGCTCGCGTGGCATGACAATAGGTTCGCTTCCGTCTATCGAGACAAGAACCTCGCCCTCTGCAAGCTGCATGGGTTCGCGCCCGTCGCTTTCCCCGACGGGAACAGGAACAACCGTCACCGTGTGCTGCTGCCCCTGCTCATCCACGACCTGATAGCTATCACCCACATTGAAGGGAAGAACACCATCAATCTTGTTGGCGGCTTCCTGCGCATACTGCTGCCTGATAGCATCCTGTGCCATCTGCTTCTCCTGTGCTGCATCTATAGCCTCGTCTGCTGACAGTACCTCGCGCGGGTCTGCAAACTCAATCTTCCCCGTCTCTGCGTCACGGATGATAATACTCTCATCGCTCTGTTCGCGGTCAACAGTGCCATCCTCGTTCAGCACGATATTACCACCGATAACATACACCTTCCTGTCATCAACCTTCATCGTCGCAGGGTGTATCATGCCGTCTGCTTGATGGGTGCGGCCGTCAATCATTGCGTTACTCAATTCAAGGCGGCTGTCGATATCGTCACGCACACGCTGAATCATGCCGTCGTATGCTGCTTTCGCGTTCACGTAGTCAATCGCTATCTGCCTCTGTTCATCAGACCAAAAAGGATCCTTGCGCATTCCCATTAGCGCACCTATGGGGTTGTCATCAAAGAAGGCAAGTGTTTCGTCATCTACGAGCTCTCCTAAGCGCTGACGCTGGTACTCGTACCCGTTCTTCACGTCGTTGAGCTGTGCTTCCTCGGCATTGTAGCCGCCCATATAGGACGTGTCGAGGTCATGCGCCACAGTGCCCGTCGCGTCAGCGGCGGGATTCTCCACCTCATCCTTTGCCTTGGCGGTGGAACCGATGTTCCATCCTCTGAACTTCAACAGACGGCCGATGTAGTCAAGTGCCGCTTGTTTCTCTTCACTATGAAGCTGGTCGTCAAATAGAATCTCGGCTTCGAGATCAGTCATGTTGTCATTACTGGTTTCATCAATGCGCTCGCGCAGGGGCTTCCAGCGCTCATCCGTGAGACGGAAAGAAGCCAGTTTGTCGGCATTGTCTAATTGATGTTTCGTTTTCAAGTAGCCAATTGACTGTACGCCTCCAATTCCAACAGCTGGCGACTGCATAAAACCAACCGAGAACAACATGCCTCCCCAAATGTCGGCCTGCGTGCGTCCATCTACAAGGTCGCCGAGGCTGTTGTCGCCTACAAGCATGGAGTTGAGGATGATGTTTGCTTCTTCCTCCAATACCTCACTTGGGTAGTCCTGAATGCCACCGCGCTCCAGTACGTGCTTCATGGCTCTACCGTAGCCGTTGGCGGTAATCTGCGACAAATCCTTGCTCACCTCACCGAGGCCAAGCTTCTTCACCATGTAGGCACCTGCTTTGTTGGCACCACTCTTTTCGGCAAGCCATGAACCAACCTTTCCAAGTGGCCCCTCCATGTGAGTGCCGAGCATTTCGGTGTAGTATTCCAGAGTATTCGCGGCCTCAGCTTCGTAGATGGAGCGTGCCCATGTCTTACCACCATCGACAAAGACGGGATTTCCATCTTCATCCTCTTTATAGTGGCCAAAGTGATAGTCGCCATTTTCATCCTGAATGATGGTGCCACGGTGTCTTTCCATCGCGTCAGCAGCTGTCTTGGCTGCTCCAGTAGTGTTTGCCATCAGCGTAGCACCTACCACGTCACCTGCAACGGTGCCGGTGCTCTTTACGAGCCATGAGCGAACACCCTTCTTTGTCAGATCTGTCGCGGTGGCCTTGGCAATTCCCCTGGTCACGGCTCCAGCTGTGGCATCGGCCGCACCGCTGAATCCTCCTGTTAGAAGGAACTCACCGACAAAAGGAAGGGCTTCACCCGTGATTTGACCGGCACGAGCCATGAAGCCCATATCATCACCGTACTGCTGACGTGCTTCATCGGTCATCACCATCTGCTGAAGAAGAGCCTCTTCCTCGCTACTAAGCGGAGAATCACTATCCAGCTTTTTTGCTACATTACTGATGGTAAGCGCATCAGCAATCGGTATGAGACCGAAAGACCAGGTGGATGGGTTGGTAACAGTATTCCACACATTCCTCCAGAATCCACTCTTGTCCTTATCTCTGCTCTCCTTCAACGTATGCAGGCGTTCTTGTGCCTGACGTCTGGCCGCAAGTAGCTGGTCTTTGCGCTTTCCCTCTGCTGATTCTTCTGCTGACATGGGGGCGCCGAAACCTGCACCGTAGCGAACTATGTTATGATGACCAATTTTCTCAATCTGTTTGTCGAGGTCGGCAATAGTGGCCTCCGTGGAAGCAATCTCTTCCGCAAGGCGCGCTTTCCTCTCAGCATCAACTTCTGCCTCCGTCGGCTGTTCGACTGTAACCTGCTGTTGAGGCTTTGCCACTGTGCCCGTCGCATTGGCGGCGGGTGCTGCTTTCGGCTCAGCTACCTGATACCCCCTTTCAAGGGAATCAAGCCCAGCCTCGCTAAATACATAACCATCCTGAGCCTGCACCGTCGGCTGTGTCACCGTTGGCTGTGTCACCGTCGGCTGTGTCGCTTTCGGTTGTGTCGCTGTCTGCCCTGTCGCCACCGTGCCAGTCGCGTCAGCGGCGGGAACTGCACCCGCAAGCCGCGCCTCGTAAGCATCGAAGTCGCCGATGCGGAAATTACCACGTGAGGAAACCCAGTCATACAGCTGCTTGCGGTTCCCTGCATCGGACATCTTATGAAGAAAACGCTGCTCATCGCCCAAGTCCTGCACTGAGTAGCCCTTATTGAGTAATGCCTGATATAGCTTCTTTACCTCTTGCTCGTTCATACCTTACCAATCTGTTTCGTTGTTTCCGTTACCTTCTGAGCCCCATCCGAGACCACCACTGCCGTCTTCGGTTGTGGTGGAAGTCATATTAGCCGGGTCGATGCCAGCTAACGTCTGCATCATCTGTCGCCCTGCGGCTGACTTATGCCAATGCTGTTTCACATAATCATCTTTCTGCTGTGCGGTTGCCTTGCGAGAAAGGGCGCGAGGAACATTTGCATTGGAATTGTTCTTGCGCTGCTCTTCAAAGTCGGCTACGATGGCATCATAAACTTGTTCCATGCTGCCCTTCCATACATTTTCATAGATGGCCACACTATTGCCATTGCCATCGGAGAAGGCCAGCTGCTTGCCACGGACACCGCGAGCGCCTTGCGCCGCAATCTGCTGCTGGCGAAGTTCCTTGTTGTCCTTCTGTGCCTGTTTGGCGAGGTTATGCTGTGCCCAGGCGATGGCTGACTGTTCGCCATCGCGCTTCTTGCGCTGCTCGAACTCCTGCTTCCACTGCTCACCCTGACGGTCAAACTGCTTCTGCCAGTTCTCTTGTTGCTGCTCATCCTTCGCCTTGCTGTAGTCGAAGTTACGCTTGTCGCGCTCGTCAGCCTTGGCATCACGCTCCTTCTGGTAATCCAGCTTCTCGCGCCAGTTGCCCTGCTCCTGATCCATCTGCGCCGCCCTCAGCATTCCGTTAGCCCACTCACGGCTCATGGCATCACGTTCCTTCTTCAACCGCTCATAGCGGTCACGAACCTTGCCCGTCAAGCTTACATTGTCAGTAACAGGCTTCACACCCCTTGCATTGGCATACGCCTGATGGAAGGCATTCAAGCCGTTGCCGATGGATGCAAGCACCATGTCGCGCTTCTGCTTACGTCGCTCATTCTCTATCTCTTCCTTTGTCGGAGGCTTATAGGTATTCAGCATCCTATACATCTCTTGAAAGTTAAGACTACGACCTCCAGCAGTGTTCACACTGCCAGCCGCAGTACCAGCCGCAGTACCAGCCGCAGTACCAGCCGCAGTACCAGCCGCAGTACCAGCCGCAGTACCAGCCGCAGTACCAGCCGCAGTACCCGAAGCATTGCTACCTGCCACAGTGCCCGAAGCATCAGCTTCGGGTCTTATCCCAGCCGTCTGTTTCGGCGCAGTACCCGGATAGTTCGATTGCTTGTCGTAAGCAAAGGAATTGTTAATATCGTCGATTGTTGCCATATTTATTATATTTGTTCCGTATGTTGCGATTACATCGTCAACCAAGACCCAGGCCTATCCCGTTCGCTGCACCACCAATGCCACTGCTGACAATATCCCAGCCATTCTGCTTCTGACCCTCCAGCTCGCGCATGGCATTGTCAAGATTCTCCTTACGAGAGAGGAATTGACCTTCTATCTGGTCTTTACGGGCATCTGCTGCTGCGGCTATCTGACTCGTCGCGTCGGCCAATGCCTGATTGCCTGCCGCCTTCTCCGCGGCAATACTCTCATCGGTGCCACCCATCACTGCCGCAGTACCAGCAGCAGCCTTGTTGCGCTTCTTGATACTCTCTTCAGTCATCGTCAGCAACCGCTGGGCATCTGCCCGCTGCGTCGCATCCTCGTTATACCTGCGGTCCCACCAGTCCTGATTGTCACTCTGCTGTTGAGACAACATCTCCATCTGCTTCCTGATGGCTTTGTTCTTGCCGATACTGCCGAAAATGCCACCAAGGGCACCTGCAGCGCCACTAAATATTGAACTTAACATATCATTATGAGTTAAAACTTAAAACAACGCCCCAAAGATAATCCATTATTTTTGCATCATTGTTTTAAGTTTTAACCGTTATGTATGTTGTCGTGGCACGACAACCATTCAAGAAGCCATATGAAAGGAAAAAAGACAGGTGGACGTCAGAAGGGCACACCAAACAAGGCAACGGCATTCAGCAAGGCTATCATCGAGCATATCCTTGAAGAATACAACGACACAGGCGCAATGGCGAAAGACATCCAAGACCTCGAACCGAAAGACCGACTCGACATCATGGTCAAGCTCATGGCATTCGTCACGCCGAAGCCTCAGTCCGTCGATATGAGCCTACACACTTCCGGGAGACTTACCATCGAAAACCAGCTCCGCGAACTCTCGGAAGAGAACGAAGAAGCCCTCTAATTTCATCTACTATAGAGCGCACCTCTTTATACACGATATATGCATCCTGGAGGAATTTGTCTTTTTTAACAAAAGGCATTAAACTACATTAACTTCTCTAAATAATTTTATATAATTCTGTTTATTTGAGTTAAAAAACGCCACTTTTTTGCCTCAAATGTATACATCGTGTATACATCGTGTATACATCATGTCAACATCATGTATACATCGTGTATACATCGTGTATACATCATGTCAACATCATGTATACATCGTGTATACATCGTGTATACATCGTGTATACATTGAAGCCGCTCAAGCCAACCAAATGTATACATCGTGTATACATCGTGTATACATTGAAGCCGCTCAAGCCAACCAAATGTATACATCGTGTATACATCATGTCAACATCATGTATACATTTCGGTTCTCGCGCGCCCGTAGTTTATTATTATTTACTTATAAATTATTATTATTATCAACAACGACATCATCAACAGCGCCAGCGCGCACATGCGCGCATGTGAGAAATTTTCGACAAAAAAACAGGGCTTCGCCCATGATAAGGTGAAGCCCTCAGTGTGTGTTGCGGTTTTCCCGCAACATCATGACCACTTCCGTGACCTCACGAAAATGGTTTCATGTTAAGAAAAACCGATATTCTTAACACGTTGCTGGCGATGTGTCAAAACCCCTTCCCCTTCATCCGCTCGTAGATTGCCGTCTGCTGTTTGTCCAAATTCGTAATGCGAAACATCACATTGCACCGTTCCGGCACGTCATCGGGAACAAAACTCACCAGCTTGTCGATAATCTCATCCACGTTGTTGAAGCCCGTGTCCTCCACCATCCCAAGCAGGGCACCACGGAAGAAAGCCTCGCCCCTCATCAGGTATCTCGGCGAGAACCGTTCAAACACATGCGCATCCTCTTCCTCGCGCTCTCTTGTCCTGGCACCCTTTATCTGTGTGAAGAAAACAAGCTCAATAACCTTCTCGTTCAACTCCCATGCAGGCGTGAAGTCCAGCTTCAGATAACCCCTCGTCACCTTATGACCTGCACTGTGGTTCATGCCGAAGGCAACCTCCGATATACTTGCACCACAATCATTCTGCGCTATCGTACCCCATGTATGCCTGAACGTATACACGCTATACCACTGCTCCTTCGGCATACCCATGTCCTCGCAAATCTTCTTGATGCCGATGTTCACGTTAGAGTTAAAGCTGTCACTCGTTGAATGCCGGTGGTGGAAGTTGAACAGCCATTCCTTGCCCGTCACCCTGTCGTACCCATTAGACCCGTCAGCCCCATTAGCACCATACTTCTCAAACACAGGCCTCAATATCGGATGCACACGCATCTCCATATATGCCTCGTCAGCCCTGAACTTCTTCGTCTTCGCCCGCTTGTAGTGGATGATGCCGTTATAGTAGTCCTCCTTCTTCATGTTGAACAGATCCACCGCATTGATGCCGCCGAGACACAGTACCATCATCGCCACGTCACGGCCAAGCTCAGGCAGCGGAGAAGCCATCCGGCTCTCAGGTATCGGCGCATTGAAGAAGTCCCGGCAATCCTCGGGAGCAATGGCCAGCTTCTCAGCCTTGTCAGGACGAGGAATCTGAATCTTCCCCCAAGGGTTGAACTTGATATGCACGACACCACGCTCCTCATCGTTCATCTCCTGTATCGCCGACTTGAATATCTGCCGGATGCAGATGGGATATTTCTCCTTAGCCCGGTGCGTATGCTCCAGCGTCTTTATCCATCCAGTCAGGAAGGTCGATGTCAGCCGTGAGAAGTTCAGCCTGTTCGTACCTGCATAACGCTCCAGGTGCTCGTAGGCATAGCGGTAGTTCCTTGCTGTCCGTGCCATGCCATTGTCAATCATCCGAGCCTCATACTTGCGTGCATACTCGCTGAACGACACATCGCCGCCGTCCTGTTTCAGGTATTCCACCACCTCCTTCACCGTCCAATGCTCAGACTCCACGCGGTTCAGCCTGTCCATCCAATGCGTTATCTTCCTCATGCAGTATTCCACCACATACGGGTCTCTCACCTCCGACTTCGAGGAAAGACCCTGCTCGTTAACATACTTGTCCGTCGGGATATAAGCAATCTTCTGATGCTGTATCACACGGATGTACACCTGCCAGAAGCCGTCCCTGCGCCTCTTGTTCTGAATCACACATGCCTTGAATGTTGCCATAATGTCTTTTTCTTTATAGGGTTATTTAAAATATTGGTCTAAATTCCGTCTAAACTCCGTCTAAACGGCTTTTGAAGCCAGTATAAACCACGGTCTAAACTTTTGTGCTCATTCAACCCGTTTTCTGCTGCCGAGTGCGCGCATTTTCGCCTAAAACGAAAGGAGGCAAAGTCCTTTTTTTCAAGACCTTGCCTCCTAACTCGTTGATTATATGCTTTTCATCATTCTGTGTCAACAGCAGCTTGCGCGGCTGCGAGGCGGGCGATGGGCACGCGGAAAGGTGAGCAGCTGGCGTAGTTGAGGCCAATCTTGGCGCAGAACTTGACGGAGCTGGGTTCGCCGCCGTGTTCGCCGCAGATACCGCAACGCAGGGTGGGACGTACTTCGCGACCCTTCTCTACGGCCATCTTCACGAGCTGACCAACACCATTCTGGTCGAGTACCTGGAACGGGTCAACCTTCAGGATCTTCTTCTCGAGGTATGCGGGCAGGAAGCTGGCGATGTCGTCGCGGCTGTAGCCGAAGGTCATCTGAGTCAGGTCGTTGGTACCGAATGAGAAGTACTCGGCCTCGGTAGCGATGCGGTCGGCGGTGAGGGCAGCACGAGGAATCTCAATCATCGTACCAATCTCGAACTCGACTTCGATACCGTATTCTGCGAATACCTCGGCGGCAACCTTCTGGATGATGGCCTTCTGCTGCTTCAGCTCGTAGAGGATACCAATCAGGGGCACCATGATTTCGGGCTTCGGGTCGAAGCCTTCCTTCTTCAGCTCGCAAGCAGCGCTGAGGATGGCGCGGGTCTGCATGGCGGTGATTTCGGGGAAGGTGATACCCAGACGGCAACCGCGGTGACCCAGCATCGGGTTGTTCTCGGCCAGAGAAGCCACGCGGCGCTTGATGGTCTCGAGGCTTACGCCCATCTCCTTAGCCATGGTCTGCTGACCAGCTTCATCGTGGGGCACGAACTCGTGCAAGGGAGGATCGAGCAGGCGGATGTTCACGGGCAGACCGTCCATAGCCTTCAGGATGCCCTTGAAGTCAGCCTTCTGGTAGGGGAGGAGCTTGGCCAGAGCCTTCTCGCGACCTTCTGCGTTCTCAGCGAGAATCATCTGACGCATGGCGATAATCTTCTGGTCGTCGAAGAACATGTGCTCCGTACGGGTCAGACCGATACCCTTGGCACCGAATGCGCGAGCAACTTCTGCATCGTGCGGAGTGTCGGCGTTGGTGCGTACCTGCAGCTTGGTGTACTTGTCGCAGAGATCCATCAGCTCCTTGAAGTCGCCGCTCAGTTCAGCAGCCTTCGTGGGAACTTCACCAGCGTAAACCTGACCGGTGGTACCGTTGATGGAGATATAGTCGCCTTCCTTATAGACCACGCCGTCGATTTCCACGGTCTTGGCCTTGTAGTCAACATTGAGGCTGCCTACGCCGGAAACGCAGCACTTACCCATACCGCGAGCAACGACAGCTGCGTGGGAAGTCATACCGCCGCGAGCGGTGAGGATACCTTCAGCAGCGCTCATACCAGCGAGGTCTTCGGGAGAAGTCTCAATACGGACGAGGACCACCTTGTGGCCATCATCGTGCCATGCCTGTGCGTCGTCAGCGTGGAACACAATCTGACCACAACCTGCGCCGGGAGATGCGGGAAGACCCTGAGCGATGACCTTGGCCTGAGTGAGAGCCTTCTTGTCGAATACGGGGTGCAGGAGCTCGTCGAGCTTCTGGGGCTCGCAACGCTGGATGGCTGTCTTCTCGTCAATCATACCCTCGTGGAGGAGGTCGATGGCGATCTTCACCATAGCAGCGCCGGTGCGCTTGCCGTTACGGGTCTGGAGGAACCAGAGTTTGCCTTCCTGTACGGTGAACTCCATATCCTGCATGTCGCGGTAGTGCTCCTCGAGCTTGGTCTGGATGGCGTCGAGTTCAGCATAGATAGCGGGCATAGCCTCTTCCATGGAAGGATACTTGGCCACGCGCTCTTCCTCGCTGATGCCGGCACGTTCTGCCCAGCGCTGGGAACCAATCTTCGTGATCTGCTGCGGAGTACGGATACCAGCTACGACGTCTTCACCCTGTGCGTTGACGAGGTACTCACCATTGAACAGGTTCTCGCCGTTGGCGGCATCGCGGCTGAAGCAGACGCCCGTAGCGGAGGTGTCGCCCATGTTACCGAACACCATGGCCATGACGCTGACAGCGGTTCCCCACTCATCAGGTATACCTTCCATCTTACGATAGAGGATAGCGCGCTCGTTCATCCAGCTGCGGAAGACAGCGCAGATAGCGCCCCACAGTTGCTCGATGGGATCATCGGGGAAGTCCTTGCCTGTGCGCTCCTTGATGGCTGCCTTGAACAACTTAACCAGCTTCTTCAGCTCTTCAACGCTGAGGTCCTTGTCGAGCTTGATGCCGCGTTCGGCCTTCACCTGCTCGATGATTTCCTCGAACGGGTCAATGTCCGTCTTGTTGGCGGGCTTCAGCTCCAGAACGACGTCACCGTACATCTGCACGAAACGACGGTAGCTGTCATACACGAAGTGGGGGTTGTTGGTCTTTCTGGCCATACCTTCTGCGACCTCGTCGTTCAGACCCAGGTTGAGGATGGTGTCCATCATACCAGGCATTGAAGCACGTGCGCCGGAACGGACGCTGACGAGCAGCGGGTTCTGGGCATCGCCGAACTTGGAGTTCATCAGGGTTTCGATGTGCTTGACGGCTGCCATGACGTCGTCGTTCAGCAGCTCCATAATTTTCTCCTGACCGACTTCGTAGTACTCGTTGCACACGTCGGTGGTGATGGTGAAGCCCGGAGGAACGGGAACGCCAATGAGGTTCATCTCTGCCAGGTTGGCACCCTTGCCACCCAGCTGTTCGCGCATCTGCGCGTTGCCTTCGGCCTTACCGTTTCCGAAGGTGTAGACTCTTTTCTGACTCATTAGATGATTTAGGTTTATAAAAATGTGAATAGATGTATAAGTACGTAGTTATTTTAATAAGGTGCGCAAAGGTACACTTTTTTTTCAGACGAAACAAGAAAAAGGGCGAATAAATGTCCGCACCTGCTCATTTTTCTGCTTATCACCCCACTTTTCTCCCCATTTTCTTTTCTAAGAACCACGCAGCCCTGATATTTGAGGCCTTAAGCAAGTAAAAAAAGCAAGTCAGACAAGTAAAAAAAAGAGAAAGACCCTTTCCAGAGTCTTTCTCCTGAATGCTTCTGTGTGATTCCGTCGGGATTCGAACCCGAGACCCACAGCTTAGAAGGCTGTTGCTCTATCCAGCTGAGCTACGGAACCAATGGCATTCCAACTGCTGTTTGACTTGTTTAATTGCTTTTCAGTGAGTGAGAGAGACACTCCCAACCGATTTTGCGGCTGCAAAGGTACAAAAAAGTTGAGAGATGAGCGTTGAGAGTGACGTTTTTTTTGCTTTTGGAATAAAAAAGAGACCATTTTTGTCTTTTGAGGGGCAAAAATGGTCTGGAATATGCAGGAAATGGGATGTCAGGATTTCGAAATGTTGGAATTAGGGGATTCCATGATTTCGAGCATCCGAGGTGTCGGAATGTTGAGATTCCGATTAATTTCCTTGGTGCTGGTCGCGCAAGAGGTCGTTGACGGTCTTGACGGGGTTGAAGGTCTCAAGGGGCACTTCCACGAAGATGGTGGACCAGTCGCTCATGGCGCCATTCCACAGTCCGGGGAGTTCAAGAGCTTTCAGCTCACGGCCGTTCTTGGACTTGAAGGAGATGAAGCCTGTGGCAGGATCCACGAAGTTCGGAAGGTCGAAGTGATTACCTTGATAGTCGCGTGTGGCGCAGACGAGGTCAACGGGATTGAAGTGAGTACCGCCTTGGAACATGGCCATGTAGGCAGGGTTGTGGGTGTCAATCTGTGAGCTTTCGAGGATCTGTGGGCTGACGCTGCCATCGGGGTTGAAGGCGAGGAATGGACCTCCGCCGGGTTCTCCCACATTGCGCACCATGCCGCAGACGCGCATCGGGCGGTTCAGCTTCTTGCGGAGTGTGGCGATGAGTTCCTGCTCGGACAATTCGGAAATGCCAGGCACTTCGGTAGAGAGTTCGCGACGCAAGAACTGGCACATCTCGTCGAGTTCCGAGTGCCCCAGGTTCCCTTCGTCCAGACGGCGCAGGTATGCGAAGGCCTGACGTTGCAAGGTCACGAGTACTCCGGCGATAACTTGCTTCCACAGGGTTGTGGCGGGCTTCAGACGGTCGGGCACCACGTTGTCGATATTTTTGATGAAGATAATGTCAGACTCTAAATCCGAAAGGTTCTGGATGAGTGCCCCGTGTCCTCCGGGTCGGAACAGCAGCCGGCCATCGTCAGTTCGGAACGGTTCATTGTCGAGGGTGGCAGCAAGGGTGTCGGTAGAGGGTTTCTGCTCGCTGAAGCTGACGTGGTATTTAATACCATATTTCTTTTCGTATTCAGGCAGAACCCGTTGCACCAGTTCCTCGAAGAGTTCGCGGTGTTCCGTGGATACAGTGAAGTGGACGTCGGCCTTGCCGTCCGATGTGGCATAAAGGGCAGCCTCCACCAGATGCTCCTCCAACGGGGTGCGCGCACAGTCGCTGTAGGTGTGGAACTGGAGCAGTCCTTTGGGCAGCTGGCCATATCCCAGTCCGTCCTCGTCGAGGAGGGCATGAACAACTTCGCGGAAACGGTTCGCAGCAATGAGCTCATCGGCAGGAGCTCCATAAAGAACCACGCACGCATCGTCCAAAGCAGGGAAGAAAGCGAAGTCATGCAGGCGGTCGAAGAACAGGCGTTCGAAGTCCGACTGTGGGAGGTCGTGGTCGCCGTCCATGAACTCAAAGAGGTTCTTGAACATGCGGGAAGCCGCTCCACTGGCGGGAACGAACTTGGTGATGTGGTGCCCTTCGCCCTTGTAGGTCTCCCACGCTTCGACGAAAGCCTGGCTCTCGGCGGTGGAAGGAGAGAGGATGCCATTGCCGACAGCGGCGGCAGAGCGCAGCCGCAGGTAGGGGAATCCCTCGCGGAACTGACGCAGTTGATACTCGATTTGCTGTTCGCTGATGCCCTTCTGTGAGAGCTGATTTCTGTCTTCTGCTGTGAACATATCTATTTAAATTATATGAAATTCGTGCCAAAAGTAGTAAAAAACGTTCAAATATGATGCACGATTCATATAAAATATGTATCTTCGCCAATGATTTTTAACACAAGCAAAGAAAATGGACGAAAAAAACACCCTGAACGCAGCAGAGAAAGAACTGATTCAAACCCTTCGGGACGAATTGGAACAGTTAGAGAACGGCGAGCTCACCGCAGAAGATAATGCCAAGATTCATGCCCTCTACGACCGAGCTCTGGAAGAAGGAGTCCTGTGCCGCGATGCCTTCGGGCTGCATCCCATGGTGACCGACTACCAGACAGCCATCATCGTGGCCACGGAAATAGGAGTCATGCGCGGTGCTATCCTGGGAGTGTTGCTCAACGGGATGGTCAGTCAGGGCGTGCTCCCGGCTGCCGACGTGGAGCAGGAGTTCGGAAAGGATGTGGCCGTCATCGTCCATGGACTGGCTCGCATCAAGAAACTCTATGAGAAGAATCCCATCGTCGAAAGCGAGAATTTCCGCCAGTTGCTCTTGTCCTTTGCCGAGGACATGCGGGTTATCCTGATAGTCATTGCCTCGCGCGTGTGCGTAATGCGTAATATTAAGGAATCAGAGAACGACGAGGCCCGGCGGCATGTGGCCACCGAAGCTGCCTACCTCTATGCCCCCCTGGCCCACAAGCTGGGGCTCTACAAGTTGAAGTCCGAGCTCGAAGACCTCTCGTTGAAATACCTGGAGCACGACGCCTACTACCACATCAAGGAAAAACTCAATGCGACGAAGCGGAGCCGCGATGCCTACATAGAACGTTTCATACAGCCTATTGACGAGAAACTGAAGGCGGCAGGGCTGAAGTTCCACATGAAAGGCCGCACGAAGTCCATCCACAGCATCTGGCAGAAGATGAAGAAGCAGCATTGTCCGTTCGAGGGCGTGTATGATCTCTTTGCCATCCGCATCATCCTGGACTCGCCTCGTGAGCGGGAGAAACTGGATTGCTGGCAGGTCTTCAGTATCATCACGGATATGTATCAGCCTAACCCCAAGCGGATGCGCGACTGGCTGTCGATTCCCAAATCCAATGGCTACGAAAGTTTGCACATCACCGTCCTCGGCCCTGAGGGGAAATGGGTGGAAGTACAAATCCGGACCGAACGGATGGACGAGGTGGCAGAACGTGGTCTGGCGGCGCATTGGCGCTACAAGGGCGTCAAGGGTGGAGAGGCCGACGTGGAGGCTTGGTTGCAGAATATTCGGGCAGCCTTGGAAGCCGGCGACGATCTCCAGCTGATGGATCAGTTCAAGATGGATTTGTATGAGGATGAGGTCTTTGTATTCACACCCAAGGGCGACCTCTTCAAACTCCCGCAGGGTGCCACGGTGCTGGATTTCGCATACGCCATCCACACGAAGGTCGGCAACAAATGCACGGGAGGACGCATCGGCGGCAAGATGGTCACGCTGCGACACGTGCTCCAAAGCGGTGAGCAGGTGGAGATTATGACTCATGTCAATCAGGTGCCGAAGCAGGACTGGCTCACGGTGGCCAAGACCGGACGGGCTCGCTCGAAGATACGTCAGGCTCTGAAGGAAATGGCTGCCACGCAGGCCACTTTCGCCAAGGAAGAGCTGGAACGAAAGTTCAAGAACCGCAAGATAGACGTGGAAGAGGCCACCCTCATGCACACCATGACACGGCTGGGCTATCGCATCGTCACCGACTTCTATGCAGCGCTGGCCAATGGCGACCTGGAAATCAATCAAGTGCTGGACGCCTATGTCATGCAGCAGCGTTACGAACGTGGCGAACTGCCATCCCAGCAGCAGACCCAGAGTGCTGAGAACTTCCAACTGCAAAGATATAATGACCAGGAGCGCCAGCACAAGAATGACGTCATGGTCATAGACCAAGGCCTGAGCGGCATCGATTTCACGTTGGCCAAATGCTGCCGTCCGGTCTATGGCGACCAGGTCTTCGGTTTCCTGACGGCCGGCGGCGGTGTGAAGATTCATCGTATCGATTGTCCGAATGCCACCTCCTTGCGCCAGCGCTACGGCTACCGCATCATCAACGCCCGCTGGGCCGGCAAGGGCGGCACGCAGTACGGCGTAACTTTGCGGGTGGTGGGGCAGGACGACCTTGGAATCGTCAATAACATCACCAGTATCATCTCCAAGGAAGAGAAAATCCAGCTCCGCAGCATCAGCATCGACAGCCACGACGGTCTCTTCAGCGGCACGCTGACCATCCTGCTCGATGACACCTCCCGCCTGAAGCAACTCATCCAGAAACTGGAGGGCGTCAAAGGCGTCAAGGGCGTAACAAGACTCTAAAGTCCGTTAAAAGGTCTTAACGAATTTCGTCCGTCCAAAGTTTTTTCATACATTTGTGGCGGCAAAAACGGAAATAACATGCTTTACACGATAAAAAGACACATTGCATCCCTGTTTATGGTCTTCGCTCCTGCGTTGACTATAAACACGTTGGCACAAGAAATAACCATCGGCAACTACACTTTCAAGGACGGAGCCGAATACCAAGGCGAAATGTTCCGCGGAAAACCCTACGGAAAGGGAAAGACCGTTTTCAAGAGTGGCGACCGCTACGAAGGCGAATACGTCAAGGGAAAGCGCCAAGGATATGGCGTCTATGAGTTTGTCGATGGCGAGCGCTACGAAGGTGAATGGTTCCAGGACCAGCAACACGGTAGCGGCACCTTCTACTTCAAGAACAACAACCGCTACACCGGCCTCTGGTTCCGCGACTACCAGCAAGGGGAGGGGACCATGTCCTACTTCAACGGCGACAAGTACGAGGGCACCTGGCAGGAAGACCAGCGTCACGGCGTAGGAACCTATACCTATTCCACCGGCGACTACTACCAGGGGGACTGGCGCAACGACCTCAAGCACGGACAGGGAACCTTTGTCTGGTCCAACGGGGCACACTACACCGGCGGTTGGCGCGAGGGGAAAATGTTCGGAACGGGCACCTACCACTATGCCAACGGTGACATCTACAAAGGACAGTTCTACAATGACTCGCTCCAGGGCAAGGGCATATACCTATTTAATAATGGCGACCGCTACGAAGGCGATTACAACATGAGCCAGCGCGAGGGCGACGGTATCTTTGTCTACGCCGGCGGCAACAAGTATGTGGGTCAGTTCAAGAATGGCATGAAAGACGGTCAGGGCACCTTCACCTCCACCGATGGCTCCTCGTATGTAGGACAATGGAAGGAGGACAAGAAGCACGGACGCGGCAAATATACCTGGGCCAACGGTGATGTCTATGACGGGATGTGGGCCAATGGGATGATGGATGGCGAAGGCATCCTGCGGCAGAAGGACGGCACCAAGTTCCGCGGCCAATTCAGTCAGGGCGAGAAGAACGGTCCCTGCGTCATGGAGACACCCGATGGCATGCGCTTCGAAGGCTCTTTCAAAGACAACGAGCGCGATGGCGATTTCGTAGAGAAAGACCGCAACGGAAATGTCATTCGAAGGGGACATTACACCCGTGGAATCCTCGACAAGTAATTCTTTTTGTGCCTTGCAGTCCTTGCGAGGCACTTTTTTTATGAAAAATTTTACGCTATGAAAGATATTTTGTAATTTTGCCGCGCAAAATAAACATTATAGACAATGATTGTAGATTCAATCGACCAATTAGAGCGGTATACCGTGCTGAATCCGCGGTTTGCCGCTGTAGTAGAATTCCTGCGCCACAATGACCTTTCTACATTGGCGCCAGGACGACATGAGATTCAAGGTGACGAAGTCTTTGTGAATGTACAAGACGCTCCCGTGAAGACGCGCGAGGAAGCCCGCTTCGAAACCCATCGCGAAATGATAGATATTCAAGTTCCCGTGTCCGGAAAGGAGGAGCACGGATGGTGTCCGCTGGCCGAACTGCCCCCAGCCCCCTACAACGCAGCCACCGATATGACGCTGCACGACCCCATCACTCCCGAGCCAATCTCCGCCCTGGCCTCGACCTATTTCGTCCTCCGTCCGGGACGGTTCGCGATTTATTTCCCCACAGACGGCCATGCCCCTGCCATCACGGCAACCCCTCTGCGCAAGGCCATCTTCAAAGTCAAGGCTTAGTATTTATTCTTAATCATATATATGGCAAAGACAGAACAGACCATGACTTCGGCAGCCAAGAATACGAAGAAGTCCACCAAGACTTCTTCCAAGAAGGCCCCCAGTAAGAAGTCGGCAGCAGTTGCTGCACCCAAACAGCTCCGTCTGATCCGGCACGACGAATGGCTCCAGCCCTTCGCCGCGGCCATCGAAGGAAGGCATCAGCATGTGCTCGATAAGTTGGCAGAACTCACCAACGGCGGCAAGTCGAAACTGACAGATTTCGCCACTGGCTATCTCTATTTCGGACTGCACTTCGAGAACAAGAAATGGATTCTCCGCGAGTGGGCTCCCAACGCCACAGCTATTTACGTCATCGGTGAATTCAACGATTGGCAAGCTAATGAACGTTATGCCATGAAACGGCTGGCCAAGAGCAACGGCGCCTGGGAAATCAAGTTGCCCGCCAAGGCAATGAAACACGGACAGCTCTACAAACTCCTTGTCCAATGGGAGGGCGGCGAAGGCGAGCGTGTGCCTGCGTGGACACGACGCGTGGTCCAAGACCCTGACACCAAGATTTTCTCGGCTCAGGTCTGGGAACCCTCCGAAGAGCCTTACGACTGGAAGGTCAAGAAATTCCGTCCCACGACATCGCCCCTGCTTATCTATGAGTGCCATGTTGGTATGGCTCAGGATGCCGAGAAGGTCGGTTCCTACACCGAATTCCGCGAGAATGTGCTGCCGCGCATTGCCAAGGACGGATACAATTGCATCCAGATCATGGCCATCCAGGAACATCCTTATTATGGCAGCTTCGGTTACCATGTCAGCAGTTTCTTTGCAGCCTCCAGCCGTTTCGGTACTCCCGAGGAACTCAAGCAACTCATTGACGAGGCACACTCTATGGGCATTGCCGTCATCATGGACATTGTCCACAGTCATGCTGTGAAGAACGAGAACGAGGGTTTGGGCAACTTCGCCGGCGACCCCAACCAGTATTTCTATCCGGGTGACCGCCACTGTCATCCTGCTTGGGACAGCCTCTGCTTCGACTACGGCAAGAACGAGGTGCTGCATTTCCTCCTCTCCAACTGCAAGTTCTGGCTCGATGAGTACCACTTCGATGGCTTCCGCTTCGACGGTGTGACCTCTATGCTCTACTACAGCCACGGCCTGGGAGACAACTTCCTTGGCTATGGCGACTACTTCAATGGCAACGAGGATGACAACGCCATTGCCTACCTCACACTAGCCAACATCCTCATCCACGAAGTCAATCCCAACGCCATCACCATTGCCGAGGAAGTCAGCGGAATGCCCGGACTGGCCTTGCCCTTCAAGGACGGTGGCTACGGCTTTGACTACCGCATGGCCATGAACATCCCTGACTACTGGATTAAGATTATCAAGGAACTGCGCGATGAGGACTGGAAGCCCAGCAGCATGTTCTGGGAAGTCAAGAACCGTCGTGCCGACGAGAAGACCATCAGCTACTGCGAGAGCCATGACCAGGCACTCGTGGGCGACAAGACCATCATCTTCCGACTTGTGGACGCCGATATGTATTGGCACTTCAAGAAGGGCGACGAGAACTACAATGTGGAGCGCGGTATTGCCCTGCACAAGATGATTCGCCTGCTCACGGCCAGCACCATCAACGGTGGTTACCTGAACTTCATGGGTAATGAATTCGGTCATCCCGAATGGATTGACTTCCCCCGTCAGGACAATGGATGGAGTTACAAGTATGCTCGCCGCCAATGGAACTTGGTGGACAACAAGGAACTCTGCTACCACTATCTCGGCGACTTCGACCAGCAGATGCTGAAGGTGCTGAAGATGCAGAAGGACATCCAGAAGACTCCCGTCACGGAAATCTGGATCAAGGACGACGACCAGGTTCTGGCTTTCCAGCGCGGAGAACTCCTCTTTGTGTTCAACTTCTCCTACAACCGCAGCTACACCGGCTATGGCTTCATGGTTCGTCAGGGAGCCTATCAAGTACTGCTGAACACCGATAGCACCGCCTTCGGTGGTCATGGGCTCAACGATGACTCCATCAAGCACTTCACCACCTACGACCCCTTCTTGGTCAAGGACAACAAGGGATGGCTCAAACTGTACCTTCCTGCCCGTTCGGCCGTCGTTCTTACGAGATCCAAGGAAGATTGATAATCCGGAGGCTCGCAGTTGGCGAAGCCTGCCCGAAAACACACCATCTACGGCTTGCTGCAAGTTCATTTGCGGCAAGCCGTGCTTCTTTTTAATACGATGACCGTTGTGCATTTTGTTAATCTTCGCTAAATCCTTGCGCGCGCACGTACCTTTTTATATCTTTGCGCCATAAAACAGATGTTTCCGAACAAAGGGTAGGGAAATCTCCCCCGTAAAGTAGGATTTTTCCCTTGTTGCTTCCACCAAAAGCATGTATCTTTGCACCGTGAAACCAAGAATAATGTCAAACATGGCGGCACAACCGCCCTCAAAAACGCTAAATGATATGATGAACGCAAGAAATCTATTGGCAGCCATGCTGCTGGTTCTGCCCTTCACTGGATGGGCACAGGATGACGATGTGTACTTCGTTCCGAAGAAAAAGGCGCAGAAGGCCCAGACGGAACAGCGTGCACAGCCGTCCGAGCGTTACCTCCCCGTGGAAATCGTCTACGAGGATGATGAGATCGATGAGATAGACGATACCCCCGTCAGCGTCTCGGGTTCCAGCCGTGATGTCGACGAGTACAACCGCCGCGGCTCCCGCTCGTCGCAGCTCACGGGCGAGATGGTGCAGAACCCCGACGGCACCTTCACCTACCGCGTACCTGCTTCGGACACGCTCTATGTCATGGGCGATTCCACCGCCATCACCACCGAAGGGCTGGCTCAGGAACTCTACACCCGTGGCTACGAGGATGGCATGGCGGATGGCGAGGACTACGCCTACAGCCGCCGTATCGGACGCTTCGGCTACAGCGGAATCTATGCATCGCCCTGGTACTATAGCTACTACGACCCCTTCTACTGGGACGATTATTACTACTACCATCCCTACCACGGATACTATGGCCTCTACCACTGGGGGTATAGACCCTATTGGGGCTATAGCTACTACCATCCTTATTGGTACGGAGGCTACTATGGCTGGGGCGGTTATCACCACCATTCCTATGGCAGGACTTGGGGCCGTGGCAACAATCCCCGCACCTACAATGGCGGCCGCGGAGGTGGCGTGCGTGGCGGTCGTGCCGGCAGTATTGTCAGCGGTGGTCGCACCCGTGGCACAGGCTCCTTCGGCGGTGGTCGTGCTGGCAGCATTGTGAATTCAGGTCGTGCCGGTGGTGTTTCCACCAGCCGTTCCTCGGGCACTATGGGTGGCCGTGCTGGCAGTATCTCCTCTTCCTCTTCGTCCTCCCGCACTGTGGGCACCAGCAGTTCCAGCAGCCGTTCCTCCGGCAGCTTTGGCGGCCGTGCCGGGTCGGTATCCTCTTCTTCCTCTTCTTCCTCTCGCTCGGTCAGCACCAGCAGCAGCTCCAGCAGCCGTTCTTCCGGCAGCTTCGGTGGCGGTAGCTTCGGTGGCAGCAGCAGCGGTGGTGGCCGTTCCGGCGGCTTCAGCGGAGGCGGTGGCAGCCGCGGCGGTGGCGGCGGTGGCGGACGCGGTGGACGTTGAGCCCCGAGGTCCATTGCCTGAGAATACAACTATGAATGTCGAATCACGCTTATTCTGATAAAAATGAAGAAATACATCTTTGCCTCAGCACTTGTGCTGATGAGTGCAGCCTCCATGGCTCAGGACACCTATAGCAACTTCACCATGACCAATACGTCCGATGTCTTTGGAACGGCACGCTATATGGGAATGGGTGGTGCCATGGGCGCACTCGGCGCAGATATCTCTGCCATGACCAACAACCCTGCCTCGCTGGGTCTTTTCCGCAAAAACGACATCAGCCTCTCTATGGGTGGCATCATACAGGACGCCAAACCATATTCCGCCGACAATCGTGGCCGCTACAGCTTCGACCAGGTGGGCTTTGTGGCTGCATTTCCTAACTACGACCGCTCGTCGTTTCTCAACTTTGCCGTCAATTTCCAGAAGAAGGCCAGCTATGGACATTCCCTCTATGTCCAGGACGACAATCTGAACGGACTTTCGCAAGCAGCACAACTCAAAGGGTTATTCTACAATGGACTGAACTACTCCAACAACGAGAACTTCCAGTACGCCCTTCCGTACCAGGCCAACAATGCCTATATCTATGATGTGGAGTTAGCTGGAGAGACGGGCTACTATCCCATCAAGAGCGAGAAGTACGAATTCAACCGCTACTCTTCGGGCAACCTCTATGGTCTGGATCTCGCCTTGGCTGGCAGTATTAAGGATCGTGTCTATCTTGGCTTTGATTTTGGTATCGACTTCCTTCGGTACGAGAACACCCAGCGCTATGTGGAATACCGTCTTGGTAGGAACGGGGAATACGAGGACTATGACGTGCTCTCGAACAAGTACGTCTCCGGAATTGGTATCAACCTTAAGCTGGGTGCCCTGGTTCGTCCCATCGACGAGAACCCGCTGAGGATTGGCTTTGCCTTCGAGACGCCTACGTGGTATGTGCTGACTCAGAAGCGAAGCTACTATAGCGTTGCATCCAAGTGGGAAAGCCATTACGACGCGACTGCTGATATCTACAACTACACCTACAACCCCAAAGAAGGCGACTACACCACCTACGACAGCCCGGATGATAACTTCCTCGATTTCAATGTCCATTCACCTTGGAAAGTGCGTGTGAGCCTGGCGTCCACCGTCGATAAGTTCCTGGCTTGGGACGTAGAGTATGAATATGCGCTCTACAACAATGCCACCACCGGCTATCCCCGCAATTACACGAATTCTGGAGCCTCGCTGAGCATGATAAAGGATGATGGCATGACCGCCCTGACCAAAGCGTCTATCAACGGCATTCACAACGTCCGCGCAGGAGTGGAATTCAAGGCGCTGCCTGAGTTTGCCATCCGACTGGGATACAACTTCTGGAGCAAACCCATGAAGGATGGAGCACGACTGGATCAGACCGTGGACAGCAAGGCCGTGGACTTCTTACTCGGCACGGATTACATCAACCTTGGTGTCACGAACATGTTGACCTTTGGACTGGGCTATCGCTACAAGTCTTTCTATGCAGATTTCGCCTACAAGTATCGCGCACAGAAGGGTGACTTCTACGCCTTCGACGACACCTTCCAGCGTACAGGCAACTCTGCTGAATACGGACAGTTCATGGCCTCTGGCCAGAGCCTCCGTCCACAGACTGTAGACCTCAGCCGCCACACCATCTCCTTCACCCTCGGATTCAAGTTCTGAGTGTGACCCATTCGGCTCTTACGAACAGGGCACCCTATTCTCTTCTGGATAGGGTGCCCTTATTCTATTCTATCGTGTACTATTCATTCGGATAGGACACTCTTATTCTTTTCTTTCGGGCAGGGTGATGGGGAATAGCGGGTGGTCGGTGTGTTCCTCGTAGATGACCTGTACGAGCTGACGAACAATATCGGGGTAGGAGTCGGCGAGGTCGTTGTCCTCGTGCGGGTCGTCCGTCAGGTTGTAGAGCTTGGGCTGTCCACTTTTCACCACCAGCTTCCACGGGCCACGCCTTACGCCCAGCATATCCGTTTCGTGAAATTCCCAATAGAGATGGTCGTGCATCGCCTGCTCTCCCTCGCCCGTCAGGGTCGGCAGGATGGACAGTCCGTCGGTGGGCTGCCCCACGGGAAATCCTGCTATGTCGCAGAACGTGGGCATGAGGTCGTAGAACGCAAAGGGGAGGTCGCTCTCGCTGCCTGCCTGTACTTTTCCCGGCCATCGCACGATGAAGGGGATGCGTATTCCGCCCTCGTGGGTGCTGCGCTTGAGGCCGCGGAACTTGCCGTCGTGGTTGAAGTATTTGGGGTCTGCTCCACCTTCCTCATGAGGACCATTGTCGCTGGTGAAGATGACCACGGTGTTGTCGGCCAGGCCGCATTCCTCCAAGACCTCCATGATTTCGCCCACCTGAGCGTCCAGCCGCGTAATCATGGCAGCGAACTGTGCATGAGCCTCTGGGGTGGGGTTGTAGCGTGAGGGGTTGTCGCCCTTGAATGTGCGCTCCGGCAGCAGCTTGCCGCGGAAGGCTTGTAGCAGCGAATCGTCTGGTTGGCGCAGTTCCGCGTGGGGTAGGGTGTAGGTGAAGATACCCAGGAAGGGCGTTTCCTTGTCCTGGCGGCGCAGCCAGTCCACGGCGCGTCGGTGAATAATGTCGGCGCTGTACTGCTGGCGGTTGTCATAGTCGGCGCCATACATCGCGTGCTGGATATTCTGCTCCAGCACCTCGCGTACCACCGCCGTGTCGCCAGCCCAGCGGCTGTAGCGGTTGAGGAAGTTCGGGAAGTAGAGATGTGCCTGGAACTGACAGATGTAGCCGAAGAACTCGTCCACTCCCCGCTTGTCCGGTGTCGAGGCGCTGCCCTCGTAGCCCCCTGCCCACTTGCCGAACATGCCCGTTCGGTAGCCTTGGGCGCGGAACAGTTCCGGCAGGATGGCTCGTGCGGGGTCGTAGGGTTCCTGTCCCACCACGGCGTAATCCACATTCGCTCCGTATTCTACACGCCCCTGCCAGTACTCTTTGTTGCCGCGAACATGAGTGTGCCCGGAATGTTGCCCCGTCATGAAACAGGCCCTGGAAGGAGCCGACACGGGACTGCCTGCATAGGCTGATGTCATCCGCATTCCCTGTGCTGCCAGTCGGTCGATATGGGGTGTCTTGAAATGCTGCTGGCCGTAGCACGAGAGATCGCCATAGCCCATGTCGTCGCACATGATATACAGAATGTTAGGGCGTTGCTGAGCGGCCGCAGGAAGAGCCAGCAGCGTCAAGGTCATCGTTCGGAAGCGCATGAGCATAGTTTTTTTGTTTAGGTAGAACGCACCTTTATTCGATCACCCCGGCGAATCCGCCGTTGCGGACCATCTGGATATGGAGTTTGGTGCTCTTGCTTACCGCTGCTTTCTCCTGACGGTAGTCCATAGCCATGCGATTGGCGTTCACACCATCCACGAAAGAACTCATCTGCAAGGTCTTGCCTTCCGGCAGGAAGCTGAGTGTGACGTCCAGCTCGCGCTGCTTGTCGTTGGTGATGCCGCCGATGAACCACTTCTGTCCCTTGCGCTTGGCCATGACGATATACTGTCCGGCCTCTGCTGCCAGCACACGGGTCTCGTCCCAGTTCACGGGAACGCTGGTGAGGAAATCGCGGCAGTCGGGCCATTTGTCGTAGCGGCAGGGATTGTCCATCAGCATCTGCAGGTTGCTCTCGAAGAGCACGAAGACGGCCATATTGTACACCTTTGTGCCTACACCCGGACAGATGGGACGGTTGCCGTGATAGTCTTCCGGCTGATAGCAAAGCATAGAGCCGGGAGTGTAGTCCATGGGGCCTACGGCATTGCGCAGGAAGGGGAACCAAAGGCTGTTCTTAGGTGTGCAGCTGCCGTTGTATTCCATGCCGCGAACGCCCTCGTAGGTCAACACATTAGGATAGCGGTATTCCAGTCCGCTGGGGTGGAAGGCTCCGTGGAAGTCTATCATGATGTGGTGCTTGGCAGCTTCCTTCGCCACACGGTCGTAGTAATCCACCATCCATTGGTCCTGACGGTCCATGAAGTCGATTTTCGTACCCACGATACCCCACTCCTCGAACTTCTGGAACAGATCCATGTGATGTTCCACCGTGAGCCAGGGCAACCAAACCCAGATACCCACGTTCTTGGACTTGGCATAACGGATCAGCTCAGGCAGATTCACTTCGGGATTGGTGCGGTAGGGGTCGCGGGTGTCTAGCGCCCAGCCCTCGTCCATAATGAGATAGGGAACTCCATTGCGCGATGCGAAATCCACGAAATACTTATACGTGTCGAGGTTGATGCCGCTCTTGAAGGTCACGTCGGCTCCGTAGGGAATGCCGTTGAGCCAGTCCCAGCAGGTCTGTCCGGGCTTGATCCAGCTGGTATCGTCAATCTGGCATTTCTGCGCCAGACGCATAGGCATGGTGTTCTCTGCCAGCCGGCCGTCCTCCTGGGTGATGAGCAGATAGCGCCAGGGGAAGGTTCGTGTGCCGCTGGTCTTGGCGATATAGTCGGCTTCTTTCAGGATGCGCTGGCTACGGTCGCCCTGATCCTCATATTCCAGGGGAGTCTTGGGCTGAATGGCCGTCAGGCTATTGTCCGCATTGCCCTTCAGGAACAGGCCGGGATAGCTGATGAGGTCGAATTCACTCAGCAGCACCTTCTGGTTCTTGCCCATGATGAGCACGGGCAGCTCTGTCATTCGGTCGTCTGCCTTCCACTCGTTGCTCTTGACAAAGGAGTAGTTCTCCTCGCAGCTGGTCTTGAAACCGCCAGGCTGCTGCAGCACCAGGTCGCAGGCCTCGGCCAGCTGGAACACCGTATTCTCCTGCATGACTTCTATCTCGCCGGGGAGCGAGGTTCTCATGCGGAATGCCACGCCGTCGTCGTACAGACGGAAGTCCACAGCGTAGCCGCCTTTCATCTCCAGCGTCAGTAGCGTATAGTTGTTCTCCACCTGACTGAATTTCAGAGGGAACAGAGGCGTCACCGTTTCCTTGACCATGCGTACGCTCTTTTTCTTGAGCGCAGGTTTCGTGCCTAATGTTTTGTCACTCAACTGCATACCAATCACGCTCTGCTTCAGCAGCGTCTCGCCGTGGCTGACCACATCATAATAAATGCGGTCCGAGAGCGTAACGCTCACAATGGTCTGTCCGTCAGGACTCTGTGCGTTAATAACCTTCTGTGCATAACCTGCGATGCAGGCTACTGCCATGATAATCAGGGAAAAGAACCTTCTTGTTTTCATAGGAACTATTTGTTTTTAAAGTTTCATCTACTAATCATACTTCTTTACTATGCAGCCCGACCTATCTCATGCAAAAATTCGGGGGCAAGGTCGGCGCCATTGGCCCACTCGATTGTGTAGCCAGTCAGTCCGTACTGGATGAACTTGTCAAGGTCAAGCAACTCGCCGAAAACCTCTCCTGTCAAATAAGGCTTCAGGTCGGCCAGCTTGCGTGTCCCATCGTTGAAGGTGAGCATCAACTCGTAGTCCTTCACGTAATCAACGTCTATTATTTTCAACATGTCGTTCTCCTTTCTTTATTAAAGTGATTGAATATTCATTCGACCTCTTCTGCGCTCGGAAATGCAAGTAACTTGCTCTGCGCTCGCTTTATCGTAGAGGTTCTATCCTTCCCAACTTCTCACCTTTCTGCGCTTTCTCCCAGAGGGTGAGAATCTCAGCCTCATGCAAATCCATCCATTCGTTCACCTTTGCAATCACTTTCGATGGAGCCTTGCCGTCAACCACTCGGTCGAGCACACTGATGCAGCACTCATATTCTCCGTAAGTGAAATGTATGTGAGGTGGATTATGGTCACGCCAATAGAGGCTAATGATAATTCCAAAGAATTTGCTGATTTCTGGCATAATGTTCTTTCGCTATTTCTTGTTTTTGGGTGCAAAGATACAACTTTTCTTGAAAAGAAAGTATTTTTGGGTATTAAAAAAGGTGAATCCGTGATTATTTCTTCGATTTTGTTCTCGCGCGTGCGCGTATTCTTCTTCGGATTTTCTTCTCTTTCTTTTTCTTTCTCTTTGTAAGAAAGGGGTGTGGGGGAACCATTCCTTTCTCTTTCTCCTTCTTTCTCTTCTTACAAAGGGGGCTGATTGTCTCACTTTTGTCTCACTTTTGGCTCACCGCTTAGCCTTGAATGTATTATAAAGTTCATATTTACAGAATGTTACGATGGCAATTCTCTGGCTCACTTTTGTCTCACTTTTGGTTCACTTTCTTCTCGTGACTCCATTTTCCTGAGACAACGGAAGAACCAGTTGCGGTCGGCTCCGAGCTTTCGCTGGAAGACTGACGTTTCTTCTGCCAACAAGAGGAATTCCGACGATTTATTGGTAAAAACGTCGCATAATATGCGATATTTCTTGTTTTTGTTTGACAATTCGACATTATTAAAGTATCTTTGCCGCAGAATTTGCGACATTTTATTTAGTTTTTTGTCGTACAACGTACAAAATGTGTTATGTATATACACGAAAGAGACAATTGGACAAACTTCCGTTGGGACGCTTCGCAGGTTTCGCTCCTTCAGGAAAAAGTATTCCGTAAACAAGGTCTGCTTTATGGTAGGCTGAGTTCTTTGGGCTTTGACAGCAAGCTGCGAGCGATGGCAGAGAACCTCACTTATGACGTGGTGCATTCTTCTGAGATAGAAGGCATCCAGCTTAACGTGGATCAGGTTCGTTCTTCCATTGCCAGAAAGCTTGGAATCGAGAACGTGAAATATACTGCACCTTCGCATTATGTCGATTCCGTTGTAAGTGTTATGCTCGAAGCTATTCAACACTATGATATGCCTCTCAGTAAAGATAAGCTGTGCGCTTGGCAAGCTGCTTTCTTTCCTTTTGGCTATAACGAAGGCGGTCGGATAGAGATTGGCCAGTACCGAACAAATGAGGAGCATATTGTCAGTGGAATGTTTGGACGCGAGAAAATTCACTATATTGCTCCGTCTCCAGACCGCGTAGAAGAGGAAATGGAAAAGTTCCTGACGTGGTTTGATGGAGAAGAGCCTGTGAGCAGCGTCATTCGTTCTGCCATCGCTCATTTCTGGTTTGTGAGCATTCATCCCTTTGAGGATGGCAATGGTCGGCTGGCTCGTATCCTTTCTGACATGCTTCTGGCTCGTGGAGAGAAGAGTGAGTTCCGTTTCTATAATGTCTCATCACAGATTAACAAGGACAATAATCACTACTACAACATTCTTGAACGCATGCAGCATGGCGATGGTGACATTACAGAGTGGTTAGTATGGTATATGCAGAAGTTGGTGGATGCTCTCGACGAGGCAGAAACCATCGTGACTACTATCTTGAACAAGAGTTTCTTCTGGCAGAAGGCATCGTCTGTGCCCATGACAGAACGACAGACTCAAATGCTCAACCTTTTTCTTGATGGCTATGAGGCAAAGATAACGTCAAAGACGTGGGCGGCATTGGCAAAATGCTCGAAGGACACCGCCCTTCGTGATATCCAGGACTTGGTTGACAAGAACATTCTGATTGAGGATATACCAGGAGCAAAGCGACCAAGCTACTCCATCGTCTATGACGCAGAGGACTTGTCGCAATTCTTTACCGGGGTAAGCATCACAGAGGAAATTGGCATTCCATATCTCCATGCATTGTTCAGAGGAAAGAAGCCTATCTGCGAAAGAATTCTAAGGTTCGATGCAGAGCGATACCAGAAAGGAGATCTGCCTTTGTCCAATCTGCTCAGTAAATACTGCTCGTATATAGTTGCAAGCAATGGAGAATTGCAAAATGAATCGCTAATCAGCTACACCGTTATTCATCCACCGATGCAGCCGCATCCATAAGCTCATGCAGCTGCATCCATAAGCTTATGCAGCTGCATCCATAAGCTCATGCAGCCGCATCCATAAGCTCATGCAGCTGCATCCATAAGCTTATGCGGCCGCATCCATAGGCCGATGCCGCTGCATCCATAAGCTTATGCCGCCGCATCCATAAGCCGATGCACTTAGGTTCACATCGTTTCTGCTACTCGCTCTTTAGTTGCTTGAGTGCCTGACAGAGTTGGTCGGGACAAGACGTGGGCTTGGCGCCGCAACGGATGCCGTCCAGCTTACGGATGACGTCATCCACTTTCTGTCCTGTCACCAGCTTGCAGATACCCTGCAGATTGCCGTTGCAACCGCCCAGAAAACTGACCTCCTGAATTACTTCCTGTTCATCGACGGCCACCGAAATCAGCTTTGAGCACGTCCCTTGTGTGATGTATTCTATTCGCTTCATATAGGTTGTTGTTTTGGTTAAAGAATTACTTTTGTTGGTTTTGACTTACGATTTATGTATCACCTTTTTACAAATCCCTTTTCCTTCCATTTTCCAGACCTCCACCGTCGCACGAGAATGATACCTCTTATGTTCTCGTCGAGGGCAAAGCCAATCCACATACCGACGAGCCCGTAACCGAAGGGGATGCCAATGATATAACTCACACCGACGGCCACACTCCATTGGAAGATAACGCCCACGACGAAGGGATAGAAGGTGTCGCCTGTGGCACGCAAGGTACTGCCGGCGAAAATATTGGCCGTGCGACCCACTTCCAGAAAGATATCGACGAAGAGCACCCAGACACCCATGGCAATGATTTCAGCATTGTCGGTGAAGGCACAGAGAATATGGCGACCGGTGAGGGCAAGGAGGATAGAACCACTGACCGTGATAATCATCGACCACCGGAAGAAATAGTTTCCTAAAATATATGCCGCCTGATGGCGTTGCTGCCCCACGAGGTGCCCCACGAGGATGTCGCCGCCCTGCGTGATGCTCAGGCAGAAGAGATAGACGAACATAATCATGTTGTGGCAGTACGTCCTTGCGGCCAGCGCCTCGTTGCTAATCTGGTTGATAAAGAAGGTGATGACGACCTGCGAGAGGCAATAGCTGATATTCTCGCTCATGGCAGGGACGCCGATACGGAAAAGGTTGCGTAGCTCCTGCCAGGGCATCGGACGAAAGTAACGCAGCGGGAAACGCGGGATATGTACCTTGAAATGGATTATGGCCAACAGCAGCATAGCGACGGCGCGGCTGGCGGCGGTGGCTATGGCAGCTCCCTCGACACCCAACTGCGGACATCCCCAATGACCGAAAATGAGTGCGTAGTTGCCGAGGATATTCAGAACGTTGACAATACCCGTCACGACCATCGGATAAACCACCTTGTCGGCACTGCGTAGCGAGGCCGAGAACGTCAGCGACAGGGCCTGAAAGAACGACAGGGCGCCCGTCAGGCGCAGGTACACCAAGCCGTCGCCCATCAGCTCCGGACGCAGGCCCATCAGCTGCAACAACCCTTCGGCATAGAAATAAAGGAGGGCGCTGACCGTCAGTCCGAGCACGAGATTCACTGTCAACGCGATGCCCACGACCTGCACCAGCCGTTTGCGCAACCCTGCACCGATGTATTGTGCACACAGGATGGCGGCTCCCATCGAGAAGAACTGATAGACGAGGAAAACGAGCGAGATGAGCTGGTTGTCAAGCCCCACCGCCGCCACACTGTTGTCGCTGTAACGGCTGAGCATGACGGTGTCCACGGCTCCCAACAACATAATCAGGGCCATTTCCACGAACACCGGTATAGTAAGTACTTTCAGCTGGCGTTTTAGCGACATAATTCACATCTCATTCACATCTCATTCAAATCGTCGGCAAAGGTAGCGATAATTCTAGAAATATTATTGGACGTCACGTTAATTTCACTTAAATTTCCTTGTGTAATGATGGTTAATTCAGGAATTTTTGCTAACTTTGACCCAAATTAGTGATATTTAATTGGAAAAATGGATACTATTGGAAAAAAGAAACACTTCAAGCGCGTCACTGGTCTGTTCTTGAGCACGGTTTGCCTGTTGTTGCTGACAGCGACCATTCACGCTCAGACAGCAAGGAAGTTTACCCTTGACCTCACCGCCGACGGCAAGGCACAGATGGTCTGTTTCCTGCCAGAGACTTCCTCCGGCAAGGCCATCGTAGGTGTGCCAGGCGGCGGCTATTCGGTGCTCTCGAACAACCACGAGGGCTATATGGCATCTGAATGGCTCAACGGGCAGGGCATCGCCTACTTCGTGGTCAACTACCGTCTGCCAGAGGGCGACCGCACGATTCCGATGGGCGACGTGGAGAAGGGCATGCGCATCGTCAGGGACTCGGCGGACTGCTGGAATATCAATCCGCACGATGTCGGCATCATGGGCTTTTCGGCTGGTGGGCATCTGGCATCTGTTATCTCCACGCACGCTGACTTCGATGCACGCCCTGATTTCACCATCTTGTTCTATCCCGTTATCTCGATGGATGAGAAGGTGTCGCACAAATGGTCGTGCCGCAACTTCCTTGGCGAGGAGGGGCAGAAAGACCAGGCGCTGGTGCGCGAATTCTCCACACAGAACGCCGTCCGTCGCCATCTGACGCCACCGGCCATCATTCTTACCGCCAATGACGACCGGCTGGTGCCTCCCGTGATGAACGGTATCGCCTACTATTCCGCCATGCGCAGGGCAGGTAACGAGTGTAGCCTTTACGTCTACCCCGAAGGGGACCACGGCTTCGGCTTCGGACCGTGGTTCAAATACCACGATCAGATGCTTACAGATTTGGGCAACTGGCTGGCGGCTCGTCAGGTACCTCGGAAGGATGCCATCCGCGTGGCTTGCATCGGCAACAGCATCACCGACGGCCACGGTATTGATATGGCCACCAAGCACGGCTATCCGGCTCTGCTACAGAAGGCGCTGGGCGCTGGCTACTGGGTGAAGAACTTTGGGGTAAGTGCCCGCACGATGCTCAACAAAGGGGACCATCCCTATATGAACGAGCTCGCCTGGAAGGACGCACTGGCTTTCAAACCCGATATTGCCGTCATCAAACTGGGCACCAACGACTCAAAGCCTCAGAACTGGCAGTACGGCACGGAGTTCAAGCAGGATCTGGAGCAGATGGTGGCCGCGCTGGCACCCGCCAAGATTTATCTCTGCACCCCTATACCAGCCTTCAAGTCATCGTGGAACATCAACGACTCGGTCATCGCCCAAGAAATCATACCCCTTCAACGGGAGGTCGCCAGCAAGCACGGCTTGCAGGTTATAGACTTGCATGCGTTGTTCGGAACTGATGCTGAATTGGTGCAGTCCGACGGCATTCATCCCAACGAGAAAGGCGTTCAACGTATGGCAGATATTATTTCCAAGGAGCTGACAAAGCAATAAGCAATGAATAAAGTACGCATCACGGCCATCCGTCAGACGGTCTATCCAGACTTGATGGCCAAATATGAGAACCCCATCGAGCACACTTGCGATGTCACGGAGGGGCAGCAATGGATTTCTGTCGACGGCCTTCAGCCAGAAGGGATGTGTCCGTCAGCGTGGTATTCTATGCGCGAGTTCGTGGAGGCGCTGGCCAGGGGCGAGGGTAATTTCTACGACGGTTGGATGCAGAACCCCATGAGCGCAATGATCAGCTGCAACGACGGCTTCCGCCCGTTTAGTTTCTACATAGAAGTAATATAAGGTGTGTCCTAAAAAGGAATTACAATGAAGAAAATAGACGAACAGAACTGCAAGGAAATTTACCTTGCTGGAGGATGCTTCTGGGGTACAGAGCATTATTTCAAACAGATAGAGGGAGTGGTGGAAACGTCCGTGGGATTTGCCAATGGACATACAGATAGGCCGACGTATCAGGAAGTTTATACCGATACGACGGGATATGCCGAGACGGTACATGTGAAATACAATCCTGCCGTGGTGAGTCTGGAATTCCTGCTGCAGATGTTCTTCAAGGCCATCGACCCAACAAGTCTCAATAAGCAGGGTCATGATGAAGGAACCCGTTATCGTACAGGAGTTTACTATACTGACTCAGAGGATGTGCCCGTTATCGAGAAGGTCTTTGCCGATGAACAGAAGAACTACGAGCAGCCTCTGGCCGTAGAGTTACAGCCCTTGGAGAACTTCTATACTGCTGAAGAATACCACCAGGACTATCTCGACAAGAATCCAGATGGCTATTGTCATCTGCCGCAATCACTATTTGAGTTTGCAAGAAACGCGAAGGAAAAGAAGTTGTAGAACAATAATAAAGATGATAAGGAAAATAGGAATTTTAGCAGCCTTGGTGCTGAGTTCCGCAGCTAAGGCACAAGTTCACGACTGGGAGAACCCCGCCGTGCTGGGCATCAACAAACTGCCGTACCATGCCACCCTGCAACTACCCTCCAAATGGAAGGATTGTGAGGAGATTGTGAGCCTGGACGGTGAGTGGCTGTTCCATTGGAGCAAGGATCCGGATTCAAGGCCTGCTGAATTCTATCGTGAGGATTACGATGTGAGCCAATGGGGGCGCATCAAGGTGCCTGGGAACTGGCAGCTGCAAGGTTACGGCAAGCCCATCTATGTCAACATGCAGTATCCGTTTCACCGCGACCGGCCCAGCGTGACGGGCGAGCCCGATAAGGACTGGTACGCCTACGACCACCGCAACCCTGTAGGCTCTTACGTCACGTTCTTTGATGTCACCAAGGAAATGCTCTCGCAGAACCTCATTCTGCACTTCGGCGGTGTGCATTCTGCCTGCTACGTGTGGGTCAACGGACAGCAGGTGGGCTATAGCCAGAACTCGATGTCGCCGGCGGAGTTTGATATATCTAAATCTGTTCGCGCGGGAAGGAACAAGCTCGCCGTGGAGGTGTATCGCTGGAGCGATGGATCGTACTTGGAGTGCCAGGACATGTGGCGACTCTCGGGTATCTTCCGCGAGGTGCAACTGTGGGTGCGTCCACTCGTGCATATCGCCGACTACAAGGTGGAGGCTGAGCCGCTGTTTACGGAGAACATGGCGGCGGTTCGTGCCCGTATCAGCCTGTGCAACGTGGGCCGCAAGGCTCGCAAGAACCTGCGCGTCGTTTGGCAGATAGAAGACAAAGAGTGGAAGGAGGATATCAAGAAGATTGCTGCCGGCGACACCATGACCATTGAGATAGATTACACGATGCAGAATCCGCGGCTGTGGTCGGCCGAGAAGCCCAACCTCTATCCCTTCAGCATCGAACTCAGAAACGAGGACGACGGCGTGATTGAACATTTCGACTACCACTTGGGCGTGAAGCGCGTGGAGTGCGTCGGCGAGGTGTTTAAGATCAACGGCAAGAACGTGAAGCTGCGTGGCGTGAACCGTCACGACCACCATCCTGTGACGGGTCGCTATGTGGACGATAAGACCTACGAACAGGACATCGCGCTGATGAAGCAGGCCAATATCAATTTCCTGCGCACCAGCCACTATCCCGACCGTGAATACCTCTACGAGCTCTGCGACCGCTGGGGCATTTACGTCATGGATGAGGCCAATCAGGAGAGCCACGGCTACGGCTATGCCAATCGCGTGATGGGTGAGGATCCGGCTTGGAAAGAAGCCCACGTGGACCGCGCCGTCTCCCTTGTCCAGCGCGACAAGAACCACCCCTCTGTCATCTTCTGGAGCCTCGGCAACGAGGGTGGGGTAGGACCGAACTTCAAGGCGATGCGCGATGCCGTCGTGGCCCTTGACACCATCGCCCTGCCGTTCTGCGACACCGACCGCAGTCAGAGCGATATCTACGACGATGGCTATCTCCCGCCCGCCAGACTGGAAGCAGAAGCCCGTAAAGTCACCGACCGCCCCTTCATGATGCGAGAATATGCCCATGCAATGGGTAACTCCGTGGGCAACCTGCAAGAGTACTGGGATGTCATCTACGCCGACAGCAGCATCTGCGGTGCCGCCATCTGGGATTGGGTGGACCAGGGACTCGATATTGGACTATTGGACAATTTACAATTGGACAATTCAAGCCCAGCACAGCTAAATCGTCCGTTCGCCCCAACGGGACGCTTGACACTTCAAGAAATAGAAAATCGTAAAATAGAAAATCGTCAAATCGTCAAATACCTCTATGGTGGCGACTTCGGCGACAAACCCAACGACGGGGCCTTCTGTATCAACGGACTTATCGCACCCGACCGCACGCCGCATCCTCATTACTACGAGGTGCAACATGTCTATCAGCCCCTGCAGTTTGTCCGCGACGCTGACGGTTGTATCAGCATCATCAATCACGACTGCTTCACCGACCCCGCCGAATATGACATCACCTACGATACCGTCACCATCGACGGAGAGCGTCTTCTGAACATCGCGGCTCGTCTGAAAGAGGATAAGCCCTGGGCCCCTAAAGGCTTTGCCGTGGCCAGCGAACAATTCATCCTTCAGCCCTACGACTTCCATCAAGCCACAAATCTATCTACTCCCCTCTTAGAACACCCCTCCCCTTTAGGGGAGGGGACGGGGAAGGGGCTAGCTGGCTCTTTCACCATCGACGGCAACCGCCTCACCTCCTGGATTGTTGATGGTCAGGAAATCCTGCAAGCCCCGTTGGAGCCATACTTCTGGAAACCGGAGAACGACAACCAGCATGCCGCAGGCTTCGCCCGTCGCACCGCCGTCTGGCGAGAAGTCCGTGATGTCACCGTGACCTACACCCCCATCAGCGACCGTTGCATCCGCGTCGATTTGGACTACCGTCCCACTTCCGATGGTCAGGATCGTCCCGTGATACCAAAGTTCGGAATGCGCCTTCGTCTGCCTGCCGACTACACCGACATTGAGTACTACGGCCGCGGCCCTTGGGAGAACTACCCCGACCGCAAGCACTCCGCATTTTTAGGAAAATACCGGATGCCCCTCAGCGAGTTCCAGACAGAGTACATCCATCCGCAGGACAATGGTTGCCGCACCGACGTCCGCTGGTTCACCATTTCCCGCTCTCAATCTTTCAATGTTTCAATATTTCAACCTTTCAACGTTTCCGCCCTCCGCATCACCGGCCTCCAGCCCCTCTGCATCCGTGCCTGGGATTATGGCGAAGAGGACTTGGAACCTGCCGCTCACCCATGGGAAATCCAGCGCGGCCGCTTCGTCAATCTCAACATAGACCTGAATATTCATGGCGTGGGCGGCATCGACACGTGGGGGCAGCGCACCCTGCCGCAGTACACAATCGATGGCAACAAACCCTACCACTACAGTTTCATCCTTGAAGTCGTTCAATAGTAATTCCCGATGAACAGCAAAACGATTCTGACAGTACTGCTTCTCTTGAGTGGCCTCACGACGTGGGCGGAGGACTTCGAGACGGCCACGTCGGCGGTCGCCAATATGCGAGTGGGATGGAACCTGGGCAATACACTTGAAAGCAATTCGGGTGATGTGAACAATATGTGGATTGAGCAATGGAGCAGTCGCAGGCCTTCTGACTACGAGACGGCGTGGGGACAGCCCGTCACCAAGCCTAAACTCTTCAAAATGTTCAAGGAAGCAGGGTTCAACGCCATCCGTGTTCCCGTGACTTGGTACCCTCACATGCAGGCCCGGTTCCAGCTGAACGGCGGAGCGTGGGATTCTGCCAACGACGACATCGGCACCAAGATTCAGGCTGCATGGATGGCGCGTGTGCACCAAGTCGTGGACTACGTCATCAGCCAGGGAATGTACTGCATCCTCAACGTTCATCACGACACGGGTGATGCCAACACAGCTTGGCTGGTAGCAAGCGAAAACGACTATGCCCAGCAGAAGGAACGCTTCGAGGAGGTGTGGCGGCAGATAGCCGAGGAGTTCAAGGACTACGACCAGCACCTGCTCTTCGAAGGGTACAACGAGATGCTCGACCCATACCATTCCTGGTGCTTCGCATCCTTTGCCGCCCCATCAAACTACGATGCCGACGTTGCCAATTCTGCCTACAACGCCATCAACAGCTATGCCCAGAGCTTTGTCGATGTCGTGCGTTCCACCGGAGGCAACAATGCACAGCGAAACCTCATTGTCAGCACCTATGGAGCATGTTGCGGCAGCGGAACGTGGAACACGCATCTGCAGGATCCGCTGAAGAAGATGAAGCTTCCTACGGATAGCGTGAACGGCCACCTCATCTTTGAAGTTCACTCTTATCTCGATGTCAAGGATCTCAGCGGAGCCAAGAGCGAGGTGAGACAGATGATCAGCGCCCTGAAGAAAAACCTCGTCGCAAAAGGAGCTCCCGTCATCTTCGGCGAGTGGGGCACCACCACCGACGGCGCCTACGACAACTATCGCGATAATATGCTGGCTTTTGCACGCTATTTCGTGGAGCAGGCCAAGGCCAACGATATGGGAACCTTTTATTGGATGGGGCTTTCCGACGGAGCACATCGCAGCGTGCCAGAATTCAACCAGACAGACCTGAAGGATGCCATCATCAAGGGCTTTTATGGAGAAGATGGCTATTCGAGCATTACTACAACTCCAAGCTCTTATTCTCCAACAATTAGAGATTGTTATAACTTGCATGGCCATCGGACTCCTTTCCTGCAACGAGGGATAAACATCATTAGGATGAGCGATGGTACAACCAGAAAGATAATGAGAATTCAATAGTTTTTAATCCATAAAAAAATAGTATGCAACGGTTTATTTCATTCAGAATATTGACGATGGCTTTTATCGCCACTTTTGCCCTTGGAGTATTTGCCCAACAAGAAGTAATGGCTCCACAGAATGTCTATGCACGACAGACCGTGTCGTTCAACGGCGACTGGAACTACTTCGTCGATGTGCAGGAACAAGGATACTACGACTACCGTATGAACCCCACACAATGGGGATATTTCCTTAATGCCAAGCCGCAACGGCCGTCGGATCTCATAGAATATGACTTCGACACTTCGCCCACGATGCATGTGCCGGGAGACTGGAACACACAGTCTGAACAGCTGTTCCTGTACGAAGGAACCCTGTGGATGAAGCGCGACTTCGACTATACACCTCGTGAGGGTCAGCGGGCATTGCTATACTTTGGTGCTGTCAACTATGAGGCAATTGTTTATGTCAACGGAAAATTGGCCGGACGACACGTGGGAGGCTTCACGCCTTTCTGCTACGATGTCACCGACCTGGTGCATGAAGGCAGCAACTTCGTCATCGTGAAGATTGACAACAAACGCCATCAGGACAATGTACCCACACGCAACTTCGACTGGTGGAACTACGGCGGCATCACCCGCGACGTACTGTTGGTCACAGTCCCCGAAACCTATATCGAGGATTATTCCTTGCAACTCGAGGCGCTGCCACTCAGTCCGGATGGCAAGAACAGCATCATAGACTTCACCATGAAATTAAACCGTCCGGTAGCCGGTGAAGCGGTAACCGTCACTTTTCCGGATCTCAAGATACGGCGGACCTTCACCACAGACGAGAACGGGTGCTTGCACGAAAAACTATCCACAAAGAAATCTAGGCTGCAACTCTGGTCACCGGAGAACCCCAGGCTCTACAAGGTGTTGCTGGAATATGGCGACGAGACAATCAGTGACGAAATCGGATTCCGAACCATTGAAACGCGCGGCAAGCAGATTCTGCTCAATGGCAAGCCTATCTTCCTGCGGGGAGTGTGCGCCCACGAAGAGACCGCTTACTCCAATCGCCGTTGCAACAGCGCTGCTGATGCCGACACGCTGCTGTCTTGGGCACGCGAGTTGGGATGTAATTTCATCCGCCTTGCCCACTATCCTCACAATGAATTAGCGGTACGCGAGGCAGAGCGCCAGGGCTTCCTCCTTTGGTCGGAAATACCCGTCTATTGGACCATCTCCTGGGAGAACCCGGAAACCTACGCCAACGCTGAGCGACAACTTACGGATATGATACGCCGCGACCACAACCGCGCCGCCATCATCATCTGGTCCTTGGCCAACGAGACCCCTCACAGCGGAGCCCGCGATGCCTTCCTCAGCCGTATGGCCCAGAAAGCTCGCAGCCTCGATAGCACACGTCTTATCTCAATGGCGATGGAGGTGACGGGAGCATCGAATTATGTCAACCGCCTGCGCGACAACATGAACCAGTACGTGGATGTCGTCAGCTTCAATCAGTATGTAGGCTGGTATCGCGACGTGAACGATGCTCCGAAAATGCGATGGGAGATACCCTACAACAAACCCGTCATCATCAGCGAGTTCGGAGGCGGTGCCGTGGCTGGGTATCACGGCGACAAAGGACAGCGATGGACCGAGGAGTTCCAGGAGAACCTCTACCGCGAAAACCTGGCGATGCTCGACAAGATTGAAGGTCTCTCTGGCACCTGTCCCTGGGTCCTGAAGGACTTCCGTTCACCCCGACGTCCCTTGCCCGGAATCCAGAACCTCTTCAACCGCAAAGGACTCGTCAGCGACCAAGGCCAGCGCAAGCGTGCCTTCTATGTGTTACGAGAGTGGTATGAGGGAAAGAAGTGACAAAATACCGCACTTTCGCCCACTTTCCGATAAACATTGCAACTTTTTCTGTGCAATTGCAACTTATTTAGAAAAAAATGTGTACCTTTGCACCCGAAACATAAAAATGGAAAGGAACAAGACTATGGCATTGACGATTGCAGCAGTACCGGTACTGACAGGTGAGGCCTCTGACCGCTTCGAACTGATGATGGAGCTGAGCGAGGAACGTCGCGGCTCCGTGGACTTCACACGCGAGATTGACGAGGCACGCGCCATCCTGTCGAAGGCAAACTTCTAACTCCCAGCAGAGCTAGTTATGAGTTTCTTACACGACAAGTGCAGTTTCGGATTCTTCACCCGAGAGAAGGCCGACGCTAGCCAGTCCTTCCGTTGTGGTGACGACGACCTCGACGAGTTCTTCCTCCACGACGCGTTCTTGCAGAGCGATGAGTTGCTTTGCAAGAATTATTGTTTTACGCTCGATGCCGACCCCACTGCCATCGTCGCCGCTTTCACCCTTTCCAACGACAGCATTAAGAAGATTCCCGGCTCGCGCAAGAAAAAGGTCGAGCGCAACATCCCCCGTGAGAAGCTATACAGCAGCTACCCCGCCGTGATGATTGGCCGTCTCGGTATCAGCCTAGACTTCCAGAGTCGACACCTTGGCAGTGACGTGCTCAGCTTCATCAAGGCTTGGTTTGTCGACCCCCTTAACAAGACCGGCTGCCGCTTCTTGTTAGTCGATTCCTACAACAAGGAACGTAACCTCGCTTTCTACGAACGCAATGGATTCAACTATCTTTTCAGCACAGAGGAGCAAGAACGCGAGTTCCGAGGCATCAAGCCCGAGCGACCGCTCAACAGCCGCCTGATGTACTTCGACCTCATAGAAATCATCAAGCGATAAATTCGTAAACATTCGATAAATTCTTTGTTGTATTAATGGTTGTTTTGTTGTACCTTTAATTAAAACAACCCAATGACGTTCTTTTTCTGCCACCTTCTCGTATAAGAGCACCCACAGAATAGCCATACAAAAGCAAAGCCCACTCTCAGTGCATTGAGAACGGGTGGGAAAGTTAATAGTATAAATCTACTTCTTTTTAATGACTTCACAATGGCCACCGAAATCTGGCCCTACGTGACGAATTAGACCTTTATCTATAAGAAATTTAAGATCTCGCATAATTGTACGCTGTGTCACTCCAAGCTCTTCTGCCATATGTTTGCTGATACTTGAGACAGCTTAACTATCAAACTTATGATAGCTGCACGTCTTTTATTGGCGCAGGTGTGATTTTCCGTGGATAGCCCCATAGCCTAACCAAAAAATCTTCCCACAACGGAACAAATGTCGTTTAAAAGTGTTACCTTTGCACCATGGCAAAGAAACATTCATCATTCGACTACGAGATGCTGGTCC
>JAFXTO010000042.1 GCA_017535725.1 Bacteroidaceae bacterium
CGACATAGACATAACCGCCTTGAATGATTTCAGAGAATGTCTGAATACCTACTGGATAGTATCTTTCCATTGCTTCCATAGGGCCAAATCTTTATATTTTTGTGCAAAGGTAATGCCGAACACCCTGTCTTCCAAATTTCCCGCGTTAAAAACTCTTTTTCGGCACATAAAATCCACAAAAAAGGCCGAACCGCGTTGGATTTACTACTTCCAACGCGGCTCGGCCGCATGTTTTTGGAGTACATTTAGAACGATTGCCGAGACCCCGAAAGGAGCCTCGGCGGCGGTCTTTTGTCCCCTTTCTGTAGATTTTCCAAATATGATACATATTTTTCCTAAATTGATACATCCGTTTTTCCGGCTCGCCGTACCTTTGCCCCCGATAATCGGCAAATGCCACGCTGGGACGCTTCATCGATGAGAACGAGCGGATGCGCCGGAAGATAGAGCGCGCGGGGATTATTTAACAATTGTACCAAATATACTATATTAATGTGTACTATTGCAACAAAAACAAGAAAAAGCAGTTCACAATGAACGTTTTTTGCAGAATAATGCGTACCTTTGCACCGTGCTACGCGAAATGCGTGGCATACATAGCATCGGAAGCGTTGTGCTTTTTCCACACCGAGAACTTCGACAACTCTCAAGAGAAAATGGAAAAGCAAGGACGTTCTTCCCTTGGTGTTGATTTAATTGGATGCATTCCATTGACGTCATACAAGGGTGTGAGCTGTTCTTCTAATCTTTTCTCAGGCAGTCGAAGGCCATCGGTGGATTAGTGGACACAGAGTCACACCTTCTTTTGTCGTGCTGTATGGAACAGGAAACCAACATACAAGAGAATAACAAATAACAGTATTAATCATAAAAAATTTCACTTTTATGAAAAGCTTTATTACTACTACATTTGTGCGGGCTGGCGGATGGCTGGCCGGAGCAAGAAGAGTGAGGGCGGCAATGACGCTGCTCATGGTGCTCACGACCGCCTCGGCGTGGGCACAGACAGAAGGGCCGTGGACGTACTATTCACATCGCTGGGGTTCCTGCGGCAACAACGATATCCCTAACATACCTTTTGGCGGCCTGGGCAATGCCACTGCTTGGAGTAATTACAATCTCTATCTGTACCATGACAGTGACGGCATCGGCTTCACGTCGGATGGAAAATCTGCGTCCAATTCCAAGAATGGCGTATTCTCTATTTATACGCATACTGAGAATGTTCCGGCTTACACGCGAAAGGTTCTGATATGGAACTATGAATTGAGGGCGAAATCCGACCATTATCAGACCACAGCCTTATATGCCAGAGACAATCTTGATGCGCTACAGAGCACGTGGGTAGATTTCACTGAGCGATATACAGATGGGAGCGGATCACAGTATCTCTTGAGTCGCATGACCCAAACTTGGGCGGGGACGAATACGGACGCGTTTACAAGATCCTTCTGGTTTGACAATAGAAGTTCCGGCTCTGCGAAGAACATGACTGTGGCATTGTTGCTGACACATGTCATCGGAAACTCCGGCAGTGGTAGATCTGTGCATCAATGGGCCGGTTTCAAGAATATCAGCTACTCTTGGGAGAATTATTACTATAAATATATTACCTTCAACAGCAATGGCGGCAGCGGATCCATGTCGAAGCAGACCATTGAGAATAGTGGCAATCTGCAGGCCAACACCCTGACCCGCAATGGTTACTACTTCAGTGGATGGAACACCAAGTCAGACGGCAGCGGCACCGCCTATGCCGACAAAGCGACCATCATTGCTAATTCTGATCAGAAAGGTAATGTAGAGCTGTATGCACAATGGGTGAAGATAGCGGATGACCTGCAGGCTAATTTCAGTCAAACTGAGCGCAAGGTGACACTGACATGGAAGGTGAAAAAGGGTCTGCCAAATGGCACATTTTACATTTATCGTAATGGCACGCAGATCAGTTCGCAGTCGTTTACGTCCATTAATAGCGAGTCCGCAGACTTTTCCTATGAAGATACGAATACAAAAACAGAAACCAATTTCCCTTACGAGACCGATGTCAACTATGATGTCTATTTCGTGTTGAGCGGAGGCTCAATGCGCGATGACTATAAAACATCTGTAACGGTGAACACCACGCGAAGGGTTCCGGTGAACAACTTAAATGCCTTTAGACAGAACGACCGCATCGTATTCACTTGGACATCGGACGGCTATCCCGAAAATTGGGGCAATCAGTTCAAGATTTATGTGGATGACGAAACGGAGCCTATCTATACTATTACGCCGACAGACGGGCAGACGAGTTTCCAGTGGGAGCACCGCACCACTGACAAGCACAGCGATCGTCAGAGCTTTACAGACGCGACGACTGGTGTGCCTTACACTGAGGAGCCGCTGAACGCCTGCACGCCACACAAATACCACATCGTGGGTGTCATCGGCGACAAAGTGCTCAGCAATACCAAACCGCTTACCAACCAGGCTATCGGCACGGGCACCCTATTCTACTCGCTTGATGCCACCAAGGGTACCTATCCCGGCACGGTGAAGCTGCAGTGGCACGTCAATCGGCAAGGCTCCACCGCAGCCAAAACTTACATCGTGGAACGTCGGCGTGCAGAGAAGGACGACGAGGAGTGGGTGACGCTCTACCGCACGTCGAGCGATGAGGACTACTTGATGTACACCGACGACACACCGCTGCCTGGCGTCTTCTACAAATACCAAGTGACGGTGCAGGACAAGTGCGACGACGGTACCATCATCCCCAATGATATCACCGACATCGGCTTCGCACAGACAACGGGCACCATGAGCGGCCGCATCACCTTCGGGGCGACGGGCAGCTCGGTGGCAAACGTGGATGTGGAGGCCCGCAGGACGGGCGCGTCGGATAATGCAGAGGAGCAGTACCACGCCATGCGCTTCACCGGCAACAACGGCGCGGTGACGTGGACCTATCCCTCGACGACCTACGCCGCCGGCAAGTTAGCTACAGGCGACTTCACCATCCAAATGTGGGTGAACCCCGAGACATTAGGTGAGGCTAAGATGGTGCGCCTGAACGGCGAGACCTGCTACGTGGGTATGGATGCCTACGGCAAGCTGACGCTGGTCAACGGCGAGACAACCTATACTTTCGACAATGCCGTGCTGACCGCCGGACAATATAACCACGTGGTGCTGACGCGTAGCGGCTCGACCGTTACCGCCAGCGTGGTGGGAACAGACGCTGCCGGTGTGGCCGTGCTGAACAGCAGCACGCAGACCTTGGACGGTGAGTTGACGCTGACCGATGCCGCACAGCTGACGTTAGGTCACTTCGTGGGCTATGTGGATGAGTTCCGTCTCTGGACGAAGGCGCTCACCGAGGCCGAAATCCTGGAGAACTACGACCACCTGCTGGTGGGCAACGAGAAGCAGCTGGAGACGTACTGGACCTTCGACGAGGGCCTGAACACACAGTTCTTCGACTATTCGCGCGACGGTACCGTCTATCACCAGCACCACGGTCTTGTTGGCAGCAATGCCCAGCCGTCGAACCTGACACCCACACAGCTGAAGTTGAAGGCCAAGACCGACCGCGACGGCAACTACATCATCCAGGGTGTGCCGTTCACGGGCGAGGGTACGACCTACGCCGTCATCCCCACCTTGGGCATCCACCAGTTCAATCCGACGCAGCAGTTGCGCTTCGTGGGCAACAACTCGCTGGTACACAACGGCACTGACTTCACCGACATCTCGTCGTTCCCTGTGCGTGGTACCATCCGCTATGCCAATACCGACTACCCCGTGGAGGGCGTGAACTTCTACGTCGATGGGCAGATCTGCGCCAAGGAGGGCCAGCCCATCACGACGAATGCCTATGGTGAGTACGAAATCTCTGTACCCATTGGCGAGCACTACATCACCGTGCAGAAGCAGGGCCATGAGTTTGCCAACGACGGGCGCTATCCCGCCGACCCGAACAAGACGGGGCTGACGGTGAACTACAACGACGCCGTGTCGAACCTCGACTTCGAGGACGTGACGCTGGTCACCGTGGCCGGTCGTGTGACGGGCGGCAAGATTGAGGAGGCGAAGCCGCTGGGCTTCGGCGAGAGCGTGAACAACATCGGCCAGGCCACCATCACTCTGGGCATCGATGGCTATCGCCTGAACGTGGTGCGCAACGTGGAAGGCACCACCGTGAGCTACGACAACAACCCGGACGACTTGGCTGTCAGCTCGCCCACGACCGACGTACAGAGCGTGACGGTGCGTCAGGGCGGTGATGCCGACGATGTGAAGAAAATCATCATCAAGACCGACCCGCAGACGGGTGAGTTCGCCGCACTGTTGCCGCCCATCGACTACCGCGTGGAGAGCATCGTGATAGAGAGCAACCAGCAGATTACCTTCGACGGTCTGCCCGTCATCTATGCCAGCGACCCGACGCAGACAAGCACTGATACGCTCGTGACGGACGATGGCACGAAGAAAGAGTTCGACTACGTAGCCAAAATGATTCAGAGCTACTACACCGACCCCGTGCTTGAGGTGACACAGAAGGGCCGCACGGACAGCTCGTTCGGTGAGCAGACCTATACCTACAGCGACAAGTTGACACCCGAAACGAAGGTGGACCTCTACACTGTGACTGACGGTTCCCCCGTCAGCTACACCTTCGACTACCCGCTGTTCAAACAGCAGAACACCTATATATTTAATGTGCGTGGTTACGAGACCTACGTTAACAACGACGGCGAAAGTCCCGTTATCTACGAAGTGCCGCTGCGCGACGTACCCGTGACTTTCTCGAACCAGATGGGCACAGGCCAGCAGGTGGTCATCGACCCTGAACTGACAGCTGAAGACGACGAGCGCGGCGACGTGGTGGGCGAACCGACTCCCGACCGGGTTACGCTGGACGAGAACGGCACGGCACAGTATGAATGGATGGCCGGTCTGCCCAACATCACTTGGCCCTACACCCTGTCGCTCAATGCCACCTTCGTGCAGAACGGCAAGACCTACACGTGGGACGGCGTGAATGCCGACAACAGTTTGGCTGGCGTGGTAATAGGTGCCCTGCCTACGGGTACCAACTTTGTAACCTCCGGCCCCGACCAGGTGACGATGATCCTGCGCGACCCTGCCGGTTCTGCATCGCAGGCCTACTGGGAGGCTGGCAACACGGTGACAAGCACCGTGACCACCGAGCAGTCGTTTGGCAGTGAGCGTGAGGAGATGACCCATACGGAGATAGGCGTTGAGCTGACAACATTTACTGGTGCGGGCGTTGGGGCCTTTGCGGGCGTCATCCAAACTAACAAGCAGATGGCATCGGTCGATATAGGTATTGTTACTGAAATATCGGATGCAACCTCCAACTCGATGACTTTTAGCACCACTACGACCAAGCGCGTGAGCACCAGCGACCAGCCGGAGTATGTGGGCGCACAGGGTGACGTGTTCATCGGCAACGCCACAAACATCCTCTTCGGCAACGCCCGCAGCGTGGGACTGGAGAAGAACGGCGAGAACTACACGTTAGCGGCCATGGACAACTATGTGACGGGAACGGAGTTCAGCACAACGTTCAACTATACGCAGAACTACATCGAAAACGTCATGATTCCTAACTTCATCAGACTGCGCAACAAATACCTCAGCAAGGGATATGACGAAGAGGGCATGATCTATGCTTCGACTGTCGGTAAGGACAACGAAAACTACGGCGCCAAGGGCTATTACACCTGTGACAAGCCTGCCAACGCCACGAAGCCCCTCTATACCGACTCTGTGGCCTACTACAATGAGCAGATCAAGAACTGGGAAAGCGTGCTGGCCTATAACGAGGAGATGAAGGTGAAGGCCATCAACAACCGCAAGACGTACATTGACTCGAACCAGAGCTTCGACTCAGGTTCGTTCATCGAGGCATCAACAACATACACGACGGGCATCACCCAGAGCTATACCACCAACTTCGAAGCCCATGTGCTGTTAGGTTTGGGTACCGATATCACCATCTTCGGACAGGACGTGAACGTCAACGTACAGAACACCGTCTCGTATGGCAACTCCGAGACTGACGAGTATGGCTACGAGCGCACCGTCACCACGGGCTACACCTTGATGGAAACGGGTGACGACGACGCGCTGACAGTGGATGTCTATAAGGCTCCCGACGGCATGGGCGCCATCTTTGTGACACGCGGTGGACAGACCTCTTGCCCGTATGAGGCAGAGCAGCGCACCAAGTACTACGAGCCAGGCAGGCATGTGATCGCCACCGCCACAATGCAGATTGAGAAGCCTGCCATTGCCGTGGAGAATGCTGCCAACCGTGCCGTGGGCGTGCCCGCCGGCAAGAAGGCATCATATAACCTGCTGCTGACCAACGAGAGCGAGACGGGCGAGGACTGCTACTTCAGCCTCTTCGCCATCGACGAGACAAACAAGGAGGGCGCCAAGCTGACCGTCAACGGCGATCCCTTTGACAATGGCCGCCGCGTGCTGGTGCCCGCAGGTGGCACGGTGCGCATGAACCTGGAACTGGCGCAGAACAACACGGGCGGACTGGTCTATGAGGACATCGCCATCGTGCTGGCCTCGGAGTGCCAGAGCGACCCTGCCAGCACATGGAACGTTATCGGCGACACGGTGCTGATCTCGGCTGAGTTCGTACCTACGAGCACCGACGTGGCACTGCGCATCGACAACCGCGTGGTGAACACCTCGACCAAAGGTATGCTGCCACTGACGGTGACGGGCTACGATCCGAACTACGACGGACTGAAGTACATCGCCGTGCAGTATCAGGGCGTGGGAGAAAGCACGTGGCACGATGCCCGCAAGTATGTGATGAACGAGCAGGCCATCCTGAATGCTCAGATAGAGGAGGTGCTGCCCACCAACGGCATCATCAACCTGAACTACGACATGACCAACGGTGCCGTGTTCCCCGACCGCACGTATAAGTTCCGTGCCCTCTCCGCCCGTACCTACGGCAACGGCGAGGTGACCAACGCGAGCGATGAGATTCTGGTGGTGAAGGACATGAACCGTCCGAAGCCGCTCGGACAACCACAGCCCACCGACGGCATCCTCTCGGCTGGCGACGAGTTGAGCGTGCTCTTCAATGAGACCATCCTCAACGGTGAGCTGACGAAGGACCAGAACTTCCGCGTGACGGGTGTGCTGAACGGCTCCACCGTAGCTCACCAGACGGCACTGGAACTGGAGAATACAGCACAGACTGCCGCTACCGAAGCTAACATCAACCTCGCCAACAAGGACTTCTCCGTTGATATGTGGGTGAAGGCCAACGGCGCAGGCACGCTGCTGAGTCACGGCACGGGAACGCAGAAGCTGACCGTAGGCGTGGATGCCGACAGCAAGTTAGTAGTGAAGATTGGCGACCAGACCTATACCTCTTTGGAGAATGTACCGCAGAATCAGTGGGCATTCCTGACACTGAGCATGACACAGGACGGCAAGTTGAGCGCCAGTGTAGCCACTGACGCCACCACCACGACACTGTTCAGCGACAAGGAAGCCGTGGCCTACGAGGGCAACGGTCCGCTCGCCGTGGGTCAGGAGATGACGGGTGCCATGCACGAACTACTGCTCTGGGATGAGGCCCGCGACGTGACCACCGCCCTGCAGCAGCGTTCCGTGACCAAGACCCCATCGACGCAGGGTCTCATCGGCTACTGGAAGATGAACGAGGGCGAGGGCACGAGCATACGCGATTATGCCCGCAACCGTCACATGACAATGACTGCCGAGACGTGGCATATCGAAAACGAGAACAAAGCCGTGACACTCGATGGCTCGCACTATGTGGGTATCAACACCACCGAGATTCCGCCCATGCCGCAGGACGACTATGCCGTGGAGCTGTGGGTGAAGGCAGGAGAGCAGACTGCTGATGCTCAGTTGTTGCAGTTGGGCGAGGTAGGCCTTAGCCTCGATACCGAGGGTAAACTTCAGTTGGAGAATAAGAATTCTCAACTCTCAATTGTCAATTCTCCATTAACCGACAACGCCTGGCACCATGTGGCCCTGAGCGTGCTGCGCGGCGGCAATGCCAACGTCTATGTGGACGGTGTGGCCAAGGCCACCGTGAGTGCCGACAATGTGGGTTCGTTAGGTAGCGACCAGTTGCTCATCGGTGCACGCCGCACCTTGCAGGATGTGCAGAGTTCCGAGGTTCTCTATACCTACGACCGTCCTCTGACCGCCACTATTGACGAGGTGCGTGTATGGAACGCAACCATGAACGGCGACCAGCTGAAGAAGCAGCGTAAGGTGCGCCTCACGGGCACAGAGCCGGGCCTCGTGGCCTACTATCCTTTCGAGGTGAAGACGCTCAACGCACAGAACCAGGTCGTCACCAACGGCAGCGCCGCCGACCTAGCAGGCAGCAGCTATAAGGCACAACTCAGTGCGCTCGGCGGTTCGCCCGCCGAGGTGGCAACCTTCACCGATGAGGCTCCTGCCCTCCGTGTGAAGCCCGAGGAGGAGAACGTCAGTTTCACCTTCACCGCTTCGGACAACAAGATTGTGATTGACGTCGACGAGGCACCCGCCCGCATTGAAGGCACGACGCTGAACTTCACCGTCCGCGACGTGCACGACCAGAACGGCAACCTCTCTGAGCCCGTCAGCTGGAGTGCCTTCGTCAGCCTCAACCCGCTGGCATGGAAGGAGAGTTCTGTAAGCAGCACCAGCAAAGTGACCGACGGTGCCACCCTCACCGCCACCCTCGTGAACAAGAGCGGACGGCAGCAGGTGTGGACGATGAGTGACCTGCCCTCGTGGCTCGAGGCAGACATGACCTACGGCGACCTGCAGCCCCTGGCCGAGCAGACCATCACCTTCGCCGTGAGCGAGGCAACGCCCATCGGCAAGTACGAGCAGACGGTCTATGTGAAGGGCAACGACGGTATCGAGACACCGCTCACGCTGAACATCACCGTGACAGGCAACGTGCCCGACTGGGCTATGAACCCGCACGACTTCGAGACATCGATGAACGTCATCGCTGTGCTGAAGAAGGACGGCACGCCCATGACCGACACCGACGATATCATGGCTGCCTTCATCGGCGAGGAATGTCGCGGACTGGCTAACGTGGAGTATATTGATGAATATGGCAACTACTATGTCACGATGGATATCTATGGCAACAGCAGCGAGGCCGGACAGGAAGTGACCTTCCGCGCTTACGATGCCTCGACGGGAACGGTCTATCCCGTGGTGACGCTGGAGAATAACGAGGCGTTCACCTTCGTTCCGCTCACTCTGATGGGAACCTATGCCAAGCCTAACGTGTTCATTATCCGAAACATGATAGAACAGGAATTGGAATTGAAGGCTGGTTGGAACTGGGTATCGTTCAACGTTACGGCAGACGATATGACAGTGCCGGCACTCTTCGAGAAGATTGCCGACGATGTGGTGACGGTGAAAAGTCAGATGAGTGGATATCGTTATTATGAGAATGGTACATGGGGTGGAGACCTGACGGGTAATCTCTCCAACACCGAGATGTATGCTGTGCAGATGATAGCCGACCGCAAGTTACGTGTCGTGGGTACCAGCGTCAATACGCCTGTGTCCGTCCATACAGGTTGGAACTGGCTGGGTTACTATGGTCGTCAGGTGGCTTCGCTCGGTGATGCCTTTGCCGGTATGGAGAAGGAGAATGGTGACATCGTGAAGGGCCAGCGTGGCGTAACCTACTGGGATGTGAACAACTCAAAATGGTTAGGTTCACTGAAGATGATAGAACCCGGCAAGGGTTATCAGCTGAAGAACACTGCAGAGGCTCAATCGTTCTACTATCCTGGCACCTTCGCTGGCTCAGGGTTTCAACATTCACCGGTATTCAAGGCAAAGCAAAAGGCTCAGACCTTCAAGACCTTCGCGCCCGTCAACTTCCGAAACTATCCTGACAACGCTATTATGGCCGTGAAGGTGGTAGCTGACAGCAAGACACTTGCTGGCGTTGAGGTGGCCGCTTTTGCTGGCGACGAGTGCCGCACGGCAGCCGTCACCAATGCGAGCGGCATCGCCTACCTCACCATCCCAGGTGAAGAGGAATGTGAACTGTCGTTCCGCGTAGCCATTGACGGCGAAGTGATGATAGCACCCCTCACGCTCACCTACGAAACCGATGCCATCTACGGTACGCCCAAGCATCCTGTGGTGATGAACCTCGGCGACGCGAATTCAATTCAAAATGCACAACTCAAAATGCATAATGGCGACACCATCTACGACCTCAGCGGACGCAAGGTTCGTCTGGATGACCAAACCCGCAAGTTGCAGAAGGGTGTTTACATCATTAACGGACAAAAGCATACTGTGAAATGAAACTGATGAATAGATTCTATAGCCTGCTGGCACTCCTCCTTGTGGGGAGCGCCAGCCTTCAGGCGCAGAGCGACCCCTTCCCTGATATAAGTACAGTTGCATATAAATATTATGGAACTATGACGTGTACATCGCAAGTCGTGATGAACGGCGAAATAGTCACTGATGCCGTCGTGGCCGCCTATTGCGGCGATGATTTCAGGGGAAAAAACAGCACAGGGAAAGATCCAGACCATCCCAATCATGTTTGCCTGACTATCTACGGCGACCATACGATTGAAAAACAGTATATACACTTTAAGGTATATATGCAGGGGAAGATTTTCACCTACAATCACGACCCGGCCTTTGTCTATACCTTCAATGGCATTGTGGGGGCTACCGCGAATCCCTACATCATCGACATCACCCCCGTCAGCCTGGCCAACGATGCAGACAACACGACAACACTGACAACATATAAAGATGAGACCTGCGACATCGCACTCACCGGTCGCACGCTCTACAAGGACGGCAACTGGAACACGCTGTGCCTGCCGTTCCCAATGACCGCCGAACAGATTGCCACTACGGACCTGGCAGGAGCTACCATCATGGAGCTGGATGCTACGGGTACCTACGCTGATGACAAAGGTGACCACCAGACGGGCTTCGACGCTGCCAGCGGCACACTCTACCTCTACTTCAAGACGGCAACAAGCATCGAGGCCGGCAAGCCTTACATCGTGAAGTGGACCAGCGGTTCGGACATCACCAATCCCGTGTTCCCCGGCGTGACGGTGACGGGTACCCCTGCCGGCACCGTGGAGGCAAAGAACAGCGGCCTGAACACCGTGCAGTTCATCGGCACCTACAGCCCGACACCGCTCACTCCTAACGACAAGAGCAACCTGTTCCTCGGCACAGGCAACACCCTCTACTATCCCAACGGCGCCAATAACGCTGACGGAAATTATGATGTGAACGCCTGCCGTGCCTACTTCCATGTAGATCTCGACGGCTCTGCCGGTGTGCGTGCCTTCGTGCTTAACTTCGATGAGGAGGAGACAGGAATCAAGCCCCCCAGCCCCCTAAAGGGGGAGCATCTTTCACCCCCTTCAGGGGGTTGGGGGGCTACTCTCAGCGGTGTGCGCCTCGCCGCCAAGCCCACAGCCCGCGGATTGTACATATATAATGGAAGAAAGGTCATCATCCCCTAATGAACAATTTTTGTCTAAGGAATTAAGGAATCAAGGAAGGCTGGCGCCGCAAGCGTAATTCCTAAATTCCTTAGAAAAAAACTTTGAGCAGAACAAGAATAATATTTTTTAATAGAATATTGCAATATGAAAAGAGAATATATGAAGCCCACCACATTGGTGATTGAACTGAGACACAAGGCCGGTCTGCTGTTGCAAACCAGCGTTAACAGCATGAGCACCAACCTGAACGAAGGTGACGCCATTGACTACGGCGGCGGAAGCAACGGCCCCGCTCGCGCCCGCAGCTACGGAGGCATCGACTGGGACGACTGGGAATAAGAATGACAGAGAACAAACGAATAACATGCGACACTCACTATACCTTATATTATTATGCGCCGCGCTGGCGTTGATGGCGGGCTGTACGAAGCCTGACCGAAGCGAGGAGGTGACACAGCTGAAGCAAGAGCTGCAGGAACTGTTGTACAAGAACCCCGAACGGGCATTGGTGCGGGTGGACAGTGCTGAGCAGGCAGGCGTATTCTCGGCAGCAATGGCCAACCTCCTCAGAACCAACATCTACGGGACAATGGGACAAACGCGGTTGGCTGTATTCTACGGTGAACAGATATTGAACGAACCTGAACTGAAGCGTGAGGGCGACACCTATTATTCGGCTCTCCTCATGCTCTGCGGATTGGTGGAGAGAAATGGCGAATACGGCAAGGTGATCCGTCTGTCCGACGAGATTATTGCCGACGTGGACAATGAGCGGAAGCAGGGCGGCGGCATCTCCGGCATCAGCGAAGAGGTGGCATTGCGGGTGAAAAGCCGTGCGCTGACCTTCAAGGGTGATTGCGAGCACCATCTGGATCATCCCGACGAGGCCGAGCGCTACTACTTAGAAAGCATCAACCTGATGATGGACGGTGTGACGCAATCCGATGATTACTGGGTGATAGACGGCATGTTCACCGCCATTTTAGAGACCACAGAGTTCTATCTTGAGCAGGGCAAGGCAGATAAGGCGCTGGCCTTGGTGGCAAAAGGCGACACGGCCCTGGCCCGTCTGGACCGCTGTCCTAACGTGCCCGACCACGTTCACCACATCCGCCATAACAACGTAACCATCGGCCAGGCCATGATCTATGCTGCTAATGGTCAGCGCGACAAGGCCGAGGCACTCTACCTGAAGCACCGGCAGGCAGCAACCCCGACGGTATATGACATCGGCGCCGATGCCCGCTATCTGGCAATGACCGACCGCTACGACGAGGCCATCCGCCTGTTCCGTCAGGCCGACTCCCTCTATTTGGCCAAGGGAAACGCCATCAACACTGTGTACATCAAGAACTACATGATGAACCAGTATCGGGCGTTGCAAAGCGCCGGACGCAAGGACGAGGTTCTTGCTCTTGCCGACCGCATGCGCCAGCTGACCGACTCCATCCACCTGCAGGAACGGAAGATAGACGTGGAGCAGCAGCAGGAAATCCGCCAGAAGGAGGCAGAGATTGCCGGCCGCCGCCAGTCACTCGTCATCCTCCGCATCATCCTCGTATCCGCCATCCTCATCATCCTGCTCGTAGCATACTTGCTTTGGCGTTCTTATAAATATAATAAGGTGCTGACGGAGAAGAACCGCCGCTTGTTGGCCGAAATAGAGCAGCGCGAACAGGAGCAGCAACAGGCCATCGAAGAGTTGGAGGCCGCGCCCGAAGCTGAACTCACCACCGAGCAGCAACTCTACCGCCGCCTGTGCGAATTGATGAAGCAGCCAGACGTCTTCACAGAACCCGAAACCAACCAGGACACGCTGGCCCGACTTCTCGGTACCAACCGCACCTACGTTTACGAAGCTCTGCGCGAGTGTGCTGACCAGACACCTGCCGACTTCATCAACGGCTATCGTTTGCGCCATGCCACCCACCTGCTGGCTACCACCAACGACTCTGTAGCCCTCATCGCCGAACTCTGCGGACTTTCCCGCCCTACCTTCTATCGTCTTTTCAGCGAGACCTACGGTATGTCACCGTCGGATTATCGTAAAGTGGCGAGTAAGTGAGAAAATCCCCCATTTCATCGATAAAATGGAGCCCGCTGTCTCATGGCGGTCTTCGTTTTTTTACGCCATGAGACAGCCGGAAATGCAAGTTTTGCGAAATTGAGACAAAGATTTGTAGGAGCGAGACACCTGGTTTCTGGACTTGCCGTACCTTTGCCCCCGAAAATCGGCATATAGCCAGACAAATTGTAAATTGTAAATCGTCAAATAGTAAATGGAACTAAGTCTTATCCTCAGTGTAGCCCTCGCCGCCGCCATGATTGTTATTGTGCTGGTGCTCGTGGCAGTCATCGTCTATCAGCAGTGGCAGATTGGCGACAAGAACGCCACGCTGGGCCGTTTCATCGACGAGAACATCGAACTGCACAAGAAATTGAATAGGGTAAAAATGACAAGGAGCAGAATATGAATATGATTATAGATTCGAATGATAGCAACTGGCGCTTAGGGGAACTTGTCTGCCTTAAGTGGAATGACGAACAGATAAAAAAGAGTGGTCAGAAGTCATATGCATACTGTGCTGTTTCGAGTTATATTTGTGTTCGCGAGGCAACCGACAGGCAGTATGGCATCTTGGTGAAAGTCCTTGGTAAGATTTCCAAGGAACACATTATGTTTGTGAACGGGGAGCCGTTTTGCAAGGATGAAAGGGAGGACCTTTTAAAGGGCAAGTGCTACTACAGCTTCCCATTCCCTACGCTGAACGCCTTGAAGGAGGTCTTGGAGATTGTCAACTCGAACGAAGCCCTCAAGGGCAGGTTCGAAGCAGAGTCGATGAAATTCAACCCCGCCTCCACTTTCTGGGTTCGCGAGGCAGCAGGCGGTTTCCTGTCGAAGAAGCCGCAATACTATGATGCCTCTTCCGGCCAGGTCTGCAAGGCAACGGCTGGCACCGCACACTATCGCCTGTCGATAGCCTACTTCAACAAGAACAAATAAAATTAATATTCCTATAATTATGAAAAGAATCTTTCGGAAAACAGAGTTTATTCACAGGGCAGCGATAATACTGCTCCTGCTTGTGACCTCCATAACCGTACAGGCGGTCTCGGATAAAGAAATCGTGGCCTACCGAAGTCATCGGCCCATCGGCCACATAGAAAGCATCGAAGCGAAGCATGGATCCCTTATAGTCAAGGGGTGGGGACTGGACTTGGATGGCTATCACTCAACCAATGTGTCTATCATTCTGAAACAGAATGGTACGAAGAAGTACGAATTTGTGTCAGAGACCACCGAATTTCGCTACAGCTTCAGCGGCAACGCTTTTTTCAGGGGCTATCACGGGTTCACCTTGAAGGGCGAGAGGGTGAAACCGGGCGATTACCAGCTTTCTGGAATTGTGCGTAACTCAGGGCAGCCACATAGAGATATGCCGATGACGTTCGAAATGGACGGTGTCGATCCATATACTGTTGACCTAATTCAAGTGACGACCATAGAGAAGCCCATCACCATCCTGCCGTATGTAGAGCAGGTCACCTTCGACTGCAACTACGAAGGCGGCACCAATCCGGATCCTCTGTTAATATGCGATGATGCATGGACCTATTTACCCACCAACAATGTTTCCCGTCCGGGCTATACCTTCGTCTGCTGGACTCCCAGCAGTGTAAGGGGCGAAAGTGTCACGGCGAAGGCCCATTGGTTGCCTGGAACCGGTACGAAGGAAGACCCGTGGCGAATCACTTGTCAGGAAGACTGGGATAGCTTCGTCCTTATGTGTTCCGAGTCAACAGATGTTACACATCCCTCAAAATCGTCGAAGGTGCCACACCCCGTCCCTGACCCTAATTCGCACGTCAGGCTTGAGATGGACGTCACCATGGGGAGCAAAGGTATATTGGGAAAATTTATGGGAGAGTTCGACGGCAATGGGCACACCATTACCCTCAACAACCCATATTCAGCCCCGTTCTGGGCAGCTCACGATTGCTATATTCACAACCTGACGGTGAATGGTTCTATTACCCCCGGAGGTGCAAACAACGACACCATGGGTGGGCTTGTTTATCAATTTTCACCAAAAGGCGGAGGATACCAGAATAGCGGCGAAAGCATAGTGGAAGACTGTGTAGTCAGTGTTGACCTTAAACCAAACTACAGAGATGCCGTCTCTTTAGGCGGTATTTTGGGCAAGGTAAGTTATAATGTGAATGGCAAAGTGATTCTTCGGAATTGCATCTTCAATGGCACCTTGCCCAGCTCCAATATCCAAATGGCCGGCATGGTGTCTAAAACCTATTTCAAAAGTACAACTTATAGTAATTGTATTGAATACGAGAACTGCTTCTTTGCGCCAAAGAAGGTGGGGACAGAACCCCTATACACCTTCAGCGATACTTATCTCGAATCCAGCCGTGGTATGTACTACACCATAGCCGGTACCAATATCCAAGGCGAGCAGGTCTTTGCAGAACTGCCGTCCGGCGGTGTATCTGCCATCCTCTCGGCTGCTGACGGTACTCAGTACTACCTACCTCAGAGCAACGTCAGTTTCTCCGGCCTGAACAATTATTATGTTCACACGGGTTCGCCCATCGCCATCAGCTATGGCGTCAGCCGCAACGGTTCTGACCTGGAAGTGAACGACTATACGGCTGTCATCAAGAATGAAGCGGGCGAAACCGTGACCTCCCTACAAGATATAGGTCAGTACAGGCTTGAAGTCACCATTCCCGACGAAGGTACATACACCCGTCTCTTCTATGTGAGAGCTCCGCTGACAATGGACGGCGACGTGCATCTGATCAACAATATGACCGACTGGGTGACCTTTACCGAGAACTTGGCTGACTACCGTACTGCGTCACTGCGGCTCAACGCCGACATCACCACGGATACGATGGTGGGCCGCGAGGACTGCAAGTTCAGTGGCACTTTCGACGGCAACGGCCACACGCTGACCTACAACTATACCTGTTATAACACAATATATGATCCTGCCGAGGACGGGCGTGCTCCATTCCGATACATCGAAGGTGCCACTATCTGCAACCTCACCGTGGCGGGAACCACCGTCAGCACGGGGCGTGAAATGGGCGGCTTAGTGGCTTACGCCTACGGCAATAACAACATCACCAATTGCATCGTGCAGGCATCGCTCATCAGCCGCATAGGCGGCGATGCCACCAATGGCGGTTTCATTGCCCACGCGAAAGATTATGGTACGAACTCTTTCAGCGGTTGTGTATTCAATGGCTATCTGATTAGCGGGCCCTCCTGTCGTTGCAACGGCGGCTTCGTGGGATGGAGCAACGGCCATCTGAGTTTCTCCGACTGTCTCTTCGACCCCGTCTGTGTGACGATGGCTGCCAACGAAGGCAGCACCTTCGCCCGTGGTTTTGGAGTCGAGGAAAGCTCCTTCAGCAATACTTTCTACACCACCGCCTTTGGTGCAGCACAGGGCATACAAGCCTGTATGTCGCCGCAGGATTGCGTATGTGAGAAAAAGACAATGGCCAACGGCAGCGAGATTTACGCTGTCCGCGGCACTTCCATTGTGGGACTGGCGGATGCTTACCCATACAACGACGGTGCAGCGGTCACCGTCAGCGGTTTTGCCGTCCAAAATAACGGCGAGCAGCTTCCCGCCGACAAATACAGTGTCACCTTCCGCAACGAGGCGGACGAGGTGGTCGATGCCCCCACGGAGGTGGGCGTCTATACGCTGACCGTCACTGGTTATGAAAACTTTGGCTACTATGGCTCTTTGTCGAAGACATTCTGGGTGGCAAAGACGCTCAGCACCGATGCCAACGGTTTCTACCTCATCCGCGACAATGACGACTGGCTTTCATTGGACTGCAACATCAAGTCAAATCCCGCTTTTGCCGGTAGCAAAGTGAAACTGGCCAACGACCTAAGCATCACCACCATGATTACCGACGAGGACCATCACTTCAAAGGCATCTTCGACGGCGGCGGTCATACGCTGACCGTCAACCTGCAAGGCACGGGTATGGCGGCACCCTTCCTGTATGTCGATAACGCCACCTTCACCAACTTGCACGTCGCCGGTACTATCCGCGCCACAAACGATGAAGCATTCTTAGGGGGTGTCGTGGCATTCTCGATAGGTAATCACGACTTCATATCCTGCCGCAGCAGCGTCGATATCGGGTGTACGAACATGGGCTGTGCAGGTGGTTTCGTGGGCTTTGCCGGCAATCGCGAGAACCATGCCATCTCGATGACCGACTGCCTCTTCGACGGCATTCTCAGGGGCAAGGTGGGATACGCCAGCGGATTCATTGGCTACCATTACACCGAGCGGCCCGGCACCACCGTCAGCATGACCAACTGTCTGATGAACGGTGCGACAGATGCCTCGCTTGGTGCCATTGTCATTGCCTGCCCGTTCTATGGTTATCCCAACCTTCCCACACCAGAGTACTACACGCTCACCAACAGCTACTACACGTCGGAGACGATGCCCAACTGCAATAGGTTCAATGGCGACCAGGGCAGCTACACTGCGCTATATGGCACCGAGCTTAAGGACCTGTTAGGCGATGGCTGGACGCTGGACGCCAGCGACGAGGTCGTTCCCGCCTCGGCATCGTTCTACACGAGGAGCATCACCATTGCCGACGGCATCACCCACGGCAAGGTGGAATGTGCGGTCACAGGCATCCCCGGCCAGCCAGTCACCGTGACCCTCACCCCCGAAGAGGGTTACGAGACGACTGCCATCAGTTATAACGATGGTGACGTTCATCCCATAACACCTGTAAATGGCGTTTACAGCTTCAACATGCCAGATGCCGATATCACCATCAGCGTCACTTTCAGCCTCAACCCGAATGCCGTCGGCTATGTGGCCTACAACACGGAGACGAAGGCGTTTGAGAACCATCGCCACATCAGCCCCACAGCCATCACAAGCGCAACGACTACCTTGGGAACTGTCGGCAAGGAGACCTGGTACATGGTGAACAGCAATGTCACCGTCAGCAGCCGCATGACAACCCGCGGCACCGTCCACCTTATTCTCTGCGACGGCAAAACGCTGACCGCCGAGAAAGGCATCACCGTAAGCGACAATAACCAACTCGCCATCTACGGACAGGAGGCTGGCACAGGTGCTATCGTGGCCACCGGAGCCAACAGTTCTGCCGGCATCGGTTTGGAGGGTAATGATAGTTATAGCTCCAAGGTGGGAGGCGTCATCACCATCCATGGCGGGCATATCACAGCCCAAGGTGCTGCTTGGTCGGCCGGCATTGGCGGTGGCGTGAACTGTGGCGGCGGTACGGTTCTTATCTATGGAGGTTCAACATACGCCTCAACCGCTCAGGAGAACAGCGGAGACGCAGTAGCCATTGGACGTGGAAGCGGCTGGGATGACTCTGGCACAAGGACCCTCGTCGATGGTGTGTGCGTAAAGGTGGGCAGCAGTACCACACCAGTTGACTATGCTGCCCGCAACAGCAGTTTTACCAACAAAAACCTCACCGTGGAGCGTTGCATTGAGCACAACTGGGTTGAGAACCTCTGCACCTACTGCGGTCTTCAGCACCACTATACGGTTACCTACGTTGCCAACGCTGATGTCATCGGCGATGTGCCACCAGAAGAGACGATTCTCATTGGCGGCGACATGACGGTTACCGTCAGCGGCAACACGGGCGAAATGGAACGCACGGGTTACACCTTTGCGGGTTGGAACACGGCAGCTGACGGTAGCGGCACCAAATATGCCGTGGGGAGCACCTTCACCATCAGCGAGACGGTAACACTCTACGCCCAGTGGACGCCCATATCTTATCTCATCGGCTATGACCTCGGCAGCGGCACGGCTACAGGCAACCCTGATAGCTACACCATCGCCGATGGAGATATAACCCTCAACAACCCCGCCCGCGAAGGCTACGACTTCAAGGGCTGGACAGGTACTGACCTCTACGATGCTTCGATGAGTGTCACCATCCCCGCCGGTTCTATGGGTAACCGCTCCTACACCGCCACATGGGAATGGAGAATACCGCGCCCCTACGGCATGGAGATTGACCGCGACTATCGGCCGGATGAAGCCGGGTATTACTACATCAACATGCCGGGAAATGAAAATAAAATCTATCAATATAATGAGGAAACTGGTGAAGATGAATGCATAGAAACCATCCCTGCCGAACATAATCCCAAAACCATAAACATCACCGAAGGATTCCTCTATAGTTTCAAGGTGTATGACAGTGGCGGAAAGAATTACGATTACCAAGAATCTTGGTGGGATTGGAATCAAGATTACAATAATCATGATTCTGGGGATATGTACAGCACCCTCACACTGACCTGTCCCGAAGGCTATGTGTTCAGTGTGCAAGGCACAATCGACACTCCCGATGACTGTGATTATCTGACCATCTACGACGGTGCTTCTACAAGCGGTGAGACACTTCTTGACGAAGCTTGGGGAGAAAGGAACGTTGGCCCCATCATCAGTTCCAGCAACAGCATCACATTCTACTTTGTGCATGACGGTCAGTATTGCGAAGACGGCTTAGACCTGACTGTGGCAGTCATAGACCCGCCGACCGTCATCTCTCTGGTTGAAAACAGTCTCACTCCTTACGGTGCCACAGTAAGCTGGACGGGAATCTCAGACAGCTATATTCTGGAGATTGCCGAGGGTACACCTGATGGAGAAGAATCCGCACTGGATTGGACTACTGTGGACGATGATGCCGCCAGCCCTTATACCTTTGACAATCTTAAACTCGAGACCACATACTCGGTGCGGGCGACTGGCGTTATCGAAGGTGTGCAAGGCGATCCAAGCAACATCCTCAGCTTCACCACGCTGGGAAAATGTCCGGTGCCGACCAATCTTGACATCGTCGAAAACAGCCTCACCGCTTATAGCGCCACCGTGAACTGGAAGGGCTTCTCTGACAACTACAACATCAAGTTAAGGGAAGTTAATTACCTCGTCTATGCAGACTTCGAGACAGGTGACCTTAGCCAAGCCACGTTCACTACCACAGGCGACTATCCTTGGACGGTGGTGGAAAACAACCATAACGGTTCCTTGTGCGCCAAGAGTGCTTCTGGTAATGATAACGAAACATCTGCCTTGGAGATTCAGATAACCTTAGAAGCTGAAAGAGTCCTTACCTTCTCGGCGAAGGTTTCATCGGAAGAAGGTTGGGATAAAGCTTACTTCTATATCGATGAAGACGTTAAGATCGATGGCATTTCAGGCGACGGCGAATGGATTGATTATTCATATTCCCTTACCGCCGGTACTCACACACTCTGCTGGTATTATACCAAGGACGACAGCTATGGCAATAACGACGATTGCTTCTACGTGGATGACATACGACTCTTAGATGGATCTACGGAGGTGGGCATTTATAGGTCAGACACCGAAAGCTACACCCTCACTGGTTTGAGCGCTGGGTCAACCTACGAAGTTCAGGTGCAAGCCGACGCCGGTACCGATGGCACCAGCCAATGGAGCAGCCCAATTATGTTCACCACCAATTTCGACCTCATATTGGCTAACGCTGCGGACAACAGCGATGCCATCCGTATGGCAGCCACCAACGGAGGTGAATATAAGGTCACGCTCGCTGGCCGCACGCTCTGGAAGGACGGTGACTGGAACACGCTGTGCCTGCCCTTCAACCTCGGCAACCCACAAGCTGAAGAGGGCCATTACTTCGACGGCACGCTGCTGGAAGGTGCTACGGTGAAGACGCTCGAAAGCACGGACTTCAGCGACGACGGCACACTGACGATGAACTTCGTCGATGTCCACGAAATCGCTGCCGGCACACCCTACCTCGTGAAGTGGACCAGCGGCGAGAACGAGGTGAACCCCGTGTTCACGGGTGTTACCATCAGCAATGCCACCGCAAACGTCTCGACCAACTACGTGGACTTCGTGGGCACTTACGGTTATATGGGCTTCAACGCCGACGACCGCAGCATCCTCTTCCTCGGCACAAAGAACACCCTCTACTATCCGCAGAGCGGTGCCAGCATCGGATCCTGCCGCGCCTACTTCCAGTTGAAGGGCCTCAACGCTGGAGACATACAGCATGACGTGAAGATGTACTTCGGAGAGGAGGAGGCTACGGGAATAAGCCTCACCCCCAACCCCTCTCCTGAAGGCGAGGGGAGAACCGCGGCGTGGTTCGACCTGAACGGTCGCCGACTAAACGACAAGCCGACATCGAAGGGATTGTACATCTATAATGGAAGAAAGGTCGTCATAAATTGAAAGATTGAACTTTTGGAGCAGCGAGCGCCATCAAGCTTGCTTGAAATGGCCGAGTCGTGAAAGGCTACGGGTAGGCGAGCAAAGCTCGGGAATCAAAAGTCAGCGAAGCTAAATATTGAAAAGGATCATATAATATGAAACGAAAAACATGCGACACTTCCTACATTATTCATTAGTCGTCGTATTCGCCCTGCTGACCATCGCCACCGCCTGCACCGACCGCAAGGCTGAAGACAACGTGAGCGAGGTGGTGCGCACGGCACGTGCAGATCGCAAACAGGCCATTGAATACGACGGGCTGTGGCAGATGCGGCTGGCGGAGATGTATTACAGGAAGGCTTACGAGGCACTGCAGGACGACCCGTCGCAGGACTGGTTCACCTACGGCGACGCTGGCTACAGGTACGCGTTTCTTACATGCAACCGTGGTGATGTTGAAGGGGCATTGGCCATCGTAGCGAAAATCATGGATCGGATTGAGAAGAATCCCAAGACCGAGCCCGAGGTGCCGCCAATAGTCGTGTCAGCGCTCCTCTCGCTCATGGCCGAGTGCCAGATGCAGCTGTCGATGACCGACGAGGCCAAGCAGACATTCGCCCGTTCCTACGAGGAGGTGAAGAAGGCCTACGGCGGTGAGTGCCGAGGCAAATTCAATATGGTCATCGCATGTTATGACCTTTTCCAGTCCTTCCTACAGATGGACGACTACGACGCGGCAGAGCGATGGATGCACCGTGGCGAAGAGGAATTTGCGGTCTGGGAGGAGATGACCATGAAGGGCAAGGCCGAGAACAGACGATGGCGGAGCGACTCCCTCCTGTTAGAGGAATACCGCGGGCACAGAGCGCTCAGCCGGACGCTTCTCCTGCAGGCAACGGGTCACGCCCAAGAAGCTGCCGCCACGTATGACGCCATCCCTCGCAGCCGTATCTTCAATCCGCTGACCATCTCCAGCGCAGCACGCTACCTGATGGCTGCCGGGCGCTACGACGAAGCCGCCGACATGTATGCCCGTCTCGACACCACCTACGCTGCCGCCGACAGCGCACGTATGACGTTTGATAAGATCAGCGAATGTCTCGCTCCGCGCTATGCGGCCAATCGCAAGGCCGGTGTCATCGCCGAAGCCTTAGCCACCGCCGACAAGATGAGCGCAGCCATCGACTCTGCCCTCGTGTGGCAGAAACGGAACGATGCCGCTGAGCTGGCAGTCATCTACCAGACGCACGAAAAGGATATGCAACTGGCGAACCAGCGATTCACCATTTCCCTGCACCGCCTTTTCGCCGTCGCCCTCGTCGTCATCCTCCTGCTCATAGCCTGGCAGCTTTGGCGCTTCCATATATATAATAAGGTATTGTCTGCGAAGAACCGCCACCTGCTGGCCAAGATTGAGAAGCAGGAGCGAAAAAAGCTGCAGGCCATCGAACAGTTGAATGCCGAACCCGAGGAAAGCCTCACCGCCAGTCAGCAATTCTACCGCCGCCTCTGCACCATCATGTCTGAACAGCGACCCTACACCAATGAGGCGCTGAACCGCGATACGCTGGCACAGCTTCTCGGCACCAATGCCAAGTACGTGGAGCAGGCCATCCGCGAGTGTTCCGACGGAGAGACCGTCGGTGACTTCATCACCCGCTACCGTCTGGAGTATGTGAGCCATCAGCTGAGAACCACCGACGATTCCATCAGCCTTATCGGTGAGCTATCGGGCATTCCCAACCGTGCCACCCTCGCCCGCCTCTTCCGCAACGCCTACGGCATGACTTGCAGCGAGTACCGACAAGCCGTCAAGTCGAAAGCAAAAAAATAAAGGACTACCAGAAAGGCCGCCGCCGAGACCCCGAAAGGAGCCTCGGCGGCGGTCTTTTGTCCCCTTTCTGCAGATTTTCCAGATATGATACATATTTTTCCTAAAATGATACATCCGTTTTTCCGGCTCGCCGTACCTTTGCCACCGATTTAACAATCGATGGCGAGAACGGGCTGCGCCTCAGCAAAGAGCGAGCTCTCTGCATTCGGTTTGCACCGTCCTTGCCCCAAAATTCATACAATATGGAAACATCATTTGTTATAGCAGTGGCATTGGGGGTAGCCATCGTGGTGGTTATTCTGATATTGGTGGGAACCATCGTCTATCAGCAGTGGCAGATTGGTGACAAGAACGCCACGCTGGGTCGCTTCATCGACGAGAACGAGCGGATGCGCCGGAAGATAGAGCGCGCGGGGATTATGTAACCTTTTGAAGCGACTATAATATATAATGTGTACGATAGCAACCCGAAATAAGAAAAAACAGCTCACAATGAACGTTATTCGCAGAATAATGCGTACCTTTGCACGCCAAAGCGTGCGAAACTCGGCTGCGCCTCAGCAATTGGAGCAAGCTCCATTGCGTTCGGCTTGCACGAGCTTTGCAAGCGAAAACGTGCCTGAACTGGCACGCATTGCATCGGAAGCGTTGTGCTTTTTCCACACCGAGAACTTCGACAACTCTCAAGAGAAAATGGAAAAGCGAAGACGTTCTTCCCTTGGTGTTGATATCATTGGACCCGTTCCATTGACATCATACAAGGGTGTGAGCTGTTCTTCTAATCTTTTCTCAGGCAGTCGAAGGCCATCGATGGATTAGTGGACATAAGTTCACACCTTCTTTTGATGTGCATTATAGAACAGGAAACATGAGGTCGGCAAAAGTCTGTATCCGGCCAAACTCAATCAGCCCTGTCAGAATCACTTCGCGCGAGGTGCGCGTACTTTTCTGTATCTGCTCCTTCTTGATGGCCTCAGTCATATAGTCAATAAAACTCCCGTTGACATCAACCTCCTTCTTCTCCTTCTTGGTGATGCCCAACTTGCTGTTGAGGTTTGCAAGGGTCATTTCCTCGCCGAGAAACACCATCGCTGAGACAATGGCCTCATAGCGGCCAATGGCCTCACTCAGCTCCGCGCTGTTTTGATACACCAACCACTCCTGCGGTGTCACACGTTTCATCGGGATAAGCTTACGACATTTCAGGGAAACGTAGATAAGAATCTCCACGCTTCCTGTTCCTTTCTTTTCGACTTCTTTACGCCTGTCGAACACTGCGGTTACAAATTTCTTTGCCATGGTTAAAATTGGTTTTGTAATGGCGAAGAATGGGCTGTGAGCATTAAAAGAGTAAGATGTAAGCGTTTCATAGAGTACTGATAATGAGAACCATATTAAATCATGCAATTTGTAGCAAGCTTGAAAACATTGTAGCAAACGCTTGATTATTTAAGCAAACGCCTGATTATTGAAGCAAATGCCTGACTTTCGTAGCAACATATCTGATGTCAGAACAGGCGTTAGAACTACCTCTCATTTCCTTTTTTCCTAAAAAACGCACTTTTAAGAGTCATCACGCCTGATTTCTCTCCTTGCCGTCAACCTTGTAGCAAATCTCACAATTTGTAGCATGGCTTGTAGCAAGCATCTTGTCCTTTTCAGTCCATAACAGTCCATCTCAGTCCATTTAGTTAGATGAATGGGTGCTACATAAATGGATTGAGGATGAAAAAGATAACATGTAACCGATTGTCTTTTAATATAAAAAAGGGAACCTCGCTATGAGATTCCCATTTTTATGTCTGGCGTTGCGTACGGGGCTCGACTTGCGAAGCTTGATGAGGCTTGTCCGAATAGCCCTGACCCGAAGGGGCACGGGTGAGAGCCTTTACGCATCAAAAAAAACCCCCTGAAAGGAGGCTTTGCGGTGCGTACGGGGCTCGACTTGCGAAGCTTGATGAGGCTTGTCCGAATAACCCTGACCCGATGGGGCACGGGTGAGAGCCTTTACGCATCAAAAAAGCCCCCTGAAAGGAGGCTTCGCGGTGCGTACGGGGCTCGACTTGCGAAGCTTGATGAGGCTTGTCCGAATAACCCTGACCCGAAGGGGCACGGGTGAGAGCCTTTACGCATCAAAAAAGCCCCCTGAAAGGAGGCTTTGCGGTGCGTACGGGGCTCGAACCCGTGACCCCATGCGTGACAGGCATGTATTCTAACCAGACTGAACTAACGCACCAAATTAGACAGATTATACCCCTTTTAAGAGGTCTTTTGCCTTTTGCGGTCGCAAAGGTAGGGCCTTTTCTTCGTATGACCAAATTATCTTACAAGAAAATGCTCGCAGAGAGGCCAAAAACACAAAAAAAGTGCATTTTAGCCCTGTTTTGGACTTAAATTCCCTTTCCAATTGTTCCTAACAGACACTTTTCTGTCGATTTCCTTGTTCATTGTTAAAGCATTTTGTACTTTTGCACTCGGTGTTCACAGAACACCTACTTATAATGGAAATAAAGGAATTACAGGCGCTGTATACACGGCACCCGCAGGTGCGGGCGCTGACTCGTGCGTTGAACAAGGAGTCGGTACGCAAGATTCGGCTGTCTGGATTACAGGCAAGTTCGGCTGCGATGGTATTCGCAGCGGTGGGGAGAGGGAATCATCCTTTCCTGTTTATTCTTGATGACCCAGAGGAGGCCGGGTATTTCTACCACGATTTGGTGCAGGTGATGGGCGAACAGCAGGTGCTGTTCTTTCCGTCCTCGTTCCGACGTGCCGTGAAGTTCGGACAGCGCGATGCTGCCAATGAGATCCTACGGACGGAGGTCTTGGCAAAGACCCTATCCACGCGCCCACGTGACGGGGAGGGTACAGCCTCGCTCGATAGTAGCGCGTCACATGACACTTCTTCCTTACAGGAAGGGTCGGGGGACGGGCTTATGATTGTGACCTACCCCGAGGCACTGGTAGAACGTGTGGTGTCCAAGCAAACGCTGGACGAGCGCACCTTGCAACTTCAGAAAGGCGAACTCGTGGACCTCATGTTTGTTCAGCAGATGTTGTTGGAATTCGGCTTCCAGCGTACGGACTACGTCTACGAACCTGGGCAGTTTGCCGTACGCGGGTCGTTGGTGGATGTATTCTCGTTCTCCAATGAATACCCCTATCGCATTGATTTCTTCGGGAATGAGGTGGACAGCATCCGCACCTTTGAAGTGGAGAGCCAGCTGAGCCGCGAGAACGTGGATGCCATCACCTTGGTGCCCGAATTGAGTGAACAGCAGGAGGAACGGGTGTCGCTGGCAACGCTGCTGCCCGAAGACACAGTGATTGTCACCAAGGACTTGGTGTATGTGACCGAACGCATCGGACAGATCTGGGATGAAGGGTTCAGCAAGCAGGCAAAGATTGCAGAAGACTCTCCCCCCGCCCTCCCTGTTAGGGAGGGAGCGGTTACCTCTGCCGCAGATGTTCTTGACAAGTATCGCCTGTTAATTGATGCGCAGACCTTTGAACACGACTTCGCAGCTTTCAAACGGATTGAATTATCTGCCTCTCAAATACATTCCGCTCCCTCCTTGAAAGGTGGTTCGAAGGCGGAACTATTAAGTGTTCCGACTGGAGAAGCTGCGGGGGGAGAGTCTTCTTCCATTTCCTTCTCCACCTCCTCCCAGCCTATCTTCCACAAGAACTTCGACCTTGTCACAAAGACCTTCGAGGATTACCTCGCACAAGGTTACACCATATATATATTAGCAGACTCCGCCAAGCAGACAGACCGATTGAAGGCGATATTTGAAAGCCTCTCCCCCGACCCCTCCCCTGTTAGGGAGGGGAGAGTAGGCCGAGCGAGGGAGGGGAACTCTTCCGATCACAGTAGAAACTTTGCCCCCCTCCCTAACAGGGGAGGGGCCGGGGGTGGGGCTAATTCTCCCCTCCCTAACAGGGGAGGGGATGGGGGTGGGGCTCCCTTTCCCCCCGTCTCTAAGACCCTCCATGCGGGCTTTGCTGACAACGACCTGAAGGTCTGTTTGTTTACAGACCATCAGATCTTCGACCGCTTCCACAAATATAACCTCAAGAGTGATCGTGCCCGATCGGGCAAGGTGGCATTGTCACTGAAGGAACTACAGGAGTTTGAGGTGGGTGACTACGTGGTACACGTGGATCATGGTATCGGACGCTTCGGCGGACTCATCCGCGTGCCGGTTAACCAGTCTCCCCTCCCTAACAGGGGAGGGGCCGGGGGAGAGGCTCCCATGCAGGAGATGATCAAGATCATCTACGACCACGACGACGTGGTTTATGTATCTATTCATGCCCTGCATAAGGTGTCGAAATACAAGGGGAAGGAAGGGGAGCCGCCACGCATCAGCCGTCTGGGCACGGGTGCCTGGGAACGTATGAAGGAACGCACGAAGGCCAAAATCAAGGACATAGCCCGCGACCTCATACGCCTCTACTCGCGCCGCCGTGAGGAACGGGGATTTGCCTTCAGTCCCGACTCGTACCTGCAGCACGAGCTGGAGGCCAGCTTCCTCTATGAGGATACGCCCGACCAGCTCAAGGCCACCACCGATGTGAAAGCTGATATGGAACGTTCGCGACCCATGGACCGACTGGTGTGCGGCGACGTGGGCTTCGGAAAAACCGAAGTCGCTGTGCGAGCCGCCTTCAAGGCTGCCGTGGATGGCAAGCAGACGGCGGTGATGGTGCCCACGACGGTGCTGGCGTACCAGCATTTCCACACATTCTCCGACCGGTTGAAGGATCTGCCCGTGCGCGTGGATTACCTGAGCCGTGCCCGTACACCCAAACAAACGAAGGAGCTGCTCGAGGATTTGGCAGCAGGAAAGATAGATATCATCGTCGGCACCCACAAGCTCATAGGCAAGTCGGTGAAGTTCAAGGATTTGGGGCTGCTCATCATCGACGAGGAACAGAAGTTCGGCGTCGCCACCAAGGAGAAGCTGCGCCAGATGAAAGTCAATGTGGACACGCTGACGCTGACGGCAACGCCGATTCCGCGCACGCTGCAGTTTTCCTTGATGGGTGCCCGCGACCTCAGTGTCATCCAGACGCCTCCTCCCAACCGCTATCCCATTCAGACCGAGGTGCATACGTTCTCAGCGGAACTCATCGCCGAGGCGGTGAATTTCGAGATGAGCCGCAACGGACAAGTGTTCATCGTCAACAACCGTATCTCCCAGTTGCCCGAACTGGAACAGATAGTCAGAAAATATGTACCCGATGCGCGTGTGGCGATAGGCCACGGACGCATGCATCCCGAGGAACTGGAACGGGTGATGATAGCCTTCGCCTCCTACGATTACGATGTACTCATCTCCACGACCATCATTGAGAGTGGACTGGATATCCCGAACGCCAATACCATCATCATCTGTGGCGCCAACAACTTTGGGCTGAGTGACTTGCATCAGATGCGCGGCCGTGTGGGACGTTCGAACAAGAAGGCGTTCTGCTACCTGATGGCTCCTCCGTTGGGAGCCCTGCCGCAGGATGCCCGCCGCCGTCTGCAGGCCATCGAGAACTTCTCGGACCTGGGAAGTGGCATCCATATCGCCATGCAGGACCTCGATATTCGTGGAGCGGGTAACCTGCTGGGCGCCGAGCAGAGCGGATTCATCGCCGACCTGGGCTATGAGACCTATCAGAAGATTCTCTCGGAGGCGGTAAAGGAACTGAAGAACGAGGAGTTCAAGGACCTCTTCGCCGAACAAGTGGCGAGCGGCGAGGTCACCAGCGGCGAGGACTTCGTGGACGAATGCCAGCTGGAAAGCGATATGGTGATGTCGTTCCCCGAGACTTTCGTGCCCGGCAGCACGGAACGCATGCTGCTTTACCGCGAGCTCGACGGACTGGAGACCGACGAGGCCGTGGAGGCTTTCCGCAAACGTCTCATGGACCGCTTCGGACCGATTCCCGAGGAGGCAGAGGAACTGATTCGCGTGGTGCGCCTGCGCCGCCTCGGAAAGCATTTCGGCGCGGAGCGTGTGATGCTGAAGAACGGTCGCATGCGCCTGTACTTCCTGAAAGACGAGGATTCACCGTTCTTCCAGTCGGAAGCTTTCGGACAGTGTATTTCCTACGACACCATCCACGTGGCCGACTGCCGCTTCGACGAGGTCAAGGGACGTCGCTCGATGCTGATACAGGGCGTGGAAAGTGTCAAAAGAGCCTGTGAGATACTGGAGGAAATGCAGGCTATCGCTTCCTGACGGGGTCGCAGGTAAGGCCAATTCCCAGTTTCTTGAAGATCTTGCGATCCACCTCACCGAGCATCACGGTCGTATGCACCTGACAGTTTTTCAGTAAGGGCAGTGCCTCGAGAGCGCGACGGCATTCTTCGTCCTGCGTGCTCAGCACGGCCAGGGCCACCAGCACCTCATCGGTATGCAGGCGTGGGTTGTGGCCTTGCAGCCCTTCGATTTTCATGCGCTGAATAGGCACAATCATGCTCTGCGGAATCAGCTTCTTCTCGTGGTCAATGCCTGCCAGGTATTTGGTGGCATTGAGCAACAGGGCAGCACTGCAGCCCAGCAGCTCGCTGGAACCGGAGGTGATGATGGTGCCGTCGCTGAGTTCGATGGCAGCACAGTTGCTGTCACCGGTCTCGTCCTTGCGCTTGTGGGCGGCTACGGTGGTGCGGCGGAAGTCGGTGGTGATACCCGCCTGACGCAACAGCAGGGCTATCTTCTTTACTTCGGAGTCATCGGAGACGCCCGTGGCAAACTTGTTCAGGGCCAAGTAGTAGCGGCGCACAATCTCGTCCATGGAGGCGTGGCTGCATACCTCGTCGTCGCTGATGCAGAACCCGACCATGTTCACACCCATATCCGTGGGGGACTTGTAGGGATTGTGGCCGTAGATACCTTCGAAGAGGGCATCGAGGACGGGGAAAATCTCGATGTCGCGGTTGTAGTTGATGGCAATCTTGTTGTAGGCTTCGAGGTGGAAGGGGTCAATCATGTTGACGTCATTGAGGTCTGCCGTGGCAGCCTCGTAGGCGATGTTCACGGGGTGCTTCAGGGGCAGGTTCCAGACGGGGAAGGTCTCGAACTTGGCATACCCAGCCTCGATGCCGCGCTTGTGTTCGTGGTAGAGCTGGCTGAGACAGACGGCCATCTTACCGCTGCCAGGACCAGGCGCCGTCACGATGACCAGCGGACGGGAGGTTTCTACGTAGTCATTCTTGCCAAAACCCTCGTCGGAATCAATGAACGACACGTTATGGGGATAGCCTTCGATGAGGTAATGGAAGAAGAAGCGGATGCCCAAGCGCTGCATGCGCTCGCTGAAGGACACAGCACTGGCCTGACCGTTGTAGTGGGTGATGACGACGGAACTGACCAGGAACCCGCGGTTCTGGAACTCCGAGCGCAGGCGCAGCACGTCCTCGTCGTAGGTGATGCCCAAGTCTGCACGTACCTTGTTCTTCTCGATGTCAGCGGCACTGACGACGATGACGATTTCCGCATGGTCGCGCAACTGACTGAGCATACGCAGCTTGCTGTCGGGCTCGAACCCGGGTAGCACGCGGCTGGCATGGTGATCATCGAAGAGCTTACCGCCCAGTTCCAGATAAAGTTTGTTGCCAAAGGCGGCAATGCGTTCCTTGATGTGCTCGGATTGTATCTTGACATATTTGTCGTTGTCGAAACCTATTTCCATAAGTATGCTATGATTGAGAAGTTGTCGTATCTGTGAGTAAGGTCGCTTCGGGGATATCAGTATCATCCTCCTTGATTTCTTCCGCCTCCACGAACTGGGCGTCGTAGGCTTTCTGCATCCGCCAGAGTCGGATGCCCACAAAGAGCTCGTTCACACCGTAGAAGATGGCCGCAATGCCCAGGACCAGGAAGGGCAGCGAGGCCGACTCCGTGGGATAGAGCAGAATCATCACTCCCGCAGCAACGACCACCAACAAGGGAATCAGGAACAGCGAGAAGCTGACAGGCGCCACCTTTCGGTTCACGAAGAGGGACCACATCTGGTTCAACCCTAACAGCAACAGCAGAGCGCCGATGACATACATGAAGACTTCCTTGAAGAACTCGGGCCACAGCAACAGGACTACACCGAAGGCCAGCGACCCGATACCCACAAGGGGGAAGACCGGACGGAGAGCAGAGCCACGGTTCATCCGGCTGGAGAAATAACCGAGGAAGGCGGCAATGCCCGAGAGGGCAAACAAACCACCCACAATCTGGATAAGCAGGTTAGCCATCGTGGAAGGATTACTCACGAGCAGGAAACCGGCAGCTATGGCGCACAGCGCACGAAGAAGATAGGTGAAGAGGCGCATAGGACAGATGAACGTATTTACAGATGAACGAATTTTCTTTTTTCGGCGCAAAAGTACAAAAAAATAATGAAAATCCACACGCACCATCTTATAAAATAAGGTAAAAAGATAAAAAAAAAGGTGCGAAAGCAAAAAATCTTCTGACTTTAAACGCTAAACTCTCAACTTTTTTGTACCTTTGCGCCGCAAAAACTCACAAGACGTGAAAATCAAGGAAATCATTACCGCCCTTGAGCAATTCGCGCCTCTGCCCTTGCAGGAGAGCTATGACAATGCCGGCCTGCAATGTGGATTGACAGAGGTGGAGGCTTCAGGGGCATTATTGTGTTTAGACGTAACCGAGGAAGTGCTGCGCGAGGCCGTGGATCTCGGCTGCAACCTGGTAGTTAGTCACCACCCATTGCTCTTCCACGGTGTCAAGCAGGTGTGTGACGCCAACCTCGTCCAGCGCTGCCTGCGCATGGCCATCCAGAACGACCTCTGCATCTATTCCGCCCACACCAACCTGGACCGCGTGGAAGATGGGGTGAATTTCCGCATCGCCGAAAAGCTGGGACTCATCGACGTACAGCTGCTGGATGCAAGTCCCATGACCGTGGGAACCCGCACGGTGAAGGCTGGCAATGGGGTCCTGGGCTATCTGCCCGAGGCCGAGAACTCCCTGGCATTCCTCCAGCGAGTCAAGCAGGCTTTCGGAGTAGAAGCCTTGCAACACAACCAGCTGCTGGAACGCCCCGTGCAGTCGGTTGTCATCTGCGGTGGTGCCGGTGACTTCCTCCTCTCCCAAGCCATCCAAGCCGAAGCCGACGCATTCCTGACTGGCGAGATGCACTACCACACCTGGTTCGGACATGAACAGGAACTGCAGATTGCCGTGCTCGGACACTACGAGAGCGAACAATTCACCCGCGAAATCTTCCGCGAAATCATCGAACACACCGCCCCCCAACTACCCCTCTACGACACCGAAGTCCACACCAACCCCATCCAAATTCTCTAGAAAATCTAGCAATCTAGCTCATCTAGTCCTTCTAGAATATCTAGCCCATCTAGTCCACCTAGTCCACCTAGAATATCTAGCCCATCTAGCCCTCTAGCCCATCTAGAATAAAACTCTAAACTCTACACTCTACACTATCATCTCCCTGCTCTAAACTCCTCAACTACTCTACACTATTTCAACGTTTCAATATTTCAATATTTCAATTTTCCCTCGCTCTAAACTCTAAACTCTAAACTCTAAACTCTAAACTCTAAACTCTAAACTCCATAATTACTCTAAACTAAAATAAATGGCACGAGAACGCAAAGACCCCTCAGACCTCTCTATCGAGGACAAGCTGAAGAACCTCTATCAGCTACAAACCATGCTTTCGGAAATCGACAAGATCAAGACCCTCCGCGGCGAACTGCCCTTGGAAGTACAGGACTTGGAAGATGAAATCGAAGGCCTCACCACCCGCATCGAGAAGATTCAGGAAGAAATCGCCGCCCTACAGCGCGACACTGCAGGACGACGCATCACCATCCAGAACAACAATGCAAACATCGAGCGCTACAAAAGCCAGCTCGACAACGTGCGCAACAACCGCGAATACGAGAACCTCACCAAGGAAATCGAATACCTGGAGTTGGACAACCAGTTCAACGAAAAGAAGATTCGCGAGAACAGCGACCTGATGGAGCGCAAGAGCGAGGAGATACGCAACTGTTCCGACACCGTCACAGAACGCCGCACCGACCTGGATATCAAGAAGAGCGAGCTCGACGAGATTATCTCCGAGACACGTGCTGAGGAGGAGAAACTGCGCGAGCGCAGCAAGAGCCTCGAGGCCACCATCGAACCCCGTCTGCTCTCCGCCTTCAAGCGCATCCGCAAGAACTCCCGCAACGGACTCGGCATCGTCTATGTCCAGCGCGATGCCTGTGGCGGCTGCTTCAACAAGATTCCGCCCCAGCGCCAGCTCGATATCCGCATGCGCAAGAAAATCATCGTCTGCGAGTACTGCGGACGCATCATGATTGACCCCGAACTCGCAGGCATACAGGTGCAAGGCAAGACCGAGGAGAAGCCCAAACGTCGCCGTCGTAAGACGACCGACAAGAAGGGCGAGGAATAAGCCCATTTCCCTCACTCTACGATACATGGCGGCATCACATCTTCCCGTGTGATGCCGCCATGTTTTTTCTAATGACAAATCAAAAAAACTTGTTTCCCCGCCGATTTAACATTGTTTAACTTGATGTTGCAAAATATTCGTTAAACTTCTCCGTACCTTTGTACGCATTTTTGAATGCATAACTATCGACAGGTTCGGCTGTCAGTTGGGAAGAAGGCACTTTTTTGCCCTTCAAGTCCCGAAGGTAAGCAGGTTTACCGGCACTCGCAACCATTTGTAAAACAAGCAACTGTCTTACCAGCATCATCTGGTCAAGACAAGGGAAAGATATGCAAGTACATCAAGATTCACAAACGTCCTATCTGAACAGGACTCATTGGTATGTGTTGACACATCTGGAACCGGAATGGTTAGAGGCACGCCTAATCGAACAGCAGACTGCGGAAGATGGTGATGCCAGGATGCCGCTACGCTATTTCATCCCCTATCTGCTCCTGAACCGGAAAAAGGTCACTAAGGAGGTTCTGGACGACTATGTCGATCCACCATCTGACCATCAGGTATCGGTTCGTGACCAGGTAAACAACGAAATACGCAATGCACTCCGTCGCTACGTCTTCCTCCGTGCCACGCAGAAAGAAATTGACAGGATTATCAGTGAGGACTGGAACAAGGGTCGCGTGCGCCTGTGTTATTATAAAGGTATAGACGGCGGTCATGCTGTCGTGGACGATAGCCTGATGCAGCAGTTCATCAATGTATGTATCCAGCAGCGCGAGCGCTTCGACATCCGCCCACACGTGCGGCGTTTGGAGAAAGGTGTCAGGGTACTCATCCGGCAGGGCGTCTTCAAGGACGTGCAGGCCGAGGTCTTCAGCATCAGTCATACCGCCTCTGGTATCCGGCTGACGCTCTCCGTAGAGTTCTTCGGAGGAACACAGGACATCCGGCTCTATGACAAGACGCCAGACGACGTCGAGATGCTGGCGGACGAATGCTTTGCCATCAACAACGAGTACATCTCACAGGTCGAACAGACCATCCTCACAGCCCTCGAACACAAGGTGTCGAAGTACGAAGGGCTGGACGTTGTCCGGGAGCGTACTGCCGACATGAGACGCCTCAACCTCATCTACACCTACAATTCGGTGGAGATATCCGACCACCTCCTATCCACCCGCTACAATGCCCTCATGCTCATCTGTGCATCCCTGCGCCAAGACCGCGAGGGACGGTCTGCCTACAACAGAATCGCCAAACAACATATCAGGGACATGGAAGCGCCATCCGGACAGCATCCCACCGTCGACGCCCTCACCTACCTCCACCTCGCCCTCTTCGTCAGCACCAAGGACCCCGCCTTCCGCCAACAAGCCAAGCAACTCTTCAAACAACTCCCCTCTCCCACCCCCACCCTCCACCGATTCATCAAGTGCATCTGCAAGATGAAATAGGTTGCTCCCATTTTTGTCTTTTTCAACTCTAAACTATTAAACAACTCTAAACGCTAAACTCTACGCTCCAAAACTACTCCACACTATATTCAACGTTTCAATATTTCCGCTCGGCGCCTTGCGACGCTTCACGCTTGAAGAATATTTCAATTTTCCCTGCTCTCCACTCTAAACTCCCCAACTACTCCACACTATTTCAACGTTTCAATATTTCAATATTTCAATTTTCCCTCGCTCTAAACTCTACACTCTTCCCCTCCTCGCGCAGCTGTTTTTCAATGAAGCGTAGCGGCGCTCGGCCCTTGGGACGCTTTCACAAAGCAAAGCGACTGAAAGAATAGTGTTTTTTCCATTGAAGGAACTGACCCGTAGGGTGGTGATGGAGACTCTCATTTTAGCTGGGAGCTCGCTCACAAGAAAAATGAGAGCTGCAGCACCGAGGACTCATAGAGTCCTGTTCCTGAAAATGGTGTTTTTCCTGTTTTTGTTCAGTCCTCTGCCCTCTGTGTTCACGAAGTAAATTACCCGTGTTCTCGCTTGCATCGAAAATAAACATAAGAAAATTTGGTCATTACGAGAAAAGTCCCTACTTTTGCGGCGAATTATAGTTAATTAGCACCAACATGTGTACATATAATATCACTTTAGAAGACTCGTTGATTGAGCGTGTACGTCCTGCTTTCAGGAGTGAGGATGCACTGCAGCAATGGATGACGGAAAAGATGAGAGCTTTGCTTTTGAGTTTCCCAACAAGCTCATCTGTTCCTCCTTGTTCTTATTCTGACGAGGAGATGTCTTCTATTGTTAAGAGCCGTCTGCAGAGTCTGGAGTGCGGAACAGCAGAGTTGATAGATGGAGATGAGATGTTCTCTCAAATACGTACACGATATGGCATTAAAGCAGAGGTGGTTTGTTGAAGCAAACAGACATTCTCATGCCCCGATAATTCGTCATTTTTCTTTCGCTCGACCCCATCGCTTCATATTGGTCCACCCTCGCACTCCATACCCATCCAGCAAGCCTTGTTTTTCTGGGCAAGCCCGATGTTCTTGAAAAATCAAGCACGGTGTCAATCTTTAAGCGGAAGTTCGTTGCTCTGATGGTGTCAGTGTTTCGTAGAAACTGTTATCGAATTGCGAAAGATTGCGAGAGCTCGCTCTCAGGCACTCGGGCGTAAGACGAAAACGATGGCCGTAGGCCACAGACGCAATCTGAGTGTTTTTACTGTTTTTGTCAAACTCTACACACTCTACAGATTCCTTCATCCGCAGGCCTCTGCGTGCTCAGCATAAGCTGAAAGTTGCGTAGCGTTTCAGCTGCCTCCTGCGCCCTCACGCGATAGCGTCAACAGCATTGAAATTTAGCGCCCTCTCCACTACTGAGCACTCCGCGCCACTGCGCTTCTGCGTTGAAAAAATAACTTTCAAATATTTGATTTGCGGATGAAAAGATACAGAAAAAGATTCAAACTGCACTAAATTCAGTGCATATTTTTCATAAAACTGCACTAAACCCAGTGCAAAATAGCACTTTTTTTCCACCAAATGACTAAAAAACAGGATAAGTGACGGTTGTGCTGAGGCATACAGTAACAGTAAATACAGTAGATTTTGAAAGTTGATAGAGTTAAAAACGAAAATCGTTTTTGAAAAATAAAAGTTCCTGCGCGTGCGCGTGAACAGTTTAAAAACTACTGTATTTACTGTATTACTGTTACCATTCAGAGTACTACCACCCAACTGCATCGCGCCGCCCATGTTTTTCAGCACGAAGTGCGTTGTTCTTGAGAAATCAAGCACGGAGTCAATTTTTCAGCGGAAGTTCGTTGCCTTCAGCGATGTCTGAGTCCATGGCCTTGGCCAAGGACTTGTGGGGTGGAGGCTTAGGAAGCGAGAGCTCATACATCGAAAAGGGTTTTTCTTGTTTTTTTCTTTTTCCACTCGACCTTTGGTCGCTTCATTCCTGAAGCGCTCGACCTCTGGTCGCTTTGATACCTCAAAGAACTCTAAACTAAACAGCCCCTTCATCATGATCTACCAAGAAGGCAAGCCCGATTCCAGCGATCTGTCAGAAGACTTTGCGGAGTTCCTGCAGTACGACACCGTCCACAACCTCAAGAAATCCTTCGGGCTGATGGGTCGGCGTTTCATCGGCCAGCCGCGGAAGAAACAGATAGCCCTCGGCATAGCAAGGTACGTCCGTGAGCATCCCTTGGATGTACTCCATCAGTGTGCCGCAGACACCCTGATGTTCATCCTGGAGATGATAAAGAAGGGCAAGGGCAGCAATGTCATTATTGGCGAACCCCATGTCTGTGACATGCAGATTCAGCGGATGAACCTGGTGCTCACCTACTACAATGCGCTGAACCGCAACACCGAACTCTACCTCCTCGATGAGCTCCACGACCTCTTCGCACCCCATATAGAAGAAGCCTACCACCATCCCTCAGACACCCTGCAGGCCGACATGGTGAAAGGCCTGGAAGACCTGGCAGAGATTGCTAAAGGCTGCTATACCGAGGACGACTTCATCAACAAGCTGAAGAGCACCTTCCCCGAGATAGACTTTGATGAGATCTTTGCTGAGGACAATGAAGAGGAGACCAAAGACGAAGATCCCAAGGACGGAGATTCCGCACAAGACCTCTTTGGCCCAGGCGGATTCAGCTATTCCTGCAGCCTCCCCATGATGGAAGACATCCGCAAGCTCTCGTACCAAGGACAGGCTACCGTCATCAA
>JAFXTO010000048.1 GCA_017535725.1 Bacteroidaceae bacterium
AGCTTCTCTTTGGCGCATATTTTCCTCTTATCCTCAGTCACATAGCCCGCTATTACCTCCGTCGCCATAGGAGTTATGGCTCCCCTCATCGGGTACGGATGGCCCAAGGGCAATCCTCTCAAAGACCCTCTTCGCCTTCGGCTAAAAGAAAAATCTGCATCCAAATAGAAACGAAAATACATAAAACTAATTATGAACACCTACTTAATAGGTATAATCAGACCTCATACATCCGACATCTTTCAGATGGACGTAGTTGCATACTCGCATGGATGTAGCTGCAAGAAAAAACTTTGATTTTCGGCGATTCGGACCTAAACAAAGAAAATAATAGAAGGAATTTTCTTCTCGAAACGTGAAAATGTGTACCTTTGCCCCGAAAGTCGGATGGAAAATGTGTGTAAAGCATTGATAAGACGCCTATATATATGAGAAAGTTTTTTATAGCACTTGCACTTGCCTGTGGGGCGATGAGCACCCAAGCCCAGCCCCAACCAACGCACTTGATACCGGCTCCGGCAGCGTATAAGGTAGGCAAGGGATTTGTCAAATCGTCCGCTCTACCTTGGATTCCCGACCTTTGGTCGCCTACCCGTAGCCTTTCGCTTGACACTTCAAGAAATTGTAAAATCGTCAAATCAAAGAGGGTTCTCCACCGTCGTTTGGAAGGCAGGAATCTGGCTGACTGGCAGTTGAAGTCGGCCTATTGGCTGGAACTGGGGAAGAAGGGTGTGAAGATAGAAGCGGCCGACGAGGAAGGCGTGTTCTATGCCCTACAGACACTCAAGATGATGGCTTCTGTAGACAGCGCGGTAAACTGCTGCACCATCTTGGACTGGCCACGTTTCCGCTACAGGGGCGTGATGCTCGACGAGAGCCGACATTTCCAAGGCAAGGACTTCGTGAAGAAGCAGCTGGAGATGATGGCCCTCCTGAAGATGAACCGTTTCCATTTCCATCTCGTAGATAATCCGGGCTGGCGTGTGCAGATTGATGCCTATCCGCGGCTCACCAAGCTGACGGCTTGGCGCCCCGAGGCCTTTTTCTGGGATTGGGAAAAGAATAGGACAGGCGGGCTTTTCGCGGAAGAGGGGACGCCTGAGGCTTACGGCGGATACTATACCAAGCAGGATATTGCCGACATTCTCTCCTTTGCCGACGAGAGGTATATCGAGGTGATTCCCGAAATCGAGATGCCTGGGCATAATTACGAGACTCGCGCCGCCTATCCCGAACTGGCCTGCAGCCTTCCGAATGGTGGAAAAGACCCTTGGGAACTTTGCCCAGGCAAGGAGAGTACCTTCGAGTTCTTGGAAAAGGTGCTGCTGGAGATTTTTGACATGTTTCCCTCGAAGTACATCCATATTGGTGGTGACGAGGCTCGTAAGAACAACTGGAAACAGTGCCCTGACTGTCAGGCCCGGATGGTGGCCGAGGGGCTTAAGAGCGTGGAAGAGCTTCAGAGTTATATGATCAGGCGAATGGAACGTTTTGCCCATGAACACGGCAAGCGCATCATCGGCTGGGACGAAATCTTGCAAGGAGGGTTGGCTCCAGATGCCACCGTGATGTCCTGGCACGGCATTGAGGCTGGTCTGAAGGCCGTCGGGGAAGGGCATGATGTTATTTTCACGCCCACACATTATTATTATCTTGACTATCACCAGGACTCGGCACAGTTCCGACCCGTGGGACGTTATTTACCCTTGGAGAAAGTCTATTCTCTCGACCCCTTAGCAAAGGGCATTTCCATGGCTGACGCCCATCATGTCCTGGGTGTCCAGGGCTGTTTGTGGACCGAGCATGTTCAAGATGCATGGCATGCTGAAATGATGCTTTATCCCCGCGTTTTCGCTATTGCCGAAACGGGCTGGAGTCAGCCTGAAAAGAAAGACTGGCCTGACTTCGAGCGAAGAGCCTCCGCCTTGTCGGCTGTCGCTCGCAAATGGGGATATACCGTGTACCCTCCATCTTTGCAGTAATTTATATTCCTCCGTAAGTGCCAAAATGTTACATCTTCACCTCCTTTTCATTATTTTAACGGGGAAAGCGGACAATAATTGAACGAAAATGTGTAATTTTGTCGCCGAAAAAGATAAAAGCCATGGCTGCATCCATTCTTAATAAGATAGAATACCTCGTCCTGCTCGTGGCGGCCTTTGCTGCTCAGTGCAAGATCAGCGAGGCAGAGGCCTACCGCTATCTTAGCCGCTATGGTGCACTGGCACTCTGCGAGAAGCACTACGGCATCATGCATACCCTCTCACTTGAAGAGAATCTCCAAACGTTGCAGGCCTACTGTCAGAAGAAAGGAGGCACACTTTGACGCTCTATCACGGCTCCACCATCGATATTGCGAATATCGACCTCGCCCTGTCGAAGCCCAACAAGGACTTTGGTCACGCCTTCTACCTCTCCGACGACCGCCAGCAGGCACTGGAGATGGCTCAATTTCGCGCCGAGTTTGAGGAGACCGAGCCTGTGGTCAACGTCTATGAGTTCGACGAAGCGCTCTTCCAAGAATTCCGTTACAAGCGTTTTGAGGCCTACACCGAGGAATGGGCGCACTTCGTCTACGACCATCGCACCGAGCCACACGGACGGACGCTCCACGACTATGACATTGTCTATGGCCCCATTGCCAACGACCGAGTCGGCGCACAGATTGCCCGTTACAAACAAGGCTATATCACCTTCGATGAGTTTCTGCGTCGCGTCCAGTACATCAAAGGCATCACTTTCCAATACGCCTTTTGCACCCAGCGGGCTATAGACCAACTGATAAAGAAATGAACGTATCGCAGGCAGAATTCCAGAACATGAAGGAGGAGATTGTGAAAGACCTCATCGCCCGTCTGATGGACGAGCGCAGTCTCACGATGCAGCAGGCCTTCGATGCCGTCTATACCTCGCGTCTCTTTGAGAAACTCTGCGACCCCAAGACCGGCCTCTATTTCCAAAGTTCCGGCTACGTCTATAGTTTCCTCGAAAGCGAGTTGGAGAAATCGAGGGGCTTTAATATAATAAATGTATAGACGAAAAAGTGATTCAGGAGGCCGATGCAGGCGATTCTGCGTCTGCCTCCCGAAGTCTTGTCTGCTAGAGGATACCAGGAGCCTGTTCCAATGATTATAGTGCGTAATCAGCTCTCATATCAAATTGAACAACATCGACGTAGCCAAGGTGGTTGGCCATCATACTAAGATCATTCTTGAGAATGCACTTTCCATTGGATTAATACATATCGTCTCCACCCTTTTTCCTAATGCCATCTAAGAGCAGGATTCATAAGATAGCGATTATAAAACTTGCTCGGTGAGTACATTGTGAAACTTCGTTGAATCTTTCTGGTCTTTGTTTCACATTCTTCAACCTTCTGTTTCGATATAGCTGCCTTTTCTGAATAGTTTTGTAGCGATGAAAGCCAGAACTGATGTTCAATGTAATTCAAATCTGAAGATTGACTATTGAATGTGTAGGCTATACGATTCCTGAATGAAAGCGGAGTATTATCTTGAGTATAACGTACAATTGATGATGTAGTTTTCGGATAGTTCTCGCTGCTATTGTTGCAATCTTTATAAATATGGTCAGACAGATTAAATCCTCTTATAAATTTCGCTGATTTGGGAGGAATACAAACAAGAGCTGCCTCTTTCGTTTCAATAGTCTCCGTCGTGGACACACCTGTCGAGGCTCCAAACTGGCGAGACAAATTGGAAGGATACCAATAATAACCATCCGTAAGGAATCCGCTTATTGACAACTGACGTGATGCAGCTAGTGTGGCTGAGTTCGTGACAGAGTGACTAAAAGATGATTCAGAATAATAATCATTAGCGACACCATTCAAAATAAAGAAAGATTGGGGCATAACAATGTACAAATCCTTGTCCGTCTTGTTATGGATCAGAAAGCAAAGATTTCCCCCTTCAGACCAGAGATTGTAAGTAATCTGACAGTCAGCGTTCTCATAACTTAGAACGTTTTCTTTTTGAGAGACATCTTGTGATACCACCTCATAAACTTGATAATAATACTGCTCCGTCGCACATGAGGTGAACAGTGCGAGCAGCAAAACTGAATAACATGCAAATCTCTTCATAATTGTTATAATTTAGTAAGACTATAATCAAGCAAGAGGCGCAGACCTTCGCCATACGCCTCTCGGTTCACCACAAACCATGCACATATACGGGAGAAATCTGCGCCCATACGGGGCAGCTCCTTAATGTGCATTTACTCTTTCTCGTGGTGGTGATGAGAGGCTACAGAGCAAATATGTCATGCGTTCCTTTCGGATTGCGTCGGCAAAAATACAAACAATTCTTCAATTTCATTGCCTCAGAATGATAAAATCACATAAAATGAGGCCTATTTGTTCACTTTTTCGATTTCAGCACACGAAAAGTAGGTATAACGGGGACTTTTGACCTCCAAAGTAGTCCAATCCGCACAGAAAGTACAACGATGGAAGTCCTTCGTGGGCAAATCGGGGATGCGGGAAGGTCGATATGACCCATATCAAGGACCGCGCAGGTTTGCGAGGCGGACAATCAAGTCGGATGGGCACGCAATAAGAAAGGAGCATCCCAGTGTGCGGGGTGCTCCTAATTCGCTACTTATTCGTACAATCCTAAATCTTAGAAAGAATTACCAATATTACGGAATCCGTTTTTTTCCATTTTGTATTTGTATACCTTTCCAGCCGGCATTCACCTTCTGTCCTTGCAGATTGTATATCAGTCCGTTGACTGGGATTCTTTGTGTTGTCTGCCCTTTCTTCACGTCTTGGATGGCTGTTGTAGCCCTGTCACCCAGACGGAACAGCTTCACGCCGTGACTCGGAACGGTGGTGCTGATAGTGCCGATGGTGGAGCCGAGGTCTTCGCCTGTCCAAATGTCGTGGACGGGAACCGACTCGGTGGCACTGTAGCCAAGTTGTGTGAGGTCGAAGTCGTAAGCCTCGGTCTTGGTGACATAAAAGAAGAACTCCATCGTGGTGCCAGACGAAGAACCATTGTCGGTGTCGCACGAAGAGTCGTAGCCGCAGAGGGCACGGAAGGTCTTCCACATGTGCCCTGCTGGCAGGTCATAGATGAGGGTACACTGGGCGTTCATGCCGAGGCCTGTGGCGTAGGACTGACCATCGACCTTGAGCGTGCCACCCTCCACGTTCTTGTTCACGTGGAGTGATCCCCACTCCGACTGGTAGGAGGTCTGCCTCAGTGTGGTCAGTGAGGTCTCGTTACCCTCGGCATCGATGAGAACGGGATTGATGAGGTCGGCACGGTCGTAGGCAAAGCCGTCACCCCAGTTGCTTACCACAATCTTCAACTGTTCAGCGCCAGTGACATCGGCCTCCAAAGTCTTACTCTTCGTGCCTGTGCGACTGATGAGTCCTGAGCGGGCTGCGGCATCGTCCTGCTCATCGGTGAGCGGGTTCTGGGCGAACACCATAAAACGGATGCTCGTCGTGGCTCCCTGCTGACCGATACCAGAGTCGTCGGCTGCGGCCATCGCCTTGAAGCGCACTACGTCCATATCGTCGGGAATCGTGAAGAAGATGGCGGCGTTGGCATCGGTAGAGAAGCCGCGGTCGTAACTCACGCCCAACACTTTCATCTTGCCACCGTTATCGACATTCTTATTCTCATACACGCGGTTGAAGTAGGACTTGGTGTATTGGCGGGTCTGGTAGGTTCCTGTCAGAGGAACCTCCGTACCGTCGCGCAGTACAAGTGTGGGATTGATCCAGTCGCCGTGGTCGTAGTTGTAGTTGTCGCCGCCATCATCCACCACCAGCACGAGCGTTTTCTCACCCTCGGGCCATTCGATGTCCACATCCACGGCATGGCCGTCGGTGGTGTAGGCCACCACCTCGCTCTTATATAAAGCTTTGTTGCCTACCACCCAGCGGGTGTTGTCACGCTGGAAGAGTGCCAGGTAACGGGTGTCACCGATATGTGACGTCCAAGCCACACGACCATTATCCTCGTCATTAAATACCTGTTGAGCCTCCTCGCCATACTTATGCATCTGGTGGTACTCCTCGTTGTTAAGCAGCGACAGGGTAAAGGCGTCGTTCTTCGTCATCTCCCCGCCGAAGAACAGGGGCGAGTGGCAGATGCCCCACAGCGTCATCATCGTCAGCTGCTCGTTCTGCGAGAGGTTCGTCCAACGCCCTGCGTCGGCAGCGGTGTAGCCTGCATCGCCGATAGTCATCGCTATCTGTCCCAAGGGCAGCATGTCGCAGTCGGCATAGTTGCCAGGACGGGTTACCGTCTCCCATGCGTGTGCCTCGTTGAATACGGCATCCACGGCACTCCAGTTGTCCCACAGGTCGTCCATCATGCGCCACATATTCGCATTGTCGAGACACTCCTGCGCATATTGGTACTGCGTCTTACCAGGCGAGAGCGACAGCACGATGGGCCGCCCCGTCTGATCTATGGCCTTACGAATCATGTGTATCTCGTCGGTGTAGAACGGACGCGAGAGGTCGTCAATCTTCAGGAAATCCACACCCCACTCGGCATACAGGTCCATAATACTATTATAATAGGTCTGTCCGGCCTCGTTGTTGCGCACCAGCAGGTTGTCCTTCAACCAAGTGCAGGGCGAGGTGGTACCATTATAGACCTTACTCCAAGGTGTGGATTCGCTGCCTTTCAGTTTAAAAGACGAGCCCACGACACTCTTGGGAACGCCACGCATGATGTGTATGCCGAACTTCAAACCCATGTCGTGAATCTTCTGGGCCAGCGCCTTGAATCCTTCGTTCTTGCCCTCGACCATACACGACGGGAAGCGCGAAGGCGACGGCAGGTAGCGTCCGTACTCGTCGAGTACATACTCCTGGTCGCCCTGCTGGTTGTAGTTGCCGCCGCCCAAGGACGGATGGTTACAGTACCAGCGGATGTCCACCACCACATACTCCCAGCCATATTTCACCAGGTCGTTATCCACCAGATACTGCGCATTCTGCAGAACCTCTTTCTCCGTCACCGACGAGTAGTAACAGTCCCACGAGTTCCAGCCCATTGGCGGTGTCATCGCCCAGGTGCGGAAGGTTGCAATCTCTTCATCGTTTTGTGCCTGCGCCATACCCAATGAGAGTAGTGAGGCAATAATAATTATTGTCAGCTGTTTCATAATTGCAATAATTTATTTAATATGCGGCGCAAATATACGAAATAAATCCCAAAGCAAGTTGATTTTGCCTTGGGATTTAATGATTATTGGGAATTTTGGGGATTTATCGGATGTTCATCTCTTTACCATTCACATACAGGCGGTGACTGTTGGACTTGACTTGCGACGCATCGCCAGTGAATGAGGTGATGTGAGTGTCGGCAGTGAGATTCCAGATGCAGCCGTCGCCCAGCGTGACATCTACCTTGCCCGTCTCGGTCGATATGGTGTCGCCTGCGGCATTGGTGATTTTGCCGTCAATGCAGCCAGTGAAGGTAGAACCATCGGTGAGCGTCAGCGTCAGTTCAGAGTCGCTGCCTACGAGGATGGTGTCTTCCAACTGTTGGCTGACGGCATTGAGCGTAGCCTTGTTGGCGGCTCCCTCCCACCCGTCGGCACATACGGAGAGAAGCACTTTTGCGAGGTCGTCGTTCACCAGCTTAACACCGTTGAGAGTGATGATGGCGTTGGTATTGGTGACGTGGATGAGATGGTCCTGACGGTTCTTCAATGTACCGCCGTTCATGGCGAAGTGCGAGTTGCCGCTGGCTGCATCGCCCGAGAACGACTGGTATATCATAATGGCATTCTGAAACTGTGCATGAACGTTGCGCTGGGTGTTGCTGACGGTCAACTAGCAGTTGTTCAGCGTGATGCTGTTCTTACCCTCGATGACAGTACCCTCCAACATGTTCGATATGAGAACAGCATCGCTCACGGTGACATCAGCCGTAGAGTAGATGACGGGCGAGCCTGGGCCGTTGCTGGTATAGCTGCCACCTTCGACGGTCACGGTGCCGCCATCATCATTACTATCTTTTTCAAAAATTATTATGCTGTTAATCTATATTTATTCGGCGTCATACCTGTCCGCGACTTGAACAGGCGAGAGAAGTGCTGCGGATATTCGAAGCCGAGTTGGTAGGCAATCTCGCTGACGGGCAGGCGGGTCTCGATGAGGAGTTGCTTGGAACGTTCGATGACGGCATCCTGGATGTGACGCTGGGCGGTGGTGCCGCTCTCCTTGCTGATGAGGTCGCCGAAGTAGTTGGGCGAGAGGCAGGCCTTGTCGGCGAAGTAAGCCACGGTGGGCAGACCGTTTCTTTCCGGATGGCCGTTTACGAAGTACTCGCGCAACTGCTGATGGAATGCAGTGAGGATGTCGCTGTTCACCTTGTGGCGCGTGATAAACTGGCGGTCGTAGTAGCGCATGCAGTAGTCGAGCAGTAGGCCGATGGCATCGGTGATGAGCGTCTGCGAGTGGCGGTCGATAGGGTGCTGCAATTCCTCTTCGATTCTGTCGAACAGTTCCACCACCATGTGCTGCTCGCGCTCCGAGAGGTGCAGGGCCTCGCGCTGGTCGTAGTCGAAGAACGTGTAGTCATTGATGCGGCGTGCGAGTTGCGTGCCGTAGAGCAGATCGGGATGGAACAGTAGTCCGCGCGAGGGCGGCATGGGGCGGCTCTCGTCCCATTCCACTTCGACCACCTGTCCGGGCTTGAAGCTCACCACGGTGCCCTCCTGATAGTCGTATTTCTCGCGTCCGTAGCGTATCGAGCAGCCGTCGCCCTGCTTCAGAAACAGCGCATACAGTCCATAGTTCAGCCGCGAGTGATTCAAGTCGCTGGCCATCGGATTGGCGTGGTTCACCACCGTCACCAGCGGATGTAGCGTCTCCCATCCGTACAGTTTGTTGTACGCATCCACGCTGTCTATCTGGATGATTCTTTCGTTTGTCATAACGGGCGCAAAGATACGAAGAAATTCCGTAACTCGTGCCGCCATCAGTAAAAATGGTATAAGATTCCGTGATTCGGGTAGTCGTTTCGGCAGAAGGAGATTACAAAACAAACCAATCTCGCTCGCTTTTTGCATCTTTAACGGGGAAAGCGGACGATAATTGAAAGAAAATGCGTATCTTTGCGGGCGTAAATCGATTTGCAATATGTGTTTAGTATCTGAATATATCCACAAAGAAAGCCGATTCCCGCTGTTTGTGCAGGGCGACTCACTGGAGGTGCTGCGACGCATTTCCGACTGCTCCGTGGACTGCTGCGTGACGAGTCCGCCCTATTGGCAGAAGCGGCAATACGAGAACGGCGGCATCGGGCTGGAGGACTCGCCGCAGGAGTACATTGACAGTCTGTATGAAATCATCAAAGAAGTGAAGCGCGTGCTCAAACCGAGTGGAGCCTTCTGGCTGAACATCGGCGACTCGTATCACAACAAGTCGCTGCAAGGCATCCCCTGGCGGGTGGCACTGAGGATGATTGATGATGGATGGATTCTGCGCAACGATGTCATTTGGAACAAGCACAAGGGCGGCCTCTCGCCCAATCCCGACCGTTTCGGCTCGGTGTTCGAGGACTTCTTCTTCTTCGTGAAGAGCGACAAATATTATTTTGATGCCGACTCCATTCGCTCGAAACCCCGCCAAGCCATTGTGAAGAACGGCGCGGTGGTCTCGGCCACGGGCGTAAGTGGTATACGCTACAAGCGACAGATAGAGCTTTCGACCAGTTTGACAGAGGAGGAAAGAAAGAACGCCATGACGCAGTTGGAACTGGTTCTCGACCGCATCAAGCGCGGTGAAATCTCCGACTTCCGCATGGTAATCCGCAACGAGCAGCGAACGACACACTCCGATTCCACGAAACTATCTGGCCGTGCCAAGGAACTGAAGGAGAAAGGCTTCTACTTCCTGTTTTATAATCCGAAAGGCACAATGCCGAACAATGTCTGGGACATCATTCCCGAGGACTCGCAGCACCGTAAGATGCACTTTGCTCCATATCCCGAGGAACTCTGCGTCATACCCATCAAATCGACATGTCCGCAGGACGGCGTGGTGCTTGACCCATTTAGCGGCACGGGAACCACGATGAAGGTGGCCTACGATTTGGGCCGCAAGTCCGTCGGCATCGACCTGTCGAACGAATACATCAAATTAGCCAAGCAAAGAATATGTCAAGAGTCAGGGAACTATTTACCTTTTCAGTAGAACGCGACAATGTTAAATGGAAAGGGCTGATTAAGAGTCAGCAATGTCGCTATTCTGGTAAAAGATGCTTCAAGGTACGCAAAAGTCAAGCCACGGTCAGCATCGGCACCTGTACTGTTTGCTACGGGACAGAAAACAAGGATGTCATCATTTGCCCGCATCGTCTGCTTGAACGCAAGCAGATTTTCGCAGACTGTCTGCATCTACTAACCTCGCATCAGCCCGGCAACGAGTTGCACCTTGTGCCAGAAGTTCCCATACCCGGTGGCAGTGTGGACTATTTCCTTGTTTCCACAGACTCGAACCGCAAAGTGAAAGACTTCGTCGGCATCGAACTCCAGACAATGGACACCACCGGAACGGTTTGGCCTGAGCGCGAACTCGCTTTGCAAGAGTTAGGACTGAAGAAGAACGTCCCCGAACCAGAAAAGCCTTTCGGCATGAACTGGAAGATGACAGCCAAGACCATACTCGTTCAGCTTCATCATAAAATCGACACCTTCGAGAGCATCAACAAGCATCTCGTCCTCGTCGTACAAGACCATCTTCTTGAATATATAAAGAAAGAGTTCTCGTTCGACCACGTGAATATCCAACCGCTCATCGGCGACTCTATGCACTTTCACGCCTATAAACTCAAAAAGGAAGACAAGGACTATAAGTTAGTGCTCGACACTCGTTGTAGCACCGACAGCGAGGGAATTTCAAAGCTCTTAGGTCTGAACGCCGAGGCAAATGTCGGCTTCGAGGAAATCGCAAAGATTCTTGAGGCGAAGATTTCAGACTCCACGGTGTTCTCTGTAACATGAAATCCCATCATTGGGATAGATAATCATATTATTGAGTTGAAAACGCGCCATTTGCGCAAAAAAGCATAGAAATTATCGGGCAGACGAGGGTCGGCCCGATGTTTTTTGTGTGGGTACAGGGCCGCCGACGGGGACGGGCTTAGAGTGCGTACTTACCGATGTCGCCGCTGTTGCGGGCGAGGATGCGGAGGTGCTGCGGCGAGACGCCCCACCAGCGGCGGACGGTGCGGCTGAAGGTGGGCATGGAGGTGTAGCCGCAGCGCTGCATCACCTCCGTGAGCGGCAGGTCGGTTTAGCGCAGCAGGTCGCGCGCCACCTGCATGTGCCAGTGCAGGCGCAGCTCGGGGAGGGTCAGGCCGGTGAGCTTATGGACGGTGGCCGAGAGCTTCGGGTCCGTGTAGCCTCGATAGCGGGGGTTCTTTTTGGGTCCGGGGCCCTTTATCAGCCGGTCCACGACCGAGTCGAGCACCCTGATGCCCGTCAGCTGCCGCGCCTGCTCTATCGGCACCATCCGGTAGGTCAAACTCCGTTCGTCAAAACCCCTCCGCTGGGTGAAGGGGGCCACGTACAGCCGCTCAAAAGGCCACTGCGCGATGGTTTGTTTCGTTGTCGGCATATCCAAAGTCTTCTTTTCGTTAAAAAATTGCGTTCTCGGCCTCGCCGAAGCCTACTTATCGGCGCAAAGTTACGAATTCTATTTATGATAAGATAACTCTTTTGCATAAAATTATCCTTTATTAATAGTAGAAGATAATTTCTTATGGAGAAGTTATCTTCTCATTTTGCAAGAAGATAATTCATATTTGAAGATTTATCTTTGTTATTTATGAAAAGATAATTTTTTCGGCTCTAAATTATCTTCTGATATTGTCTGTAAGGTCGCCAGCGCCTCGGGCAGAGGTTTGTACACACGGAAATCGGATGCCCGAGCCACTGACGAAGGTTTTTGGTCAGAGCATTTCAATCCCCTTCACCTCATGGATAGTCTGCAGGGCGTCTGCAGGGTGTCGGAGGGCGCGGGGAAGCGAAGACGGTGACACCGGAGTGATTTGAAAAGCAAAAAGCCTCGCCTGTCGGCGGGGCTTCTTCGTAATCCGTTGAATCCGTGAAATCCGCGGTCTACTTCATGTTCTCGCGGAAGAACGCTTCTATCTTGTCGTAGGGAATCTTCCCGTTTTTGTCGTCGTAAAGGTCGGTGTGGACGGCATCGGGAATAATCATCAGTTCCTTGTTGCCGACAACTGCGCTCTGACCCTCGATATGCTTGCCCGTCATCTTCTCAAAGGCGTACTCAGAGAAGTAGCGGCTGTGGGCCTTCTCGCCGTGGATGAGCAGGACGGGCGACTCAATCTCATGCGCCCAGGCCAACAGGGGCTGATTGAGGAACGACTGACAGCCGATGACGTTCCAGCCGTCAGTGGAGTTGCCACTGCGCTCGTGGTAGCCGCGCGGGGTCTTGTAATAATCGTAGTAGTCCTTCACAAAGAACGGTGCATCGTCGGGCAGCGGGTCGATGACACCACCTGCACGCTTGTAAGTTCCGTTCTTGAAGTCCTCGGTGCGTTGTGCGGCGATGGCTTTGCGCTTCTCCATGCGCTGTGCCTGGGTGTCCTCGCTCTTGAAGTAGCCTTCCACATTCACTTTGCTCATGTCGTACATCGTCGAGGCAACGGTGGCCTTGATGCGGGGGTCGATGGCGGCAGCATTCACAGCCATCCCACCAAATCCGCAGATGCCGATAATGCCAATGCGTTCAGCATCCACAGTCTCCTGATTGCTCAGGAAATCGACGGCAGCGAGGAAGTCCTCGGTGTTGATGTCGGGCGAGGCCATGCGGCGAGGCTCGCCACCGCTCTCGCCAGTGAAC
>JAFXTO010000049.1 GCA_017535725.1 Bacteroidaceae bacterium
ATGACACACTTTGAAAATCCTCCTAGAGTCTCAGACTTTTTCCAAGAATCTTGGAGATTCCTCCAACATCTACAAGAATCTCTCCAACTTTTTCGGAGTATCTTATAGAATCTCACAAGACGGGGTTCACTGATGGCTTACCTTGCAAATTCTTCCAAAGTTACGAAAAAACGAGAGAAGAACAAAACAAACTCGTTTGTTTTTTCTTCCGAGTGCTCAGTAAGTTCGTCACGGAGTGGCAAAGTTACGAAAAAAATATTATTTTCGTTTGTTTTTTCAAAATAAAATGTTAACTTTGCACTACATTATATGAATAATGGCAATGATTATGAGTAGATTTTGGATAATCATACTGTGCTTTACACTATTAGCCGCCAACGTTTCTGCCCAGTCGGACAGCGCTCGGGCATATTCTGCTGAGAAGCCTCTTGTCTTCGAGGATTCTGAAAGTATATGGCCTTATTCCTACCTGAATGAAAAGGGTGAACCCGAAGGATACTGCATCGACCTCATCCGGCTGCTGATGCAGAAGCTTGACATCCCCTACGTCGTCCGTCTCAAGAGCCATCAGGAGGTGCTTCAGGACCTGAAGGAGGGCAAGGCCGACCTGGCTATGGGCCTGGGCGATTTCTATGAAAAGAAATACGGCTATTACGGCCGCACCACCATCACGCTGCTCACCCAGAGCGTTGCCACACCGAAAGGCCAGAAGGTAGCCATCAAGTCGTTCAGCGACCTCAAGAGTCAGCTGGTAACCGTCAAGGACTCCAGTCTGTGCCACCACCTGATGGTTGACTACGGATGGGGCGACCATGCCATCGTTCGCCGCGACATGGCAGCTGCCATTCAGGAGATTAGCGACAAGGGGGAGGGGCAGATAGTGTGGAACACCCTCACGCTGAAATGGCTCATCAGCCACTATCACCTGGACAATCTGTCACTCACCTCCGTGAATATGCCACACGGCGAGACCAAGTTCATGTCGCCAGACCAGCACTTGCTCGACCTCATTGACAAGGCCTATGCCGAGCTCAGTGCCACCGAACAGCTGTTGCCACTCGAGCAGAAATGGCTCTACCCCGACCGCGTGGAGCCTGGACGCCCCCTTTGGGAGTGGTATGTGGCAGGATTCGCACTGCTCATACTCGCTTTGGCCCTCTACATCTTTATTCGCGCATGGAAGAAGAATTCACGTACCACGGCCGCCAACCAGGAGATGAGCACACAGGTGAACACTATTACGGCGAGCGATAAAATACGCTTCTGGGCCTACCTTGCCAGAAAGCACGAATTCGTATGGTACGACCACAACGGACAGCCCTCGGCCACCTATAGTGCCGAGGACTTCATGAAGCGCTACAGCAAGGACGATGCCACCCGGCTTACAGCCGCCATCGAACGCCTCGTGACGCAACAGAAGGACGAGAGAGGCCACGAGGATGAGGAAGAGACCCTTGAGCTGAGAGCCATGGACCCGGAGTGTGGCGACCACGAGCTCCACGACTTTGTCATCGTCCTCACCATCCTCGCCCGCAACAGACATAAGAAGCCCACCGTCATCTTCGCCGCCAAGCGTGAGATTACCAAGGAGCACCAACTCAAGCTCATCAATGCCGAGCGCTCATTGCGCTACCTCTCGGCATTCTATAGCGACGAGTCGGGCAACATGCTTTTCAACGCTGACGGCGTGCTGCTCAATGCCAACTCCAAGGCCAGCGAACTGCTCGCCTGCGACATCGACAAGATGGTCAAGAAGCATGCCCACGTCAATGACCTCTTCCACACCACCTTCACCCGTCTGGAGGATGCCGACGGCTACCGTGGTACCATGACTGTAGAAAGCCGCACCGTCGATTTCCAGATGAGGGCCGTCTGTAATGATGATAAACAATTGATAGGATTATTTGTATTCTGCGTATGAGACAACGATATATTTTCCTCCTGCCCCTCCTGTTGGCCGTCGTCATCCAGATGTCGGCACAGACGCTGAACGACAGATACCACCGTCAGCGCCCCGTTGTGATGGTTATCGACAACAGTCATCCCTGCTTTTCGCATTTCAATGGCAAAGACGAGCCCTCTGGCTATTGTGGAGCTATTGCCAAGGCTGTCGCCGATGAGTTGGGGCTGCCCTGCCGGATAGTCTTGAAGGATAAGGACGAAGCGCACCAGGCCTTCAAGCAGGGCGAGGCAGATATCTTCCTCGCTGATAGCAGGAACTACCAGGACCCCGCCACCTTTGTCTCTAAGAATGTCATCGATTACAGCCAGGCCAGTGACGGCACCATTACCGAAACCCGCATGATAGGCAAGGACCGGCAGCTTGTCGAGGCACTTGACGGCGAGTTTACGCGACTGAAGGAAAGCGGCTACATCTCCATCATTCATGATCGCTGGGCTCATCCCGAGCACGCCATTCCAGAGGCGAAGCCCACGGCCCTCTACATCGCCGCCATCCTGTCAGTTCTCGCGGTCATCCTCCTCCTGCTCACGCTGCACCTCATGCTGCGTCATCGCTATACGCGCCGCAATACCCGTGCACTCCGCGAAATGCTCCTACAGGTACCCCATCTGGAGCGTTTCTATGCCGTCGAGGACAACCAGGCCGCGCGCGACCTTATCCATAAGTATGATGCCATCCTCTGCAACCCCTTCGTTGCCATTTCGTTCTACGACCATAACGGGCACTTCATCATCGAGAACGACGCCATGCGGCAGCTCGGTGAAAAAGACACGACCCCCTACCGCCAGCCGTTATACAATGCTGATGGCGAGGTCACCAATTATTTCGTCGCTATCCGCTGCCCGGCCACTACTTAAACTGGAACAGATGTACGAATCCGGTAGTCTGGAACACGTCGTACACCTCTTCTCTAAGCCCCTTGACAAACAGGTCGCAGTGGTTGGCCAGGCATCGCTGGTTAATAGCCATGAGCAACCTCAGTCCGCTGGACGAGATATACTCCAGCCTGCTGCAGTCTATCACAATCTCATAGTTCTCGTAGTCGAAGAGAGGCTCCACCTCCTTTTCCGTCTGTGATGTCACAGAGGTGTCCAGGTACCCATCCAGGATCAAGGTGACATGGCGGTCATCATCCTTTCTGATTGTTGCTTCCATTATTCTTGATATTATTTGTTGATTTGAGATTTTTCTTCATTGTCAGGACGTTCTGTCCGTCAGTGCGCTGATAGTCCACCTCGTCCATGTAGTGGCGTATCAGGTGTATGCCCAGCCCGCCGATGGAGCGAGTGGCCACATATTTCTCCTGGTCCACCTCCGGCATCGCCGTGGGGTCAAAGGGCTTGCCAGTGTCCTTGAGCACAAAGCTGACCACGGCCTCGTCGGCAGTCACCTCCAGCTGTATATTGCCGTGTTCGCCTGGAGCATAGGCATAGTTCATCACATTCACCACTGCCTCCTCGACGGCCAGGTTTACCCCAGACCTCGTCAGGTTGTCAAACTTCATATCGTCGCAGATGCCCTTGATGAACACCGTCAGCACTGGCACCTCCTGCACGTCATTGTTCAGCAGGATGCTCCTGTAGTAAACCTTCGGGTCAACCTTTCCCTTGTATTTGATGGCCAGCAGCGAGATGTCGTCCATCTGCGGTATGAAGTTCACGAACTGGCGTTCCGTCTGTCTGATGTCCTTCACGAAGGTGCGCGAGTCCAGTCGCATGGACGCCAGTCGGATGGCCTCCTTGAACATTCTGTCGCGCCCGTAGCGTTTCTTGTCCACCGTTTCAGCCTCGGTAAATCCGTCGGTATAGAGAAACAGTGTCGTTCCGGGGATGATGGTCACCTCCTGTTCCGTGTACTCCCACTCAGGGCGGAGCCCCAGCGGGATGTTGTTCTCAACGGGCAGGAAACGGGTGTTCGATCCCACCAGCACAGGCGGCTCATGGCCAGCATTCGTGTAGAGCAGTCTTCCCGTACTGAGGTCGAGCACGCCCATCAGCAAGGTCACGAACATATACGAGTCATTGCTCTGGCACACCGACCTGTTCATCGACTCTACGATCAGCTTCGGCGAGGTATTCAGCATTGACGCGCTGCGGAACATTGAGCGCGCCACCGCCATTACCAGCGAGGCTGGCACACCCTTTCCTGCCACGTCGCCGATACTGAAGAACAGCTTTTCGTCGCGGATGAAGAAGTCGAACAAGTCGCCACCCACCTCCTTGGCCGTCACCACCTCGCCGTAGATGTCAATGTCGGTACGCTCAGGAAAGGGTGGATAGCTCTTCGGCAGCATCCGCATCTGTATTTCG
>JAFXTO010000050.1 GCA_017535725.1 Bacteroidaceae bacterium
GGGGGCGGGGGGGGGGGGGGGGGGAAAAACATGGCGGGAAAACCGCCATGCACCAACGAAGGGTGATCGGGCGCGCGGGCACAAAGGGTGTTCGTGCGCGCGGGCACAAAGAGTGTACGTGCGCGCGGGCACGAAAGGACGGGAAATCTCGTCACTTCGTCACGGTGGGGTGTAATTTGGTGGATTACAATGGGATGGGTGGTGACGGGGAGTGTGACGGGGTGTGACGAGGTGACGAAATGGTCACATGTGCGCAATAATTCGTTGTCTTTTGTCGACTTTGACCAGCGATAATTCATGGAGAATTAACCATGAATTTTTCATAATTTGGGCGTTTTGGGGTATTTTCGTCACTTCGTCACGCTCCGTCACACTTTTCGTCACACTTACAAATATCTACTAATCAATAATTAGAAGTCTTAAAATCTCCATTTGTGACGAAGTGACGGGATTTTTTCATCTTTCGTGCCCGCGCGCGTGTGAGGGTGTAAGAGGACAGATAAGGTCTATGCTATACTTAGGACATACATCGGAGGCGTGGGCTACAGATGAACGGGCGCACGGCGCCCCCACGTTTTATCGAACAAGTGAGGAAGTGATTAGAAAAACACGGATGGCGGAAATCGCAGACAGATAAGGATGTGAAGTCAAACAGGTAAGGACGAAATGGCAAACAGGGACGGACGGGTGAATCGTTTGACAGTTGTCAAACGGTTTGGGCGACTATATTGATTTCGCTATGATTGAGGCAGCGGGGCTCTTTTTTACATGTAATGTTCATGAATGAAGATACAGAAAATGTCCATGAATTCAGGATTATTTCATGAATGGAGCCATTTTATGCTTTTGCTCTTACAGGGCGTTGTTCTAATTCGGTGATTATCACCCAGGGCGTTGCCCTGGGCTGGTGGCTTACAGTCCTTTTAGGACTTTTTTAAGGTGGGGTCATGAGGATGGTGTGATTGTTTCATGATTGGAGCCGGATTAGTTTGGAATGATGGTTGGGGGAAAGGCGGGGTGGTGGTTGAGAGATGGCGGGGTGGTGGTTGAGAAATGGCGGGGTGGCGGTTGAGAGATGGCGGGGTGGGGAAGGAGGTTGAAAGGCGGTGAGATGGTGGAGAATGTGTTGTGAGATGACGATGAGATGGTGGGGGTATTGATGAGGAGGTGGGGTGGAGGTGGAATGGAAGAGGTAGAAAGGTGGAGGGGATGTGGTGAGGAGGTGGAGTTAGGGGCGTTTTTCTTGACAAAAAGCAAGGTTTTTTGAAAAAATGGGGTGAAAATGTTTGTGGAATGGAGGAATTTGTGTACTTTTGCAGCGCAAAACAAGCAAAAAGTACTCATGCGACAATTTAATTCCTTCTATTGGTTCTATTTCGACTTTACTCAGCAAGGGTGAAGCGGTAGGCCGTATGTCAAAGGAAGATTGAAAGATTGAGACATCGAAACACATAGGTCCCGCTTCCCAAGAAAGGAGCGGGGCTTTTTGGTTGAAGCCCCCCGGCCCCCTAAAGGGGGTGTGAGATGAGCCCCCGCCCCCCTAAAGGGGGAGAGAGATTAGCCCCCCGGCCCCCTAAAGGGGGTGTGAGGGTGAAAATGGGGAGAGGAGGATTTTTTCGGAATAACGGAATGACGTGATAACGGAATAACGAAGCCGACTATGATTGTAATATTGAGAAGTTGAAATATTGAAAATTGGATATATATGAAACGTATTGCGATTCAGGGAATTGAGGGTAGTTTTCATGATATTGCTGCCCACCAGTTTTTTAAGGACGAGGAGATACAGCTTATCTGTTGCTCCACGTTCGAGCAGGTCTTCTGTGAGATGAAGTCCGACGCCACGGTCATCGGCTTGGTGGCCATCGAGAACACCATAGCCGGTTCGCTGTTGCATAACTATGAGTTGTTGCGGGACAGCGGCGCCACCATCGTCGGCGAGCACAAGCTACGCATCAAGCACTCCCTGATGTGCCTGCCCGATGATGACTGGGACGACATCACCGAGGTACACTCTCATCCCGTTGCCCTGATGCAATGCCGTGAGTTTTTGAGACGACATGAAGCCTTGAAGGTCGTGGAAGCCAGCGATACCGCTGGTGCCGCGCGTGCTATTGCCCAAGGGCAGAAGCACGGGCACGCCGCCATCGGTTCCAAACACGTGGCGGAACTCTATGGGCTGAAGGTGCTGGAAGAAGGCATCGAGACGAATAAACATAACTTCACCCGTTTCCTGGTCGTCGGTGCCCCCTCGCGCGCGAACCTATTGAGAAACATTATGGAGGCGGACAAGGCCAGCATCGTCTTTGCCCTGCCTCACGAGGAGGGGTCGCTCTCTCATGTGCTCTCCGTCCTCTCGTTCTACAAGCTGAACCTGACGAAGATCCAGTCGCTGCCCATCATCGGGCGCGAGTGGGAGTACCTGTTCTACGTGGATGTGCTGTTCAAGGACTACACGCGCTACTCACAGGGCATCGATGCCATACGTCCGCTGACTTCTGACTTAAAGATACTGGGGGAATACCTGCACGGGAAGGAGTGGTTGTTGTAAATGGGGAGGGGGAAGGCTGAGGAGCCCCCTGGCCCCCTAAAGGGGGGAAAGGTTGAAAGGTTGAAAGGTTGAAAAGTTGAAAGATTGAAAGGTTGAAAAGTTGACAAGTTGACAAGTTGAAAGCGGCCGATGAATTGTCGGAATAACGTGATAACGGAATAACGAAGGGGGGATGAAGGTTGAAAGGTTGAAAGGTTGAAAAGTTGAAAGGTTGAAAATGGGGAGGCGGAGGATTTTTCGGAATAACGGAATAACGTGATAACGGAATAACGAAGGGGGGAGAAAGTTGAAAGATTGAAAATTGAAAGATTGAAAAGTTGAAAGATTGAAAGGTTGAAAGATTGAAAATTGAAAGATTGAAACATTGAAAAAATAAAATAATGAGTAAGTATCAAGTTGACGAGAATGGTTTTTACGGAGAGTTCGGCGGAGCGTACGTGCCGGAGATTCTGTATAAGTGTGTGAAGGACTTGCAGGAGGCGTACAGGCCGATTGTGGAGAGCGAGGACTTCAAGGCGGCGTACCATGCGCTGCTGAAGGACTATGTGGGTAGGCCGTCGCCGCTGTACTTCGCTCAAAGAATGAGCGAACGCTATGGTTGTCAGCTGTACCTGAAGCGCGAGGACCTGAACCACACGGGGGCGCACAAAATCAACAACACCATCGGTCAAATCCTGCTGGCGAAGAAGATGGGTAAGACGCGTATCATCGCCGAGACGGGAGCCGGTCAACATGGAGTGGCCACGGCCACGGTGTGCGCCCTGATGGGCATGAAGTGCGAGGTGTTCATGGGGGCTACGGATGTGGAACGACAGCACACGAACGTGGAGCGCATGAAGATGTTGGGTGCCGAGGTACACCCTGTGCGTACCGGCAACATGACGTTGAGTGACGCCTGCAGCGAGGCCATCCGCGACTGGTGCTGTCATCCGGCAGACACCTTCTACATCGTTGGCTCAACGATGGGGCCGCATCCGTACCCAGACCTTGTGGCTCGTATGCAAAGCGTTATCAGCGAGGAGATTAAATGGCAATTAGAGGAGAAGATAGGTCGCGACTACCCCGACTACCTCATGGCATGTATCGGCGGCGGTAGCAATGCCGCGGGTACCATCTACCACTATATGGATGACGAGCGTGTGCGTATTGTGCTGGCCGAGGCTGGCGGTCACGGCTGGGACACCGATCATACGGCGGCGACCATCCATCGCGGCACCGTCGGCATCCTGCATGGCTCGAAGATGCTGGTGATGCAGGACGATGACGGACAGATCCAGGAAGCCTACACCATCAGCGCCGGCCTCGACTATCCGGGTGTCGGACCCATGCATTGCAACATGGCTCGACAAGGCCGGACACAAGTCCTGAGCATCAATGACGACGAGGCCCTGCGTGCTGGCTACGAGTTGACGCGACTGGAAGGCATTATCCCCGCCATAGAAAGTGCACACGCCATCGCAGCGCTCCAGAAGATGACGTTCAAGAAGGATGATGTCGTTGTGCTGACCGTCAGCGGACGAGGGGACAAGGATATTGAGACGTATTTGAGGTTTGGAAAGTTGACGAGTTGACGAGTTGACGAGTTGACAAGTTGACGAGTTGGAAAGTTGACAAGTTGACGAGTTGACAAGTTGACGAGTTGGAAAGTTGAAAAGTTGACGAGTTGACAAGTTGAAAAGTTGACGAGTTGAAAGCGGCCGATGATTTTTCGTAATAACGGAATAACGTGATAACGGAATAACGAAGGGCGAGGAAGGCTGAGGAGCCCCCTGGCCCCCTAAAGGGGGGAGAGGTTGAAAGGTTGAAACATTGAAAGGTTGAAAGGTTGAAACATTGAAAGGTTGAAAGGTGGAAAAGTTGAAACATTGAAAAGTTGAAAGATTGAAAAGTTGAAAAATTGAAAAGTTGAAAGATAAAAGATAGATTATGAATAGGTTCAGGTATAATACAAGCTCGAAGACCATTTTGGCCGATTTGTACACGCCCGTTGGGGTGTATTTGCGTTTGCGGGATTTGTACCCCCAAAGCGCGTTGATGGAAAGCTCCGACTACCACGACGCGAGCAATTCCCGTTCGTTCATTGGCATCCATCCGATGGCCAGCGTGGCGATAGGTCACGGCATGGTGACCGTAGGTTTTCCCGATGGCAGCACCCTTCATCGTCCCTTGTCGGCCGACTTCGGTTCAGCCGAGGCCATCCATGCGCTTATCGATAGCATCAAGGTGACAGGTCCGGATGCCGACATCTGCGGGCTGTTCGGCTACACCAGTTTCAATGCCGTTCGTTATTTCGAGAATATCCCCGTGAAGGATGAAACGCAGGAGAAGAACGATGCGCCGGATGTGCTGTATATATTATATAAGGTGGTCATCGAGTTCGACCATCACAACAATATGCTGAAGGTGGTCACGCTGGGTGATGCCGGCGATGTGGATGCCGTCCTGAAAGCGATGAACAAGGGAAGTGTGCCGACTTATGACTTTCGACCTGTGGGTGATGTCCGTAGCACGCTGACCGACGATGAGCACCGTGAAAATATCCGACGGGGCATCCAGCATTGTCTGCGCGGCGATGTGTTCCAGATTGTGCTCAGTCGGCGGTTTGTCCAGCAGTACGAGGGGGACGATTTTAAGTTGTATCGCGCGCTGCGTAGTATCAATCCTTCTCCTTATTTGTTCTATTTTGATTTCGGAGGGTTCCGCATATTTGGGTCGTCGCCGGAGACACATTGCAGGATAGAGAGGAGAGGGGGGGCCGGGGGGATGGTGGAGGCCGAGCGAGGGGAGGAGGGACCCGAAGCTGATGCTTCGGGCACGGTGGCTGGATTCAGGGGCGATGGGGCAGGATTGCGGGGTGATGGGGCAGGGTTCCGAGCGTATATTGACCCGATTGCTGGGACGACGAAGCGGACGGGGGATGCGGAGGTTGATAGGCAAGGGGCGGAGTACCTGCGCAATGACCCGAAGGAGAACGCGGAACATGTGATGCTGGTTGATTTGGCGCGTAACGACCTGAGCCGCAACTGTAGCGGCGTGAAGGTGGACTTCTACAAGGAGCTGCAGTACTACTCCCACGTGATTCACCTGGTGTCGCGTGTGAGTGGTGAACTGGAAAAGGATGCGGATCCTGTCAAGGCGTTTATCGACACGTTCCCAGCTGGAACCTTGAGTGGCGCCCCCAAGGTGCGTGCGATGCAGCTCATCTCCGAGTACGAGCCTCACAACCGTGGAGCTTATGGGGGGTGTATTGGTATTATCGGGCTCGACGGCTCCCTGAATCAGGCCATCACTATCCGCACTTTCGTCTCGCGCAACGGGGAACTGTGGTTCCAGGCCGGTGGCGGCATCGTGGCCAAGAGCGACGTGGAGTACGAACTGCAGGAAGTGAACAACAAACTTGGCGCGCTGCGCAAGGCGATTGAAAAGGCGGCGGAGCTGTGAAGAGCCCCCCGGCCCCCCTAAAGGGGGAGCGAGGGTGAAGGTGGGAGGAAAAATTAAAAAATTAAAGAATGAAAAATGGGGCAGGCGGTGAATTTTCGTCATAACGGAATAACGTGATAACGGAATAACGAGGGCCGCGATAAAAAATTGAAAAGTTGAAAAGTTGAAAGGTTGAAAAGTTGAAAGGTTGAAATGCTACTTAACTATGAAAATTGTTATTATTGATAATTATGACTCGTTCACTTATAATCTGAGTCATCTGGTCAAGGAACTGGGCGCGGAGGTCAGCGTTCTGCGCAACGACCAGTTCCAACTGCCAGACCTGGAGCCTTATAGCAAGATAATTCTGTCCCCGGGTCCGGGCATCCCTTCTGAGGCGGGGCTGCTGTTGGATGTCATCAAGACCTACGCTGGACGTAAACCTATGCTCGGGGTCTGCCTCGGCCATCAGGCCATCGGCGAGGCCTTCGGTGCCAAGTTGGAGAACCTGTCCGATGTGTTCCATGGGGTGGCTACTCCCTGCCATCTCGTCGCTGAGGATCAACTCTTCGGCAGCATCGACACCGACTTTACCGTAGGACGCTACCACTCGTGGGTTGTCTCGAAAGAGGACTTCCCGGAGTGTCTGGAGATAACGGCCGTCAGCGATGAGGGACAGATCATGGCCTTGCGCCATCGTCAGTTCAATATACACGGCATCCAGTTCCATCCGGAAAGTGTCCTCACTCCAGATGGAAAGAAGATGATGCTGAATTTTCTGTATATATAAGGTTTAAGGTTGACAAGTTGAAAAGTTGAAAAGTTGACAAGTTGACGAGTTGACAAGTTGACAAGTTGACGAGTTGACGAGTTGACGAGTTGAAAAGTTGAAAAGTTGAAAAGTTGACAAGTTGACGAGTTGACAAGTTGACAAGTTGACAAGTTGACGAGTTGACGAGTTGACAAGTTGACAAGTTGAAAGCGGCCGATGATTAGTCGGAATAACGGAATAACGTGATAACGGAATAACGAGGGGCGAGGAAGGCTGAGGAGCCCCCTGGCCCCCTAAAGGGGGGAGAGGTTGAAAGGTTGAAACATTGAAAAGTTGAAATATTGAAAAGTTGAAACATTGAAAAGTTGAAATATTGAAAGGTTGAAAAGTTGAAAGGTTGAAAGATTGAAAGGTTGAAACATTGAAAGGTTGAAAGGTTGAAACATTGAAAGGTTGAAAGGTTGAAAAGTTGAAAGATTGAAATATGGATTAATTATGCAACAGACAATGAAAGATTATTTATTTAGGCTATTGAACCACGAAGAGCTCAGTCGCGAGGAGATGAAGAGCATTCTCATCGGGATTACACAGAGTGAGTACCAAAACGAGCAGATAACAGCCCTGCTCACCTGTCTGCAGATGCGTGGTATCACTGTGGACGAGCTGTTGGGTTTTCGCGACGGTATCTTGGAGACTGGCGTGCCCGTCCCCTTGGACTGCGACCGCTACATCGACGTCGTCGGTACCGGTGGAGACCGCAAGAACACGTTTAACATCTCCACCACGAGCTGTTTTGTCATCGCCGGTGCAGGCTATAAGGTGGCCAAACACGGTAACTACGCAGCCACCAGCACCAGTGGCGCCAGCAATGTCATCGCCCAACACGGCGTGAAGTTCACCGATGACCTGGAGCAGCTGAACCGCTGCATGGCCGAGGTCGGTATTGTCTATCTCCATGCCCAGCTCTTCGCCAGGGCGATGAAGTTCGTAGGTCCCATCCGTAAGGCATTGCCTTTCCCCACCATCTTCAATCTGCTGGGGCCACTCGTCAATCCCAGTCAGCCCAGCTGTCAGTTGCTGGGCGTCGCCAATCTCGACCAGATGCGACTCTACCAGCAAGTGTATCAGCGACTTGGTATCGATTACGGGATTGTCAACAGCATCGATGGCTACGATGAGATCTCCCTGACGGGCGACTTCAAGGTCACGACCAACACCTATGAACGTATCTTCTCGCCCCATGACCTCGGTTTCTCTCCCGCCCAGCCCGAAGAGCTGCAGGCCGGCGCCACCGAACAGGAGGCGAAGGAGATTTTCGACGCCGTCCTCGAAAACCGTGCCCTCCCCGCCCAGAAGAACATCGTCCTCGCCAACGCCGCCTTCGGCATCCAGGTGCTGGAGAAGGGGAGTAAGACCATCGAGGAGTGTATAGAGATTGCCCGCGAGAGCATCGATAGCGGGGCGGCATTGAAGACGTTTAAGAGGTTTGTGGAGATGAACTCATGAGGGGGAGGATGATGGGGTTGATGGGGTTGATGGGGTTGATGGGGTTGATGGGGTTGATGGATCAAATGGGTTTAATGGGTTGTTTAAGAAGATTATGAAAGATATTTTACAAGATATTATAGAGACCAAGCGAGGTGAGGTGGCGGCTATGCGTGCCAAGAAACCGTCGCTGCGCGAGGCACTGCTGAGTAGCGATACGGGCATCATCGCAGAATTCAAGCGCAAGTCGCCGTCGAAGGGATGGATCAAGGAGGAGGGACGTGCAGAGGTTATCCCCCTCAGCTACCAGCAGCATGGTGCCGCCGCTCTCAGCATCCTCACCGACAAGCACTACTTCGGCGGTCACGACCGCTTCATCCGTCAGGCACGTCAGTCGGGGGTGACTATACCTATATTATATAAGAACTTCGTCATCGATGAGTTCCAGCTTTACGAGGCCGCCCTCTGTGGCGCCTCCGCCGTCCTCCTCATTGCCGCTTGTCTCTCGAAGGCCGCCTGCAGCGAACTCATCCAGAAGGCCCACACCCTCGGCCTCGAAGTCCTCCTTGAGATGCACTCTGAGTCCGAGCTCGAATATGCGGGCCTCGGCCCTGACCTCTGTGGTATCAACAATCGCAACCTGGGTTCCTTTGTCACCGATGTGACTCATTCCTTCCGCCTGGCAGAGCGTCTCCGCGATATGTGTGGCGATGACCCAGCCACATCCCCTGTCCTCGTCAGCGAGAGCGGTATCTCCGACCCTGCCACCGTTCGTGCTCTCCGTGCCGCCGGTTTCCGCGGTTTCCTCATCGGTGAAACCTTTATGAAGACACCCGACCCAGGCCAAGCGTTAAAAGAATTCATATCAGAGTTATGATTATCAAAGTCTGTGGTATGCGCGATGCGGAGAACATCCGCGAGGTTGAGGCCCTGCGTCCCGACTGGATGGGCTTTATCTTCTGGCCACGCTCCAAGCGTTGCGTCCGTGTCTTTCCTGAGTATATGCCTATCTATTGCAAGCGGGTAGGCGTGTTTGTGGATGAAGACGTTGAACAGGTCAAGCGCATCGCCGATGACTATGCCCTCGACCTCATCCAGCTTCATGGCTCGGAGTCTCCGAACTACGTCCGCAAGCTTCGTGAATGGGAGGTCATCAAGGCCTTCAATATCGCCACCGCCGATGACCTGCAGGCAACCGCCGCCTACGAAGGCGTTGCCGACTACTTTCTTTTCGATGCCCGATGTCCCGTCCGCGGCGACGTCGGTGTTCTTCCTGGCGGAACCGGTCAGCGGTTCGACTGGTCCGTCCTCTCCGCTTACGACGGCTCCACGCCTTATCTCCTTAGTGGCGGTATCGGTCCCGATGATACCCCCCGGCTCCACACCTTCCTTGAAATCGGATCCGGCCCTGCCGCCGGCAAGTGCATTGGTGTTGACCTCAACTCCCGCTTTGAGTTATCCCCAGGTGTCAAGGACGTCGATACCCTCCGCCGCTTCCTCACAAGCCTGCGAGGCAACTAAAAGACTCATTAATTCCCAATGACTATGAATAAGATAAACGAGCTCTTCGCCCACCGTGGCGACCGCAAACTCCTCTCCCTCTATTTCTGTGCCGGCTGTCCGACACTCGAAGGAACCGGCGATGTGATAAAGACGATGCAACGACGAGGCATCGACTTTGTTGAAGTCGGCATCCCCTTCAGCGACCCTCTCGCTGACGGTCCCGTCATCCAGTCCGCCGCCACTCAAGCCCTGAAGAACGGCATGAACCTGAAGACACTCTTCGCCCAGCTGAAAGCCATCAAGGACGAGGTGACCATCCCCCTCATCCTCATGGGCTACCTCAATCCCATCCTCCACTATGGTATAGAGGCCTTTTGTCGGTCCTGTGCTGAAGCAGGCGTCAGTGGCATGATTATCCCCGACCTCCCCTTCGATGACTACCTCAGCCAGGTCAAGCCCTTTGCCGACCGCTATGATCTCCGCGTCGTCATGCTCATCACTCCCGAGACCTCGGAGGAACGCATCCGCTTCATCGACGACAATACCGATGGCTTCATCTACATGGTCTCCAGCGCCGCCATCACCGGTGCCCAGCAACATTTCGATGATGCCAAGCAAGCCTACTTCCGCCGCATCGATGCCATGAACCTCCGTACGCCCCGAGTCATCGGCTTCGGTATTAGCAACAAGCAAACCTTGGAATCGGCCCACGCCAACGCTTCCGGAGCCATCATCGGTTCCAAGTTCGTCACCTTGCTCAACGAGTGCCACGATGCCGACGAGGCTCTTGACCGTCTGTTCCAAGCCTTGGAGCGCGAGTGATTACGTCCTGCAAATGACAAAACGCAACAAAATGAACGTCATTTTGTAAAAAGTGTGTAAAAAAGTTGGCGGTTTCAAGAAAAATGTGTTACTTTGCAGCGCAAAACAACAAAAAGCTGTAATTATGCAAACGCTCAACGCATACTTCTATTCCTATTATTACTTTGCCTGGCAACGGTGAAGCGGGAATTCGTATGCAAGAGTTGAGACAAAGAAAACGTTGAAACAAATAATACAAAGAGGTCCCGCTTCCTATCCGAAGTGGGATTTTTTTAATAGTAAGATATGGCACACCCAACACCCACTCAAACATCCTCCACTTCCCTCGAAGGGAATCTTTTTCGTCCTGCCGATCGCCTGTCGCTCGTACAAGAATACTACTTCAGCCGCAAGCTGAAGGAGGTGGCGCAGTTGAACGCCGAGGGCAAAGACATCATCTCCTTAGCCATCGGCAGCCCCGATATGCCGCCTTCGGAGCGCACTATCGAGGTGCTGTGTACGGAGGCCCGCAAGCCCAACGCTCATGGCTATCAGCCCACTATCGGTACGCCGGAGTTGCGTCAGGCGATGGCCACTTTCTACCAGCGTTGGTACGGTGTGGAACTGGATCCTGCCTCGGAGGTGCAACCCCTCATTGGCAGCAAGGAAGGCATCCTGCATGTCACGCTGGCCTTCGTCAACCCCGGAGACACCGTGCTTGTGCCCAACCCGGGCTATCCCACCTACACCTCACTCTCCAAACTTTTAGGAGCCAACGTCGTGAGCTATGACCTCACGGAGGAGGGAGGCTGGCAGCCCGACTTCGACCAGCTGGAAAGCATGGATCTCAGCCGTGTGAAACTTATGTGGACCAACTATCCCCACATGCCGACAGGAGCCCGTGCACGTCGCGAGACCTACGAGCGGCTGGTGGCCTTCGGTCGCAAACACGGCATCGTCATTGTGAATGATAATCCTTATAGCTTCATAGACCCCCTCCCCGCTCCCAAAGACCCCCTCCCCGCTCCCCCTCAGAGGGGGAGGGTGGAATGTACTGAGCGGGCGTCCGCATCGCAAGGGCCGTTGGTAACGTCATTGGTAACTACTTCCCCCCTTGAGGGGGGACGGGAGAGGGGTCTCCTGTCTATCTTGCAAATCCCTGGCGCCAAGGACTGCTGTATCGAGTTCAACTCTATGTCCAAGAGTCATAATATGCCCGGCTGGCGTGTGGCTATGTTGGTCACGAACAGCCAGTTTGTACAATGGATATTAAAGGTGAAGACAAATGTCGAGAATGGTACATTCCGCGCCATCCAGCTCGCCGCAGCCGATGCGCTCACGAACACCAGCGACGAGTGGCACTATGAGGCCAATGTCCGCACCTACGCACGCCGTCGTGTCATCGCAGAAGAAATCATGACGGCTCTCGGCTGTACCTTCGACCCCGACCAGACGGGTATGTTCCTCTGGGGACGCATTCCCGAGAGCTATGGCCATGTGGAAGAGCTGACGGAGCACGTGCTCCACAAGGCCCGTGTTTTCATCACCCCTGGTTTCATCTTCGGTAGCAACGGCGAACGCTACATCCGTATCTCCCTATGTGCCAAGGAGGAGAAGATGAGGGAAGCGCTGGAGAGGATAAAAGACCCCCTCCTCACTCCCCCTCAGAGGGGGAGAGTAGTCACCAAACAAGACTAATTTTCTTTTTTTATAATGGAATACGATTTAACATTAACTCCTCTTGCCCTTGCGGGCATTGAGCAGAAGCGGCCGCTGGTCATCGCAGGCCCCTGCTCTGCAGAGACCGAAGAACAAGTGATGGACACCGCCAAACAGTTGGCGAACAACGGCATCAAGATCTTCCGTGCCGGCGTGTGGAAACCACGCACGAAGCCCGGTGGCTTCGAAGGCAAAGGCGTTGAGGCACTGCCCTGGCTACAACGGGTGAAAGCTGAGACAGGCATGTTGCTGGCAACCGAAGTGGCAAACACAGAACATGTGGAGGCAGCATTGAAAGCCGGTGTCGATATTCTCTGGATTGGAGCCCGCACCAGCGCCAACCCCTTCTCGGTGCAGGCCATCGCCGACGCCCTGCGTGGCGTGGATGTCCCCGTTTTCGTCAAGAATCCCGTGAACCCCGATATCGAGCTGTGGACGGGCGCCCTGCTGCGCATCAACAATGCCGGTATCACCCGTCTCGGTGCCATTCACCGTGGGTTCTCCAGCGTGGACCAGAAGCTCTACCGCAATCCGCCCATGTGGCATCTGCCCATCGAGCTGAAACGTCGCTTCCCTTCGCTCCCCGTCATCTGCGACCCCAGCCACATGGGCGGGCGTCGCGATCTCATCGCACCCATCTCGCAGCAGGCCATGGACCTCGGTTTCGACGGCCTGATGATTGAGAGTCATTGTAACCCCGACTGTGCTTGGAGCGACGCCAAGCAGCAGGTGTTGCCCGAGGTTCTGGACTTCATCCTCGACCGACTGGTCATCCGCGAGAACGTGGAGGCCACGGAGAGCATCAGCCAGCTGCGCAAGCAGATTGACGAACTGGACAACGCACTCATGGACCTGCTGACCAAGCGTATGCGCATCAGTCGGGAGATTGCCGAGTACAAGAAACTCCACAACATGACGGTCGTGCAGACCACCCGCTACAGCGAAATCCTCGACAAACGAGGAGCGCAGGGGGCACTCTGCGGCATGAACCCCGAATTCGTTAAGAAAGTCTATGAGGCCATACACAGTGAGAGTGTGAGGCAGCAGATAGAGATAATGAATAAGTAGAATGAAAAATAAAAAATGAAAGAATGAAAAATAAAAATAACTAAAGACCTCTAAGGCTCATATAAGCAATAAAGGAAACTCTTATTTTTCATTTTTCATTCTTTCATTTTTCACTAAATATTTTTATTATGCGTATCCTAATTCTCGGTGCCGGCAAGATGGGCTCGTTCTTCGTGGACCTGCTCTCTTTTGACCATGAGGTGGCCGCCTTGGACAGCGACCCTCAGCGCCTTCGTTTCCTCTACAACACCCAGCGCTTCACCTCCCTGGATGAGGTGGATGCCTTCGACCCCGAACTCGTCATCAATGCCGTGTCGCTGAAATACACGTTGCAGGTCTTCGACCAATTGCTGCCGCATATCGGAAAAGACTGTATTCTCAGCGATATCAGCAGCGTGAAAACCGGCTTCAAGGAGTACTACGAGCAGACCGGCCACCGCTATGTCAGCTCCCATCCCATGTTCGGTCCTACCTTCGCCAACCTCGGCGACCTCTCGCGTGAGAACGCAATCCTCATCAGCGAAGGCGATTACATGGGTCGCATCTTCTTCCGCGACCTCTACACACGTCTCGGACTGAACCTCAAGGAGATATCCTTTGCTGAGCACGACGAGACGATGTCCTACTCGCTCTCCATCCCCTTCGTCAGCACCTTCGTCTTCTCTGCCGTCATGAAGCACCAGGACACTCCGGGAACCACCTTCAAGCGACACATGAAGATAGCCCGTGGCGTGCTCTCGGAGGATGACACCCTCCTTCGTGAAATCCTCTTCAATCCCCATACCAAGCCTAAGGTGGAGATGATTCGTGCTGAGCTCAAACAACTCATCCAGATTATCGATGACCGTGACGAGGATGCCATGACCCAGTACCTCACCCGCATCCGCAAGAACATCCAGGAATAAGGAAAAAGGATTCCTTTTTATTAGTCAGAGCGCAAAAAGTCTCGTAAAAGTGATAGGCGTGCCGGTTTTTTCGCTATCTTTGCAGCCGAATTGCGAAAAATCATTAACAGACTATCACTCTTATGAGACTTTTCTATCCGTTCCTTGCGACCGCCATCCTCTTGACAGGCAGTTTCTCAGGAACCCATGCACAAGAGACGGACGGTAGTCCGCTTCGGATTGCTCGTCAGAGCGTGCTGACGGGTGCCAAGAACCTTACCCTCACGACCGACAAAGGCGTCACCTATTATTATCTGGTCAGTTCCGAGAGTATGCCCATGATGTATCTGGGCGACTCGGTACGTATTGGTCAGGATCGCTTTGCCTATAAGCAGGTCAAATCCATGCGTTTCCGTTCCTTGCCGCGTGCCGTCATGGACGAGGACAGCACCACCTTCGACAAGACCCTTGCCTTGGACCATGTGCTGTTGGCCCTACGCCGTGACTTCCACGTCGGTAAGTGGAACAGCGTCGTCTTCCCCTTCGACCTCACTGGCGAACAGGTGCTCGATGCCTTTGGCGACGAGAGTGTGCTGGCAGCAGCCCGTGGCATCCGCGAGGCCAATGAGACCGTGGTGGAATTCCAGACCCTGAACCTGCACACTTCCGCCGTGGTACTTCAGGCCAACCAGCACTACCTGCTCCGTCCCTCGCGTGAAGCCGATGTGGAGGAAGGCCACAGCCTCTATAACTTCAAGAAGACAAGCGTGCCGGGACCCATCTACCTCATCCCGAACGTCACGATGAAAGCCAACCAGAATGCTCGTCTGACCAGCCTCAGTAATGAAGAAGGTACGCGCAAGGTGCGCATTCGCGGTACCTATGTAAAGCTGGATGACTCCGTGGTCATCAGCCGTATCGTCCGCAACCGACGACTTGCGCCTGGAACATATATCTTCGACGACGAAGGGCGCGTGGTACTGACCGAGGACTCCACCGAGGTGGGAGCTTTCCGCTCGTGGGTGGAGAACCTCAGCGAGGACGGCACGCCCCTGAAGTTCTATGTTGATGGAGTGGGAGAATACCTCACCGTTGTCGCCGACGGCATAGGGGAAGTCTTAGTGGATGAGAAATGGGACGTGGACAATGGAATCTCCGGAAATGGAGAGCCCGCCGTCTATGACCTCAGCGGAAGGAAATTGAATGTTGAAAGAGTGAACAGTAGTCAGTTGCCGCGTGGCATCTATATCATTAACGGCCGCAAGGTGGCCATCAAACAATAGGAGGACCCGACCATGAAGAAAATACTCTCCGTCATCTGTGTTGTGATGTTATCACAACTCCCCCTTTTTGCTCAGGACACCCTGTGGGTGCGCTATGACGACCGCTTCAAGGCCAATCAGATCATCAGCCTGAAGGATGTGGACTCCGTAGAATTTCGTAGCCAGCAGCTGAGGCTGTACAACAACAGTGCGCTGGGCTACACCAACAAGAACACGTCCAGCCTCGTTCCTACGGATGCTGCTGACATGCAGTTTACCGATCCTGGCCGTTATCTGCTGAAACCCAATACCTACAGCGGAACGGACTATCTGAACAGCTCTGCCAAGTCTGGGTATAACTTCGCCCACAGCGTGGAGAGCGAGCACTATGCCGTCTTCTGGGATGCCCGCTACGGTGATGACCCCAAGAAAATCCAATATCCGGGTGATGGCAATGTCGCGAACGCCAACACGGTCCTTAGTATTTGCGAAAAGTGCTGGACGAAGTACGTGGAGCTGGGGTTCCTCGTTCCCGGCAAGTCCACCACCGACAAATGGAAGATTCAGCTCTATATCCCTTATCAGACGGAATGGCGCGCCGATGCCTCGGGCACGGACGGCGTGGGCGGCGGCAAGACCGGTATCGGACACTTTAATCCTTGGGCGGCCAATGCGCGTGGCGGTCACACCGTAGCGCATGAGGTGGGCCACACCTTCCAGTACCTCACCTCCGCTGACCTCGGCATGAACCACGGCCTGAACTACGGCTACGGCTCTGGTGCCTCGGGAGGCAACGGATGGTGGGAGAGCTGTGCTGACTGGCAGGCTTACAAGGTGTTCCCCGACCGACAGTTCACCGACGGCGAATATTTCGAACAACACCTGCCGCTGCATCACCTGAACCTGATGCATGAGGATTGGCGTTACCAGAACTGCTTCATCCAGGACTGGTGGTGCATGAAGCACGGCAAGGATTTCATCGGACGCATCTGGCGCGAGAGTAACAAACCCGAAGACCCCGTGGAAGCGTATATCAGGCTGTGCGGACTCACCTTGGATGAGTTCGCCGACGAACAGATGGAGGGCTTCATGCGTATGGCTACCTGGGATATCGACGGCGTGCGCGATGCCGCCAAGCACCGCATCGGTCAACACAAAACCTACCTCCAGCAGGTCAGTGGAACGCAGGACACCTGGGAGAGCGACGTTGACCATTGCATCCAGAACTTCGGCTACTCCATTATTAATATGAAGGTTCCCAAGGCCGGCACCGAGGTCACCGCCCATTTCGAGGGCATCGCTGGCGCTGACGGTTGGCGCAAGATCAATGTCAGCAAGGCAGGGTGGCGTTATGCCTTCGTGGCATACACCTCTGCTGGCAAGCGCACCTACGGTGAGATTTCGAAAGACAAGACGGGTACGGCCACCCTGACCATTCCCACAGGGTGCTCGCGTCTGTTCTTTGTCGTCATGGGATCACCCACCGAATACTGGCGTCATGCATGGGATGACAACAGCTCCAACGACGAGCAGTGGCCCTTCCGTGTCCGCTTCGAGAACACCAACCTGTTAGGAAAATAACTATTGAATTAATAGAATAAACCAAATGAAAATACAAGAAAAGAAACATCGCTATAAGACCCCAGAACTATTTGTCGTCCAATTGGAACCGGCACGCCTGATGACCGGTTCTGCGGGGGAAACCCTTATGGTGGGAGGCACAGATACGGATGCCAAAGTTGAGAAGGATGCTTCAGGACATGTCTGGGCTGACGTGAAGGCGAACACCGTTGACTGGGACGAATAACCCTTATATTTCCACCTTCGTCACTGATGCGTAATCGGGGATGTTGGCATAGCCCTGTTCCAAGGGGATGAGGCCGCCGTAGACCATCGCACAGATGATAGGACCTCCGTGGCAGAAGACGGCCACCGAAGCGTCTGGCGATAAGGTCGCTTTCAGCTCTTCGATGAAGGAGGCTACCCTGCGGTAGAGATCTTGAAAGGACTCGCCGTTGCGGGTAGGACTGTCGAGGTAGTTTTCGTAGTATTCCTTGAGTTGCGGATCTTTAATTTCGTCGAAGCGCTGCATCTCCCAGTCACCCATGTGCATCTCCTTCATCCGAGGCTCCATGAGGGCGTCGGGGTAACCACAGTAGTCTGCGAGCTTGCGGGCACGGGTGAGGGGAGAGGTGTAGACACGGTCGAACTGCAGGCCGCAGAGCTGTCGGCGGCACGCCTCAGCCTCGATTTCAAAGTTGTTGGAAACGGGGACGTCGGTCCAACCGTAGCAGGTGCCGCGGGGGACGGAGACGCTGGTGTGGCGAATCAAATAGAGTTGCATTGAAAGGTTGAAATATTGAAAGGTTGAAACGTTGAAAGGTTGAGCGGCCGATGATTTGTCGTAATAACGAAATAACGTGATAACGGAATAACGAAGGGCAGGGAAAGTAGAAAAGTTGAAAAGTTGAAGGATTGAATGTCAGGGTATAAGTGGCAGGGAGAGATACAGGGATAGTTCGCAGAGGAGGAAGAGGGCTCCGCAACAGTCGCCAGTGTAGCCCCCGAGTCGATGGCGCATCCAGCGCATCAACAAGTATTCGACCACGAAGGGAATGGGGAGGAGGGCGAAGGCTTGAGGGTATCCGAAGTAACAGCAGAGGGTCAGTGGCAGGGAGAGCACAAGGATGCAGCGCAGGCTATGCCATAGCCAGTCGCCCAGGCTGCGTCCTGTATATATTACCTTGTTTTTCGCCTCCTCTACCGTGCGGGCGTAGGGTAACTGGCCGGTGATGAGTGAGGCGGCACACTTGGCGGCAACGTCGAAGAAGAGGATGAATGTCGAATGATGAATGTCGAATGATGAGATGCTTGCCCATAGCAGACCCAGGCAGATGATGAGGCCGAGGACACCGTAGGTTCCGATGTGAGAGTCCTTCATTATAGATAAGGTTCGCGCGCGAGAGATGCCACCGCCAAAGCCATCGCAGAAATCGGCCAGACCGTCCTCATGCAAGGCACCCGTCAGGAGTAGGCGGAAAGCGATGGCCAACAGGGCGGCCACTGAGGGCGGGAAACCGAGGAGCGAAGCACCCATGTAAACACCCGCCATAACACCGCCTGTGAGCCAACCAACGAATGGCCACCAGTCCACCACGTGCTCGAATGCTTCCTGGGGCACGGAGCGCAGACGCCACCAGGGGAGGCGGGTGAAGAAGATGAGGGAGGCAAGGAGTTTATTCATCAAAAGTATTTCGTTATATGGTTGTCCTCAAAATTACCCATCTCGTTGATCATACGGACGGCGGAGTCAATGATGGGGTAGGCGCAAAGAGCACCTGTTCCCTCACCAAGACGCAGTCCGAGGTGGAGTAGGGGCTTGGCTCCCATCGTGTCGAGCATCAGGCGATGACCGCTCTCGTCGCCACAGTGACAGAAGATGGCGTAGTCCAGGAAGGAGGGCGTCAGGCGGCTGGCCATGAGTGCGCAGGCCGACATGATGAAACCATCGATGAGGACGACCATACGATGTTCGGCCGCACGTAGCATGGCTCCTACGGCTGCCACCATCTCGAAGCCGCCGAAGTAAGCGAGGAGCTGGGATGGGTTAACATGATTATTAGTCGAACTATTCGTGGGACTATCGCTATTCAGGCGATAGAAACCTTCCACGCTGCGGCGTAGAATGTTTAGCTTATGCTGGATGCCTGCGTTATTCAAGCCAGCCCCGGCTCCCACACAGCGCTCCAAAGGTAGGTCGAGCAGCAAGGACATCCAGATACTCGATGGCGAGGTGTTGCCAATGCCCATCTCGCCAATGGAGAGAATATTGCAGCCAGCGGCAAAGACCTCGTCCACCAGCTCGCGACCTACGGCCAATGCCTGTTGGCACTGCTCTTCGGTCATGGCTGGGCCATGGAGAAAGTCCTCCGTGCCGTGGGGAGCCACCTTGCGGTTGAGGATAGCTGGGTAGGTGCTGAGGTCATAGTCCACACCGACATCTATTAAATGTAGCTCGAAGCCGTGCTGACGGCAGAACATGTTGACCCCGCCTCCGCCTCGGGTGAAGTTCACCATCTGTTGCCAGGTGATGCAGCGTGGTGAGACGCTGACACCTTCTCGTTCGATGCCGTGGTCTGCACCGAAGAGCAAGTGGACTGGGTGGCGCAGCTCGGGAGACAGCGTCTGTTGGATCATACCAATCTGAAAGGCCAGCTCCTCCAAGCGTCCTAAAGAGCCCTTGGGCTTGTTGAGGTTGTTGATTTTTTGCTGCAAAGCGGCAGCCATGTTCTCACTTTTCACTTTTCAATGCTTAATTTTCACAGGTATTCCACTCACCATCATCACCACCTCATCAGCCTTGGATGCCACATACTGGTTCAGCCAGCCGAGGAGGTCGGTGAAGCGACGCTGAACATCGTTGACGGGTGTGCCGCCCGAACCTATCTCGTTGGTGACAAAGATGAAGGTGGCGTCCTGTTGGACGAAACGGTCGAACTCAGCCTTCAGCACCTCGAGTGCGCTGTTGACATCCGCCTCGGCCCCGTCGGCATAAAAGAAATTGGTGGCCCAGAGCGTGAGGCAGTCCACGAGGATTACGCGCCCTCGTAGGTCATGGCGGCTCAGCCACCGTTCCTCTTCGATATTCGTCCACTCCGCTCCCCGGCGCAGCTGGTGCTGTCGCACACGTTCGTGGAATTCCTCGTCCCAGATATGTGCCGTGGCCATGTAAACGGGATTTGCAGATAGAGACAGCGCCAGCCGCTCGGCATATTGACTCTTGCCGGAGCGTTGACCGCCAGTGATGAGGAAGATGTGCATGTTCATCCAATCTTGAAGCCCGTTCCACTCTTTGAAGAACTACTCTTCTTGGTGCTGGATGACGAAGAGCTCTTTGTGGCAGCAGCCTTGGAAGCCTGTCCTGCGGCACCGAAGGCTTTCTGAACCTCAGGAATCTTCTTCTGCAGCTCGGAGATGCGGGTGTCGCTGCTGGGGTGTGTGCTGGCGAACTCCGGAGTGGAGGTGGTGCTGGCCGCCTGCATCTTCTGCCAGAGCGTCACGGCAGCGTTGGCGTCGTAGCCCGCAATGGTGGCTAAGACGATACCTATATAATCTGCCTCTAATTCATGCTTGCGGCTGAAGGGCAACAAGGCACCATACTGAGTACCCATACCGTAGGCTAATCCCACGGCCTGCTGTACTGCTTCGCTCTTTCCGGCGGTGAGTCCTCCCAGTACCTGGCTGCCCAGGCTTGTCAGCACCTGCTGACTGGCTCGTTCCTGTCCGTGCTTGGCGATGGCATGTCCCACCTCATGTCCGATGACAGCCGCCAGTTCATCGTCGGCATCAGCTCCGGAGCCGGCCAAGGCCACCATACCTGTATAGACGACAATCTTACCGCCAGGCATACAAAAAGCGTTGAGCTGATTGTCTTGGACGAGGTTGCACTCCCATGCATAGTTCTGCAAGTCGGCTTCCTGTCCTGTTGCTTGGAGGTAAGCCTCGGCAGCAGCGGCGATGCGTTGTGCGATGCCCTTCACACGAGTGGTGGCAGCAGCATCCGTGGACACCTTAGCTGTCTTCATGTAACTCTGATATTCCGAAAGACTGGCAGAGAGAACCTCAGATTCCGATACGAGGTTCAACTGTTTGCGACCCGTCAGGGCCACCGTGCTGCACGAGGCAAGCACCACGCCGCAGAGCGGCAAAAGGATGGATTTTTTCATTTTAATATAGGTTTTTATCGTTTTGATGCTGCAAAAATACACTATCTTATCCGTTCGGCCAAATTTTCAGCGTCTTTTCTATCTGTTCGCATGTATTTTGTATCCTATGAGAACACCTAAGACACACATGGTTAGGTTTGGATACTTAAAGTGCTGTTGTAATCCTCGTCGTCTTTTTGGGAAACTTTTACCATGTCAATAATTTTCAACTTGCTGATTATTAGGAATGTTATAAAAATTTTTGGAAAACTTTGAAAAAATATTTGAAAAATACTTGCACGAATCGGAGAATCTTATTACCTTTGCACCGTCTTTCGGCACAACAAATCACAAGTGCTTAGAATAGAGGGTAAAAGGAGAATCAAACCCTGAAAAAACAAAAACGCATAATCATAAACTAACAGATGATTCAGACAGTTGTTAAGCGCGACGGACGCATCGTGGGCTTCAACGAAGAGAAAATAGTTGCAGCCATCCGTAAAGCCATGCTTCGTACAGACGAAGGTGAGGACGAACACCTCGTGCACCAGATTGCCGACCGCATTGCCATGCGTGGCAAGCCCCAGATGACCGTGGAGGAAATCCAGGACCTCGTGGAGCTGGAGCTCATGAAGAGCGCCCGCAAGGATGTAGCTAAGATCTACATACAATACCGTAACCAGCGCAGCATTGCACGTAAGGCCAAGACGCGCGAGATGTTCCTTGAAATCATCAACATCAAGAGCAACGACATCACGCGTGAGAATGCTAATATGAACGCGGACACGCCCGCAGGAATGATGATGAAGTTCGCCTCGGAGACTACCAAGCCTTTCGTGGACGACTACCTCCTGAGCGATGAGGTGCGCGAGGCCGTGAAGAAGAATTACCTCCATATCCACGATAAGGACTACTATCCCACCAAATCACTGACTTGTGTACAGCATCCTCTGGATCATGTCCTTGAAGGAGGATATATGGCTGGACACGGTGAGAGTCGTCCCGCAAAACGCATTGAGACCGCCAGCGTCATGGCATGTATCAGCATGGAGACTGCGCAGAACGAGATGCACGGAGGACAGGCTATCCCCGCCTTTGATTTCTACCTCGCTCCTTATGTGCGCCTGACCTTCATCGAAGAAGTGAAGAAACTGGAAGAACTTTTCGCCGCCGACTACAGCCACCTGTATCAGATGACGCTTGATGACTTCCTCGTCAAGTCCTTGGATGGTCTCGAGGGCGAAGCCCGTGTCATCCAACATGCTGTCAACAAGACGGTGGGTCGCGTGCATCAGGCCATGGAGGCTTTTATCCACAACATGAACACCATCCACAGCCGTGGTGGTAATCAGGTGGTCTTCTCCTCTATTAACTATGGTACGGACACGAGCGCTGAAGGCCGTTGCATCATCCGCGAGATACTGAACAGCACCTACGAGGGAGTGGGTAGCGGCGTCACCGCCATCTTCCCCATCCAAATCTGGAAGAAGAAGCGCGGTGTCAGCTATCTCCCCACGGATCCCAACTACGACCTCTATTGTCTTGCCTGCAAGGTCACGGCACGTCGTTTCTTCCCCAACTTCCTGAATCTCGACGCCAGCTACAACCAAGATCCCGATTGGCGTGAGGACGACCCCAAACGCTATATTCACGAGGTGGCCACGATGGGTTGCCGTACCCGTGTCTTCGAGAATCGCTTTGGTCCCCGTACCAGTATCGGTCGCGGTAATATCAGTTTCTCCACCATCAATATCGTGAAGCTCGCCATTGAGTGCATGGGTATCAAGGATCAGGAACAGCGTATCGCCGCCTTCTTTGCCAAACTCGACAACCTGCTTGAACTCACCGCCAAGCAGTTGCATGAGCGCTTCGAGTTCCAGAAGACCGCTTTCGTCAAGCAGTTCCCGCTACTGATGCACAGCCTCTGGGTAGGCTGCGAGAAATTGGGTCCCAACGACACCATCGAGAGCGTCATCAATCAGGGAACCTTGGGTATCGGCTTCATAGGACTGGCAGAATGCTTAGTGGCCCTCATCGGCAAGCATCATGGTGAAAGTGCAGAGGCCCAGCAACTGGGACTGAAGATTGTGACCTACATGCGCGACCGCATCAATGATTTCTGTGAGCGCTACCAGCACAACTACAGCGTCCTTGCCACCCCGGCTGAAGGTCTCAGTGGCCGCTTCACGCGTGGCGACCAGAAGGAATTCGGCAAGCTGCCCGGCATCACAGACCGCGAGTACTACACCAACTCCAACCACGTGCCTGTGTACTACAAATGCTCTGCCCGTCACAAGGCCGAGATAGAAGCTCCCTACCACAACCTCACTCGTGGCGGACACATTTTCTATGTCGAGATTGACGGTGATGCCACCCACAATCCTGAAGCCGTGATGAACATCGTGGATATGATGGATGCACTGAACATCGGTTATGGCAGCGTCAATCACACCCGTGTCCGCTGTATGGACTGCGGCTATGAGACCGCCGACCACATCGACGAATGCCCTCATTGCCACAGCACGAACCTTGACCGTTTGCAGCGTATCACTGGCTACCTCGTAGGTACCACCGACCGCTGGAATCGTGCCAAGCTGGCAGAACTCGACGACCGTGTCATCCACAACACCGATTACCTCCCCTTCCAGGAATAAGACCCATAGCTCTTTCATCAACGATATTATGAGCATTCGTGTACTGAATATTATCGAAGACACCACGGTGGATGGTCCGGGGTTCCGGACATCCATTTACTGTGCCGGATGCCCTCACCACTGTCCGGGCTGTCACAACCCGCAGTCCTGGATGGCCGACGGGGGGCACGAGATGTCCGTGGAGGATATCATGGAGGTTATCGAGGCAGACCCCTTTGCCCATGTCACCTTCACTGGCGGCGACCCCATGCAACAGGCCGAGGGCTTCACGGAACTTGCACAGGCCATTCATCAGCGTACGAATAAAACTATTTGGTGTTACACTGGTTATACCTTTGAGAAACTCTTGAAGATGCCCGCCCAGCGTAGGTTGTTGGAGCACCTCGATGTCCTTGTGGACGGCCCTTACGTGGAAAACCAGAGAGACACGGAACTCCTTTTCCGGGGTTCTGCTAACCAGCGCCTCATCAATGTCCCGCGTAGTTTGGCGGCAGACAAGGTTGTCCTCTGGCAGCGCCCTTCATTTGCATAGAAACGGTCTTTTTAGAGTTATACGACTACTTGGAAACCTACGTCCGCAAGCCCTGATGGACGTAGGTTTCCTTTTCGATGCCTGTTTAATGATATTTAACAGGACGTAAGTGCAAGGTTGTTTATTTAATTGGTAACTTTGCGGCGCATTTCGTCAAAAACACAATAACTAACAGATCAACATGCGTAATTCCATCATTACCTTTCCCCTGCCGGCCAATGAGCCGGTGAAGAGTTATCTCGCAGGCTCCCCCGAACGCCTCGCACTCGAGGCAGAACTTGAACGCCAGTCAAACATCGTCGTCGATATACCTATCATCATTGGTGGTAAGGAAATCCGCACAGGCAACACCGGTACCGTGACCTGTCCGCACGACCACGACCACATCCTCGCCACCTACCACAAGGTCAGTGAGAAGGAAGTACAGCTGGCTATCGAGACTGCGATGAAGGCGTGGGAAGAATGGTCGAAGACAGACTGGACCGTACGTGCAGGTATCGTCATGAAGATGGCGGAACTGTTGGCCACGAAGTATCGTCCCATCATGAATGCAGCCTGCATGCTTGGACAGAGCAAGAACATCTATCAGGCAGAAATCGATTCGGCCTGTGAGACCATCGACTTCTTCAGATACAATGTCCATTATGCTTCAAAGATCTATGCCATGCAGCCCAAGGACGGTGCTGGTAATATCAACCACACGGAGTACCGTCCTCTGGAAGGTTTCGTGCTGGCCGTGACACCTTTCAACTTTACGTCCATCGCCTCCAACCTCTGCATGACACCCGTGCTGATGGGTAACGTGGCTGTCTGGAAACCTTCCACCACCGCCCTGCTCTCTAACTATTACCTGATGCAGCTCTACAAGGAAGCCGGGCTGCCCGATGGTGTCATCAATTTCTTGCCGGGTAGTGGTGCATTGATTGGCAAGGTTTGCACGGAAAGCAAGTACTTTGCCGGCATCCATTTCACCGGATCGACCGCCACCTTCAAGAGCCTGTGGAGTCAGGCCTGCTCGAATCTTGACCGCTACATCTCCTATCCGCGTCTGGTGGGTGAGACGGGTGGCAAGGACTTCATCTTTGTGCATCCCTCTGCTGACCCGAAAGCCGTGGCTACGGCAGCCTTTTGCGGAGCCTTTGAGTTCCAGGGACAGAAGTGCTCTGCAGCCAGCCGTATGTATATCCCGAAGAGTCTCTGGGCTGGTGTCTTGGAAGACATGAAGCGCATGGCCGCAGAAATCAAAATGGGCGACGTCCGTAATCCAATGAACTTTGTCAACGCCGTCATCGATGAGGCCAGCTTTGACAAGTGCAAGAGCTATATTGACTTCGCGGAAGCAGCCACAGATGCAAAGGTGGTGTTAGGAGGTACTTGTGACAAGAGTGTTGGCTGGTTCGTGGAACCCACGGTTATCGAGACCACCAATCCACACTTCAAGTCGATGGAAGAGGAAATCTTCGGTCCCATCATCACGGTCTATCCCTACGACGATGATAAGGTGGAAGAGACTGCTACCTTCTGCGACGAGACCTCGCCCTACGGCCTCACAGGCGCAGTCTTCGGTCGCGACCGTCTGGCCGTGGAGAAGATTGCCGACAAGCTGGCCTACGCAGCAGGAAACTTCTACATCAATGACAAGCCGACAGGTGCTGTAGTAGGTATGCAACCCTTTGGAGGAGCACGTGCCAGTGGCACCAACGACAAGGCAGGCGGCGAGTTCAACCTTATCCGTTGGATTATCCCGAGGGTCATCAAGGAAACACTTGTAAGTCCCACAGACTATAGGTACACCTATATGAAATGAAGACCCACCCCATGAAGAAGCAACTCTTAACCCTTATATGCTTTGTTGGTCTCATGGCCGCATGCAATCAGTCCGCACAACATTCCACTCCCCTCTCTAATGAAGTGGCCAGGGAGGGGCTGGGGGATGGGTCTATCCCTGAGTGTATTGTGTCTTCCGTCCCCGACTCTTTAGGGTTGGACTCCTTCTATGTGAAGTATGTGGATGTGAATGGGTTGCCGCTGGTGTCGTCATGGAGGGTGCCAGACTCCGCTTTTGTGGCAGCACACAGGACGCTCTATGCCATGACCTGTATGTTGAAGCCCGAAGTGCTGGATGCCATGATCAAAGCCAACGCCCGCGTAGCTATCATGGCTCGCTATGAGGGCACCACCGACCTGCCAGAGCACCATTACCTCATCAACGACACCGCCCTGAACTGGGATTTACGCGCGAGAGGTCTTGGAGGCACTATTGAAGAACCGCTGACAAGTTGTGCGGAGGAGAATGTGCTGGCATACCAGATAGACAAATACCATGCCGAGGATATCCTCATCCATGAATTTGCCCACGCCATCCACTGCATCGGGCTGATGATAGCAGAACCTGATTTCGATGGACGGCTACAGCAACTCTATGAGAATGCCAAAGACCGTGGCATTCTCGAAGGCACCTACCGCATCACCGACCACATGGAATATTTCGCAGAGGCGGTGCAGGATTGGTTCAATGTCAATGCCGAGATGCCCTATGCCGATGGTAAACATAACTGGTGTAACACCCGTGAAGAGCTGAAGGTATATGACCCTGACCTCTATGCCCTCCTCGCAGAGTACTTCCCCGAAACGGATGTGCAAATCAGCAAACATAAAAAAGTCAACAACTGCCATAAACCATAATTCCTCATTGGTCTTATGGGTTCCATAAGCCTCATGGGTCTCATAAGCCTCATAAGCCCATTCACCCCATGCAAATCAGTAAAGAATCCTATATCCGTCGCCGTGCCCGCTTGAAGAAAGACCTCGGTAGTGGCCTGTTGCTTTTTCTCGGCAACGCCGAGGTGGGCATGAACTATGCCGACAACACCTATAAGTTCCGTCAGGACTCCACGTTCCTGTATTTCTTTGGCCTTGATAACCCAGATCTCGCCGCACTCATTGATATTGATGAAGACAAGGAAATCGTCTTCGGAAACGAGCTGACCATTGATGATATCGTATGGACAGGCACGCTACCAACGTTGAAGGAACGTGCCAGCGCTTTCGGACTTACCGACACCCGTCCCATGAACGAGCTGAAGAACTACCTCGATAAAGCCCGTGGTAAGGGGCAAACCATCCATTTCCTGCCACCTTACCGTGGTGACCACCGTGTATGGTTGTGGGAACTCTTAGGGGTGGAGCCTGCGGCACAAGCATCGCGCGCGAGTGTCTTTTTTATTAAAGCCATCGTAGCACAGCGCAACCACAAGGATCTGGAGGAGATCGCTCTCATAGAGGAGTCCGTAGACTTGAGCACAGAGATGCATCTTGCAGCCTATCGCACCGTGCGGCCGGGTTGCCATGAATCCGAGGTTGCTGCTGCCGTGGAAGAGGTGGCTTGTCGCCACGGCAACGCTCTTGCTTTCCCGACGATAGCTACCGTTCAGGGACAGGTGTTGCACAACCACGGGTTCATCCATGAACTGAAGGAAGGCGACATCTTCCTACTCGATGCTGGCGCCGAGACGAAGTCGCACTATGCAGGAGACTTGTCTTCCTCAATGCCCGTAGGAGATTGTTTCACTGAGCGTAAGAAGACCATCTACGAGATTCACCTCGCCTCGTTTCAGGCGGCTGTGGACACGCTGGCCGTGGGGATTCCTTTCCGCGATGCCCATATTGCAGCAGCCACCAAGATTTGCGAAGGCATGAGAGCCCTCGGATTGATGAAGGGAGACCCTGCTGAGGCCGCCCGCATCGGAGCATACGCTCTCTTCTTTCCCTGCGGCCTTGGGCACATGATGGGATTGGATGTCCATGACATGGAGAACCTCGGCGAACAGTATGTCGGTTACCTCGACGGCGACAAGAAGAGTACACAGTTCGGTTTCAAGAGTCTGCGTCTGGCACGTCCTTTGGAACCAGGTTTCGTCTTCACCGTGGAACCCGGTATCTACTTTATCCCTGAGCTGATGGACAAATGGCAGGCAGAACACCAGTTCACCGACTTTATCTGCTACGACAAACTCGGTCCTTGGCGCGACTTCACCGGTCTTCGCAACGAACTCAACTATGCTGTATTCCCAGATGGAAGCGTTCGGCAGCTGGGACATATCAAAAAGCCGATGACTGTAGAGGAAGTCTATCAAGCAAAAAGACCCTAAAATTCCAAAAGAACTTAGGACTACCTAGGAAATCCTAGGGCCACTTAGGAAATTCTAGTTTATCTATAAAAAATCCCCAAGATGAATTTCACTATTAAGAACCCCGCCAACGAAGGCGGTATGAACGAGAGAATAAAAAGGTTGCGGCAGGAAAACTTCGATACGCCGACCACGCTCAGCATTGAGCGTGCACTCATTGAGACGGAGTTTTACAAGCAGTACTATGGCACGATGCCTATCGCTGTGTTGCGAGCGCGCAACTTCTATGAAATCTGCAAGAAGAAGACTATCTATATTGGTAAGGATGAACTGATTGTAGGCGAACGTGGCCCTGTGCCCAAGGCTGTGCCCACCTTCCCCGAACTGACCTGCCACAGTGTGGAAGACTTGCATACCTTGGATACCCGTGAATTGCAAAGCTACCATATCTCTCAGGAGGACATCGACACCTACGAGCGGGAGGTCATCCCTTACTGGGCAGGAAAGACTCAGCGCGAGCGCATCTTCAACCATGTTTCGAAGGAGTGGGAAGAAGCCTATCATGCAGGTGTCTTTACGGAATTCATGGAGCAGCGTGCCGCGGGACATACTGCCATGGACGGTAAGATGTACCACGAAGGTCTTCTGGACGTGAAAGCCCGCATCGAATCAAAGATAAAGAGTCTGGACTTCATCTACGATCCCGAAGCCACCGACAAACAACAGGAATTGGAGGCTATGGCCATTTCCTGTGAAGCTGCTATCCTTTTTGCCGAGAGACATGCTGAGTTGGCAGAGCAACTTGCCTCCAAAGAAACGGATCCACAGCGCCAGAAAGAATTATTGAAGATAGCTTCCGTCTGTCATCATGTTCCAGCTCATGCTCCTCGTGACCTTTGGGAAGCCATACAAATGTACTGGTTCGTACACCTTGGCACCGTGACCGAGCTGAATGGTTGGGACAGCATGAACCCAGGCCATCTTGACCAGCACCTCTTCCCCTTCTATCAAAAAGGTCTTGAAGAAGGTACGCTGACGCGTGACAAGGCCAAGGAACTCATCTCCTGCCTCTGGATAAAGTTCAACAACCAACCAGCCCCCCCGAAGGTGGGCATCACGGCCCTCGAAAGCGGCACTTACAACGACTTCACCAATATCAATATTGGAGGCGTAGACCGTGAAGGCAATAGTGCTGCTAATGAGATTTCCTACATGATTCTGGAAATTCAGGAAGAACTACACGAGTTACAGCCGGGGCTCAGCATTCATATTGCAGAGAATACGCCCGATGACTTCCTGCTTGCTGGCATCAAGGTCATCCGTCAGGGGCATGGCTATCCTTCCGTTTTCAATCCAGACACGTATGTCAAAGAGATGACTCGTGCAGGCAAGACTTTGGAGGATGCCCGTGAGGGAGGCTGTTCCGGTTGCATCGAGGTGGGTGCATTCGGTAAGGAAGCTTACCTGCTGACAGGCTACCTCAACACCCCAAAGATCTTGGAGATTACGCTCAACAACGGCATTGACCCGGAGACGGGAAAGAAACTTGGATTGGAAACAGGGAATCCGTGTGATTTCAAGAGCTTTGAGGATTTATATGAGGCCTGGCACAAGCAGATGGTGTACTTCGTGAACCTGAAGCTCAGCGTGAACAACTACATCGAACGCATGTTCTCCCTCTATGCCCCCGCGACCTTCCTCAGTCTTTATATCGACGACTGCATCGAGAAAGGTAAGGACTATTACAGCGGCGGTGCGCGGTATAACACCACTTACATCCAGTGTACTGGCCTTGGTACCATCACCGACTGCTTCACCACCCTCAAGAAACATGTCTTTGAAGACAAGAAATATCCCATGGAGAAGATATTGGAGGCGTGTAAGAACAACTGGGAAAATGAGGAGGTCATGCGTCAATATATCCGTAACCACACGCCCTTCTTTGGTAATGATGACAAGTATGCTGACGACATAGCCGTACGCGTCTACGATGACTTGGTGAAGGCTATTGAGGGACGTCCGAACACCCGTGGCGGTCAGACTCACCTGAACATGCTTTCCACAACGTGCCATAATTACTTCGGTTCGGTCTGTGGCGCTACTCCCAACGGTCGTTTCGCCCACTTTGCTATCTCGGATGGCACCTCTCCTGCTCACGGCAGCGACAGTCACGGCCCTACCGCCGTTATCAAGTCCTTGGGCAAGCTCGATCAGACGAAGAGTGGAGGTACATTGCTGAATGTTCGTTTTGTACCAGCTCTGCTGAGGCGTGAAGAGGATATGTGTAAGCTTGGGCATCTCATACGGACTTACTTCCGCCACGGAGGGCATCATATCCAGTTCAATATTGTGGATACGGCAACCCTGCTTGATGCCCAGCAACACCCGGATCAGTACCGTGACCTCCTTGTCCGTGTAGCAGGCTACTCTGACTACTTCAACGACATGACCGAGCAGCTGCAAAACGAAATCATCGCCCGTACAGAGAACGAAGAGGTATGATTGTTTTTGATATTAAGAGGTATGCGATAAATGATGGTCCGGGAATCCGGACCACCATTTTTCTGAAGGGATGTCCGTTGCGTTGTGTGTGGTGTCATAATCCTGAATCGTGGCGTCCAGAGCCTGAATTCCTATTCAAGCGGAAGAAATGTATTGGGTGTAACTGCTGTGGGGTGCATCCGTATCAGTTGGATTATATCAGAAAGAAAAATGTTGAATTACGAATTAAGGATGAGTGCCCCACTCTCGCCCTTGAAATGTGTGGACGGGAGTGGAGTGTTGAGGATTTGCTGGAAGAGATAGAGAAGGAACGGGATGTGATGATGGAAAGCGGTGGCGGAGTGACTATCAGTGGTGGAGAGCCGCTCATGCAGATGAACAATGAGAGAGTGAACGGTGAAAGATGTGATTCCCTGCTTGTTCTCCTTCGTGAACTGGGTCAGCGTGGTTTTCATCGTGTTGTGGACACCACACTCCATGCGCCTATGGAAGTAGTGCAGGAGGTGGCAGCAGAAACTGACCTATTTCTTGTAGATCTGAAGGTGATGGATGCAGAGAAACACAAGCACTATACGGGAGTGTCCAACGAACGCATCCTTTCTAACCTGCGCCTGCTTGCGGGATTGGGTGTTTCTTTCCAGATTCGTGTTCCCCTTATTGAAGGCATCAATGCCGACGAGGAGAATATAGAAGAAACAGCACGGTTTATTGATGAATTGGTCACTCTTCCATCTTCGTTAAAGGGCGTCGCTTTATTGCCTTACCACGATGCTGGCCGTGATAAACATGCTCGTAGGGGAACCTCTTATAATCCTTCTGGTATTGGGATGTGTACACCTTCCGATGCTGTTATTCAGCGTTGCATCAACCAGTTCGCAGCTCATGGTATTGACACCATCGTAGGAGGATAGGCAACGGATTCCCTCCTGCGTGACTTCCGTTTAGCGTTTACGTTTCTTCTTTCGTCCAGATTCTTTCTCTTTCTTTTGTGCTGTGGTTAGTGGACGTATGATGAGACTTCTGGAAAGTCCGTTGGAGTTCCACTCAAGTTTCGGCGTACATGTAGAATTACCGGAAGAGGAAAGTTGGATGGCTGTGCTCTCATTGCCACAGCGATCTACTGCTGTAACGGCCAGATGGAGTCGGGAAAGTGCTGTGTAGACAGGGTCGATGGAGAAGTGGGATTGGGGTAGGAGGGTGGCCACGAGGTTTTCGGGGCGACTGATGTCTACAGGCCATGAGGTGGAGGCGTAGACGTTGTAGCGGAGGGATGAAGCTTCTGTTACTTCCGTGCTCCTTCCGTTTTCCCACACAAGTTCTGTCTGACCGAAAGAGGTGGTTCGCAGTTGCAGATTCTTGGGAGCCGGAGGTGCTATGCTGTCCAGCCACGTGCAGGCAGGTGGAAGGGCTGGGAAGGCGTAGAAGTCTTGACGGAGGTAGTCGTAAAGCCCTTTTACGTTGTCGGTGAGGAACTTGCTTCGGAAATATGCTTGACCGGCAAGACCCTGTTGCCGGACGTAGTGAAGCTGACGTGTGATAGTACTCAGAGGCCAATTCTTTTCCTGCGGATGGAGGAAGTAGATGCCGAGCCCAGGTGCTACGAAGCGTTGTGATGAGTGTTCCTGCCAATCTGCGGCGAAAGGATAGAAATGATTGCCATCGAAATACATCATGGGAAAAAGCATGTCGTGGATGCCCTGACGCAGCCAGCCTTGTGCGTCTTGATGAACGGCGTCACGAGCGTTCCATCCTCGTGAGGGGTAGCGGCTGACATCGGCGTATTTCCCTACGGGAGAGCTACTTATGCGTATCCAAGGCTTCAGCTGGTGGGTATCTTCATAGATGCGTCGCACAATGCGAGTGATGTTATTGCTGCGCCAGACAGCTTTTGACTGTCCTTTGGCTGCATACTTCTTGAAGGTAGCTGCATCGTTGAAGGAAGAGGCTCCTTCCGGGTATCGGATGTAGTCGAAGTGAATGCCATCCACGTCGTAGTGACTGATGATTTCATGGCAGATGCGCAGGAGGTAGTCTGCTGTTCCTGGGTGTCCGGGATCGAGGTAATAGGTGTCGCCATGCTTACGGCATAACTCAGGATGAGTCTTCAATACGCTTTTTGCTCCCATTTGTCGGGCGACGGCAATCTTGAAACAAGGAATGGTGACGATCCATGCATGGAGTTCCATTCCGCGGCGATGTGTTTCTTCTATCGCAAAAGCCAGAGGGTCGTAGCCAGGGTCACGTCCGATGGCTCCCGTGAGTGCTCCATCCCAAGGTTCAATGGCAGAGGGGTAGATGACAGTTCCACGGATGCGAGTCTGGAGGAATATGGTATTGATGTTTGCAGCTTTTAGCTGGTCGAGAATTTGGCACAACTCACGTTGCTGCTGTTGGCGACTTGAAGTGTCGGTCGCTCGAGTTTTTGGCCAGTCAAGACCAAATAGCGTCGTGAGCCACACAGCACGCAGTTCGCGCTTGGGACAAGGTGTTGATTGGGTGAAGAGGCCAAAGTCCTGGGCCTTGGTACAAACAGTTATTTGCAAAAGCAAGAGTGATGCCAGAAGGAACCTCGCGCGTGTATATATATAATAAGGTGTATTTCTTGTCATTCTTTCGTCCTTTTGGCCGCAAAGTTACTGAGAAAAGCTAATATGGCAAAAGAAAGGTACAAAAAACTCCCTGGAATTGACAAAAAGCAAGTTTATTTGTGCTTTTGTCAACTTTTTGATTGTTCTTTGGTGGTTTTTGCTTGATTTTCGTTATCTTTGCGCCCGAAAAGCAGGACTTCTGCTTCTTTCCATCCATAAAGAAACATTTTTTCCCTATTTACAATCATAAAATAATAACATCATGGACGCAAAAAAAGTCTTAGAAGACCTCAAGCGCCGCTTTCCCGGAGAGCCCGAGTATCATCAGGCCGTGGAGGAGGTGCTCGGAACGATTGAAGAAGAGTACAACAAACATCCCGAGTTCGAGGCAGTAAACCTCATCGAACGCCTGTGTATCCCCGACAGGATCTATCAGTTCCGTGTGACGTGGACTGATGATCAGGGCAAGGTTCAAACCAACATGGGTTATCGTGTTCAGCACAACAATGCTATTGGCCCGTACAAAGGAGGCATCCGTTTCCACAAGAGTGTGAACCTTGGCATCCTGAAGTTCCTTGCTTTCGAGCAGACTTTCAAGAACTCGCTTACAACGTTGCCCATGGGTGGCGGCAAGGGCGGTTCTGATTTCAGCCCCCGTGGTAAGTCCAACGCAGAGGTGATGCGCTTCTGTCAGGCATTTATGCTTGAACTGACTCGTCACATTGGTCCCGATGTGGATGTGCCTGCTGGTGACATTGGTGTTGGTGGCCGTGAAGTGGGTTATATGTTTGGTATGTATAAGAAGCTGACACGCGAGTTCAGTGGCGTGCTCACAGGTAAGGGTCTGGAGTTTGGCGGCTCTCTGATTCGTCCCGAGGCTACAGGCTACGGTAATGTTTACTTCCTCCGTGCCATGCTCCGCACTAAGGGTGAAACCATCGAAGGCAAGAAGGTTCTGATTTCTGGTGCCGGAAACGTGGCTCAGTATTGTGCCGAGAAGGTGCTGCAGCTGGGTGGCAAGGTGATGACCATGAGCGATAGCGACGGTTACATCTACGACCCGGATGGCATTGACCGCGAGAAACTCGACTATATCATGGAGTTGAAGAATGTCTATCGTGGACGTATCCGTGAGTATGTGGAAGAATATCCGAATGCCAAGTATGTAGGTGATGGTGCCAAGCCTTGGTTCGAAAAGGCTGACATCGCTTGTCCTTGCGCTACCCAGAATGAGCTCAACGAGGAAGCTGCTAAGGCTCTGGTTGCAAATGGCGTGATTGCCGTTGCTGAAGGTGCTAATATGCCCTCCACTCCTGGTGCTATCAAGGTCTTCCAGGATGCTAAGATCCTCTACTCTCCGGGTAAGGCCAGCAATGCTGGTGGTGTAAGTGTCAGCGGTCTGGAGATGTCACAGAACTCTGAACGTCTGAGTTGGTCATCTGAGGAAGTGGATGCTAAGCTGCTCTGGATTATGGAGAACATCCACGACAACTGTGTGAAGTATGGCACAGAGCCTGACGGTTATGTTAACTACGTGAAGGGTGCTAACGTGGCCGGCTTCATGAAGGTTGCCAAGGCTATGATGGCTCAAGGTCTCGTATAAGATACAACCCAACGAACACAATTAAACATGCAAGAGGCGGCCAGCAATGGTCGCCTCTATTCGTCTTATACAACAAGTTATTCTTCTTATAAGTAACTAATCACAATTTAAAGACATGTTTTAGTATACAGAGATATGGAGACACAGAGGTATCATATATTATTCAATTTTCATTCTTTCATTTCTCAATTATAGGTGTCTCTGTGTCCTAAATAATAGTGGGTACACTATTTTTGAACACCTTCTTATTATAGTCTAATCGCGTTGAAGTGTATAACACTTGCTGCAACGTGGGTTAACAATTACGGTGTTTTCGGTGATACAAACATATATGGCCTTGTCGGTTGATGCGTGCTCGCTTGTATCAGGAGTTATGCCACAGGTACAGTTAAATAGCAACCGTTTTTTTGAGGGTGCGAAATGACGAGGAATGAGAGGTGTTAAACGAATGGCGCCCCTCCTGCTTAGGAGAGGCGCCGATTAACTTATGCCAAATGGGATTTACTTAGCAATAGCGATGGTCACGCGGTTCTTGTCGTTCTCGCTGTAGGGCTGAACGGTGTCACCCTTAGCGTCGACGGTGATGCGAGCAGCGTCGATACCAGCCTCTTTGAGAGCCTTGGCAACGTTCTCAGCACGACCCTGGGAGTACTTCATGTTGATTCTGGGGTTACCAGTACCAGCGTCAGCATAACCGGTGACAGTTACCTTTGTCTCGGGGTTAGCCTTCAGGAAGTTGATGAGGTTGGTGACCTTACCCTGTTCGCCTTCGGGAATAACGGTCTGGCGGATAGAGTAGAAGATTTCGGTCTGCATCTCAGGAGCCTTCTTCACGACGGGCTGGGGCTTCGGAGTCTCCTTAACAACGGGCTTGGGAGCGGGTGCGGGAGCGGGTTCTTCAACAACAACGGGAACAGCAACGGGGATAACGTTCTCCACCTTGCCGAGGTTGATCTTCACACCTGCGAGAGCGGTGAAGTACCAGTCAAGTTCCTTGACGAAGTTGTCGCCATCGAATTTCTTGCTGTTGTACTTGTCGCTGAGGAAGTTGCTCATAGCCTCAATGTTCAGGCTGACGCGCTTGCTGAGACGGAAGTCGAAGTCAAGACCCAGACGGCCAACGGGAAGTACGGAAGTTCCGTCCCAAACATCCACCTGAGAAGGCAGCAGGCGAGCAACTGCAGCAGCAGCATCGTCGTTACCGAAACCAATGTTAGCACCAACACCAGCGATGATGTTCAGGCCAAATACTCGTTTGGGGTTCCAGCCGCCGATAGCGTTAACGAGGTTAATCTTAACATCCAAAGCAGGAGTTACATAGTTCCACTTGTAAGTGGTGTTGTCAGAGAAGCCACCTTTGGATTCCCAACCGTTCACGGCCAGACGAAGTGCCCATACGGGTGTGAACTGATAACCAACGGCCAGCTGAGCAGCAGGAGAGATCAGCTTGTTGAAATCAGCTTCGCCTAATGTGTAGCTTGCGCCACCCTGAAGCTGGAGGAACCAGTGGTGATTGAACTCAACGCGCTCAGTCTCCTGTGCGCTTGCAGTCAGGCCTGAAACCATCAGGGCTGCTGCGAGAAGAAATTTACCAAATTTCATTGTTACACAAAATAATTATTGTTAAATAATGTCGTTAATAACCTTCATTATGCGGTGCAAAGGTAGTGATAATATTGCAACCTGCAAAGAAATCTTAAACAAAATTACTGAAAAGGACTAATTTTCCTTGATTTTAGGCAATAATATGACCCCATTTTTCTTCATTCCATCTACTTTTATGGTAAAGGGCGTGTCGAAATGCACTACGCGGACGTGTTTTGTCTCTTGGGCGGCAGGCATGGAGTTGAAAAGGTCTTGGCTGTAGATGCCATCTCCGAGATAGTCGTTGATGGTGAAATATCCGACTCCAAAGCTGGTGAGGTTCTGGAAAAAGTGCGTTCCCTGACTGGGATCCACTCGGTAATTCTCCAGACCGGCTTCGACGATGATGCGCGCAGCGGAGATGTGTGGCCATTTGACGGGGATGCCTAACCAGGGGTCGCTGCTTCCCCAGCGGCCTGGTCCCACAAGGACATAGTTCTTTCCTTGGTCAAGGAAATGGCGGTTGATGCCGGCTATTTCTTCTGCAACTTCAGGGTTGTTTCCTGCTGACCATCCTTCGGTCTTCACGTAGACGATATCTTGCACGTCGTTGGAGATGCCGTGGCCGATGGCGTTGTATGAGCGGAGCATACAGTCTTCGTCTGGAATGGCGGAGAGATCCTCGTCAAGCATGAGCTTGTTGTCAACCATGGGTCGTATCTGCAAAAGGTAGAATTCGCCAGTCCTGTTTGCATTGAGGTTTGCGGCAAATTCTATTTCCAAAGCTCGTCGCATCTCGCTCTGTCCGTACTCCATGACCTTTTTCAGAATATCGGGCAGAGGAAAGACGTCGTGCTGAAGAACTCCGCAGAAGGTGATGACCTTGCGTCCTCCCTCGTAGATGCCATCGCGAATAACTTGGTCGTAGGGGTCGTACGTGGAGGCGATATATTGCAGGGTGCCGTCTTTCTCGGCAGCATTTACACGCAACTTCAGCAAGTTGAAGCCGTCGTCCTTCTGGAAATCTGTTGGAGGGTGTTTCAGGTCGAGGGCGTAGAATCGTGTTTGCGTCTCTTTCAACGCAATTTCCAGTTCGCTTGTCTGCAGAACCTGATGCGGATGTGCCGGACAAACACGCAGGCATTGGCCTCCGTCGACGATGTACTTACCCAGTCCCAGCGCCAGATTCACGGTTCCCTCGTCTGCCTTTTCGTCGCCGATGGGGTAGTAGTTGACCGAACGTGCCACACCAGAGAAGGTGGGATAAAAGCGGTCTTCGTGCTGTGAGCCTACGACTTCTTGCAGGATGACGGCCATCTTCTCCTGGTCTATCACGTTGGAAGTCGCGGTCATGTATGCCTTGGAGTCGGCGTAGAAGACGCTGGCATATACTGCCTTGATGGCGTCTGAGAGCATGTGCAACCGTTCGTATTTGTCTGAAGCGTGGGGAATCATATAGGTGGCATAGATACCGGCAAAGGGCTGGTAGTGCGCGTCCTCGAGCAACGAACTGGAGCGTATGGCTATAGGGGTATCGACTACATCGAGGAAGGTCATGAGGTCTCCGATGAGGCGTGACGGCAGGCGGGCGTGGAGGAAGTAGTGCAGGATATCCTCGTCGGGGATGTCGGATAGAGCCACCTGATAGAGTTCATTTGAATCCATGAACTCATCAAAGATATCCGTGCAGAGAACCACCGTCTTCGGTATCATCACGGAAGCGTTGTCGTAGTCGTTGAGGTCGGTATGGCGCTTGATGATGTGGTCGATGAACGCCAGACCACGTCCTTTTCCGCCCAGACTACCGTCGCCGATGCGGGCAAAGTTCGAGTAGCGGTCGAAACGTTCGCGCTGGAAGACGGCTACGACGCCCTGGTTCTTCATGCGGCGGTAGGACACGATGGCGTCGAAGATAATCTGGCGGTGCTGGTCGATGTCCTGTACGGAATTCCAGGTGATGTGCTTCAGGAATTCGGCAATGGGGAACAAGGCACGCGAACATAGCCATCGCGAGACGTTGTTGTGCTGCACGTGGTAGAGCAACGACTGCTTGGGTAGCGAGAAGATGTTGTCCTGAAGGTCCTTGAGGTTCCGTAGGCGGGCCACCTCGCCCATCGTGGTGGGGTCGCGGAAGACGAAGTCGCCGAAACCGAAGTAGTGGAGAATGAGCTTGCGCAGGTCCACCGACATCTTTTTCGAGTTCTTGTCGACGAAGCGTATCTTCAGGGGTGCGCACAATTCTGCTTTCGAGGTCTCGGACGATTCCATGATGAGGGGGATGAACTCATCGCGTTCGCGTATATTTTTTAATAAGGTAATACCAGCCATTTCATCCAGCACTCCTTCATGGGGGAAACGGCAGTCGGAAATGACTCCGAGGGTGTTGTTTGAAAAACGGTCGTACAAGGCCCACGCCTCCTCGTAGTTACGAGCCAGCACAATCTTTGGTCTGCCTCGCATGCGCAACGTTTCGAGCTGAGAGTTTAGGGCTTCGGTGGCGAATTCCAGACTCTGCTGCAGCACAAACTTATAGAGGTTGGGCAGAATGCTGGAGTAGAATCTCACGTTGTCCTCCACAAGCATAATCATCTGAACGCCGGCTTCAAGGTCATGTTCCAGGTTCATCTTGTCCTCGATGAGCTTGATGATAGAGAGCAGTAGCTCGGTGTTGCCTAGCCAGCAGAAGATGTATTCGAAGGCGGACATATCCTCGTCTGCCATACGCTTGCTGATACCGTGGCTGAAGGGGGTCAGCACGACGCAGGGTATCTGGGGATGTGAGTTCTTGATGCCTCGGGCGATGTCAAAGATGTCGTTGTTGTCAGTTCCAGGCATGACGATGACGAGGTCAAAGGATAGCCGCTCCATCTGCATCAGCGCCTCTTCCTCCGAAGCGACCTGAATGAAGCGAGGCGGATAGCGAAGGCCTAACTTGGCGTATTCGTCAAATATTTTCTCGTCCACGCGTCCGTCATCTTCCAGCATGAAAGCATCGTAAGGGTTGGCGATGAGCAGCACGTTGAAGATGCGTCGTGCCATGAGGTCGACAAACGAGGTGTCGCGCAGTATCAGAGTCTCTTTTTTCATTGGTTATTGTTTATTTTGGCTGCAAAGATACATTATATTTCTGACACCATCGGCCCAAATGCAGTTTTTCTATGTCTGTGATGTCATTTTTTAGCAAAAAGTTTGTACTTTTGCATTTGGAAAAACATCAGACCTATGCGATTGTTGTATTTCAACCCAGAGAACGACCTCGCCCTTGCCGCCAACGACCCTCACTATACTCCTCCTGCTTCAGCGAGGCAGATGGCGAGCGATTTGCGGGAGTTTCCCCGCCTTTGGGTTGCTAATGAACTCACCTCCAAAGCTTCACTTGGGGACAATCTCGCGCCGGTAATCTGGTGTGAACGTGAAGAGGAAGGCATTCTGCTTTGGGGCTGGAGTCCACTTGCCGTCCACCAACTACGGACGCTGGGGGTGGCAGATGAATTGCTCCCAAACGACGAGCAGCTGGCTTCTTACAGGAACTTCGCTTCCCGGAAGAACGCAGCACGTTTGTTAAGAATTTTCCGAGAACGATGGCCGCAGGATTTCGCAGAAGGACGTTTGGTGGGGGAGTCTTGCTGGTGTCGTACGGAAGAGGCTGTGCGGATGGCGTGCGAGCGGTATGGTTCCGCGATGCTGAAGATGCCGTGGAGTGGTAGCGGACGCGGAGTGCGTCCTGTAGGAGAAGACGGTTTGAATGAGAAAGACCTTTTTTGGGTACTCAGAACCCTCCAGCGGCAGGGTGGGGTGGAGGTAGAGCCAAAATATAATAAGGTGCAAGATTGTGCCATGGAGTTCTGGGCGGAGGGCGGTCTGGTGCGCTATGAGGGTCTGTCTGTCTTCGAGACCACGGCGGGAGGAGTCTATGCAGGTAACCTGGTGGCTCCAGAGGAGGTGAAAGAGGCTCGGTTGGCTCAGTTCATTCCCATGGGCTTGCTTCATGAAGTACGTTTGCACTTCGTGGAACTGCTCTCCGAAGCGGGTTTGCCAACGTGGTACACGGGTCCGCTTGGAGTGGATATGATGATTGTGGAAAACATGGTTCTTTCCTCATCAGAAACCTCTCATCCCTCGTCCGGCCCCCTTCATTCCCGTTATGCCCTCCATCCTCTTGTGGAAATCAATCTTCGGATGACGATGGGGTGGGTGGCCCTTCGGTTGCAACGTAAACTGCATGCCGGAGAGGTCGGAACGTTCAAAATTCAGCGCTTGGATGGTCGATATAGCGCTCTTTTTATTAAAAAAAGTGTATAAAAATCACTTTTTGTCATCTCGGCTTTGCACTCTCATAGTTTTTTCCTACCTTTGCGGCCGTTAATTAACAGCTACGCTTTTGGAAGCATTTTTTAGAACACATGCATACTTGGTGCAGCACACGGATTTGCCCGTGAGCCGTGCCCTTATGAACGAGATAGACTGGCGAGCTCCCCTCATCGGTATCAAGGGCACTCGTGGCGTGGGCAAGACGAGTTTCCTGCTTCAATATGCCAAGGAGAATTTTGATGTACGTCGCCGAAAGTGCTTGTACATCAACATGAACAATTTTTATTTTCAGGGGCGCGGTCTTGCTGACTTTGCCCGTGAGTTCAGGCTTGGTGGTGGCGAGGTGTTGCTGATAGATCAGGTCTTCAAGCAACCCGAGTGGAGTGCAGAGCTTCGCCGATGTCACGATGAGAATCCAGGACTTCGAATCGTCTTCACGGGCAGTTCCGTGATGCGTTTGAAGGAAGAGAATCCGGAGCTGAACGGGTTGGTGAAGAGCTACAACCTGCGTGGCTTCTCGTTCCGCGAGTTCCTGAACATGCAGACAAACAAGAACTTCCCAGCTTATTCCTTGGATGAGATTGTGCGGAATCACGAACGCATCACGGAGAGTATCCTGCAGCAAGTCAATCCGTTGGATTATTTTCAGAGTTATCTGCATCATGGCTTCTACCCCTTCTTCCTCGAGAAACGCAATTTCTCGGAGAACCTGCTGAAGACCATGAATATGATGATAGAGGTGGACATCCTCCTCATCAAGCAGGTGGAGTTGAAGTATCTGCCGAAGTTGAAGAAACTGCTCTACCTCTTGGCCATAGACCGTCCCTCGGCTCCTAATGTCAGCGCTTTGGCTCACGAAATAAATACTTCGCGGGCCACGGTGATGAATTACATCAAGTACCTCTCCGATGCGCGCTTGTTGAACCTCATCTACCATCCGGGCGAGGAATTCCCCAAGAAGCCAGCCCGTGTGATGATGCACAACAGCAACTTGATGTACGCCATCTACCCCAACCGCATGGAGCGCATCGATGTCTTCGAAACCTTCTTCCAGAATGCCCTTTGGGCGTACCACGACGTCCGCTTGAGCGACCGTCCCGACACGTTCCTCGTCGATGGCCGTCCCTTCCGTGTCTGCCTCGATGCTCCTCATCGTGTGAAATCTGGCATCATATACGCTCAGTCCGAGTTGCAGAAGGGCGAGGGTTCCATACTTCCCCTCTGGCTTCTTGGATTCCTTTATTAAGAATTCCTATATTATTGTTGATAAGTCAAACTCATAACTCAAAAAACTCAAAAACTTAAGAACTCATAAACTCATAACTTAAACTCAACAACTCAAAAACTTATAACAAACTCAATAACTCAAAAACTTATAACTTAATAACTCATAAACTTAATTACTCTTAATTCATGGCTAAAGAAAAGAAATTTATCACCTGTGATGGTAACGAGGCTGCGGCTCACGTGAGTTACATGTTCTCTGAGGTAGCTGCTATCTACCCCATCACCCCGTCTTCGCCTATGGCGGAGCATGTTGACGAGTGGGCTGCTAAGGGTCGCAAGAACCTGTGGGGTCAGACCGTCTCTGTTCAGGAAATGCAGTCCGAGGCTGGTGCTGCTGGTGCCGTTCATGGTTCTCTGCAGGCTGGTGCGCTGACCACCACCTTCACCGCTTCTCAGGGTCTGCTCCTGATGA
>JAFXTO010000051.1 GCA_017535725.1 Bacteroidaceae bacterium
CGGAGGCGCAAAGGCGCAGAGGTTCTGCAAGTGGAGAGGACACAAAGACATAGCAGCTGACCTTCGGTGAGTACGCAGAAGGCGCACAAACGGCGAGGCCGAGGTTTGTGCTCTGCAGAACGCGCCGAGATTTTCTTTGAAGGTAGTATTCGCTGTATGTCATGCCGAAGGCCTCTGCGGCCTCCGCGCAGCGGGAACCCGCGTAGCGTTCCCACTGCTTCGGCGGCCTCACCGAAGGTCAGCTGTAATGCTCTGAATACAGCCTGAAATGTCTCGAAAAAATATCTGCGCCTCCGCGGCTCTGCGTTGAAGAATAACGGATAACAACCGCGTTGAAAACAAGAAAACAGCGTTGAATACAAGAACAACGGCATTGAATGAATCAACCTACATCATGCAACAATACTTCATGAAAGATTCATGGGCATTTGATGTAAGATGAAAGAACGATAGCAGTAGAGAGTGTGGGGAGATAGATATAGGTGAGTGGGGAGATAGATATAGGAGCGTGGGGAGATAGATATAGGTGAGTGGAGCGTTTGACGATTGTCAAACGATTCACTCGGCCGTACGTGTTTGCATTTTCGTCCGTACGTGTTTGAGATTTCGTCCGTACGTGTTTGAGATTTCGTCCGTACGAGTTCGATTTTTCGTCCTTACGTGTTTGCTGAAAGGGGTGGGATGTAACTAGTCATTTCGCGTACGCGTATACGCGCGCGGGCACGAAGGAAAGAAAAATCCCGTCACTTCGTCACAAATGGGGGTAAGAGAGGTACATTCTGATTGGTAATTAGATGTTTACAAGTGTGACGAAAGGTGTGACGGAGCGTGACGAAGTGACGAAAAGCCCAATTTATGATAAATTCATGGATAAATTCGTGGTTAATTCGTGTAAAGATGAATCTATGTGTATACTTTTATGCTAGAATCTCAATCTACGCAAGCTGTTTTTTACCCTTAACACGGAGGTGCAAAGGCGCAGGGGCTCTGCGCCTCAGCGTTGAAGATAAAAGATAACAACCGCGCTGAAATAATCAACCCACATCTCACGACCCTACAGCAATTCCTCTCTTCTCACATAAATTTATCACAAATTTATCCACAAATTTATCATGAATTAGTGCTGCGCAAAGTCGATAAAACCACAGATATTGGGGCGTTTCGTCACTTCGTCACACCCCGTCACGGTCTTCGTCACGGATTATTTCACTGTAATCCAATAGATTATATTAGAATGTGACGAAGTGACGAGATTTTCTGCTCTCTCGTGCCCGCGCGCGAGAGAAGGGTTCATCTTTTACGCGAATTTATCACAAATTAAGCCGCGAATTTATCATGAATTAGTGCATGCGTTCTGTTAGAACTCATCAAGTAAGAGCCAATGTTCCACTATGTAGACACAAAAAGCCCTGCATATTGCTGTGCAGGGCGGTATGGTAATAGTATGATTGATGAAGGGATTCCTATCTTTTCCCTTGGAGCGAACTTGAATCAATTACAATAATACTTGGTCAGGAAGTAGGTGTTCTCCCAATCCACGATCTTTACATCGGATTCCTTTGCCGGATGGATGTTGAACTCGTCGAGTACCATCACCTGCTTTTCGCTTTGGTCGTAGAGCGGCCACTCCTTGGCCTTACCATCAGGAGAGATGTTGGCGCTGAGCGACGGATTGCCGGTCTTGGCGAACTGCACCCACAGTTTGCGCATGGTTTTGCAGAAGGTTGGGTCGAATTCTCTTCCCGCAATCTGGACGCATAGCTCTGGATGGTCGAACACAGCCGATTGCTCTATCGCATGTCCGCTTTTTACCCCAGGAGTAGAGGCCTCGGGCGTAAAGAAGTAGGTGAACACCTGGCCGCCGGCACTGGCCTGGTTCTCCGACAGCCTGATGGCCGGTGCATTAAAATAGCTCTGGCTGAACAGGCTGCTGGTTTTCTCCCATTCTTCGCCCGATACACTGTTCAGGTAGCTCTCGACCTTTGCATTCTCTTCCTGCGTCATCAGCTTGGACCTCTTCTCCATGCGGTCGGCGGCCCACTTGTTCCAGCGTTCCACTCCAAAGGCGGCCGAGAAAGTGTTAAACTCATCCTTGTTGCAGCCCACGAGCAGTTTGATATCCTTAGCCGCGCCGTTGGCATAACTCTCCCACGGATCCTTGGGCAGGATTCTGCCATCTCTTTCCGGCCAAATGCGCCATCCGAGTACTTGATAGATGCCAAGCAAGCGTCCCACCGTGTCCGCGAGCTTTCTGGGGGACACCTGCTGCAGGTCGGCGACGGTCTTGCAACCGAGCTCTGCCATAATCATGTCCGTGCATTCGATGGCCTCCTCCGTGGATCTCGTCATGATGGGGGAACCGCTTTGTGCGATGAGGCGCTTGAAGTACTTCTGCGAACCTTTGACTAACGGCAACAGGGCACAGCTTGAACCGCCGGCGGACTCGCCGAAGATAGTCACGTTGTCGGGGTCGCCGCCGAAAGCCGCGATGTTCTCGTGCACCCACTTCAAGCCCATCAGCTGGTCCAACGTTCCCAAGTTCTGTGCATCGGGATAATCAGCGCCATCCGGCAGGTGGGACAGATGCAAGAAGCCGTAAGCAGCGAGCCTGTAGGCGATGGTGACCACGATGATATCTGGATTCTCCGTGATGAAGTTGGTGCAATCGTATTGCGGATCGATTGTTCCGCCAGTCTCGAAGCCGCCGCCGTAGATCCACACCATGACCGGCTTCTTCTCCGTGCTCTTCTCAGCAGACTGCCAGACGTTCAGGTAGAGGCAATCTTCGCCCTGGACATAAAGGGCTGAAGGGTCGCCCTCCGCCTGCATGGGGGTCTTCCCATAGTAATACGCCTCATAGACTCCGTCGTTAGGAGTGACATCCACCGGGGCTTTCCAGCGCAGGTTGCCGACGGGCTGCTGGCCAACAAACGGAATGCCCAAATAGTAAATGACATTATCCGTCTTCGTGCCGACGAAGGTTCCGTTGCTGCACTTCACGGCCAGAGACTTGTCGTAATTGCCGTCGGTAATCCTTTTGTTCTCGCCGTAGAGAGATTTGATATACTCCTCAACATTTACAGGTTCTTCCTCTGGGGTAACAGGATTGTCGTCTTTGTCACGGCATGAAGTAAAGAACATTGTTGCGCCACAAATCACGATGGCGGCAAGCATCCATCTTTTCAATTTTCTCATAATTACATTATTTATGTTACACAATAAAAAGTTTTCGGATCACTTTTGATTGTGCAAAGGTAGTCTATACCCTTTGGAATCACAATAGCCAAAGGGGGCATAACCGGTAAGTTTTTACGATTCTGAAATGATTTTTACGATTCTGAAAGCCGCATCCACTCCGTTGCGGTCATTCCCATGACCTGCTTGAAGGCTGCACTGAATGTACTATAACTGCGGAAACCGCTCTGGTAGGCCAGTTGCTGGGCAGTAATCGGCTGATGGGTAGTAGCCGTCTCATGGTAGAGGTTGATGAAATGCTGGATGCGCAGACCGTTGATATAGGCATTATAGGTGATACCTTGCGAGGCAAAATGGCTGCTAAGGTAGGAACGATTGATGCCTATCAATGTGGCCAGCTGGGAGAGAGAGATGTCATATTGCAAATAGAGTTGCGGTTCCTCGCAATACTGCTTCAGCAATGGCCCGATATTGTTGCGGAAGGATAATAGAGCTGTATCCGTATGGATTGCCGACAATTCACAATCATCACTATCACATCGTAAATCGTCAATCCGTAAATCGTCCGCTCTGCTCAAAGGGACGCTTGACACTTCAAGAGTGGATTTGGTGTTCAGGTCGCTTAACGTCTCGACCCGCCACAAGAGATAACAGACAAGTACTAAGACTATCATCTGCATGGCATATTGGTAAACCGGGCCTTCGCTGGTAAACACATAGATAGCGAACACCAGCATAATGATGGCCAGCACCACGAAACTCTGCCACACCTCCTTGTGCTCCAGGTCTGCAAAATTATCGCGCAGCCAACGACCGTATTGTCTCAACGCGCGTACCATATATATAATTAAGCCCATGCACATCAACAGGGAATAGACATATACCATCGGCAGAAGAGCATAACTGCGTGTGACAACACTCCATGCCCCTACAACAACAATTGGAGTCATCATCACGACAATAGGCCACAACGGTCGCCTACGGTCTTGCAACATCGTGAGCAATACGATAATCGCCACAGGAAATAATGTCATAGAGTCAAGCAATCCGCCCACAAGGTCACACAACCTGATATCCTCGTTTGAAGAAAGAAAGAAGATCGGCATATACCACACGTGATTCAAAGCGAGAGCTGCAAGGAACGCAGCAGCCCACCGGCGCAGGCGTACTGGCGGCTTGACGTCAGGGGCAATCGCGTTGGCTCGACGGAACAGCAGATAACAACTTGCCATCATGGCAATAGCTGTCACGATGGAATAAAATATGATAAAGAGCGTATCCTCCCGGATCTGATTGTACATGATTGAATGAGCATACTTGCTTTGAACCCGTCAGACATGGCTCATGCCCGACGCAAATAATTAGCCCAGATGATTATTCACCTGAGCTATTTAATTTCTCCATGTTCTCCTTGGCCATTCGGATGTATTCCTTGACGTAAGCGTCGTTGAGGAACTGCGGCGAGGCCAAGGTAAGGATTTCCTCGATGCTGGGGTTCAACACCGGATAAGGGAAGTTGGAGGTGACAATCATGAACACACCCGGCCCCAAGCAGTTGTGCATATTGTCCTTGATGAACTTCGTGACCAGCTCGTCCTCCTGTTTGCTCAGGATGGCGGCTTCATCGGACAACAGCCGTATGATATCACGATGATCCATGCCGTCGAGAATCATACGACTTTCGCGGCGAGGCAGTTCTGCCAACTGCAGGTCCAGCTCTGTCTTGCGGGCAATGAAAGCAAAGAGGGAGTCGTTCAATTCCGAACCCGTCACCTTGCGCTCGGCAGCATCCATCTTGACGACGAGCTTTGAACCGTCCAAAGCTATAGGCATCAGGCTCTCATCACCAAGAAACAGGCAGGCCATCACCGAGGAATCTGGTTCCGCCCCACCGAAATGGAACTTACCATGCTGTATGTGAGCAGAATCTATGACTTGTAAATCGCCGTCCGTGTAAACCTTCATGTACAGCGTCTTACCTTCCAGTTCGGGGATGGAGGTTGTCCCATTGATGTTCATTCTATCGCTTCCGCAACCAGCCATAAGCAGCACCGCTACGGAGGATGCCAAGAGTGTAAAGTATTTCATATCTATTGTTTACAATATCGAAGTTTGAATCGCTCAGTCGTTGGGGTCGTAGGTACCCTCGGGCAGTTCCACAGGTTGGGTGGTCAGACGGCTTTGGATGATGGCCGCCGCCTGTTCCATGGCGGCGTGCTCGGCCTCTGCGCCCTGCTCTTGCATGTAGATGGGAGCGTGGATGATGAGTTCCAACGGATGCCATTCGACAAAGTTGAGTCCCCGGGTTCGCGGGAGCACCTGAAAGGAACCATTTATCGTTACGGGCAACAAGGGCAACTGTAGTTCGTCGGCCAGCTGGAAAGCACCGCGCTTGAAGCGACGCATGTTACCATCCCATGTGCGCGCCCCTTCAGGAAAGACGACCACCGAGGTTCCTCCTTGCAGAATCTTGCGAGCGCGGTCGTGGGTAGCCTTCAATTTCTTGGGGCCGCCCTTCTGGTCCACAAAGATAAAACCAGCGGACTCACATGCCTTGCCGACCAGCGGCATCTTGCGCAGTTCCGCTTTCATCATCCACTTGAAATGTCGGCCGAGGAAACCATAGACGAGGAAGATGTCGAAAGCTCCCTGGTGGTTAGGGATGATGACATAGCTCTGCGCCTCCTTCAGGTGTTCGCGTCCTTCGATATGGACAGGCAATAGCAGCAGGCGAACCATCGCCCACGACCACCACTTGCCGGGATAATAGCTCCACCACGAGGCATTGAGCAGGGTGCAACCGATTGTGGTTGCCAAAGCGGTCAGTATCGTCAACAGCAACAGCAGCGGCGAGACCAGCAATTGATAGAATCGATAGAGGTATTTCAAGACAAAAAACTTTTAATCAGATAACTAACCCCTCCCCTCTTTCTCCAGCTCTGCTGGCAGTCGGAAGGCGGTGTACAGTTCCAACACGCAACCAATGGTCAGCGCCACCACCCACTCGTTCCTCATGGCAATTCCCAGGCGGAAAGTCTGCATGGCCATCAGACAGGCAGCAACCAGGATGGCAACTGCCCCCATCAGTTGCTGGCGGCGCAGACGACGGATGACGAAACTGCGACCATCGTAGCTCTGCAGCAACTGCATATAGGAGAACGTGACGGCGCCCACCGCAAAGGCCACGAAAGCCACCACGGGCAACAGCATATACAATGCTGCACCTATCACAACGAGCATGCCGCCCGCCATCATCAATCCATTTTGCAGAGGTGTCAGTTTCTTCATTATACCTTTTTTAATTATTGCGCGTGCGCGATGATGGTATCTGCCGGCTGCTCCACCGCCACCGAGTCTTCAGCCTGCTGCTCGGTAGCTTCCACCGGTGCCGCCACCTTCTTGTGCTTGAGGCTCTGGATTTGCGAGGGCTCCACATGCTTGAAGACGAAGATGTCCTCGTTCGGCCGCTTCATCAGGTACACTTCCCTGGCCATTTTCTCCACGGCGTGGGGGTCGTTCTGCAGAGCCTCGAGCTGCTCTGTTTCGCGGTCATACTGATTTTGGTATTTCTCGATCTCGCGTCTGAGGTTCGCTATTTCGGACCTACGGCCATAGCGCACCCAGAGGCAGTTCTCGTCCAACACACCAATTATCAACAAGAACACCAGTGCGGCGGCGACATACTTGTACTTGCGGATGTAACTCCAAATTGTAAACAGTCTTTCCATGTTCTTTTACCTTATTTTCTCCGTTTCATGGCGCGAAGATACAAAAAAGTTGAAAGTTAAAAGTTGAAAGTTGAAAGTTTTTGCCCTTGTATTCCACTTTTTCAATCATTTTATGTATTTTTGTCCCCCAAAAGAAAGAAATACACCCTATAATTATGTCTGAGTACATCGTTTCAGCGCGCAAGTATCGCCCGATGACCTTCGATACGGTCGTAGGCCAAGGCTCCATTGCCACCACCCTGAAAAATGCCATCCAGAATGGCAAGCTCGCCCACGCATACCTCTTCTGCGGCCCTCGCGGTGTGGGTAAGACCACCTGTGCCCGCATCTTCGCCAAGACCATCAACTGCCAAAATCCCAGGGAGGACGGCGAAGCATGCAACGAGTGCGAGTCCTGCCAGGCCTTTAACGAACAGCGTTCCATGAACATCCATGAGCTCGATGCCGCCTCCAACAATTCCGTGGATGACATCAGAGCCCTCATCGACCAAGTGCGCATACCGCCGCAGATTGGACGCTACAAGGTGTTCATCATCGACGAGGTCCACATGCTCTCCACCTCCGCCTTCAACGCTTTCCTCAAGACGCTGGAGGAGCCTCCCGCCCACGCCATTTTCATCCTCGCCACCACCGAGAAGCACAAGATCCTGCCGACCATCCTCAGCCGCTGCCAAATCTATGATTTCCAACGGATGACGGTGGAGGACACGGTGCGGCATCTGGCTCGTGTGGCCCAGCAAGAAGGCTACACCTTCGAGCCCGCCGCCCTCAACGTTATTGCACAGAAAGCCGATGGAGGAATGCGCGATGCCCTCTCCATCTTCGACCAGGTGGCCAGCTATACCGGCGGCAACATCACCTATCAGGGCACGATAGACAACCTGAATGTACTGGACTACGAGTACTACTTCCGCCTCGTGGACCTGATGCAGGAGAAGAAGGTTCCAGAGTGCCTGCTTCTGCTGAACGAAGTGCTCCAGCGAGGCTTCGACGGCGCTCCCTTCATCAGCGGACTGGCCAGCCACCTGCGCGACCTGCTCGTTTCCAAGGATCCTCAGACGACCTCCCTGCTGGAAGTCAGCGATGATATCCGCCAGCGCTATCAGCAACAGGCCCAACGCTGTCAGGTACAGTGGCTCTACCGCGCCATCCGCCTCTGCAACGCTTGTGACCAAGCCTACCGCACCAGCCAGAACAAACGCCTACAGGTAGAGCTCACCCTCATCGAATGCGCTCAGGCCACGGACGACGAGCCTGGCGCGGGGCGTCGCCCCGTACGACAACTGAAACCCATTTTCAGCCTCCTGGCAGCAGCTGCCAAGGAGGCTGCCCCTGCTGCCCAACAAGCACCCAGCACGCAGCAACTCGCCACGACAAACGCCGCTCCATCGCCTGCTCCGAAGGCCGCTGCAACGCCTTCCACCACATCGCCTGCAGCATCGGCTACGGCTCCACATTCCTGGTCCTCCGCCCCCACGTCCTCTGTGCCTCCAAAACTCAAGACGCTGAAATTAGGAGAGTTATCAACTTCTATTCGAACCGCTCGCGGAGAGACGTCTGCGCAGAGCGCCCCTAAGGACACGACCTTGTCAGCCCCTCAAGCGCAACAATCCACAGCCGCAGAGAACCAACCGGTCGAGGCCAAAGACCTATACATCCACTGGCAACAATTCATCGCCACGATGAGCCAGTCCGAGACAGCCATCGCCCAGCGCATGAAAATCATGCAACCTCAGGTGGACAATGCTGCCTCCGGGGCCGTTAGCCTCACCTTGGACAACAACGAAGTCGTCGAGATGATGAAGCAGGTGCAGCCGAGACTTGTAGCTTACTTGCGGCAACAGCTTCACAATAACCTCCTGACCATCACCTTCAAGGTGGCCCAGCAAACCGAACAGACCGTACGCGTCTACGACAAGAACGAGCAGTTCCGACACCTCGCAGATATCAACCCTGCCCTCGAGGAACTTAAACGGTTATTCCAACTGGAAATAGAATAAACGCGCACGCCCTCCCCATGATTTATCCACACACCTACGAAGAAAAAATAGGCATGGACGAAGTACGCACCTTGCTGCGTAGCCATTGCCTCAGCCCTTTAGGGCAACAACGCGTGGAGGAGATGACGTTCTTGACGGACGGCACCACGCTACGCGAACTCCACCGCCAAGTTGGGGAATTTGTACGTCTGAAAGAGGAAACCGATGCTTTCCCCGAGCAGGGCTACTACGACCTGCGCCCCACCCTGCGCCGCATCCGTATCGAAGGAACGTACATCGATGTGGAAGAGATGTTCCAGTTGAAAAGGTCCCTGGAAACCATCGAGGGCATCATCCGTCTTCTGAAAGTTGAGCCTCCGCTCTACCCTGCCCTCGCCCTCATGATAGCCACCCGGCTCACGGGCGGCGAAGAAGAGCTATCATCATTCAATCTTTCCATTTTCCATTCAACGGCCTCCCGTATTGACCGGATTCTCGACAAGTTCGGGCACGTGAAAGATTCTGCCTCGCCCGAACTGGCGCGCATCCGCCATGAGCTGGCCTCCACCGAAGGTAGCATCAGTCGTGTGCTCCATCATATATTAAGGAACGCGCAGGCGGAAGGAACGGTGGCGCAGGACGTAGCACCCACGGTTCGCGACGGCCGACTGGTCATCCCCGTGGCTCCCGCCATGAAACGCAAACTGAAAGGCATCATCCACGATGAGAGTGCCACAGGTCGCACGGTGTTCATCGAGCCTCAGGAGGTCGTGGAGGCAAACAACCGCATCCGCGAACTGGAAGCCGACGAGCGACGTGAAATCATCCGCATCCTGCGTGAGTTCACAGATGAACTACGTCCTCAAGCCCCCATGCTGTTGCAGTCCTACGAGATGCTGGCTGATGTGGAATTCGTACGCGCCAAGGCACAACTGGCAGCACAGATAGGAGCCTTCACCACCAGCGAACCGCAAATCGCCGACGCTCCACTGATAGACTGGACTTTAGCCGTGCACCCATTGCTGCAACGCTCGCTGCAGAAACATGGGAAGAAAGTCGTACCATTGGAAATAGAACTCACACGCCGCCAGCGAATCCTGCTCATTTCGGGACCTAACGCAGGCGGGAAATCGGTGTGTCTGAAGACCGTTGGACTGTTGCAATACATGCTGCAGTGTGGCCTGCCTATTACCGTGGGCGAACGCTCGCGCTTAGGTATTTTCCAAAGCATCATGATTGATATCGGCGATGAGCAGAGCATTGAAGATGAACTTTCAACATATAGCTCTCACCTCCTGAATATGAAGCAGATGATGCGTTCTGCCGACCCCGCCACGCTACTACTCATCGACGAATTCGGAGGCGGCACGGAACCACAGATAGGAGGCGCCATAGCCGAAGCCGTGTTGAAACGGTTCGTGAAGCAAGGAGCCTTCGGTATCATCACTACCCACTATCAAAACCTCAAGCACTTCGCCGACGAGACAGACGGAGTGGTCAACGGAGCCATGCTCTATGACCGACACCTCATGCAGGCGCTGTTCCAACTGCAAATCGGGCAGCCTGGTAGCAGCTTTGCCGTGGAAATAGCACGCAAGATAGGAATCCCAGAGGAAGTCATCAACGATGCATCTGATATCGTGGGACGAGATTATATCAACGCTGACAAGTGGTTGCAAGATATCGTACGGGACCGACGCTACTGGCAACAGAAGCGTGAAACCATACACGGCCGCGAGAAACAAATGGAGCAGACCATAGCTAAGTACGAGGAGGAAATCAGCGAACTACAACGTCAGCGCAAGGAAATCATTCGTAAGGCAAGGGAGGAGGCAGAACAGCTGGTACAGGAAGCTAACGCACGCATCGAGCGAACTATACGCGAAATCAAGGAGGCTCAAGCAGAGAAGGAGGCCACCCGCCGCGCACGCCAGCAACTGGAAGATTTCCGAATACGGGAGGTCGAAAGCCAGCAAGACTTGGGCAACGAAGAGATTGAGAGGAAGATGGAGAAAATCAGGAGGAGACAGGAGCGAAAAAAGAAGCACAAAGACTCTCCCCCCGCCCTCCCTGATAGGGAGGGAGCAGAATCTTCTGCAGACAGCGTTCATCCAGGGTCATTAGTAACCACTCCCTCCCTAACAGGGAGGGCGGGGGGAGAGTCCGGGTCCGGCTCTACTCCTACTTACGTCCGCATCAAAGGCCAGTCCTCCGTGGGCCAGCTCCTCTCCATTGATGGGAAGAACGCGGTGGTGCTCTTTGGGCAGATGCGTACAACGGTAAAGGTGGATCGCCTCGTACCCGCACGCGAACCTAAGAAAGAAGAGTCCCCCACCGCCACCAGCTTCCTCAGCCGACAGACGCAGAACGACATGCGCGAAAAAGCACTTCACTTCCAACAAGATATCGATGTCCGAGGGATGAGGGGCGACGAGGCACTGAACGCCGTACAGCACTTTATCGACGATGCCACCCAGGTAGGTATGGCACGTGTCCGCATCCTCCATGGAACAGGAACAGGAGCCCTGCGACAACTCATCCGACAATACCTGCGAACGGTTTCTTCGGTGGTGGATGCACGCGATGAACATGTGCAGTTCGGCGGAGCAGGAATCACGGTAGTAGACCTGGAATAAAGCATATAAGAAAAATTACCAAATATTCTTTTATGAAACAGATAATCAAGAATATATGGCCGCTGCTATGTGCCGCCTTTTTCCTCACAACGGGTAGTTGCTCAAACTCCAAAGAGGATTCAGAACCGATTATTGACCCTGTCATCTGGGACTACTCTCCCGTAGTTCTCAGCCTGAAAGTCCTCTCGCCCGAAGGAGGTTCTATCCTACCCTACGCAAACCTTATGAAGGTCTCTGCCACCTTCCGCGGCCAAACGTACTACTGTGGAGTTGAGCCACAAGAAACTCGATTCTACGCACCTCATTTCTATGGACTCAAGGTACAAAATGACTATCTACTCTTCGGCGAACTCGATGGGACAACTAAATTCGAGGACGAGCAGGTCGTCATCAGTTGGGGAGTCGATTCCATCAAGGCGGACACCATCACGTTCAGCCACTGGATTATCGAAGAAGGCAAAGTCCACAATTCCTTCTGTCTGAATGGGAAACCCATAGAGGGACAGATGGAAATCCGCAAGGAACTCCCCAAAGGGATTGCAAGAAACCAAGTGACCCCCATTGCGCTAACAGATTATCAGAAGGCATGTGTCAATCCTGTCAACACATTCGGAATGAATCTGTTTCATAAGATGGAGCCTACCGACCGGGAGAGCATCATTGTCTCACCGTTAGGAGTGGCTTACGTGCTCGCAATGATAGCTGGCGGAGCCCCAGAAGGAAGCAAAACCGCCGAAGAGATTCTGAAAGCACTTTCCGGTGTCGCAGAACAGGATGGTGATCCTGCCATTTATGCACTTCTTCACCGTTCAGATTTCGACAACCTCTTCCGCACCATCATTGAAAGGTCGCCGACAACCGACCCCGGAGTGGATCTCACTGTGGCCAATGCATTCTTCGTCCGCAAGAACTTCCCCATCTACAACGGTTACGTAAACTTCCTCGCCGAAACCTACCACGCCGATTATGGCCAGCAGGACTTCAACTCTCTCGAAGCTATAGATGTCATCAACGGATGGTGCAACCAGAAGACCAACGGTCTCATTCCCAAAATTATCAACCAGATTGAACCTGAGACGATTGCCTTCTTGATAAATGCTATCTATTTCCGTGCTCCTTGGTTACTGCCATTTACGAAGGAAAGCACACGAAACGAGCCTTTCACAAAAGCAGACGGCACACAGGTCAATTTGCAAATGATGCATCAGGAAGATTACTTCGGCTACACCGAAACAGAAGATTACCAAGCTCTGCAAATGCCTTTTGCCAATGGTGTCTACACCATGACCTTCCTGCTACCCAAGGAAAGAATCAGCCTCGAACAACTCATTGCTCAAACAAACAATTACTTACTCCAGAAGTTGCAACAATCCTTGGCTAATTCATCAACTACAACAAATGTCACCCTGCCCCGTTTCAAAGTTAACACTGAGCACAAAAAGCTCGTCAACCAGCTCAAAGCCCTTGGTGTTCGACGCATCTTCACAGAAGATGCCGAACTCTCCGAAATCTCACCTGTTGACATCCTCGTCAGCAACATGTTGCAAAAAGCATACATCAATGTCAACGAAGAAGGCTGCGAAGCAGCGGCTGTAACGGTTGCTTCCTTTGTAACAGCAAGTGATAGCGGACCTCTCACTCCAAAGACCTTCCGCGCTGACCACCCCTTCCTCTATTTCATTACCGAACGATCCACCGGCCTCATCTTCTTTGCTGGGACCTACTGCGGCGACTGAACCAACAGAGGTCAACAAGCTCCTCAGAATTCTATGTAGGGTTCCAGCCGCTTGATAACGTCGGAAGAGAAATCGGGTAAGAGGCTGAGCTCATCCAAGGAATGGATTTCCCCCTGCGTTCGGCGGAAACCGTCAATGGCCTTGGCGCGGGCATAGCCTATGTATGGGTGGCGGGCGAGGTTGCCAAGTGGATCTCTGTTGAGGTTGAGCTTGCGGAAAACAGGCGTCTCGACCTTGAACCAAGCTTGCAACTCCAGCGGAAGCCCTTCTATCTCAGAAAGTTGTTCCACAGAAGTGAATCCTCCAAGGCGGTCGCGGTAACGGACAATCTGGCGGGCACGATAGGAAGCTATTCCAGGTACCTTCTTCAAGGTGATGGTATCAACAGCATTCAGGTCAAGCAAGGTAAGCTCGGTGAACTTCTCCTGACGAGGGTAGGCGGGGTACAGTTCACCTCCCTGATTACCCCCGGAAGAGCCTTCGAAGCTGCTATCAGAAAAATGATTTCGTCGGCTTTCGGAGGAGCGAACGCCACCATAGAAAGAAGAATCCTGTGACTTTCGGGCAAGTGCCTCACGGTCGTAGTAACGATAGGCTTCACCTATATGGACAACAGGCTCCAGACGATTCCACAACTCCGGAGTCATCCCCGGCAAGCGTTGGAAATCTTCCACACGGTGGTAGCGACCGCCTCGTGCACGGTACTTGTAGATTGCACGTACCTGCCACGGAGCCAGACCGAGACGCAACAGGGAAGTGGAATCGGCCGTATTGGGGTCAAAAGGGAAGGTCTCAACGGGCTGGACGGGAACGGCATAATAGGTATCATCGCCCGCCTCTTCCCCACTCCATGCCGCTTCCAACGAATCCATACCAGCCTCATCGAGGGAAACAAGTTTGCTCTGGGGCTGCAACAACCAGCGGTCAAGCAACACTCCTCCCCACAAGGCAAGAAGCGCAACTGCACACAGCAGGATTATCAAGCGGTCGGGACGATGGATGCGCACAGGAAGTGAAAAAAAGAAGGATAGCCTAATGTTCTACATGGGCAAGACCGATGATATCGCGAACGGAAGAGAAGTCGTGGCGGGTAAGGTACTCCTCTATTCCGCGAACGACCTTCACCGTCACGGCGGGATCAATGAAGTTCGCCGTCCCGATTTCTATCGCAGATGCTCCGGCCAGCAAGAATTCCACAGCATCCGTAGCATTCATGATGCCACCAAGCCCCACGATGGGAATCTTCACGGCATCGTAGACCTGCCACACCATGCGAAGGGCCACTGGTTTCACAGCAGGTCCCGACAGTCCTCCCGTCCCTATACTCAGCACGGGTCGGCGACGCTCTGCATCAATGGCCATACCCATCAGCGTGTTAATAAGTGAAACGGCATCGGCACCTTCTGCCTCCACGGCACGTGCGATGTCTGCGATGGAAGTAACATTGGGCGAAAGCTTGACAATCAACGTCTTGGGATAAACTGCACGCACCGCCTTCACGACCGATGCAGCCCCCTCACAGGTGACTCCGAACGCCATGCCACCCTGCCGCACATTCGGGCACGAGATATTCAGTTCGATGGCGGGGATATCCTCCAGTTCTGCAATGCGACGGGCACATTCGGCATAAGTCTCGGGACTATTGCCGCTGACGTTGACCAGCACGGCAGTATTAATCTTGCGCACCTCCGGATAGATGTGTTCGCAGAAGTAATCCACTCCTTTGTTTTGAAGCCCCACGCAGTTGAGCATTCCCTGCGCGGTCTCGGCCATACGGGGATAGGCATTCCCCTGACGCGGTTCGAGGGTGGTGCCCTTAACGATGATGCCACCTATCTGGTCGAGGTCTACGAAATCAGCAAACTCCAGCCCGTAGCCGAAGGTGCCGGAGGCAGTCATCACGGGATTCTTGAGTTCTAAAGCTCCTATATGAGTATGTAAATCAGCCATTACCATTTAAGTTTATCGGTGGAAAATACGGGTCCTTCCTTGCAGACACAAACGTTGCCTTCCGTGGTGTCCTCCACGCAACAGAGGCAGGCGCCGAGCCCACATGCCATCATGTTTTCGAGCGAAGCCTCGCAGGGGATTCCAAGCTCGCGAGCCAGCCGTGCTACAGCCATCATCATGGGTTTGGGACCACAAGTACATATACGCGTGAAATCAGCTGTTGCCCAGAGGCTGTGCTGCGTGACGAAACCACGCTCGCCCGCAGAGCCATCCTCCGTGGTGAGGCAGACGTCCCCGAACCGACGAAAGAGGTCAAGCTGCAAGAGGTCGGAGGCAGAGCGACCACCCAGTAAGAAGGTCGGCCTGCAACCGCGAGCTGCTACTTCCTGACCGAGATATAGCAAGGGAGCCGTTCCCACGCCGCCACCAACGAGCAGCCAGCGTTCCACAACCTGTTCAAAACCCGTCTTACTGCTTGTCCGGGTTGGTGCCTCGCGGTTTTCCCGCGTGGCTTCATCCGGTAAGGTGAATCCCCTCCCCAGGGGCAGAATGACATTCAACCGATTGCCCTCCGCAAGGGAAGCCAGCGCACGAGTACCAGCTCCGACGGCATGAACGAGCAACCAGAGTTCGTTCAACCGACGATCCACATAATTGATACTGATGGGACGACGCAAGAAGGTAGAGGGAGAACCATCCACGCGCACCTCCACAAACTGCCCAGGAAGCATCGCCGGAAGAGGAGCGACAGGATCTGTCAGGTGCAGGACAACATAGTCACGCCGAGGTCGCTCAATGTACTTGACTACGAGGTCCAGAACATACTTTTTCATACCTTGAACCATAGACCTTATTCTATTAAAAGAGGTTTGCAGGTGCAAAGATACATGTTCAAGACCAAAAAGCCAAAGAAAAGGGACAAAAAATAGGAATCGCATTGGATTTCTCCTATTATATGATGGATTCATGCACCTCCAGAACAACAAAAGAGCCGCTTCGCAGCGACTCTAATGCTTCTTTTTTTCTTAGGTATTCCGTTTAAGGCAAAAAGATTGTTTTCAGGATAACGGCCACAAAGATAGGCCTTATTTCCATTCATTGTTTCATTAAGAAATATGTTCTACAACACATTTTGCAAAAAAACGTGCATAAAACATCGTTTTCATGCTATAAAGCAGGTTTTTCGAGGTGTCGAAGAAAGCTTTTCTACATAGAAAAGCCCTCAAAAACGCACAAAGAGCACATTTTTGAGGGCTGAATCAACTAATTTACATTTGTCACATACTGACTAACCACCAATGCAGATGGTTTCAAGTCCTACGCGTATAAATAAAGGTAAGCAAATCTGCTACTTATCTTCGTTCAAATCTGCTACTTATCTTTGTTGTTTCCTTTGACGATAGCCTCAACGACGGCGTCCGAACAGACGGAGTATGTAGAGGAAGAGGTTGATGAAGTCGAGGTAGAGGGTGAGGGCTCCGAGGATGGCGACCTTGCGTGACATGGCCACATCGTTGCTGTACTCTACGGCGGAGGTCATGGTCTTGATTTTCTGGGTGTCGTAGGCGGTGAGTCCAACGAAGAGGAAGACACCTGCGTAGGTGATGATGGCATCCATCGTGGAGTTGGCCCAGAAGGCGTTGATGACACTGGCGATGATAAGACCGATGAGTGCCATGAAGAGGATACCGCCCAGTCCGCTGAGGTCTTTCTTCGTCGTGATGCCGAAGATACTCATGGCACCGAAAGTCAGTGCCGATGCAGCAAAGGCTTGTGCGATGGTACCCAGTTCGTAGGCGAAGAAAATGACAGAGAGAGTCAGTCCGTTGATTATCGCGTAGAGCAGGAAGAGCAGGGTCGCGGTACGCGGAGACAAGCTGTTAATACCTGCACTGACGCCCATGACAAGGCCGAGCTCTGCAATGAAGAGTACCCAGATAGCAACGCTATTGCCGAATATCAGGCTGAGCAAGGTAGGCGAACTGACGGTCAGGAAAGCGGCGCCGGCCGTAAGGAAGAGGGCTGCGGTCATCCACAGGTAGACACGCGTCATGACACCTGTTAAGAATGATGCTCCGGAGAGCAAACCGCTATTACCGCGGTCGTAGTTGTCTTGGATTTCGATGTAATCGTTCATTTGTTTTTTCTGTGTTATTTCTGTGTTACTTAATTAAGTAAGGCGCGACAGAGCCGCGCCCCACTTTTCTGTATGCAAAAAGTATGCCAAGAACACTTTTCCGGCAAAAGTATGCCAAGAATGCAGATTTCTTTAGCGCTTTCTGGGTCGAATCTTCTTGGAGCCTTTGATAATCTTTAATTTGTCATACTTTTCCCAGAGCTTTTCTGCAGCGCAGCGTTCCTTCTGTGCCTTGGTGCTGGCTTCTGCTGCGGCAGCTGCTGCTGCCTCTGCTTCGGGCTTAGCCCATGCGAACTGGAATCCGTTCACCTTCTTCCAGGCTCCACGGGTGAAATCGGGAAATTCCACGCTACAGCAGTTGTTGTCCATCGAGAGTGCTCCGAGTTCTGCCAGGCAGCACCATTCAGCGAGGTCGTAAACGTCCATGTCCAAAGGCAGTCCGTTCTGGAGGCAATAGACGAGGCGTGCATCCATGAAGAAGTCCATGCCTCCGTGTCCACCGACCTTCTTGCCCATCTCGCCATATTTCTTGATGATGGGGTGGGTGTACTTCTCCACAAGAGCCTGATGTTCAGCTGCGGGCAGGAATCCGTGGCTGCTGAGGTCATCCACCTTGGGAGTTACTCCGCTGGCCGTGAGTTGTCCGGGGTCAAGTGCAAAGTGCTCTTCGGGGTACTTGGTGGCGTAGCCCTTGGTACCCGTGAGCTTGAAAAGACGGTTGTAGGGTTGCGGGTTCATGACGTTGTGCTGGATTTCGACAACCTTGCCTTCTGCTGTACGCATGAGGGTTGTGGTCTGGTCACCATTGCGGTATTCGGTGGGACGCTTGCCCGTCTTTGCTTCCACGTAGTCAGGACCATGTACGGCCTTGGTGTCCATTGCAACAAGGGTGGTGAAGCGGTCGCCACGGTGGATGTTCATGCAGAGTGCCACAGGACCAAGGCCGTGGGTGGCATAGACGTCACCACGGTTCTCCATGTTGTACTTCATGCGCCATCCGAGTTGGTCGGGGTCAGAACCGTTGGGGTTCTTCCAGTAGGCATCCCAGAAGGGGTCAAGGTTGTGGATATAAGCGCCTTCTGCACGAATCACCTCTCCGAAGACTCCGTTCTGAGCCATATTCAGGGCATTGAGTTCATACCAATCGTAGCAGCAGTTTTCCAGAATCATACAATGCTTGCGTGTGCGCTCACTCAGATTGATGAGTTCCCAGCATTGTGCGAGGTTCATGGCCGATGGAACTTCGATGGCGGTGTGCTTCCCGTTCTCCAGGGCACATTTTGCTACGGGGAAGTGGTGGTCCCAGTCGGTGGCGACATAGACGATATCCACATCCTCGCGCTTGCATACTTCCTCATAGCCGTTGGGACCGCTATAGATGTCGGCAGGGGGTAAGCCGGCGTTGCGCAGGTACTTCTGGCACTCTTCGGCACGTTCTTTGACATAGTCGCAGAGAGCTACGATTTGAACGCCAGGAATGTAAGTCCATCGAGCCACGGCTCCAGGGCCTCTCATGCCCAGTCCAACAAAAGCCACGCGGACGGTTTCCAACTTGGGAGCTGTCAGCTGGATGACATCTGTTTGTCCAGCAGGGCGCTTGGGGGTGTCAATAACGAGTGTGCCACCGTTCCAATGCAACTGATCGGAGGAAACGGATAAGGATTGAGCTCCCGCATAGAATGCCATGCAGGCAGCTGCAACAAAGGTTAGTAGTTTCTTCATGTTGAGTTTTGGGTTTATTGGTTTATGAAATTAGAGGTCTTGGTTTTTGTTCAATTTGAGGGCAAAGGTAATACGTTTTTCTGAATGAATCACTATAAAGAGGAGCTATTAACACTTTTTTTATTTGCAAGAGCGCATTTATCACCTTTTTTATATACCTTTGTGGCGACTTTATACCGAAAAAATCCATTTCAATGACAAAAATAGACTGTTTCCTGCCTTTTGCAGATGAACAAGAAGGCTCCAAGACCATCGCTTCGCTCAAGCAATGCAACGAGGTGGCCAGCATCCATTTCATCGATAATCCGTTCAGGACAAAATCCCTTCGCGAGATGTCAGGGGCGGCCACTTCACCTTATTTATTATTATACACCAAATGTTTTGACCTCCAACTGGGCTACTACGCCTTGACACGCCTTCTGACCGTGGCCGAGGACACCAACGCCTCGTTGGTATATGCCGACCATCGGGTGCAGCTCCCCACCGGAGAAGTGGAGGCACGTCCGCTCATCGATTGTCAGTTAGGCTCCGTGCGCGATGACTTTGCCTTCGGCTCTTTGTTGTTGCTTCGGACAGAGGATGTGCGAGCCTATTTCGAACAGGAACGCTTGCGTGAGTACCAGTGGGCTGGACTTTATGACCTGCGTCTGTTCCTATCGCGGAGGATGTTGCCGGTTCACGTCTCCGAGATACTTTACACGGAGATTGAGACGGACACCCGCCTCTCAGGACAAAAACAATTTGACTACGTGGATCCGCGCAACAGGGCTCGGCAGATAGAAATGGAACGTGCCTGTACACGCCACCTGAAAGCTATCGGTGCGTTGTTGGCTCCAGATGAGTTCGACGAGATCCGCTTTGACGATGAGGACTTTCCCGTCGAAGCAACGGTCGTCATTCCCGTTCGCAACCGGGTTCGCACGATTGAGGATGCCATCCGTAGCGTTCTCAAGCAGGAAACGAGCTTCCCATTCAACCTGATTGTCGTTGATAATCACAGCGATGACGGAACCAGCGAGGCTATTGATGAACTCAAGCAGTCTTCCAGCCAGCTCATCCATCTGGTGCCGGATCGGGACGACCTCGGCATTGGCGGTTGCTGGAATCTGGCCGTACACCATCCTCTGTGTGGTCGCTTCGTGGTACAGTTGGATTCCGATGACCTCTATAGTGGTCCCGACACCCTGCAACGCATTGTCGATGCGTTCCGCGAGCAACGGGCAGCCATGGTCATTGGTAGCTACCGCATGACCAACTTCCAGCTCGAGACAATCCCTCCGGGGCTCATTGACCACGCCGAATGGACGCAACAGAATGGTCGGAACAACGCCCTGCGCATCAATGGCTTGGGTGCTCCACGAGCTTTCTATACCCCCGTCCTTCGCAAGATACAGATTCCCAATACCAGTTATGGCGAGGACTACGCGCTGGGGTTGATGATAGGGCGTCGCTACCGAATCGGCCGCATCTTTGACGAGCTGTACCTCTGCCGCCGCTGGGAAGGAAACAGCGATGCAGCACTCAGCTGGGAGAAGCAGAACCGGAACAACCTCTATAAGGACCAACTGCGTTCCACGGAAATTCTTGCCCGTCAGGCCATGAACCGTTGCTGGCGTCGTGAGGCCTCGGAGTCTGACGTGGATGCCTTCTTCCAAAGCGAGCTGGAGAATTGGCCTCAGGCTCGTGAGCGCTACGATGCGCTGGCAGCACAGGTACAACGCCGTGAGCTTCCTTTTGGCGACAGCACCCTTTCAGTCCAGTGGAATCCCGCCCGCATGGTTTCTACCGCCGCTCAGATAGACAAGGCTTCCATTGCCGCCCGTCCCTGCTTCCTCTGTGATGAGAACCGTCCCAAGGAGCAGCGCTCGCTGATGATTCGCCATCATTATCAGGTGTTGCTGAATCCGTTTCCTATCCTGCCGTGCCACCTGACCATCCCTACCCGACGCCACAAGCCTCAGAACATTTGGGAACATTTTGGCACCATGCGCCATTTGGCGTGGACTATGCCTCATTATATCATCTTCTACAATGGCCCACAATGCGGTGCCTCCTGTCCTGACCACATGCACTTGCAGGCTGGTTCCCGTGGACTCGTACCCATCGAACGGGATTGGCAACTCTATGAGAACCGACTCGAAAAGCTTTATCCCCTCACGGGTAGCGGTCGTCAGGATATGGCCGATGCGGGCAATACCAGCCAGCGTTGCGGCCTGTTCCTGCTGAAGTCGTATGCGTGTCCCGTCTTTGTAATCCGTTCGTTCCCAGAAGAAAAGGATAGCCTTCTTTGCCAGCGTCTGTATCGCGCCCTGCCCATTCCGGAGGGTGATAGCGAGCCGCGGATGAATATCATTTGCTGGCGTGAACAGGGCGACGAGAGCCGTGGGGATGAAATCATAACGCTGGTGTTCCCCCGGAAGAAACACCGTCCGGATTGCTACGAGTCTTCCATGCTCGTATCGCCTGGCGCCCTCGATATGGGTGGATTATTCATTACTCCGCGAGAGGAGGATTTCCGTAAGTTAACGATAGAATGGGCGGTGGACATCCTGCGGGAAGTGACGATGGACGACGCGGAACTGCAGGAGGTCATAGAGAAGGTGACCGATAAAGACTCCCTGCCAACCTCTTCCAAAGGAGAGGAGAAGCAATCCTCAAGCACTCCCGCCAATCTCCCCTCCTCTGGAGGAAAGGAGGAGAATTCCCTGCTCTCTGTGGGCCTCCTCTCCGGCGAACGCATCCGATTCACACTCAATGGCCTGCACAGCGTCAAGGGGGCCTCTGTGGAAGGCGAGACCATCGTGGAATTTCGCGATGGTGGCTTGCTGTGGAACGACCAGGTTTACCGCCAACTGACGTTCACCCCAGAATCGGACGAGGCGAGCTTTACCATGCAAGATGTCGTGATTGGTAAAGACTTCCATTGGCAACGCATCGAGGCTCAGACCTTCCGAGGGGCACTCCGTTTAGTGGTCGATGAGGACAAGATAGTGTGCATCAACGATATAGACATAGAGGACTACCTCGTTAGTGTCATCAGTAGTGAGATGAGCGCCACTTGTTCCAGCGAGTTCCTGAAGGCCTCGGCGGTAATCAGCCGTAGCTGGCTGTTGGCCCAGATAAAGAATCGCAAGTCACAGAGTTCCGGTGGCCAGAATTTCTTCACTTTCACGAAGTCCGATACCGAGCTCATCCGTTGGCATGACCGAGAGGACCACACCATCTTTGATGTCTGTGCCGATGACCATTGCCAGCGTTACCAAGGTATCACACGTGCTTCCCGACCCGAAGTCATGGAAGCCGTACTTGCCACCCGCGGCCAGGTGCTAACCTACGAAGGTGAGGTGTGCGACGCCCGTTTCTCCAAGTGCTGCGGAGGACGCACCGAGGAGTTCGAGAGCTGTTGGGAGAACGTGCACCACCCGTATCTCGAGAGTGTGGAAGATCCCTTCTGCGACACTCATGACCCCGAAATCCTGCGCGAAGTGCTGAACGACTACGACCAGGAAACCACCGACTTCCACGACTGGACGGAGACGATAGAACAGGCCGACGCCCAGCGCTTCATCGAGAACCAGCTGAAACTCACCTTCGGACATATCATGGACCTCGTTCCCGTTCAGCGCGGCAAGAGCGGACGCATCGTGCGTCTGAAGATTATAGGAAGCGAGCGCACGATGACCATCGGCAAGGAACTGGAAATCCGCTCGGCGCTCTCGGAGTCGCACCTGAAGAGTTCCAATTTCGAAGTCGAACGCCAGGACATCGACGCCGACGGCGTTCCTGCCCGCTTCGTTCTCCACGGAAACGGCTGGGGACATGGCGTGGGCATGTGTCAGATAGGTGCCGCCGTCATGGGACACAAGGGCTACACCTACGAGCAGATACTCACGCATTATTATAAAGGTGCAGAGATAACCAAGAGATACTAACCCCTAAAACCATATCACATCATGAGAAGAAAAACATTGATTCTGATGGCTATCCTGCCCGTGATGGCCGCTGCTCAGTCCCTCACTCAGTACGTAGATCCCCGCATCGGGACAGGCGACCACGGGCACGTCTTCGTCGGTGCCAACGTACCCTTCGGCATGGTCAATGCCGGTCCCACACAGATAGAATCCGGCTGGGACTGGTGCTCCGGCTACCACGAGAGCGGCACCAAGATTGTGGGCTTCGCCCAGACGCACCTTAGCGGTACGGGTTGTTCCGACCTCGGCGACGTGGCTATCATGCCGGCCATCAAGGAAATCGGCCTCTCGCGCAAAGGGTTGGCCACCACTTTCAGCCATGAACAAGAAGAAGTGCGCCCTGGTTACTACAGCATCGTGCTACCCGAGAGCGGCATACGCACGGAAATCACCACCACTCAGCGCTCAGCGATGTACCGCATCAGCTACCCCGAGGGAGCTCACCGCCACCTGTATGTCGATCTCGAGAACGGTGTGGACGACGAACTACTGTGGGGACGTCTGCAGCAGATTGACCCCTATACTTATGTAGGTTATCGCATAAGCCACGGCTGGGCGAACGTACAGCACTGCTACTTCGTTATGCGTCTCAGTCAGAAGAGTCGCATTTATGAACAAGCCACGATGAAAAGTAAACGCAGCGAAGGTCCTGCGCCCATCTACCACCTACAAGTCATGTCATCCAGCGAGCCACTCCTGGTGAACATCGCCCTCAGCCCCGTCTCCGAGGCCAATGCTATCGCCAACCTCAAGGCTGAGGCCTACAAGGGTGGTAAGCTCATCGACTTCGACACTGTGCGAGCTGCCGCCGATGCCGCATGGAACCGTGAGCTGGGCCGTGTTCAGGCCACCTTCCAGAACGACCGCGACCGCACTATTTTCTATACCGCCATGTATCACTTCATGGTAGCTCCTCAGACGTGGGATGATATCAATGGCGACTGGAGAGGTGCCGACAACAAGGTCTATCGCTCAACCGTTTCCACGGTTCCCGAGCTATGCTCTATTGTCATCGAAGGGAGAGATGAAGAGCCCCAAAAGTCGACTCTGACATCCCCCGTTGGTAGCAGCAAATACCTCACGACCCTCTCCCTCTGGGACACCTACCGCGCTGCTGCTCCCCTCTCGACCATCATCCTTCCGGAGATGATGCCTGCTATCGCCACCACCTACCTTCGCATCTTCCGCGAACAGGGCAAGCTGCCCGTGTGGCACCTGATGTCGCAGGAGACGAACTGCATGGTGGGTTGCCCTGCCGTGCCCATCCTCTCCGACTTACTTCTGAAGGGTTACGTCCGCGACTCACTTGAAGCATGGAAGGCCATCTCTTCCAGCTTGCTCATGGACGAACGCGGACTGGATGATATGAAAAAACTCGGCTACGTAGCCAACGACCGACACGGCGGCTCCCTCTCCATGAGCCTCGAATATATGCTTGCCGACTGGGCTGGCGTTCAAGCTGGTAAGGCCATCCTCGCCGCCAAGGGCAAGGACGATGGCATACAGAAGACCGTCGAATACCTTGACGAGCGTGCCCACAGCTATCCCAAGCTCTACGACCCGCGTGTCGGGTTCCTGCGTTCACGCAACAGCAAGGGAGAGTTCAATGGCATCGACGACTTCAATCCCGCTTACCAGACAGGTGACTATACCGAGGGTAACCCTTGGCAGTACCTCTGGCTCGTTCCCCACGACGTCGATGGACTGATGCAGATGCTCGGAGGACGCGAAACGGCCGTGAAGCGCCTCGACGACCTCTTCAACGCCGATAGCCAGCTCAATGACGAGGCCAATCCAGACATCACAGGTCTCATCGGTCAGTATGCCCACGGCAACGAACCCAGCCACCATGTCGCTTACATGTTCGCCTTGATGGGTCAGCCCCGCAAGACGGCCAAAATCGTGCATCAGATTCAGCGAGAGCTCTATACCGACCAGCCCACAGGTCTCTGTGGCAACGAAGATGTAGGTCAGATGTCCGCTTGGTACATCCTCTCGGCGCTCGGCTTCTATCAGGTGGAACCCTGCGGCGGACGCTATGTGCTCGGTTCGCCATTGGTCAAAGAGGCCACGTTACATGTTGGCGGCGGCAAGACATTCACTATCCGCACACATGACCTGAGTGAGAAAGCATATTACATCAAGCGCGTGCTCCTCAACGGCCAGCCCCTACCCGCCTGCACCGCCTTCAAGGCCTGCACCGAGAAGTTGCCGAAGGGTTACACCGCTCCGTTCATCCTGCGTCACGAGGACATCATGCAGGGCGGAACCCTGGATATTTACATGAGCAAATAATCGATTGACGGTTGGATTGACGTGAAGATTGACGTTTAGATCAACGATAAGATTGACGAATAGATTGACGAATAGATTGACGGAGATTGACGTTTAAATCACTAAATATCTGTGATTTAGAATAAACGCCAATCTCCGTCAATTTTCAATATATATTGACGCTGTGTATATTGACGCAGTAACGCAGTAACACAGTAACACAGTAACATGGGTGGTTTTCAAATGTCAACTGATATTAGGAAAAAGACAAAAAAGACACAGCGCTCAACGGGTAGTATCATAATAACATAATAACATAATAACATTTCGGAAAATTCATTTCCGAATTATTGTAGAATAACTTTTATATTATATATTATTATATATATATTATATAATAATATA
>JAFXTO010000052.1 GCA_017535725.1 Bacteroidaceae bacterium
CCCCTCCTCCCCCGTCCCCCTCATCTCTCATCTCCCATCTCCCATCTCCCATCTCTCCTCCCCCATTTCTCATCTCTCATCTCTCATCACTCATCTCTTATCTCCCCCATGTCCCCCCTCTCCATCGTCATCCCCACCCAAGACCAAGCCTCGGAACTTCGCACCCACCTGCCCGCCATCATGGAGCAGGACTACGATGATTTCGAGGTCATTGTGGTAGACATGGCCTCCACAGACCAGACGAAGGATGTCCTCGAGGAACTGGAGCTGCGATACCCCAGCCTGCGCCACACACGCACACCATCCACGGCTCGCGACATCAGCCTCGAACGCCTGGCACTGACCCTGGGGATTCGCTCTGCACGACATGAATGGGTAGTCATCACACACGCCAACTGTCAGCCCGCCACCCCACAGTGGCTGCAAACGCTGAGCCAGCAGATGACGGAGGACAAAAGCATCGTGCTTGGGGTGGCCAAATACGACGAACAGCACCACACATGGTTTGACAACAAGGTCGCCTTCTTCCGCCTATGGAACACCTTCGCCAACCTGAGCCACACACGCAGAGGACATGCCGCCGTGCGAGCCGACGGATGCAACCTCGCACTGCGGCGCTCGCTCTTCCTGAACAAAAACGGACTCGGCGACCACCTGAACCTCCTCACGGGAGCCGAGGAGCTGCTCGTCAACCGTCTCTCCACGCCCACGAACACCGCCATCTGCAACTCACCAGACGCCATCGTCATCGAAGACCACCTACCTGACCGCAGGCTGTGGAAGAAGAGCCGCGTCTTCTACATAGAGACACGCCGCCACCAGCACCACACACTCCTCTACCGCTTCCGGCAGAACCTGCTACTACTGACACCCTGGGTGCTGCTCGTTGCCCTGGCCGCCACCTGGCCACTGCTCCACCACTTCCTTCCGGGAGAAGACACCGCTGCAGCCATCCTCACGGCACTCGTCAGCCTCCTCGTAATCACAGCCATCGGCGTCTGGATAAACAGATGGAACCGCGCGGCACACGCCATAGGCTACGAGCGCAACCATTACCTGACCATCCCACTCTTCACCCTCGAACTACCATTCTGGCATCTCGGTGCCCGCCTCGCCCACCGATTCGCCTCCAAGACAGACTTCTACAAGAAATTCGTCTAATCAACAACCACTTATTCATCATCCCACATTCATCACTCATCATTCATCATTCCACATGTCATCCTTCATCGCCTGGTGCTTCGACAACCTCAACTACTGGACCATCACCTTCCTGATGACACTCGAGAGCACCGTCATCCCCATCCCCAGCGAACTCGTAGTACCGCCCGCCGCCTATCGTGCCGCCACCGACGGCAGTGACCTGAATGTCATCCTCGTCGTCCTCTGCGCCACCCTCGGTGCCAACATCGGCGCCCTCATCAACTACACCGCCGCCCGCTTCCTCGGACGCCCCATCATCTACGCGTTCGCCAACAGCACCCTCGGTCACCTCTGCCTGCTGAACGAAGAGAAGGTGCAGAAGACCGAAACATATTTCAACGACCACGGCGCCGTGGGAACACTCATCGGACGCCTCGTGCCTGGCATCCGCCACCTCATCTCCATCCCCGCAGGACTGGCCAAGATGCGCCTCTCCCACTTCATCTTCTACACCACCATCGGTGCCGGCATCTGGAACATCATCCTCGCCGCCATTGGCTACAGCCTACAGAGCGTAGTGCCCGAAGACCAGCTCATGGACAAGGTCAACGAGTACAGCCACGAACTCGGCCTCGCCATGATTGCACTCTTCATCGCCCTCATCGTCTTCCTAATATACAAAGGACGAAAGAAATAAAACCTCCATTATCAATGCGATGGTAATGGAGGATTTGTTCTTTCTTGTCCATGTCTACCATGTTTTAACTAATTATACAATTACAGCGCTCTTCTGAGCAACCATATATATAACGTAAAACTCTGGTCTACGTGGTACCCTTTTCGATTATTATGGTGGTATACTTTTCAATTACTATTTACATGTCCCAAAAGTTCATTCTTTCATTTTTATATTTTTTTCATTTCCCCTGTGCCAATCCACGTAGATTCATCCGCCGATGCACTTACGTGCATTAGCAATCATTACTTAAACACCATCATGTCGGCGAGCTGGAGGAAGTAGGCGTTCGACCAGATGTCGAGCTCATGGGGGTTGAAGACGAAACGGGCGGCATCTTGCTTCACAGATTCTATGTCGGTGGTGGACAACTTCTCGTGTAAGGCTGCCGTGAAGTCTTCCTTGCTGAGTTCTATTCCGTTGAACTCACGGATGCGCTTTTGCAGATGCTCGAAGTTGAGTGGCACACGATTGGCGACATACCATTGGAAATCATACCAGTCACGCCCCTTCACCCTGGTCTTCCAGTTGCGGAACAATAGAACGTGCATCTTGCCGGCGTATAGGTCAGGTAGGGTCACGCAACGTATCATGGTGGAAAACGGCTTCAATAGCGGCTTCTGTTCTGTTTCAAACCCAAGTGGCGGGTCGGTGTCCAGTTCTATCTTCACCTTGATGGTCTTTTCTGTTTGGAAAGCAATGTCATACACATCGGTATTGTCCTTCAGGAATGCCGACTCCACCTTACCGAAAAACTTCTTTCCATTAACTTTATTAGGTTAGCTAATATCTGCTTCTTATTACCTGTCTCCATACACTTGCGTATGATATCACGATTCATGTCCTTCAATTCATCTGTGTCTATTCTCATGTCCTCCTCTAAAAAGGCGACAAGTGCTGATAGGGACTGTGATTGTATATGCGGTTCGACCATAATCATGTCGCACAGCGCTTTCTCCGGGGTCGCAATCAGGAAAGTGAGCTGATCGTCATCACTAGCCATTTTGATTCCAATAGGGAAATAATTGCTGTTCACCTGCCGATAGGAGAAGAACCCCTCTGGCGTTTCGAACCTACGTGTATGCCGTGTGGTAACGGATGTAACCTCTGTAACCCATTCAGGTATCAACCCATAGTGACGAAGTGCATAATGAGCTGATACGTAGGAAGGGCCATAGATGTGATTGGCTATCAATTCTCTGGAAATCAACTTGCCGCTAACCTCTGGAGACACGACATATAATCCCTGCTTGATACGTATGATATAGCCGTCTCTCACCAGTTGCAGAATCTTCTTCTCTGGTGATTGATAGTGGCTTAAGATATTCCTCAGCACGTGTGCCTCAAAGGGGATATTTCCCAACTTCTTCAGTTGATTCAGTTCTTCAATGGTTATCATATCCTTCTGTTTTGGGCGCAAAGGTACAACTTTCGGAAGAATAAAGGAAGAAAATATTCCTTTGCTGTACGGAAATTAACATCTTTTATCCATAAACAGCTACGGCAACAAGGGTTAAGGGGAAAAACACAGGTGCGGGTGCGGTGCCCGTTCGGCTGAGAAGGAGTGCTGCTCATCGTGGCAATAGTGCTGTGAAATGTTAAAAAGACTTTAGTGATGTACACTTTTAGCCTCTAAAGTGCTGATTTGTTTCCGAAAAGCTGTATTTTTGCGGCGTTTTGGAAACAAAAGAGGTGTATATGGACTTCTGGACGTTCCGAAAATGATGTTTTATTCATATCCTTCAAACACATGAACACAAAAAAAAACAACGTTAAACACAAAAGAAAGCAAAGATGAAAGCAAACAGTATTCTTGCCCTGGCATTCCTTGCCGCTCTGGGTTCCTATGCGAAAGCGGCGGAAGACGAAATCGTCAACGACAGCCTGATGCTCGATGTCGTGGTCACAGGCACCCGTGCGGCTGTGCCGGAACGTGCTATCGTTTCCACGGTATCCACCATCAATAGCGACCAACTGACCCAGCTGGAGCGTGTCAGCATTCTGCCTACGCTGACTGAACAGGTTCCCAACCTCTTCATCACCCAGCGGGGCGTGATGGGCTATGGCGTCAGTGGCGGTGCTGCCGGAGGCATCAGCGTGCGCGGCCTGGGTTCCGGAACGGGACAGGTGATGGTGCTCGTGGATGGTCATCCTCAATATCAGGGTATTTTCGGACACAGCATTGCCGACGCCTACCAGACGATGGTGGCCGAGCGCGTGGAAGTCGTGCGCGGTCCTGCCTCGCTGCTCTATGGTAGTAATGCGATGGGTGGTGTCATCAATATCATCACCAAGACGCCCCAAACCCTTGGAGGTGCCTGTTCTTCCCGTACGGACTTGAACCTGGGTGCCGGCTCGTTCAATAGCGTACAGTTCGATGCCCACAATAGCGTGCGCAGCGGTAAGTTCTTCAGCGATGTGGCTCTGAACTATCAGGGGTCGGACAACCACCGCGAGAACATGGATTTCTATCAGTACGGCGGCGTGGCCAAGGTTGGCTACGACTTCTCGCAGCACTGGCGTGCCTGGGGGACGTTCAACATGACGCACTTTGCTGCTTCCAACCCCGGCAGCCTGCAAGCCCCCTTGCTCGATGCACGCCAGTGGATTAACCGTGGTGTGGCGGAACTGGCTGTGGAGAATCACTACGCCAAGACCAGTGGTGCCGTAAGCGTCTATCACAACTTCGGACGCCACAAAATCAACGACGGCCACGCTGCTGATGCCGCTGAAAAGGATTATTATTTTCGCTCGAAGGATGCCCTCACGGGAGTCAGCGCCCATCAGGGCTTCGGCCTCTGGAAGGGGAGTTGGATTACCCTCGGCTTTGATTATCAGAATATTTATGGTGAAGCATGGAACAGCAGTATCGAGACGGGCGAGCGCCTGAACCGCAAGATGGAGCAGAATATGCACTACCCACTGGACAAGAACCTCACGGAGGTGGCTGGCTACGTGGACGTGCGGCAGGATATCTTCAAGTGGTGGACGGTGGAAGCCGGTGTGCGCTACGACCACCATTCGGAGGCTGGTGGCGAGTGGGTTCCACAGGGTGGCTTCGTCTTCCGTCCCCTGCGGAATGGCGAACTGAAGCTGAGTGTCGGCAAGGGCTTCCGTGTGCCTAACCTCAAAGAGATGTATCTCTACGGCGTGGCTAATCCCGACCTCCAACCCGAACGCCTCTGGAACTACGAGGTGGCGTGGAAGCATCGGCTGATGGGTGGCCGCCTGACCTACGGCGTCAACCTCTTCTACTTGAAAGCCAACAACCTGATTGGCACCATGATGGTGCAGGAGCTGGGACGTACGGCGAACTACAACACGGGCGAGCGCGAGCACTACGGCGCGGAACTGGAAGCCGCCTTCCACATCAACCGCCACTGGAGCCTGAACACCAACCACAGCTACCTTCACATGGATTCACCGCTGCTGGCAGCGCCTGAATACAAAGGTTATCTCGGTGCACAGTACCGCGTTTGCAAGCTGGAACTGACGGCCGGACTCCAGTACGTGAGTGGCCTCTGCACGAACGTCGCCAACGAGACCAAGGAGAACGTTGCCCTCCTGAATGCTTCCGTGGCCTATCACCTCTTCCCGCAGGTGAAACTCTGGGTGCGCGGCGAGAACCTGCTGACACAGCGATACGAAATCAACGAGGGTTTCCCGATGCCCAAAGCTACCGTCATGGCGGGTATCCACGTGAGGTTCTGAACGAGGCCCCTTCAGAAGCGGGTGCAGAAGTTGAGCTGGATATCGGCTTCCTGATTGAGGATTTGGAGATTGAGGTTGTTGCTATAGGCAAAGCGCCGATAGTTACATAGTAGTGTGAGGATGAAGCGGTTGAAGCTGTAGTTGGCAGCAAAGCGCGCGAAGACATTCACGCGGAATCGGGCGGAACCTTGGTCAGCGGAATAGTAGAAGTCGTTCCACTGTTCTTCCGTCAGGTTGGAAGCTGCCTTTGCGGCTGCAGCCGCTTCCTCGCTCTGCTCGCGGGACGGAAACAGGCCCTCGACATAACCCACATGGTGCTTCAGGTGGTTGTAGACGGAGAACATAGGGACGACGGAGGCGTGGAAGACCAGCCGCCCACGGAGGAAGGCGAGGTTATAGGCATAACCTGCGCCGATGGACACCTGATTGGTGCGGAAGCTGTCGTAGTTGGCGGGGAAGAGGGTCTCCACGTCGTAGCGGCTGTGGTAGTAATTCGCATAGATAAGCGGACTGCCGGCGCTGCGTAGCTGGAGCATGTCGCTGTAGAGTCCTGCGGCGAGGGAGAACTTCTTGTGCATCAGGACGTAGTAGGCTTCTAAATAGAAGATGTCAATGGTATTGTTGTCGCGGTCTATCTGCAGGTCGCCGATATTGCACGTCCCTTTCATGTCCTTGAGGTGCTTAAAGCGGAATCGTGCCCCCCAGACGTTGCCGTTCTTGGCAAGCCCGAAGCTGGTGAGGTAATCGTTGCGTATGGGGATAGGGAGTTCCAGTGCGAGGCCTTTCCAGTCGATGCCCAAGTCAATCTCTGCCTGCCATGTATGTGCCTGGATGCGGTAGTGGTCGCGGTCGTTCAGTCCTGGAACAATCGTGGAAACGTCCTCCACCTCAAAGGGCATCTTCATTTGGAAGCTTTGCCAATAAGCATAGCTGCCGACGTAGATTTGTCGGTTCAGGGTAGGCACTTGCACGTAGTTGGTGTCAATCCCAGCTCGTTGTCCCCGTTCCAGCCACGCGTTGAAGCTATTCCACGCACGTTTAAACCCTCCTCCAGCAAACGTGGGGAGGCTGATCATCATCAGGACAACGGGAAGCAGCGCTTTCTTCATTGAATGGTGGAAAAGATGCGATAGGTTCCTGCCGAGTCGCAGATGAAATAGACTTGGAGTTCCGGGTGACGTGCGATGACCGCCTTGGCTCTGTCTAACCCCAGCACCATGAAGGAGGTGGCGAAGGCGTCGGCTTCGGCACAGGTGGGCGCCAGCACGGTAGCGGACAGGATGGAGTGCTGCACGGGGTAGCCCGTGGCGGGGTCGATGGTATGGGCCACGCGGCGACCGTCCTCCGTCGTGTAGTAGTTGCGATAGTTGCCGCTCGTGGCCATAGCGCAGTCGGTCAGCGTCAATATGGTGTCCAACTCATTGCTCTGACTCTCAGGGTCATCCACGGGGCGATTGACTCCCACGTGCCAGGGCTTTCCCTTGGGGTTCAGGCCGTGGACAATGACTTCGCCTCCGATTTCGACCATGTAGTTCTGGATGCCTCGGGCGCGTAGTAGGTTGGCCACCTGGTCAACGCCGAAGCCTTTGGCCACGGCACCGCAGTCGAGAATCATGCGCGGGTCTTCGCGCTGCAGGCGTCCCTCGTCCGTGAGGCTGATGCGGCGGAAGCCCACCAGCTGACGCAGTGAATCCACGGCAGCGGAGTCGGGAAGTGCTCCGTTCTTGAAGCCGAAGCCCCATGCATTCACCAGCGGTGCCACGGTGATGTCGAAGGCTCCGTTGGTGGCATCGCTGACCTGTTGGGCCAGCAGGAACACGGCGCGGAAGAGGGAGTCGGCCTGCACGTCCTCGCCTCGGTTCATGCGGCTGAGAATGCTCTGTTGGTTGAACATCGAGAGGCTGCCGTCCACCCGCTGCAACTCAGCGGTAATGGCTTCCTGCAGGTCTTCCGAGGACTGGTAGGTGATGTGGTAGAAGGTGCCGAAAATGGCGCCCTCGTTCTGCTGGTAGGGGGCAGGGGCGTTGCGACGAGTGATAATCAGGTAGGAAGCAATAATCATCAGGATCAGCACCGGCAGATGCCATTTGCGCCACTGCGAGCGGGGCTCGTCGGAAGGTGTGAGCGGCGAGAACTTCTCGTCTGTCCGCTCTATGGGGTTCAATGGGTCATTCATATAGAAATCAATCGGATAATCGTTTAATCGTCTAATCGGTTAATCGTCAATTCGTTCAATCGTTTAATCGTTAGCTTCGCTGACTTTTGATTCCCGAGCTTTGCTCGCCTACCCGTAGCCTTTCACGACTCGGCCATTTCAAGCAAGCTTGATGGCGCTCGCTGCTCCAAAAGTTCAATCGTAAAATCGTTTAATCGTCAAATCCTTAAATCCTTAAATCTTTCAATCTTTCAATCCTTAAATCCCTAGATGTCAAACATAATCTTGAATGTTCCTCCCCATCCAATACCGTCGGGCCGCTTGCCGAGGCCTGGGAGGTACCAAGGTTCGCCAACCTCGTCGGCCTTCTGTCCTATCAGTAGCTTGAAGCGGACGTCCCATCCGAGTCGGATAATGCTCCAAAGGCGTGTCTCCAAGCCTATCACCACTTCGCCCCAGTGGGCACTGCCGCTGAGCCCTTCGAGGTCGAAAGGTTGTTCGGTTCCCCAGACAGGGTCTTTGATGGGAGTGGGGGAGGTGAGGTCGTAGTTGTAGAACGAGAAGCCATAACGCAGTCCTACGAAGAGGCGGTTGCCATCGACGTGCTTGGCGCGGATATTGTAGTCGCAGCCTACACGGAAGTAGGGGGCTCGTACGTGGAATCGGTTGTCGAGGTCGCGGCCCTCGTGGTCCGCTTCGCCCAGACCGAGTTCGAAGACCGGGAAGAAACGTTCCTTGATATTCATGCGGGCCAGAACCTCCATCTGTGACCAGTCGGAGCCGGCTATCTTCTGGATGAGGCCTACGAGGTCTGCGCCTACGCCGAAGCCGTTGATGAAATGAACTTTCTTCTCGGGTTTCTTGCCCAAGATTTCGGCGACGGCTTCTGCAGCGTCGGCTACCGTGGTACTGTCGAGGACTACGACGGTGGTGTCCGTGGAGGCGGTTGCGAAGGGAAGGCCATCGACCGTAGAAGCGGGGCGGGGTCTTCTGGCCTCGCTCACAAACCCGTTCACCTCTCCGCTGGGGGAGGCGAGGAGGGGGCTCGCTACCATCAATAGCAACAGACAGCTACTGAGCCACGCGGAAATATATCTGGAAATTTTCGAGGCCATCGTAGTTTATACTTGCGTTTGTGACGAGGACGGTATCAATGAGGTGGTGTGTGGAGCGGATGTCCAGCACCTGATGCCACATGTGTACAGGGCACGAAGGGTCGTCCCAGTGATGGGTGTTCCGCTTGTGAATCCATAGCGTGTCGCGTCCCACCCGGCTGAGGGTGTCTGTGAAGGTGAACTCCACGGCATCCGTGTCTTCGTAGAAACTCACGGGCAGCTTCATCCCGTTCTGATTCACCTGACGGTTGAGTATCACGCTGTCTGCACCTAAGAGGGTGACCGTCAGTGTGTCGCCCACCGAGACGGCGTTACCCGTCTGCAGTTCGCCGGAGTCGTCGTACAAGGCCGCATAGAATCCATATACGCTCTCCACGGTGTTGTTCAGGGGGCAAGAGACGTTTTCGCAGGAAAGAAAAAGGACAAGGAGACCCACCCCCCAGCCCCTCCCTGGACACTCCGTTAGGGAGGGGAGTAGATACTTAAGGAAGTAATCTTTTATGGAATCTAAATAGTTCAATTCTTGATGGTAATTACTCCCCTCCCTAACGGAGTGTCCAGGGAGGGGCAGGGGGGTGGGTCTTCTCAAATCTCTTTCTCAATCTGATAGTTGTTCCTCTGGTCGCTGTTCCTGCTAATCAAGTCTCCCAGGAATCCGGCAACGAAGAGCTGGGTGCCGAGGAGCATCATGGTCAGGGCGATGAAGAAGTAGGGGTTGTCGGTGACCAGACGGGCGGGAATACCGCGTGAGAGGGCTATCAACTTGCTGGCTCCCACCACAATGGCAGCGATGAAGCCTATCAGGAACATCAGGGAACCGCCAAGACCGAAGACATGCATGGGCTTCTGACCGAAACGCGAGAGGAACCACAAGGTCATGAGGTCCAGATAACCGTTCACGAAACGGTCCAGTCCGAACTTCGTCGAGCCGTACTTGCGTGCCTGGTGGTGTACGACCTTCTCGCCAATTTTCGTGAAGCCTGCATTCTTCGCCAAGTAAGGGATGTAGCGGTGCATCTCGCCGTAGACCTCAATGTTTTTGATGACCTCACGGCGATAGGCTTTCAGTCCACAATTGAAGTCATGGAGGTTGTGGATACCGCTGACGCGACGTGCGGTGGCGTTGAAGAGCTTGGTGGGAATGGTCTTCGACAGGGGGTCGTAGCGTTTCTGCTTCCATCCGCTGACGACGTCGTAGCCGTCCTCCACAATCATGCGGCGCAGTTCGGGAATCTCATCAGGCGAGTCTTGCAGGTCGGCATCCATGGTGATGACGACATCGCCCTGGGCACGGCGGAATCCGCAGAAGAGGGCAGGGCTCTTGCCGTAGTTGCGGCGGAACTTGATACCCTTCACTTCTGGGTGTTCTGCGCTCAGACGTTCAATGACAGCCCATGAGTTGTCCGTGGAGCCGTCGTTGACAAAAATGATTTCGTAGGTGAAGCCATGTTGCTGCATCACGCGCTGAATCCAGGCCTGCAACTCAGGCAGCGACTCCTCTTCGTTGTAGAGGGGTACGACGATGGAGAGGTCGAGGGAAGGTGCGGTATCTTGTGAAGGCTGATAATCAAATAGGTCCATTATAGTTGCGGATTTATGATTAACAATTAACAATTAACAATTAACGGGTTAACGATGAATGGATTAACGAATTCATATACTAACGGGTCTCGGGCTCCCCCTTGGACATCAGTGCTGCAGGCAAGGCAAGGACGGTTGCGAGCAGGACGTTCAAGAAGAGGAACTGGAAGGCAAGCTGCGAGGGAGGGGTAACGGCGAACATATTGAGGGCTTCGTCCATCATGGCGAGGCCGTCCTGTCCGGGCATCATGCGGGTGACCAAATCCTGAATCTCTGGTTGTTGAAGCATCTCCGAGTAGCTGCGTACCAGCTGGCCATTGTCCAAATAGGCAAAATAAATGTACTGGGCTGCGGTACAAATCATGGCTGCAGCGAGGAACATCATCCACGATAGATGCCAGGCACGGCGAAGTGGCAGCGGGGCCACGTGGTCACGAAAACCGCGTAGGTAGCGAACGCCCAAGGGAAAAGAGCACACGCCTACCAACAGACCTATATTGCTCACGAGAGGATGAGTCAATCCTGCCATATAGAATCCGAAACTCGCTGCCCAGCAGAGACCTACCCACAAGCCGTAGTAGCCAGCGTAGGCTCGTGTCTGTTGTGAATCACCAACCTCGCGTCTTTGTTTGTTGTCGTTGTTTTCTGACATAAAATAATAAGGTACGCGCCTACTGCGCGCGAATCGGGTGCAAAAGTAGTGTTTTCTTCTCGTTTGGCCAAAGAAAACAGTAAGAAAAGCATCTTTCCGCCTCAAAAAGTGCGAAAAGAAGTATTCTCCTCGATGCTCATCTCCACATGTTTGAATCCGAAGGAACGAAAGAGTGTAGTGAGTTGTGTGCGGGCGTTGTCCTCTGCCTGACGGAAGTTGGAAGTCGTCAGGCAGCGTCGTTTCATCTGGCGGGCGGCCTTCTGGTACATCTGTTCCTTGGCTCTCGCATCCCACGTCCCCTGTTCATAGAACGAACGAGTGCGCGCCTCGTCAATGAATCGCTCGGAGAGCAGGCTGATGGGCGGAAGCTGGAGCGAGACCGTGTCGCCATGTGTTGTCACCCAGCCCTCCTTGCACTGCGAGAGATTGATACCCAGACGCAGGGTGCCGTGGTAAATTCGCACCAGCCGGTCGTCTCGCTGGAACGTGCGGTGGCGGATGGTGTCAATCAATTCCTCATCGGAAATAGCCAGAAACTCCCAAAGACCAATGCGCTCGATGCTGCGGATTTGTGTGGGGGTGAGGTCGATGGCATTGCTGCTGACCAACTGTACGGACACGAGCTCCATGTCCTCGAAGTGCTTGCGGAGGTAGCTGGCTCCCAGAACCAGTGCTACGGAAACCAGAACAACAATGAGCACTTGGTGGCTCAGGAGTCTTTCGAGGAAGTTCTTCTTCATAGCTTCACACTTTCCTTTTCGTCGTAATAGAAGGGCAAATCCTTCGAAGTGAACTCTTTGCGGAAGGAGATGACGATATTTTCTTCCTCATATCCCAGTGCGGCAAACAGGGGGATGAGTATGGCGGCAGCATTGTCCCGGGCAGTGTTCAGGATGCCTAACTCGGGCACTTGGTGCAGGATTTGCCGAACGCCTTGTGCCGTGAAGTCCGTCAGTTCCTCGTCCGAATAGTCGCTGCGCAGCAGGTCGGTGAACTGCTTCGTTGACTCGTGATCAACCTTGGATGAAGTGACCACAACCTTGGGGTCAGGAAGGATGACATGCAGGTGCCTTCCGTCTGCCGACCGCTGGATTTGACTCTCGTGGAAAGACGAGAAATCCACGTACGCCTGCAGCGTCACGTCAATCGGAATCGCCACCTTGCGGTCGCCTAATGACAGTTGTGTGTCATATTCGTGGCCCAGCAGGGTGGTCTTCAGATGTTTCACGTCCGCGTGAGTGATGATTTTGTGGATTTGATAGGCAGCGGTATAGAGGCGCGAGGTCTGTCGAACCCTGAGTACGAGGTTCGCGGAATCGTCGGCCACGGAGAGCGAGTCGGTCGCTGTTTCCGAGGTTGTCGTTTGCCTTAAGCAAGACACGCTGAGTGCCAGAATAAGGCAACAAAATAGGGCGAAAAGTACTTTTCTAATCATAATCCGCTGCAAAATTACAAAATCTTTCCCCTTTATGACCTAAACAATAAATATTTTTACTACCTTTGCATCACAAATTCGTGAAAAAAGAATGAAAAGACAACTTTTGGGGGCTTCAACCCTCGTTTTTTTACTACTGATGACCCTTTCTTCCTGCAAGGGGAAGAGTACAACCTCTCAGGATGCATCGCCTGCGGGAGAGTTCGAGACAGAAGACGTGCAGTCCGGCAGCATTCAGTGCATGCGCAGTTATGACTATACCGACACGCTGACGGTGAACGGACATTGCTACGAATATACCATTCACCGCGAAGCCGACGAGAGTCTGCCGATGGTGACAGATGACGAAGGCGTTAACTACGCCGACAACCGCTATACACTGACCATTCTCCGCGACGGGCAGTCCTGCTTCGACCGTCAGTTCACCAAGGCCAACTTCGCCTCGTACCTGACTCCCGAGTTCCGCGAGAGAGGAATCCTGGATGGCATGATGTGCGATCGGTCGCTTCCCGGCCTTTGCTTCGCCCTGAGTGTCACCCTGCCTCAGAGCGATATGGTTGAACCCCTGCTGCTACGTATAGACCCTGCTGGTGGCCTCGTTATTGAAAGCGATACCCGCAGCGAAAACGACTTTGAAGAATGAACGTCCTGAAAACCGACATTCCCGGCCTGCTCATCATTGAACCCCGGGTGTTCCGTGACCAGCGCGGCTATTTCTTCGAGAGTTTCTCCCAGCGCGACTTCGAGGCGCAGGTGGCAAAGGTCGCCTTCGTCCAGGACAACGAAAGCTTGTCAACGCGCGGTGTCATTCGCGGTTTGCACTTCCAGCGGCCTCCGTTCACCCAAACCAAACTCGTCAGGGTGGTGTGTGGCTCGGTACTGGACATTGCCGTGGATATCCGTCAGGGGTCGCCAACCTACGGACGGCATGTGGCAGTGGAACTCAGCGGCGAGAACCAGCGTCAGTTCTTCATCCCCAAGGGCTTTGCCCACGGCTTTGCAGTCCTCTCGGAAACAGCTGTGTTCCAGTACAAATGCGATGAGTTCTACCACCCGGAGTCTGACGGAGGCATCCGCCTCGACGACCCCTCGCTGGCCATCGATTGGCAGATACCACTCGACCAGGCCATCCGGAGCCAGAAGGACCTCATGCTCCCACTGCTGGCGGAAATCGACAACCCTTTTAAGTTTTGATAGGGTCAATGGGTCTAATGGGGCCCATAAGACCTATTAGACCTATTAGGCCCATAAGTACTATAATCCCCATGAAACCTGTAAGTTTGACTCAATATATTAAAGCGATACAACAATGAAAACGATTATCATTACTGGCGGTGCCGGATTCATCGGCTCTCATGTCGTCCGCCTCTTCGTCACGAAGTACCCCGATTACAGAATCATCAATCTCGACAAGCTCACTTACGCAGGCAATCTGGCAAACCTGAAGGATATAGAAAATTGTCCGAACTATAAGTTCGTTCGTATGGATATCTGCGATTTTCAGGCGTTCTATCAGCTCATGCAGGATGAACACGTCGATGGCATCATTCATCTCGCTGCCGAGAGCCATGTGGACCGTAGTATCAAGGATCCCTTCACCTTTGCACAAACCAATGTAATGGGTACTCTCTCCCTGCTGCAAGCTGCCAAGCTCTACTGGGAGTCCCTGCCCGAGAAGTACGAAGGCAAGCGCTTCTACCACATCTCTACCGATGAGGTCTATGGCGCACTGGAGATGACTCACCCCGAGGGTATCGAGCCTCCTTTCACCACCACCGCTTCCTCTGAGAGCCATCACCTCGCTTACGGTGAGAAGTTCTTCACGGAGGACTTGAAGTACCAGCCCCACAGCCCGTACAGCGCATCCAAGGCCAGCAGCGACCACTTCGTCCGTGCCTTCCACGACACCTACGGTCTGCCAACCATCGTCACCAACTGCTCCAACAACTACGGACCCTATCAGTTCCCCGAGAAGCTGATACCCCTCTTTATCAACAATATACGTCATCGCAAGCCACTGCCCGTCTATGGCAAAGGCGAGAACGTGCGCGACTGGCTCTACGTAGTGGATCACGCTCGTGCCATCGACCTCATTTTCCACGAAGGCAAGATTGCAGAGACCTACAACATCGGAGGCTTCAACGAGTGGAAGAACATCGATATCATCAAGGTACTCATCAAGACCGTAGACCGCCTGCTCGGTCGTGAGGAAGGCGCTGATCTCGACCTCATTACCTATGTGACAGACCGCGCAGGCCACGACCTCCGCTATGCTATCGACAGCCGTAAGCTTCAGCGCGAACTCGGTTGGGAACCCAGCCTGCAGTTCGAAGAAGGCATTGAGAAGACCGTGCGCTGGTACCTCGACAACGAGGCGTGGATGGATAATGTTACCAGTGGGGACTATCAGCGATACTACGAGGACATGTACAAGGGCCGCTGAGCTCCTCGAAAGTAGAAGCTTGTCCTAACACACACCTAAAGGCGGTTTCTATAACACGCATCTAACGGTGGCTCTATAGTACGCATCTAAAGATAATGCCGCCACGCAAAGGGAGTCCGACTATTCAGGTAGTCGGGCTCTTTTTGATGCTCATAGGCTTCGCGCTCAAAGGAGATTTGATAGTAGGCACGCAGACGGCTTTCCTTCTTGAATAAATGGCGCAGCGGGCGCGTCTGCATCAGCCGGAAGAGCCATTCTATAATATATATATAGGTAGAAGGGAATCCATAGCAATTCGCGCATTTGGCGGCTGTGGATACGTTCGTGGTTCAGGTCTTCGGACGAGAAGCGCTTTCCCCAACGAACAAAGATGAGGCCGAAGAGATTGATGGCAGTGAAGCCACTGAAGGGCAGAAAGTGATTCCGGATTAACAAGTTGAGGAATTTTGACTATTTGTTGCTTTTGGGCGCAAAGATACAAAAAAGAGTCCTTGCAGGCGACAAAATGCAAGGAAAAGATGATATATGTTAGAAAAAAGAAACAATAACTGCCTGTAGGGGCAAAAAAAGTCTATATTTGAACTTCAAACTTTAAACTTTTCACTACCTTTGCAGCCGAAATAAAACGTCCCCAACCCAATAAAATACTTTTGCAGTATGAGAAAGACATTGAAGAAGGTACTCGTCTTAGGTAGTGGTGCCTTGAAAATCGGGCAAGCCGGCGAGTTCGACTACTCGGGCTCCCAAGCCTTGAAAGCTCTGCGTGAGGAAGGAATCCAGAGCGTTCTTGTCAACCCAAATATCGCCACAATCCAAACTTCTGAGGGCATCGCTGACCAAGTTTATTTCCAACCAGTGACGCCCTATTTTGTAACCGAAATCATCAAGAAGGAACGCCCCGACGGCATTCTGCTTGCCTTCGGCGGTCAGACGGCCCTGAACTGCGGCACAGAACTCTATCTGAACGGAACGCTGCAGAAGTATGGCGTTGAAGTACTTGGAACCTCTGTGGAGGCCATTATGAACACGGAAGACCGCGACCTCTTCGTCAAGAAGCTGGCTGAAGTGGATTTGAAAGTGCCTGTGAGCCACGCCGTGGAGAATATGGACGACGCCCTTGCTGCCGCCCGCGAGATAGGTTTCCCCATCATGATTCGTTCGGCCTACGCTCTCGGAGGCCTGGGCAGTGGCATCTGTCCAAATGAGGAGAAGTTTGTAGAAGTGGCAGAGAGTGCTTTCACTTTTGCACCGCAAATCCTTGTGGAAGAGAGTCTGAAAGGCTGGAAGGAAATCGAGTTCGAGTGCATTCGCGATGCCAACGACCGCTGCTTCACGGTAGCATCGATGGAGAACTTCGATCCCCTGGGCATTCACACAGGTGAGTCTATCGTCGTAGCTCCCACCTGTTCGCTGACTGAGGAGCAGGTGAAGATGCTGCAGGATATCACCATCAAGTGTGTGAAGCACTTAGGCATTGTGGGTGAGTGCAATATCCAGTTCGCCTTCAATGCAGTGACCAACGACTACCGCATCATTGAAATCAACGCTCGCCTCTCCCGTTCCAGTGCCCTTGCCTCGAAGGCCACGGGCTATCCTCTTGCTTTCGTCGCCGCTAAGATTGCTTTGGGTTACACCCTCGACCAGATTGGCGAAATGGGCACCACGAACAGCGCCTATGTAGCTCCCTCACTCGACTACATGATTTGTAAGATTCCTCGCTGGGACCTCACCAAATTTGTTGGCGTCAGCCGTCAGATTGGCAGTTCGATGAAGTCCGTTGGTGAAATCATGAGCATTGGCCGTTCGTTCGAAGAGATGTTGCAGAAAGGTCTCCGAATGATAGGTCAAGGCATGCACGGTTTTGTGGGCAACGAACACGTCTCCTTCGATGACCTCGACGATGCACTGGAGAATCCTACCGATTTGCGCATTTTTGCTATCGCCCAGGCGCTGGAAGAAGGCTACACGGTCGAGCGCATCGAACAGCTGACGAAAATCGACCCGTGGTTCATCACCCGGATGAAGCATATCGTTGACCTCAAGCATCAGCTGGAGAGCTATGACTCGCTCGAAGCCCTGCCCGACAGCTTCCTCCTCGAAGTCAAGCAGGCTGGTTTCAGCGACTTCCAGATTGCCCGCTTCGTCCTCAAGCCCGAAGGCGGCAACCTCGAAAAGGAGAACCTCGAAGTGCGTCGCCACCGCAAGCAGCGCGGTATTCTTCCCAGCGTGAAGCGCATTCCCACCGTAGCCAGCGAACACCCGGAACTCACCAATTACTTGTATTTCACATACGGTCCATTCACAAAGACCCCCTCCCCGCTCCCCCTCAAGGGGGAGGGTGGTTACCTTTCCAATGGGCAGAACATTTCACTCTCCCCCTTGAGGGGGAGCGGGGAGGGGGTCTTCCACGACATCTCTTACTACCACAACGAAAAGTCTGTCATCGTACTTGGCTCCGGTGCCTATCGTATCGGTTCGAGCGTGGAGTTTGACTGGTGCTCTGTCAATGCCATCAACACGGCTCGCAAACTGGGCTACAAGTCCATCATGATTAACTATAATCCGGAGACGGTTTCCACGGACTATGATATGTGTGACCGTCTCTACTTTGATGAACTAACCTTGGAGCGAGTGCTGGATGTCATCGACCTCGAACAGCCCCGTGGTGTCATTGTTTCCGTGGGCGGCCAGATTCCCAACAACTTGGCCATGAAACTCCATCGTCAGGGTGTTCCTGTTCTGGGCACTTCGCCCGTGGACATCGACCGTGCTGAGAATCGCGACAAGTTTTCTGCGATGCTCGACAAGCTCGGTATCGATCAGCCCGCATGGCGCGCCCTCACTTCCTTGGAGGACATCAAGGAATTTGTTAGCGAAGTGGGCTATCCCGTTCTCGTTCGTCCCAGCTATGTCCTCTCCGGTGCTGCCATGAACGTCTGTTATGATGACGAAGAGTTGGAACGCTTCCTCCAAATGGCTACCGAGGTTTCCAAGGAATTCCCCGTGGTTGTTTCGCAGTTCATGCAGGAAACCAAGGAGATAGAGTTCGATGCCGTGGCGGACAAGGGTGAAATCGTGGAATATGCCATCAGCGAACATATCGAGTATGCAGGTGTACACAGTGGTGATGCAACCATGATATTCCCGGCTCAGCACGTGTACTTCTCCACGATTCGCCAGATGAAGAAGATTGCCCGCAAGATTGCTATGGAACTGAACATCAGTGGTCCTTTCAATATCCAGTTCCTGGCCAAGAACCGTGAGGTGAAGGTGATTGAGTGCAACCTGCGTGCCTCACGTTCGTTCCCCTTCGTCTCGAAAATCCTGAAGCGCAACTTCATTGAGACGGCCACGAAGATTATGCTCGATGCTCCCTACCAGCGAGCAGAGAAGAGCGAGTTCGACATTGACCGTATCGGCGTGAAGGCCAGTCAGTTCAGTTTCGCCCGTCTGCAGAATGCTGACCCGGTTCTCGGTGTTGATATGAGTTCCACGGGTGAGGTAGGTTGCTTGGGTGATGATCTCAACGAGGCTCTGCTCAATGCCCTCATCTCCACCGGCTACCGTCTGCCTAAGAAGGCTGTGCTCATCTCCTCGGGCGGTGCCAAGGGTAAGCTCGACCTGCTCGAACCCGCTCGCCAGCTCGTCCGCCAAGGATTGGATGTCTATGCAACAGCCGGTACTGCCGCTTTCCTCAATCAGAATGGTGTCTTCGCCCGCAGTGTCAGCTGGCCCGATGAAGACGATGACCAGAATGTCATCCACCTCATTGCCCAGCACCGTTTTGACCTCATCGTCAACGTGCCGAAGAACCATTCCAAGCGCGAGCTGACCAACGGCTATCGCATCCGCCGTGCAGCCATCGACCACAATATCCCCCTGATGACCAATACTCGTCTGGCCAAGGCTTTCATCCAGGCCTTCACGTCCATCAGCCTCGAGGACATCAAGATTAAGTCCTGGCAGGAGTACAATTCCTGATGGCGTTTCCTGCGGGCGCACTTGCGCCGCAAGGGTATTACACCTAAAAAGAGCGGACTGCCTGAATCTCATTGTTCGGGCAGTCCGCTTTCGTTAATTACTGATTCTCGGAGGGATTCTCGGAGGGAATCTGTTCATCTCATGTCGTCCTCCGATTTCATGTCGATTTCCTCACCTTTAGGTGTGTAGAATTCGTACTGGAGGAAGGCAAGTCGTTGGTTAGGAATGACGCGTATCCCAAAGCCGTATTTCATTTGCCATCTGAACTTCAGGGAAACCAGGCCCTGGTTGATGTATGCGGCCACGTAGGGGTGGACATGTAGGACAAAAGAGCGAATCTGAAGTTGATTCACCAGTTGGTCAATCTTTTGCTCGATGAGGTCGGTGAAGAGGAAGCTGGACTTGATAGTTCCCTTGCCCATGCAAGTGGGGCAGGTCTCGTCGACATGTACTTCAGTCACCGGTCGTACTCGCTGGCGTGTGATTTGCATCAATCCGAATTTGCTCAGGGGCAGGATATTGTGGCGTGCGCGGTCTCGCTTCATGTTCTCTACCATTCGTTCGTAGAGTTTCTGACGGTCTTCTGCGACATTCATGTCAATGAAGTCCACGACAATGATTCCCCCCATATCGCGGAGTCGGAGCTGGCGTGCGAGTTCGTCGGCTGCTCCGAGGTTGACTTCGAGGGCGTTGGCTTCTTGGCCGTCGGGGTTCTTGGCGCGGTTTCCGCTGTTCACGTCAACGACATGTAGTGCCTCTGTGTGCTCAATGATGAGGTAAGCTCCGTGCTTGTAGCTTACGGTCTTTCCGAAGGATGTCTTGATTTGGCGCGTGACGTCGAAATTGTCGAAAATGGGCAGTTTTCCCTTGTATAGCTTGACAATTTCCTGCATCTCAGGCGCAATGAGTCTCACGTAGTCCTTGACTTCGTCGTAAACCTTCGGGTCGTTGATGAAAATATTTTCGTAGGTCGGATTGAAGAGGTCGCGTAGCAGTGCCACGGTGCGATTGGTCTCTTCATAGCAGAGGGTTGGCAAGTCCTTGGCAGCGTGTACGCGGGCTATTGCATCTTCCCATCGTTTGAGCAGAATCATGAGTTCCTGGTCCAGTTCCTGTACTTTCTTTCCTTCGGCCACGGTGCGCACGATGACTCCGAAGTTCTTAGGCTTAATGCTCTGTATGATTTGCTTCAGGCGGGCGCGTTCGGCGCTGGATTTGATTTTGGAACTGACGTTGACCTTGTCTGCAAAAGGAACGAGAACGAGGTATCTTCCGGGGAAGGTGATTTCGCAGGTGAGTCGTGGACCCTTGGTTGAGATTGGTTCCTTGACGATTTGCACGAGAATTTCCTGCCCCAGCTGCAAGACGTTCTGGACGCTGCCCTCCTTGGGCAGTTCCTGCTGGAAGCTTGCCTTCTGCATGGGGAAGATATTCTTCTTGTCGCTGCTTACTTGCTTGAGGTACTTGGCAAAAGAATGAAACTGTGGTCCTAAATCCAAATAGTGTAGGAACGCGTCGCGCTCATGACCAACGTTCACGAAGCACGCATTAAGCCCGGGCATGAGCTTGCGCACTTTGGCGAAATAGATGTTCCCGACGTTGAAGCTTGCGGATTGTTCCTCTTCCTGATATTCCACGAGACGCTTGTCCTCTGTCAGGGCGATGGCAATCTTCTTCGGCTGGACATCTACAATTACTTCACAGGTCATGTGATTTCTGACGATTTACAAATTAATGGATTTCGGGATGTACAAATGTACGCGGTGCGTAGATTTGTCAGGTTCTGTTTGTGGATTTAAACAAGGAACAAACAGGTCCCGAGCAAAGGGCGACTTGTTTGTTCCTCGTTGTGACTCACTAAGTCTGAGGGACGGAGAGTCGGGCAGAGCATACGTTTATTTGCTCTTATGTCTGTTCTTTCTCAGTCTCTTCTTACGCTTGTGAGTAGACATCTTGTGTCTTTTCTTCTTTTTTCCGCTGGGCATAGCTTGTAAGATATTAAATTATGGTGAATAAAAATGGATGTTGCTGTCAAATATTTATTTCTTTACAGCTTCGAAGAACACTTTAGCAGGCTTGAAAGCGGGAATGCTGTGTTCGGGAATAATCATGGTGGTGTTCTGGGTGATGTTGCGGGCAGTCTTCTGAGCGCGCTTCTTCAGGATGAAGCTACCGAAGCCACGGAGATACACATTGTCTTCCTTAGCCAGGGACTCTTTCACCTGTTCCATGAATGATTCTACAACGACCAGAGCGGTAGCCTTGTCGACACCTGTCTGTTTGCTGATTTCAGCAACGATTTCTTGCTTTGTCATTTTTTGTTCTATTTTTGATGGTTAAAAATATGTTTTAGTGATTTTGGCTTGCAAATGTACAACATTTCAGGCAGTTAGAGAAATGTTTGGAATGTTTTTTTACAAAAAAAAGGATTTTCCATGTTTTTTTAGGTCTTTTCGCCTCGTTTTTGTCTGAAAAGCAGTATTTTTGTGGCCATGAAATCATTACAATCTGCTTTCTCCTCTATCTTGCTGACATGGTTTGAACATGCAGGTCGCGATTTGCCTTGGCGGCATTCGCGCGATGCTTATCGTGTATGGCTGAGTGAAATCATTCTCCAGCAGACTCGTGTGGAGCAAGGACGGGACTACTGGGTTCGTTTTGTGGAAAAGTGGCCCACGGTGGAGGCGTTGGCAGCAGCCACGGAGGACGAGGTGCTGCGATTATGGCAGGGGCTGGGCTACTACAGCCGTGCCCGCAATCTCCTGGCCGCTGCCCGACAGGTGGTGGAGGCTGGTGGCTTCCCGCAGACCGTGGAGGGGTTGTGCCGTCTGCGTGGGGTGGGGGCCTATACGGCTGCTGCCATAGCATCCTTTGCTTTCGGGGTGCCTGCTGCTGTGGTAGATGGTAATGTCTATCGTGTGCTGGCTCGCTATTTCGGCATTGACGTTCCCATCGACTCCACGGAGGGGCGCCGCCTGTTTGCCTCGCTGGCTCAGGAACTGCTGCCGCCCGATCGCGCCGCGGACTACAACCAGGCCATTATGGATTTCGGTGCCACGCAGTGTACTCCCGTTCATCCGGCGTGTCTGTTGTGCCCGTTGGCAGAGAGCTGCAAGGCTTTGGGTGAGGGCAGGGTGGAGGTGTTGCCCGTGAAGGCTGGGCGGACGAAGGTTCAGGAGCGACGCCTGTCCTACATCTATCTGCGCTGTGCTGGTGAGGTCGCCTTCCATCGGCGGGGCAAAGGGGATTTCTGGCAGGGACTGTGGGAACCTTACTTGATGGTAGGCCGTGAGGGGGCAGTCGTCGAGAGTGAAGGAACAGTCGTGGGTTATGAGAATTTGGTTCAGGGTAAGGGGGAGATGGTTTTACTTGCCCACGATGTGAAGCATATCCTTTCCCACCGTAGGCTGCTCTGTGACTTCTATTTCCTCGAAGTGCAGCAGAAGCCGGTCCTGCCGGACGATTATATTTGGATTGCCGAGCCGGACTTGGATGACTACGCTAAACCGCGACTCATTGAAATCATGCTCCAGCGGGTGGAAGAGTACTTGGGGAAGAATTAAAAAATGAAAAAATTAAAGAATAAAAGAATACAACTTTCGCAAGTAATTAGAGACCTGGTTTTATACGGCCTGAAAGGCCAATAAGCTGTTAGCCCTTTCGCAAGTAATTAGAGACCTGGGTTTATACGGTCTGAAAGGCCAATAAGCTGTTAGCCCTTTCCAAGTAATTAGAGACCTGGGTTTATACGGCCTGAAAGGCCAATAAGCTGTTAGCCCAGGGCACCGCCCTGGGTGTAAGTGCGATAAAAATATTCGCCCTGTAAGGGCAAAAGCATTGTCATTTTGTAATGCTTTTGCCCTTACAGGGCGTTGTTCCCTCTGCGTCCAAATACCCAAGGCGCCGCCTTGGGCTATGTGCTTAATGCCCTTTCAGGGCGCTTTTGCCACTTGAGAAAGATGAGCTAAAATAATAAAAGGTTCGCGCGCGTGGGCGCATTAGTCGCTTCCTTACTCCTCTGTCTTCTCTTTTCCGACAATCACCTTGATTTTGACGATTCGGCGTTCATCCATCTCCATGACCTCGAAGGTGAAGCGGCCGTGCTGTATGCGTTCGTGCTCCTGCGGAAATTCTCCCTTGATTTCCAGCAGCAGTCCTGCCAGCGTGTCGGCGTCGTGCGCCACATCGTCCAGCGCATCCTCCGGTAGTTGCATGATTTTGCGGAAGTCGGTCAGCAGGGTCTTGGCCTCGAAGACGTAGGTGTTCTGGTTCAAGCGTGTGTAGGGGCGTTCGTCGTCGTCGTATTCATCATTGATTTCTCCCACAATTTCTTCGATGATGTCTTCCATGGTGATGAGTCCGCTGGTTCCTCCAAATTCATCGACCACAATGGCGATGTGTACCTTCTGTGCCTGGAAGTCCCGTAGCAGGTCGTCTATCATCTTTGTCTCGGGGACGAAAGTGGCTTGCCTGACCAGTGTCTGCCAGCGGAAGTTGGCCGGCTTGCCCAGATGCGGCAGCAGGTCCTTGATGTAGAGTATTCCCTTGATGTTGTCTTCGCTGTCGGCGTAGATTGGAATGCGCGAGTAGTTGTTTTCAACGATGCACTTGATGACTTCCGGGAAGGGTGTCTTGATATCCAGTCCCACGATGTCCACTCGCGGAGTCATCACTTCGCGCGCCATCTCGCCTCCGAATCGGATGATGCCCTTCAGCATCTGCTGTTCGTCGCCAATGGTTTCTTTGTCTGTAAGTTCCAGCGCCTGTTCGAGGTCGTCCACCGAGAGCTGCTGGCGGGAAACCTCCAGTCGGCTGGTCAGTTTGGTGCTCTGCATGAGCAGACTGCTGACAGGCCACCACAGCTTGACGAGCACGCTGTACGTAGGGGCACAGAAACGTGCCATGCGCAGCGGGTTTTGGGCAGAGGCAATCTTGGGCATGATTTCGCCGAAGAGCAGCAGCAGGAACGTCAGCACGACAGTCATCGCCAGGAACTCGATGACCGCGTTGCCTCCGAAGTCCAACACCGGCTCGTCGCCGCCGAGGAAGAAGTAGTTCAGCAGCATGATAATCGCCACGTTCACCAGGTTGTTCGAACAGAGGATGGTGGCCAGCAGCCGCTCGGAATCCTCCAGCAGCTGGAGCACGCGGCGGTCTGTGGTCGTCCGACGCTCTTCGAGTTCGTTCATGTCGGCAGGACTGAGTGAGAAGAAAGCTATTTCGCTGCCGCTGACAAACGCGGAGCAGAGCAGCAGCAACAATCCCAGAGCCAGTGCTATCCAGGCTCCGAGGGCAGGAAATGTCAGTGTGATACCAGAGAAGAAATCGGCCGCGGCCGATAGGTGATAGTCCATTGTGGGTGTTTAACGTTCTATTTTATGAGAAGGTGGAAGTTGGGTTATGCTTGTGTCTTGTCGTCGTTCTGACTGCGGGGTGTGAACAGTTCGAGCTTGTCGGCCCAGATCTCGGTGATGTAGCGGGTGATGCCCTGTCGGTCGTCGTAGGAGCGGGTCTGTATCTTGCCCTCCACGTAGATGAGGTCGCCCTTGTGGACGTACTTCTCCGCGGTCTCTCCCAGCTTGCGCCACAAGATGACATTGTGCCACTCCGTGCGCTCAGGAACTTCGGTGCCTCCGGGCAGGGTGTAGCCTCGCTCTTTGGTGGCCAGCTTCAGTTGTGCCACACATACGCCATTGTCCACATAACGCACGTCGGGATCCTTTCCGACGTAGCCCAGCAGTATCGCTTTATTGACAGTACCCATACTTTTTGGTATTACTTTGTATGAAAGTTCCTGCAAAGGTACGACGAATATTTGAAAAACACTTCCTTTTAGGGCGATTATTTCTATTTTTCGCTGCTTTTAGACATAATTCTGCTTTATTTATTTTGAAAAGGAGTCTTTTTTGATTACTTTTGCCTCGCAAATGGGCCTAATTTTTTTAGTTGAACAATTACTAACCCTATAAATCCTCATTCTAAAACAACATGTCCTCTTTTGTTATCTTCAAGCTCCTTGGCTCGCTGGCTCTGCTGATGTTCGGTATGAAGTCCATGAGCGAAGCCCTGCAGAAAATGGCTGGTCCCCAGCTGCGCCATGTGCTGGGCGCAATGACCACCAACCGCTTCACGGGAATGTTGACAGGTATGTTGGTGACAGCATCCGTCCAGTCTTCCACAGCCACCACGGTGATGACGGTGTCTTTTGTTAATGCTGGCTTGCTAACGCTGGCACAGGCCATCTCCGTCATCATGGGTGCCAATATTGGTACAACGCTCACGGCGTGGATCATGTCGGCAGGTATGTCCTTTGACATCACGAACACCGTATATCCGGCCTTCCTGATAGGTATCGTCCTCATCTATCTGAAGAAATACCGATATATCGGTGACTTCCTCTTCGGTATTTCCTTCCTCCTCCTGGGACTGGGAACCCTGCGGGCAACAGGTATGGAGATGCACTTGGGCGAGAACCAAGCCGTGCTCGATTTCTTCGCTTCTTTCGACCCCACCTCTTTCACCACCACACTTATCTTCCTCCTTTTGGGTGGCATTATGACATTTTGTGTGCAGTCCTCAGCTGCCGTGATGGCCATAACAATGATTCTCTGCTCCAGTGGCGCACTGCCCATCTATCAGGGTATCGCCTTGGTGATGGGCGAGAATATTGGTACTACCATTACTTCCAACCTTGCAGCCCTCTCTGCCAACACCCAGGCACGTCGGGCGGCTTTCTCCCACATGTTTTTCAACTTCTTTGGTGTCATCTGGATTCTCTTCGTCTTCCGTCCTTTCATAGATGCAGTTTGCGGACTTGTGGGCTACGATGTGACAATGACCAAGGACAACGTGTCTATGGACTTGTTCATGGCCAATGCCGCTAAACTCAGCTTTGTCCTTGCTGCCTTCCACACATGCTTCAATGTCGCCAACACCTTCATCCTCATTTGGTTTATTCCTCAGATTGAGCGCTTGGTTTGCTGGGTCATCAAGCCCAAGAAAGTGGACGAAGAAGAGGACTTCCGACTCCATTTCATCACTTCTGGTATCATGAAAACGCCTGAGCTTTCCGTGCTCGAGGCTCAAAAGGAAATCCAGGCTTTCTCCGACCGTATGCAGCGAATGTTTGCCATGGTTCGTGAACTGCTGATCCTCTCTTCAACCTCCTCCGGCAAGAAGAAGAACGACCAGGAAGTGGAGTTCAACAGGCTTTTCAGCCGCATCGAGAAGTACGAGAGCATTTCAGACAATATGGAGCTTGAAATTGCAAACTACCTCGATCAGGTCAGCGACGCCCATCTCTCCGACGATACGAAGGCCAAGATTCGTTCCATGCTCCGCGAGATATCCGAGCTCGAATCTATTGGCGACAGTTGCTACAACATGGCCCGCACCATCAGTCGTAAGTATAGCGGCAAGCAGGATCATTTCAACGAGCAGCAGTACGATCGCCTCCACCAGATGATGGTGCTTACTGACGAAGCCCTCACCCTTATGAACCAGCTCATGCAGGGACGTAAGGAGAACTTCGACATCAACCGCACTGTCAATATGGAGAATGAGATCAACCACTTCCGCAACCAGCTCAAGCAGCAGAACATCGTGGACGTCAACAACCACGAGTACACCTACGCCGTCGGTACCATCTACATGGATATCGTCAACGAGTGTGAGAAGTTGGCTGACTACGTGGTCAACGTTGTCGAGGCTCGTATGGGTACACGACTCCGCGACATCTAAATTTCAACGCAAACTCGCAAAGACGCGAAGACGCATTTTTATTCACCCTGTTTCAGTTGGTTGATAAAGATGTCTTCGCGTCTTTGCGTTCAAAACAACAAACATGAAAATGAAACAGACTGTATGGGTAGTTTCCCTGATTCTCGCCCTCCTGCAACTCCCCGCCATAGCCATGGCGCAGTACCAGCAACAGAACGACATTCCCTACACCGAGTCCTCCGACGCCTACGCCCAGGAACGCTGCAAGCTGGATGTCTATTACCCTACGAATCAGAAGGATGCACCCGTCGTGGTGTGGTTCCACGGCGGTGGCATCGAAGGCGGCAACAAGTTTATCCCCCAGGAACTGAAGAACAGCGGACTGGTAGTCGTCGCTGCCAACTACCGTTTGCTGCCGAAGGCCAACATCGATGATATCCTCGACGATGCCGCAGCCGCTGTTGCCTGGACATATAAGAACATCGAGCAATACGGCGGCAGCCATCGCAAGATTGTCGTGGCCGGACACTCCGCCGGTGGCTACCTACTCGACATCATTGGATTAGACAAGAAGTGGCTCGCCAAGTACGGCGTTAATGCCGACTCGCTGGCCGCCCTCGTGCCTTTCAGCGGACAGTGCATCACGCACTACAACATCCGCAAGCAGCAGGGCATTCCCCCCTTGCAGGCCACCGTTGACCAGTACGCCCCGCTCACCTACGTCCGCCCCGACGCACCCCCCATCGTCATCATCTCTGGCGACCGCGAACTGGAGCTCTATGGCCGCTATGAGGAGCAGGCCTACTTCTGGCGCATGCTGAAACTCGTAGGCCACAAGGACGTGACAATCTACGAGATGCAGGGCTACGACCACGGCAGCATGCCGCAACCAGCCTACAAAATCCTGAAAGACCATATCCGACGGCTGACCACCAAGAAATGAACCTACGTGCATAGGCGGATGAATCTACGTGGATAAGCTCGTGAATCTACGTGGATAGGCCCATGAATCTACGTGCATAGGCTCATGAAGCAGGGTTTATTATATTTTTCATTCTTCATTTATATATGGGATTCTGAAAAAAATGGATAGAAGAAGAGGGTAAGGTCAGTATATTGGCCTCCAAAGAACACATAAAACACCCCTTCAATTGTGCAACTCTATTACAAGTCTGAGAAAAAATGCCCAAAAGTCATAAAATTTGCTCTATTTATTTGCTTTATATAAAAAATTATCCCTACCTTTGTACTTGAAAAATCATCAAAATTTCAAAGGTGGTATGGTAAATGATCATTTTAATGATAGCAATACTCTTAGACAACGAATAGAGACAATGCCAGAGGATAGCATTCTCTTTCGCTCAGACTTTCCAGAGTATCACTCAGAGTTTGTTGGTGGCACTTTGTCTGAACTTGCCACTGAGGGTGTTCTGACAAAGATTGCACAAGGCATCTATGTCAAACCTCGAAAGAGCCGTTTTGGAGCTGTACTTCCTACGGTTGACAAGTTAGTACAGGCTATAGCGGCCCGCGATAACGCGGAAGTGCTACCATCTGGTATGACTGCATTGAATATTTTGGGACTATCTACCCAGGTGCCGATGAATTATATCTATCTGACTACAGGAAGTGAGAGAATCGTTAAGCTTGCAAATCGTCAGGTTATATTAAAGCGTGGCGTACCTAAGAATTTTTGTTATGAGACTCGCCTTATAGCACTATTAGTGCAGGCTCTTAGAGCTTTAAAACAAGAGAATATTAATGACGAGGAAATTCAGACGATACGTTCACTATTATCAAAGGAACCTAATAAAGATTCTTTGATGAGGGATGTAGATTTAATGCCAGCATGGATGAAAAGAATTGTCAAACCAATGCTTAAAACAGAATAAAGACAATGGGTAAACTTTGGCTTAATAATGAACTTGTTGACCGCCTTGCCATGTTGCAACAGACGGAAAATAGGCATCCTGGAATTAATCAAGTGGCAATAGAAAAGGACTGGTGGGTAACGGTTACTCTAAAATCCCTGTTTCAGACGGAGTGTCATGAATCACTGATATTCAAAGGTGGCACATCGCTCTCTAAAGGTTTCAACATTATTGAGCGTTTTTCTGAAGACATAGACCTGGCAATTAGCCACTCTTTCTTTGGAATTGAGAAGGTAAACAAAAGTCAGCGTGACAAGTTAAAGAAATTGGCTCGAAAGTATTTACATGAGACTCTTTCTGCTCAACTGGATACACAATTAAAAAATATGGGAGTCACGGGATATACAATTGAGAACATTACCCAGATGCAGGATAAAAATGGGGACTGGAAGCCTATTGACTCAGACAAAGACCCAACGGTTATACTGCTACATTATCCTTCCATTTTGGAAGACACTATAAGCTATATTCCACCGCGTGTTAAAATAGAAATCAGTTGTCTCTCAATGGATGAACCAACTGAGGAACGCCCAATTAGTTCATTAATTGGAGACACGTTTGAAGATGAAGATACTGATGCTAATTGTAAAATAAGAACCGTGGTTCCAACTCGAACCTTCTTGGAAAAGCTGTTCTTGCTAGCCGAAGAGTTTCAAAAAGTAAAGCCCAGAAGTGTGCGTATGTCTCGCCATCTATACGATTTGGAGAAACTGATGGATACTAAATATGGAAGGGAAGCGCTGGCTGATTATACGCTTTATGAGGCCATAATAGAGCATCGTAAAGCATATTATGCTTTGAAGTATGTGAATTATGACCTTCATAATCCCGCAACGATCAATTTTATGATACCAGAACAAGCGATGGAAGCATGGAAGTCTGACTATGCAGACATGCGACGCTTTTTCATCTATGGTCAGTCTTTGGAGTTCGAAGAACTGATGCAGAAGATGAAAGAATTACAGGAACGGTAAGATTAATAAAGATGATGTAGAGATGATTATGACAACCAACCAAGCACCTCAATTCCTACAAGGAGGGCCTTATTTGGAGTTCTTTGCAAGCAAAGCGGCATAGCCGAGCGTTGCGAGCGGGAGGGTGAGGAGATTGGGGGATAAATCAGGATCTCGATTTTGTCACACAAGTGTTGTTTATTCCTCTCGGTTTTGTCAAAATACCATAGATTTTTCCTCTCGGTTTTATCGTATGATTAGTTACCTACACGAATTTATCATGAATTAAGCCATGAATTAAACCATAAATTGTGATGATTCATGACTGATCTTTTTTGATCACAAAAGTTAAGTTTTGATCTATTGCAGGTTTTCTCCTGTATTTGTTCTATCTTTGTAATCGCAAACGAACAACTGGTTCGGCCAGCTGACTAAATTACAAAGATAATGAGAGCAAAACCTTTTATATTTCTCTCATTTTTTTGGTGCGAGCGGAATTTATTGCTATATTTGCACCCAGAATCAGCGGAAGGCAGCGTACAAGCCACCTCCGATTCCCGAATATCAACAATGTGTTTGCCCATGACACGAACTGTAATCTGATTGTATGAAGAAAGTTACACAAGAGCAAAAGGTCATAGAAGCCTTACGCAACGAAGGTGGTTATGCCACATTTCGGAGGCTGAATGAAGTGTTGGATTTTTCCGGCGCAGGTGTGATTTTCCGTGGATAGCCCCATAGCCTAACCAAAAAATCTTCCCACAACGGAACAAATGTCGTTTAAAAGTGTTACCTTTGCACCATGGCAAAGAAACATTCATCATTCGACTACGAGATGCTGGTCCG